>JARWZU010000017.1 GCA_029866215.1 Akkermansiaceae bacterium
ACCGACTCCAACAAGCGGCTCAACATCGGCTTCGACACCACGGCCAACGTAGCGACCCTGCAATCCTACACCGCCGCCGCGACCGTCGGTAACCTGCTGCTCAACCCGAGCGGCGGCAACGTCGGCATCGGCAGCACGACGGCGCCCGCCGCCAAACTGTCGATTGGTAATCCGATCTATGGTGATGCCACCACCCTGAGCAGTTCGTTTGTCACCGGTGCTGGGACTTTGGGGCAAACCTTGGGCAGTGAACTGCTTCTGGGTAACTTCGGGTTTGCCACGAACAATAGCCAGAGTTTGGCGATCTCCGGCTATCGCACTGCAGCAGGCGCCACTTGGGCTGACACTGCACTGGTTTTGGGCATGAACGTTGATGTGACCAAGCGCTCTGGAGCCTTCTTGAGCCTGCACAGTTCTGGCAACATCGGCATCGGTAATCTAACTCCAGCCTACAAACTCGATGTGAACGGCACGGCACGCGTGGTGGGCAGCTTAACCGCAGGCGGCTTGTCGGTAGGCGGAGCACAGGTCGCGACGGCGTCAAGCTCAACGGCGGTCGCCGGCATCGGCGGGGGCGATGTTGCTACCTATTTTGGATCCTACACTGGAACTAACAGTTATGCCACCTGGTTGCAGGCCTTGAGACCTTCCGATCAGCTGACATTTCCCATGGCGATCAATCCCAATGGCGGAAACGTCGGTATTGGTACAGCCAATCCTCTTTATAAACTCGATGTCAATGGCACGGCTCGCGTGAGTGGACAAATGAATCTGGGAGGCTCCGTCGTGATGGAAGAAAGCCAGCTGATTTATGGTAAGAGCGTCGCGGGGACCACCCAGCCTGTTTTTTGGCCAAGAGCGTCTAACGGGACTTATCTCAATTATGGCACTGACGGATTGTATATCCGCAACAACAACTCGACGCAGGAAATGTATTTCAATGGAGGGAGATTGGCAGTGGGTACCTTGGATACCTCCCAAGGTGGGATCACCACCACAACCTCCGGATTTACATCCTTGGGGACAGCAACTAATGGTGTTACCAGTTACGTGAAAATGTCTTATCGGGCGGATCGCGCAGGAATCGCCTTTGATGTTTATAACTCGGGACAGTACCCAAATGCTTGGAGGGGATTCAGCTACGATGGAGATAGTAACATCGACTGGTATTCGGATCGCACCATGAAGAAGGATATCGTAGATGCGGAGCCGATGCTGGACCGTTTGATGCAATTGCCTTTCCGGCGCTTCCATTGGAAAGATGTGAGTGATCCTGCCGCGAAGGCTGAGTTTGGGGTGATCGCCCAGGAGGTGGAGCCGCTGTTCCCCGACCTTGTCGCGACTGGCAGCGATGGAATGAAGACCGTGGGCTACACCACCTTTGCGACCATCGCCTGTAAGGCCTTGCAGGAGTATAAGATTCAGACAGATGCCGACCTAAGCAAACTTAACGAGCAGATTCACGAGAGGGATACCAAGATCCAAGCGTTAGAGGCCAAGTTGGCGGAGCAGGAAAAGCGGGCCACCGCCCAAGCGGACGAAGTTGCCACGCAGAACTCTAGGCTCGTCGCCCTCGAAAAACTGATGAGCAAGTCGGGTGCACTCGAAACGGTCTCGATCAAGCTGGAGGGGCAGTAAAATCGCTGGCCACGTAATGCGTTGGCCGAAACCTTTTCTAAGCCCTCATGCACTTTTTAGCGCCCATCACCGTTAGCGCACCTGATTCCTCTCCGGGAATGAGGGCGCCGCGGCGTGGGGTGGCTTGCACTCCAAGCAGAAACTTGTGTTGCCCTTTTTATGTTTCGATTGGCGCGCCGACGCCCTGCTTTTGAATTTTAAGATGTTTTTTGGTTTGCTCAATTTTTCTTTATTATGAACTCCCGCTTCATCCGCTGCCTTGCCGCTTGGGTTGCTCTACTCGCTGCTCCATTGTTAGAAGCGCAGCCTTACGATGCCTCCGCTGGCAACTTTAACTGGATCTACGCGCCATACACGGCGGCAGGTGGCAACGCCACGGCTTTTGGACCAGCCACCACCCAAGGAACGGCCGGCAACCAGATCAGCAACCAAGCGACCCTCCCGCAGACGGCAAACAGCAACTTCCAAGGCGTGGGCCAAGTGGCGGGATCTTCCAGCGCCAAGTCGGTGACCTCGGTGCCGACTTACACCTACGCCGGAACCTACCCAGCGACGGCGACTTCGTCGATCGTGCTGGAGAATAGCTATTTTGGTGGGACCTTCGCTTCGGGAGTTCCGCGTTATTTCATGGGCGACGTAATGACGCCGCCCTTAGTCAAGGTGGATGGGGTGACGCCCGCGGGTGCCAACTACTGGAGGGTCAAGCCCGTCGAGCCAGGCGAGCTCATCAATGGCACCACTCCGGTTGCAATTTACACCGTCAATGTCACCGCCTCGAGTACCAGCAGTAAGCAGGTGACCGTGGCCAGCATCACCACGGGCGTCGTGGTGGGTGCGACGATGCTGGGCGAGCCGATTACCGCCATCAGCGGAACGAATGTCACCCTTGCGGGAAATGCCAATCAGACGATCAATGGCTCGACGGCGGTGTCGGTGACGCCCGCCATGAGCTATTATTACAGCCTGCACGCGGAAAAAGTTTATGCCTCGCAGCCGGGGCGGGTGCAGATCACCTGGGTGACCCTCGCGGCGACCGGTGGGAACTATGGAACGACGACCGAGACCTTTTCGGTGTCGTCCAACACGGCGGCCAGAGTACGGACGATTTATTGGACGGAAGGAAGTTTTGATGGGCCCAAGGTGTCTGTAACGGACGGCCGGATCACCACGGTGAACCCGGTTTTCAACAACAACGTGCCCAAAGCGGTGGCGCAAGAGGTTGAGATCCCCGGCTACGTGCCAACTGCCGAGAATTTGACCACCCTCTCCTTCGATAAATACAGCGGCAACGGGATGATCCATGCCTACAATGTGGAGGGGCGGATCCTGATCGAGTACCTCGGCAATGTCCGACTGGGCAACAATGTCTATGAGTCCCTGGGCATCGATGTGGTGGATATGGTACGCGCCCCCGACATCAATTACGCGACGGTCAATTTGGGTAAAACGCTTGTGCCGCACGACGGCGATGCGACTTTAACGGCTGCGCCCCTGCTCAGCACCCAAACCGGTGGTGCTACTTACTACGGAACCACCGCCAAGTCCGATGGGACGCCGGAGTACACTGCAGAGCGCGAGACAGGCAGCGCAAATGTCCCAGACAACGGCAGTCCTGTTTCGCCCGACGCTTACAATAAAGTGGTCTTTTACTGGTTGGAGGCAGGCAACTTCGGCATGAAGTGGCCGAAGTATCAGGATCGCTACTGGCTTCGCTGGTCGCCCAATCTGGCCGATTACGCCCACAATACGGTGGACGCGGCTGGCAGCACGGCGGACAACGGTCTTCAATTCACCGATGGCTTGTTGCCGCAAATCGTCTATCAGGACGATGGTAATCAAGTGGAGGCTAAGATCGACGATACCACTCAGCGTCTCTATGTGACTTTTGGGCCCAGCTCGGATCTGTGCAATCGCTCGCTGCTGAAGTTCACCAACACGGGCGCGACGTGGTACGTAAATCTTTACACTCAGGCAGAGACCCGCAGTCTCGCGCTGGCATCGACCAGCGTCACCTCCAATGGGGTGACGACGGTGACGGTGAGTAGCACGATGGGGCTGGAAGTCGGGATGATCGTCTCTGGCACAGGAATCAGTGGCACCGCGGCCATCGCCAGCATCACCGACCGCACCCGCTATGTGCTATCGACTGCCATTGCGAATGCCACGAATACTTTAAACTACAGGGTGGAAGCGGATCTAGGTGCGGCGATCAATGGCACGGCGACGGTCGGCACACGCCTCGCGGCACCGAGTGGTCACGAGCTCGCAGGCTACATTTCTGCCGGGACGGGCTACTACCCCGCAGGCTATCTGAACCCAAGTGTGGTCGGCGTCGTCGCGGCCAATGCAGGGGCGATCATCCCCGTCAATGCCCTGCCAACGGACAAGGTGCTGACCGTGCGGTGGTATAAAAAAATCGCTGCGCCGAGTGCCAGCTTCAAGGATCTCTACGTACCGGGCAAGGTTGGTCGCTACACCGTGAGTTATCCATCGGCGCCGGCGCAGATCGTGATCGCTCAAGGGGTCGGCACGGGCGACTTGTCCGGCGAAGAAGGCGCAGGCACGGTCTATGTGCAAAACGATTTCACTCAACCGGGATACAATCCGAATGAGGAACACGCGTTCATGATGAGTGGGACTCCAAGCCGTGCTTATGCCTTACGCGAGGATTTGAACATCTACCCATCGGTGAGCGGCTACCAAGCTTCTAAATATACCTCTGATCCCTATGTGCTCGTAGCCTACACCAGCGCAACGGACGAGCGGCCAGCGATGCGTGCCTATCAAGTGGTGCGCAGCAACGCGAGCTTCAGCTTCAACTACACCGCGACTGCAGGAACTCTGCTGGTGAAACCCTATCCGCTGCCGCTATTGCCTTTGGCGATGACGGGCACAGGCAACGCGCGCACCGCCAAGGATATTGAAATCCTCAGTGCGGTGGATGCTCCCACGAATACGAGTTTCAGCGTAGATCCCGCCTACTCCAACTTCACCTTTAAGGATCGTAAGGGCTTCACCTGGGTGCATCGCGGACCGCATGGCGATCCCAAGCTGGTGAGCTCGACTGCGAACGGGACCACGGTCACCGCCAATACGACGGGTTTGGTCGCGGGGATGGCCGTCAGCGGCACCGGCATCAGCGGTACAGGTACGGCTTCGATCGTTAGCATCACCAATGCCACCAGTTATGTGCTCTCGCAGAACGCAACGGCGACGGCGCAGACCTGGTCGTACTTGCCAGCCTTGTCGATGAAGCTCTACTACACCAGCCAGGATGGATTCTTCATTCCGGGAGCAACGCGAACGACTGCGCAGCCAGCCGTGGGCACGATTCTGCCATTTCTTCGTAATCCCTCGCGCACCGGCCAACCTCTTTCGATCAATAACATCGATGCATACGCCACCACCGCTTCGGGCACCGACCAAGAGGATGCGCCGCTGACGATCACGTACCGCCCCGCATGGCCGACGGATGCCCCCGAACTGCGGGTCGGAGAGACGCTGGCGCTGCCGAAGTTCGGCCTGCCGCAGATCCGCGGCCAAAAAAGTGCGCAGGTGCTCTACCAACAGTCGGTGGCGAAGGATGCAACCAATTCGTCCACCAAAAACAGCGTCACCCTGCTCGATCCGACTCGCGAAAAGACTGTGGACATCGAAACGGCAGGGTTGAATGAGCTGCCCAGTTCGATCGCCACCAGCGTTTACCAAGGCAAGACGTATTTCCAAAAGCTGCCGCCCGACCTGCAGCAGCGGTTTTACTTTGACCCGATGCGCGGCAAAAAGGGCACGCTGGTGCTCAAGGGCGTTTTCCATGACGAAGTTGCCGGTGAAGATTACTTCGATCTCAACTTGCTGACGGCCGCTCAAGAAGATGCGATCAATCAACTAGAAACCACCACCGGTGCGGAGCACATCGCTTGGCTCAAGGCCATCAAGACCCTCAAGACAACGGTGGAAACCTTTGTCGAAAATCCAGCGAAGTTGGGGACCTACATGGTCGACACCACCACCACCCAAGCCGTGGATGTTTACGCCTCCAGCGACAACGCTTCGATCCAAACCGTCACTTCGCTGAGGCGCCGTTTCGGCCGATTCTTCAAGTCGTGGTATCGGACCAACCAGACGACCTACACCAACGCGCCGGTGATCGCGGCGATTGAAGATCCCGACACGGCGGTTGACAGCTACGCATTGACAGCGACGGGCCAAGGAACGGGTTTCGTGACGATGGTCTTCGGTAACGGCAGGGCCTTTACGCCCACGGGCGACCCAGTCCAAGTCAAGGTGCTCAAGGTCAGCAATCAGCTCTACACGGGTGATTTGAAAGTGATCGCTTCGAGCAATCCGCTGGACGAGCAAGTGACGCTGCGCCACAGCGCGGACTTTGCCGGCAAGCCGGAGGATTATGAATTCGATTGGCGCTGGGCGACAGGTGCGGCCAGTTCACCAGCGATTTATTCGACGGTAATGACCACCCGCATCGGCGATCCCACGGCGAACACCCAAAACTGGACGGTCGTCAGTGATCCAAGTGCGTTGACCGCCAGTGACGCCCAATACACCGCAGCAGGCGCGGCACTTCCACTACCGCGTTCGCTCAACGTCCGTCCGGTGAATTACGTGATGGATGCGCAAAATCAGCCGACCACGGTGATTGATGAGACCAGCTATACGGATGACGAAAAAGCGGCGGGTGATCCGGCGCTGATGCTGAAACACCCTGCGGGCGTGACCTTGAGCGACCCGATTCCTGCCAAGATCGTCTTCAGCGCGACCTTGGGCGACTTCGACGGCTGTGTGCTCTACGTGAATAAAAAGCCGGCGCTAGCTTTCAACGCGCCGAGCGATTTATTCACCTCGGTGGGTGCCAGCACCGGCCTGACGACGAACGGTCTGAGCAAGCAGTTCAGCGTTGATCCGAGTTATTTCACGGTGGGTACCAACACGATCGAAGTGGCGGTTTATTCCGAAGCCGATGCCAATACGCTGTCGAATTTGAACTTCAAGTTGGAAGCGGCTCAAGAAACGGATCTGGTCGTGAGTGGCAGCACTTGGATGACACCGGGTGATTATAACCCCAACACGGGGGTGGACTCGGTCAACAGCAACACCGCGATCATCGGCGGCTCGCCGACCAATCCGTTTGGCGGAGCGCAATTTGTGCTCAATGATCGCTGGTTCACGATGCGCTACCGTCCGAAGGCCAGTGCGGGCAATGTGCTCGGCACCCCGTGGTCGCGCTGGATGCCACCGCAATTCACCGAGGGCTGGGTCAAGCGGGTGCTCGCCGCGATCAATCCTTTTGAACAACGAGTCAAGGATCTCTCCAGTAATGCCATCAACACCGACGTCAGTGTGATCACCCAAGCCGGAACCCGCTGGGAAGGGGATCTGGCGTTGACCATGGACAACATCAACGATGCAGGGCTCATCGCCATTTACGAGACCGTGCTCAATCGCGCCAAGAGCATGAGCATCGACGCCAATACCAACGATCCAGACACCAACAACGCCCTCATTCTGGCGGCAGGCTACCTCAATGATCTTTACACGCTCCTCGGCAACGAGGCCTACGCCGATGCTGCCAACTCGACGATTTCGCTGGATGCCGGCGCGGTCAACAGCAGTCGATTCTCGTTCGAGGGCCAAGTGTCCAGTTCGCTAGACGAAGAGCTTGCACTGCTCCACGGTCGCGACGACAGCGTCAGCCCCGGCGTGAGCACCGCCCCTGCTTACAATCGCCTCTACTGGAACTACACTCGCGGCATCAACAGTGGCGAGGCAATCTATGCGGTGAACTATAACATCAAAGAAAAAGTCGGCAGCAGCAGCGCTAACGGCGTGGTTGACGAGTCGGATGCTCAGCGGATGTTCCCGCAAGGCCACGGCGACGCTTACGGTCACTACCTGACCGCGCTCACGGGTTATTATCGATTGTTGTGGAATGAAAACTTCACCTGGACGCCGCGGGCGGAAGCGGTGACCGTGTTAGGCGTGCCGGTGACGGTCGACTTCCAAGACGAACGCAAGTTTGCTGCAGCAGCGAGCAACCTCGCCAGCACGGCACAGCAGGTGGTCGCGCTCACCTATCGCCGCGACTACAAAGATGATCCTGCCAGCGGTTGGACGCACTTCCGCGATCGCGCGCAGGAAAACACTCAAACCGGGGTGACCCGCAAATGGGGATTGAAAGAGGAGATCAGCCGCAGCGCTCAAGGCGCACTCGTCAACTGGGCGATGGCAAACGCGATCCTGCCAGACGTGGACAACTATCACACAGGCATCCAGAAGATCGACCGCACGACCGTACCGGAATTGGCGCTATTGCCCGCGGCGGCCGATTCCTTCCAAACCACCCTCGACAATGCCAATGCGCACCTCAACCCGCTTGGACTGAGTCCGGGATCGATCGCTTTTGACATCGACCCTTACTTCGCCAGTTCGCTGGGTCAGGAGTTGAGTCGTTATCAGGGGATGAGTCACTTTGCGCAGATTTATGATCGTGCGCTGCGTTCGCTCAACAACGCGGCAGGTGCCTTCAATCAAGCCGCGGTGATGACAGCCTCGCTACGTGACCAGACAAATTCGGTGGATGACTACACCACGGACATCGCGATGCAGGAGTCGGCCTATGTCAACCAGCTCATCGACATTTACGGTAGTCCGTATTCGGGAGATATCGGAGCGGGCAAACTTTATGCCCAAGGTTACGCCGGTCCCGACCTCAATCACTGGTTCATTGTCGATCGGCCTAACGATTTGGTGGATACCAGCAAGACATTCTCGGTGACGATCAAAGAGGCAAACAACATCAAGGAGTTCACTGGCAACAGCATCGCTGACGTGGTCAACGGCTATGACGCTGGCACCTCGGTCACCGCGCGCACGGTCACGGTCAGCCCGTCGCAGTTCGTGCAATACAACAACGTTTGGGATAGTACGCTGGGTTCGCGGGCGGAAACCGGGGAGCTGCAAAACGCGCTACAAGATGCCCAGCAGAGTTGGCTGGCGATCTCGGAGGCGAATGTTGGGTTGCAGAAGAACCTCGCTGAGATGAAACACAAGGCAGCTGTTTTCAAGAGCCTGGTGGAAATGCACGCGGCGTCCAATGCCGAGCTATCCAGCAAACAAGCTGAACTTCTTCGCCTACAAAAAGTCGTGACCAACCTCGAGATTTCGGCGCAGATCACGGATAATCTCGCATCTTTAGTCGAAGGTTCGGCTCAAAGCGTGGCAGAGTTTTTTCCAACGACGGTTGGCCTAGCGATGGATCCAACATCAACTGCACGAGGAAGCGTGGAATTGGCGGGAATCGTGGCATGGTCACTCTTGCGGGCGACCTCAACTGCTACCGAGGCAGCCGCCCGTTATCAACAGATCAATATCATGGGGAAGGAGCAGGCGCTTGAGTACACAACGCAAACTCTCGGCTTCTCGCAGGAAGAAGTGCAGATGGCCTACGAATACGACGCCGCCTACCGCGAAGTGACGACCCAGGCGAATACTCTGATGCAGCTGATGATTAGCCATCAGTCTGCCCTGCAAAATGTCAAAAACGTGGTCGCGCGGGGTAACCGGATTCTCCGCGAACGGGAGGTCTTCCGCCAGCGCGCAGCTGCAGTGATCCAAGGCTACCGGACCAAGGATCTCACCTTCCGCACCTTCCGCAACGAGGCGCTGGAGCAGTACCGTTCGCTGTTTGATCTTGCGAGCCGCTACACCTACATGGCGGCGAAGGCCTATGACTATGAAACCGGACTACTGGGTTCGCCGCAGGGCCAGTCGGTGTTTGCAAAGATCGTCGCCTCCCGCTCGCTGGGTGATCTCACCGATGGGGAGCCAAAATCGACAGCCAGTGCGCTGGGCGATGCTGGTTTGGCGGGCACGATGGCGCAGCTCAACGCTGATTTCTCGGTGGCAGAAAGCCGCCTTGGAATCAACAACCCCGATTACTACGGCACCGTGTTTTCACTGCGCCAAGAGCTCTTCCGGATTCAGGATGATCCTGACATCACTAGCGACGACGACTCCTGGATGCAGACGCTGGAGCAACACATCGTCTCTGATGTGCTCAATGATTCGGACGTGGCGACCCAATGCCGCAACATCAAGAAGCCTGACGGCAGCGCGGTGCCGGGAATCATTATTCCGTTCAGCACCACGATCGAGTCGGGTAAAAACTTCTTCGGCTTGGAGTTGTGCGGCGGTGACCACGTCTATTCGACGAGTAGCTACGCCACGGTCATTAGTAACGCGGGCATCGTGTTGCCCGGCTACGTCGGGATGGATGCTTCGATCAGTGAGATTCCATTGGATTCGACCAATCGAGAATCGATCCTCAGTGCAACGCCCTACGTTTACCTGATCCCCTGCGGCAATGACATCATGCGGGCGCCGCCGTTGGGCGACACCGACACGATCCGTACGTGGACGGTGCAGGATCAAGCCCTACCGCTGCCCTACAACCTCGGAGCGAGCGCCTTCAACAGCAACCAGTATTTCAGTGCGACGGGTACGCTCAACGAGAAACCGTGGGTGATCCGCAAGCATCAGGCTTTCCGCGCTGTTGAAATGGCCTCGCTCTTCCAAGGTGGTGGGCCACCGCTGGAGTTCAGCACGAACCGCTTGATCGCCCGCAGCGCATGGAACACCCGCTGGAAGATCGTGATTCCTGCCATCAACCTACTCAACGACGAGCAGACTGCGCTCAGCCGTTTCGTCGGCAGTGTGACGGACGTTCAGCTTTATCTGCGGACCTATTCGCACGCAGGAAACTGACCCTTGGTTGATCCTGGAATCCGCAGTTGGGGTAAAGTGGAAATTTGGAAAGCTGAAATGCGGATTACGGGGGGAAAGGGCAGTTGTAAAGCGGGCGGCGTGTAGTTTCGCAGGCACCTCGGGTGAAAATACACGCACCTCGTGCCGTTTTGTGCGAACCTAGAGGTCCATTTACACGCACCTTGGGCCGTTCTGTACGAACCTTGGGCCGTTCTGTACGAACCTTGGCATCAACTCGCATGGACCTTGGGCCGTTCTGCACGGAGGTGGAGCGGTTCTGCACGCACCTGAGGCGGGGCTGCCACGACCTAGGGAAGGACTTGCACGCACCTTGAGGTGTTTTCGCATGCACCTTGGCACGTTCTGCAAGCACCTTAAGGTCCGCTACCATCACCTTCTAACAGACTGCACTCACCTTGGGCGGGGCTGTGATGACCGCGCTTGGGGGAGGGGGAGGCTTACGCGTCGATTGCGGAGGCGTGTCTTTCAGTTGTCGGCAAGTCGGGAAAAGGTTCTTGACGGATTGGCTGCTGGTTCTTGTTCTGTGTTACCCCGCATCGATTCATGTCGATTTGGAAAATCGAACAAGCCCACCGTATGTCCCAAGATCAAACGAAGGAAAATGATTTCATTCACCGTGAGGAGTTTCTTCATGGATTGATGAAGCGCCAACTCCAGTTATCCATCTCATGTGCTGCTGCATTTCTCCTGCTGCTGTTTGGGATGCCGCTGCTGAATTATCTCGCTCCGGAGTTGATGGCGCGCCGCGTGGGTGGCTTCACTCTGAGTTGGTTGGTCTTGGGGATTTTGTTTTTCCCGTACGTTTGGATCATTGCGCGGGTATTCATCACCCGCTCGATGGCTCTTGAAGAAGCCGAGGTTCGCAATGCCGAGAAAGGCAATCGCCTGAATTCCTAAATTTCTAGATTTCGAATCGTTATGAACTTTTCTCAAGTTGATCCATGGATCCTCGCCCTTGCGGGCATCACCGTTGTCGTCACGCTGTGGATGGGCTTTCGCTCGGCCAAGGGGTCGAAGTCGGCATCCGATTTCTTCGTCGCGGGTCGCTCGGTTTCCGTCGGGTGGAATGCCTCGGCGATTTCGGGCGAGTACCTGAGTGCTGCGAGTTTCATGGGCGTCGCGGGGATGGTGATGTCGTCGGGCTACGATGCGTTGTGGTACCCGGTGTGTTATGCGTGTGGCTATTTGTTTTTGCTGTTGTTCATCGCCGGGCCGTTGCGGCGTTTTGGTGCGTATACCATTCCGGACTTTGCCGAAGGTCGGTTTGATTCGCCGTTGTTCCGTCGGATTGCGGTGTGCTTCGTGCTGTTCATTGGCTTTTTCTACACGATGCCGCAGATGAAAGGTGCGGGCACTGCGCTCTCCTATATCTTGCCTGGCCTGCCTTACTGGGTGGGTGTGGTGGTGGTGGGAGCGGTCATCACGCTCAATGTCGCGCTTGGCGGGATGAAGGGGATCACCTTGATTCAGGCGGTTCAGTATTGGATTAAAATGTTTGCGATCTCGGCGCCGGTTTTTGTGCTGATTTCGGTATTTGGTGGCTACGGGAAAAACCTGTCGGTCAACCAATCGGCGGCGGAGGCTGCAGCAAAACCCGCGCTGGTCCAATCGGTGGATGCGGTGATAACCCAACGCCGCGCGCTTCCTGAAAAGGCACCGAAGGATGATGCTTGGTTGGCACCCTTCGGGCCGCTGACGACCAAAGCGGTCAAGGCGGCGGCGGATGCGCTTCCTGAGAGCGAGCGTGCGGGTTTCCTGGCGCAAAACAAAAAGCCATACTCGTTGATTTATACGTTTTCACTCATCGTTGCGTTGGTGTGTGGTACCGCCGGATTGCCGCACATTTTGGTTCGTTTTTATACCAACCCAGATGGAGTCGCTGCGAAGAAAACCACGATGTGGGTGATGATCCTCATCGGCGTGTTCTATGTTTTCCCGCCGGTGTTTGGTGTGATGGGAAGAAACCTCATGCCAGAACTCTACACGGGGCTCGCGGGGGTGAAGGGGACGGATGCGGTGGTGCTGCGGCTTCCCATGTTGATTTCGCAGAAGTATGGCATGCTCGGCTCGATCCTGAGCGGCATCACTTGCGCGGGTGCATTCGCGGCATTCATGAGCACGTTTTCGGGCTTGTTGGTTTCGATGACCAGTGCACTGGCGCATGACGTTTACGGGCGGATGATCCGGCCCAATTCCACTCCTGAGCAACGCATGCGAATGTTCAAGTGGTGCGCGGTGCTCATCGGTAGCATCTCGGTGGTGCTTGGATGTTTTGTGGAGCCGCTAGAAATCAATTTCATGGTGGGGCAGGCCTTCGCCATCGCGGCTGCCAGTTATTTCCCGCTGCTGTTCATGAGTGTCTGGTGGCGTGGCATGACCATGAAGGGTGCGGCGACGGGCATGCTCACCGGTGGGCTCTGTGCGTTGATCGCGGCGGCTGCGACTAACGTCAGCAATCTCTCGCTCGACAAGGGGCCGATGGGTAAGGTCTTCGCGGGCTTTGCACCGCTCAACGAGTTCTGGGCAGCTCATCCGCTGCTGCGCATTCTTTGCGAGCAACCCGCGATTTGGACGGTGCCATTGGCGATCGGCCTCATGGTGATCGTTTCCAAGGCGACCCGTGCGAGCGTGCCAGCGGACATCCGCATGAAGATGCTGGTGCTCCATGCCCCTGAGGCACTGGGACTCAAGCAGGAATACATCCAGGACCATCAAGGCCCCGCGCATTGATTTTCATGAGCATTCTCGTTGGGCCGGAGTGAGTGCTTCGAAGCCGCAGAACAGCTTCGATCCGACGGGCGGCCTCGCGGGAATCGGCAGGTCGTGGTCGAGATGCTTGCGACAAATTTCCTGGAAGTCCTCTGGCGTCCTAGCGCGGCGCATGTCGTATTCGAAATCGCCTTCAAGCCCGTGGCTGATGTAGGCGAGGGTTTTCTTCATCCGTTGGACGTGGGCGAGAGGATTGAATTTCGCGGTCTCGCGAGCGATCTCGTCGTAGAGCTCGAGCACGTATTCCCAGAGGTCGCGGTAGGTGGGTGCGAAGACTGGAGTTGAGTTGAACGTGGATTGAAGTTGTGAGAATAGCCACGGGTTGCGAATCGCGCCGCGGCCGATCATGAGTCCTGCCGCGCCGGTTTGTGCGAGGTACGATTGGGCGGTCGAGACATCTACTACGTTGCCATTGGCGATCACAGGGCAGGGCATGGTCTGGACGGCCAGTTGCACGCAATCGGGGTGCACGGGCGTTTGGTAGCGTTCCACCACGGTGCGGCCATGAATGGAAAGCCCGTCGATGGCGTGGCTGCGGAAGATTTCGAGCAATCGGGGGAATTCATCTTCCGAGTGGTAGCCGACGCGTGTCTTGACCGTGAAGCGGCCAGGGATGGCCTCGCGCAGTGAGCCGATCAGGTGGTTGACGGTTTCCGGGTTTCGCAACAACCCACCACCCGCGTCCTTGCGGCAAACGATGGGTGCGGGGCAGCCGAGATTGAGGTCGATCCCGGCGATGTCATGTTTGGCCAGTTCCTTGGCGGAGCGGATGAGGCTGGGTAGGTCCCGGCCGATCATTTGCGCGAAAACCGGGCGGCCCGTTTGATTTTCATCGATCGACCGCAGGATGTAGCGGTTGAGGCAGGAATCTGGGTGGACTCGGAAATACTCGGTGACGAACCAGTCGGGTGCACCACGACGGGCAATGATCCGCATGAACGGCAGGTCCGTGACGTCTTGCATGGGCGCGAGCACCCACGCGGGTCGGTCGGTCGGAAGAAAATCACGCATGCCAAGGAGCCGTCAGCGGCATGCGCATGGCACAGTGCCAGCGGGTTGTGGTCAAGGAATTCCATTGACAGTGATTCCGCCGGAGATTCCACTTCCCGAGATAGGTTCAACCAAACTCAAATCAAGGTGAATACCGACTTATTACACACAGAAAAGATTCTCGCGGATCGAAAGACGTTTTATCTCGATCTCAAGCAGAACGCACGGGGGATGGTCGTGAAGATCACCGAAGACGTTGGCGGCAATCGCGACACCATCATGTTGCCTGCCGAAATTCTGGGGGATTTCATCGCTGCGCTGACGGACATTAAGATGACCGCCGACGAACAAGGCTAAGTTGAGATCAAATGGCTTTTTCTGTCATGGCGCGTTCGCAGGGGCGAGGTTCGCTTGGCTGGTGAAGCGTTAGAAAATTCGATGACATCGCATCCCTCAGTCAACATTGCTCGCTTAACCTACCTGCTGATCTGTGAAGCGGCAGGCGTGGCGATCGTGCTGAGCACCAAGGGCACGCTCGATATTTCCATCGTCACGGGGTTGCTCGGTGGTCTTGGGGTTGCGCTATTTTTCATTTGGATCGAGATCCTTATGAAGGGTTTCACCTTGCGGGGGTTTTCAACTGCGAGCTTCGGTCTGGGGGTTGGATTGTTTTGTGCGTGGCTGCTCACACGGGTCGAAATTTCCAGTTTATTAGAATTGGTATTTCGGGATCGGCTGCAAAACGAGAAAGGTGCCACGGCGGAGCAGCTGGATGTGTTGGTGAACGCCTTGCGTCTAACCATCGATGTGACCTTGTTCGCGAGCCTCGGGTTTCTGGGTGCGGTGCTGGCGCTGCGGAGCAACCGCGACGATTTTGCATTCATCATTCCCTACGTGCGGTTCCGCCAAGACTCGTCATCGGGCCAGCCGGTGGTCTTGGATTCTGAGGCGGTGATGGATGGTCGGGTGCTTGGGATTTTGCGCTCGGGTTTTTTGTTTGGTCGGCTCATCGTGCCGCGCATTGTGCTTGATGCGCTGCAGACGATGGTGAGGTCGGATTCCGAGTTCGACCGCCGCCGCGCGCAGCGTGGGTTGGATCGGCTTGAGGAGTTGCAAAATGCCTCTGATATTCAAATTTCGATTCATGAGTCATCCGTTCAGACCGAGGCGGAAACGCTGAACAAGCAACTCATCGAGATCGCTCGCTTGCTAGGGGCACGGCTCATGACGACCGACGACAATCTCGCCAAGGTGGCAAAGATCCAAGGACTCGATGTGCTGAATATCCGCGAACTTGATGACGCGCTCAAGCCAGCGGTCGCAGTGGGAGAACGGTTTCGGATCGCACTGGTGCGTGCCGGCAAAGAGGACCATCAGGCGGTGGGCTATCTGCCGGATGGCACGATGATGGTGGTGAATCACGCGGTGGCGCGGATTGGCACGTCCGTGGATGTCAGCGTGGTGAGCATGCTGCAAACGAACAATGGCGTGATCGTGTTCGGCGAGCGCGATGAGCAGACCCGCAAGGGGAGCGATTGAGGCAGTGGCCGATGATCGCGAAGAGCGCTGGAGTGGTTGGGTTGACCTAACCTTTTTTCGCGATTTGCTTGCGGAAAAGAGGGATCAGTTCGGCGTCCATCCAAGCGAAGGCTGCGTCGAGTCCGCCTTCGCGGTAGATCTTGCCGATGGAGGCTTCCACTCGGGTTGGGTTGCCGAATGCACTGAGGAAATCGTTAGAAGTGAGGCGGGTAAACCATTCGCCATCCATGGCATTGCGTTCTCGCAGCACGTATTGGCGGGCAAACAAGGCGAGGACGGCGTCGCCGATCCATGCAGCTTCGCGTTCGTGGCGGAGTTCGTCGTCCTTGCGGCTCATGTCGGGAGGATGCACAAAACTATCGGCGTCGCACGTTTTTTTCGGCGTACTCACGATCAATCTTTTCGCGGAGTCGGTTTTCTGCGTCGGCATCCCAGTACCCGGGCTGTAGCTCGATGAAGACCGATGAGTAGGGGAGTGGGGTGGTGGTGCGAATCACCAAGACATCGAAGCTGCGGTTGGCGTCCTCGAGCAGCGTGAGCAACGATTGCTGCTCGAGTTCGGTGGGTTCATAGCCGTGGAGCGCGCTCTCCAAGCGTTTGCGGAAGTAGTCGATTCCGGGAGCGTAGTCATTCTCCACGGAGCGGAGTTCGCGGGGCAGATAGAGCCGCGGCCTCACGTTTTCCTTTTGCTCGAGGGATCCGAGGACGTAGTCGAGTGCCTCTGGGATATCGACGGCGGCATTGACTTGGTGGATGCCACGCCTGCTCTGCGCGGGAAATGATGCTTCTGCCACGACGATCCAGTTGCGGTAGCCGAGTTGGTCGGTGTGCCGGTCGAGGGCCCGATGCCACTCGGGGGTGGAGCGAAATCCCACGCATCCAACCGATGAAAGCGCCGCCATGATGACGAGAAAACGGCGACTGAAAATCATGCCGTTTTCCATACGCCCTCTGCAAATCCGTGTCAATGGGTTGCCTGCTTTCAACGCTCGAAAATTCAACAGGCATCGCGGTCGGGCACGCATCGAGTGCATGAGGCTTCCAGTGGGGTTGGGATCAATCGGCTGCATGGACGAGGATCACGATTTCGCCCTTCGGGGGGTGGGCTTGGAAGTGTGCGAGCACCTCGGCGGCGGTGCCGCGGTGGTAGGTTTCAAATTTCTTGGTCAGCTCGCGGGCGACGCAGGTGCGAGCGGATGGGTCGATGTCAGCAAGGATTTCCAGTGTGGAAACGATCCGGTGTGGGGACTCGAAGAAAATGCCGGTTTCGCCGGATGCGAGGGCGGCGGTGAGAGCGGTGCGGCGTTTGCCGGATTTCACCGAGAGGAATCCGCCGAAGTGGAAGGCGTGGCAGGGGAATCCTGAACCGATGAGCGCGGTGATCACGGCGGAGGGGCCGGGGAGGATTTCGAGCGGGGTGTTGGACTCGATGCAGGCTTGGACGAGTCGGTAGCCCGGATCCGAGATCCCGGGCATTCCAGCGTCGCTGATGACGGCGATGGTCTCGCCCGCTTTCGCGGCCGCGATGAGATCAGGAGCGCGGCGGGCTTCGTTGTGCTCGTGGAGTGAAACGAGTGGCTTGCCAGAAATCCCGTGATGCGCCAGCAACTGACCCGAGTGCCGAGTGTCCTCGCAAGCGATCCGATCTGCACTGCGGAGGATCTCAAGCGCACGCAAGGTGATGTCGGCGAGGTTACCGATCGGCGTCGGCACGAGGATGATGCGGCCGGAAATTTCAACACTGGCTTCCATGTCAATGGAGTGCGGCACGTTCGGCGGCGCTGATTTCCTGGGGGCGGCCATGGGTGTCCACGCGGACTGTGGTCATGCTGCCAAATGCGGCGGTTTCACCATTCGCATGAGAAATCTCGAAGTCCCAGGTGATCGAGGTCGTGCCGATGCGGGAAATTACCAACTGGGTTTCGATTGATTCACCGCTTCGAAGCGGGCGCGTGAAATCACAGGAAACCTTGACTCGCGGCCAACCGCCTTCGGTCCGGTCGAATACGATGACGCCGCGCGAACGCAAGAATGCGTGTTCCGCAGCTTCCACATATTTGAAAATGTTGGGGAAGTGGACCCAGCCGCTGGCATCGGTGTCGCCGAATGCGATCACGCCGGCCTGCCGATATGCGGGATTTTCCATGGTGGGGCTCACTCGAACTTGCTGACAAGCACTGACGCGTTGTGGCCGCCGAAGCCGAAGCTATTGCTGAGGGCGACGTTCACCGGAAGCTCGCGGGCGATGTTTGGCACTACGTCGAGGTCGCACTCAGGGTCTTGTTCCTCCACATTGATCGTGGGTGGAATCACGCTGTCCTTGATGGCCATCACGCAGGCGATGAGTTCCACGCCGCCAGCTGCACCGAGCATGTGACCGGTCATCGACTTGGTCGAGCTGACCATGAGGCCGTGGGTGGCGTGGTCGCCGAAGGCGAGCTTGATCGCTTTGGTTTCTGCCACGTCGCCAAGTCCGGTGGAGGTGGCGTGGGCGTTCAGATAGACCACGTCCTCGGGGTTCTTTTTGCCGTGCTTCAATGCCATGGCAATCGCATAAGCCGGGCCGCTGCCATCTGGGGATGGAGCACTGAGGTGATAGGCATCTGCGCTGACTCCGTAGCCGATGAGCTCGGCGTAAATCGTCGCACCGCGCTTGCGGGCGTGTTCCAACTCTTCGATGACCACTACGCCGGCGCCTTCACCCATGACGAATCCGTCGCGGTTTTTGTCGAAGGGGCGTGAGGCGCTCTGGGGGTCATCATTGCGCGTGCTGAGTGCCTTCATGCTGCCGAAGCCAGCGAGGCCCATCGGCAAGATGGCGGCTTCCGCGCCACCGCAGACGAAGGCATCGGCATCGCCAAATTTAATGATGCGCCATGCCTCACCGATGTTGTGATTCGAGGTCGCGCAGGCGGTGACGATGACCATGTTGGGGCCGCGCAGGCCGTATTCCATCGAGATGATCCCACTCGCGATGTTTGAAATCATCATGGGAATCGTGAAGGGCGAGACTCGCTTGGGCCCTTTGCTCAAATACGTGGAATGCTCGCGCTCGAGAGTGGCGAGACCTCCGATGCCGCTGCCGACCATTACGCCGAAACGCCGGGGATCGATGGCGGAAACGTCTACGCCCGAATCTTCAATGGCCATTTTCGATGCGGCGACGGCGAGTTGCACGTAGCGGTCCGAGCGGCGCGCGTCCTTGGCGACGGCAAAATGAACATCGGGGTCGAAGTTCTTCACTTCTCCCGCGATTTTGCAATCGAAGGGTGAAGGGTCGAAATGGGTGATGGTTCCGATCCCGCTCCGACCTTGCTTGAGGCCCTCCCAAGTGGTGGTTAGGTCATTGCCAAGTGGAGTAATACAGCCGATGCCAGTGATGACGACGCGTCGTTCGCTCATAAGTGTTGGGAGAGAATGACTGGCCATGTGCGACCACGCAAGCCTCATCGTGAATGACTTGATTTCGGTCGATGTTACTAGAAAAAGGCGATTTTCTGCGGATTTCCGCAGTGGGGCGTGGCGGATCGAAGCGGTGCTGCTAGGATTTGGCGGCAAGCTACGCGAATGGTTTGCCCTCGAGGAGATTGCGGATGACACTCGACCGCCTCGGTTGTCACGAGTCCAACGTCATGAAGATCACCCGCACCCTCGCCACTTGTAAAACTCCGGATGGAGCTCAGCTGACGCTGCATGAGCACGATGGTCACCACTTTCTCAAGGTGGCTGGGCTGCAGCTGATGAGCACCACCGCCTCCGCTTCCGAGGAACAAATGGCAGAGCTTTCCTGCGCCCACTTGCCGGCGAGGCCACGCATTTTGATTGGCGGACTCGGCTTCGGCTTCACCCTGAGGCGCGTGCTCGCTCTCACCGCGCCGGATGCGATCGTGGATGTTGCCGAGTTGCTTCCCGAGGTGGTGGCATGGAATCGTGAATTTCTCCATGAGGTCAATGGTAAGTTGCTCGACGACCCTCGCGTGAGGATTCACATCGGCGACGTTTATGAACTCATCGATCGTTGCGGAAATGACCGCTATCATGCGATTTTATTAGATGTGGACAACGGCCCAGACCCATTCGTGCAAAAGGGCAATGAGCGGCTTTACGCGCCGAAGGGAATCACTCGCATCAAGAATGCGTTAGAGCCCGAGGGGCGGGTGATTTTTTGGTCTGCGCATCCAGACCCATCGTTCGTTCGCTCGTTGTCAGGATTTTTCAAGCACGTCGAGGCGATCAGTGCCAAGGCCTATCCGAAGGCAAAACGTTTCACGCACACGCTGTTTGTTGCGGATCGCGATTGAGGCGATTGAGGGATTCGGTTAGGCGCGTTGTTTGACGAGGCGGAAGCGGTTGTCATACAAGCCGTGGTTGAATTTTTGGCAGCATGGGTAGCAGGCGACGGTTCGTTTGATCGGGCGGACGCGGTGAATGACCGCGAGGCAGTTCGAGCACTCGTAGGCGTAGTTGCGCTTCATGGTGCGCCGTTTGAAGGGGAGATTGTGAAACGTTTGCTCGCCTGGGATGCCGAGATCGTTGCAAGCGGCTTGCCACTCGACGCCATGAGGGTCGATGCGGCGGCGGCCATGGCGCTCGTAAGCGACAAGGTGAGCGAGCTCGTGCTTGAGGGTGCGCCAGAGCTGTTCGGACTCGCAGTCTTTGAGTTTGGGATTGAGTTCGATGGCGCGATCTGGCCACCACGCCCGGCCAGCGGTCGTCTGCATCCGTGGGTTCCATGACACGCGGACCTTGCGGGCGAGTTCGTTCAGGCCAAGCGATTTGGATGACTCCGCGCACCACACGGTGAGCCCGCTATCCTCGCCGAGTGGGGCCGATTTCTTGACCTCCGGGGCCTTCAAGGCACGGAGCCACGAGGTCCAGCGGAATTCAAGTTGCGGCATGCTTCGACCCATTGATGATATCGGTACCAGCATCGCTTCCAATTGGCAACTCGTGCCTTGGAAAAATACAGGAAATTTAAGGAAGATTTGACCATCGGCTTCATGCGGTTGATCGAGTGGTTGCGCTGCCATCATCCTGGCTTTACCTGCGCGCGGGGGCCTCCTAGGCTTGTGCCGATGCGATTGTTCACTGCCCTTGTGATTTACCGGCTTGTGTTGCCGCTCGTTTTTGTCGCGGCCTTTCCGGGGTGGGTGGTGAAAATGCTTCGCCGTGGTGGCCTGAAGACTCGATTGGGTGAACGGGTGGCGATTTACTCATTGCCTACCGAGCATGAACCCAGCGGGGCCGTCCACGTTCATGCGGTAAGCGTCGGGGAATCGCTGCTTGCGCTCAAGCTCATCCGCGCGTGGCAAGTCAAGGAC
>JARWZU010000081.1 GCA_029866215.1 Akkermansiaceae bacterium
GCCCCAGTGAACCCCCGACTGGCCCCAGTTACCCCCTCCACTGCCCCCCTCCCAATTCAGGTTCCCACACAGGTGAGGCAAAACACCGAGACTGTCAGAAAATTCCGTTTCTTGAGGGGGCATCCGGGTAACATCCCAAGCAAGCGCCGAAACGAGTCATCAAGTCCGTCCCGAAGGCAGCCCATCGCAAAGTCCCGAATCATTCAGCACCAACGGTACGGCCTCGCTCTAGGCTAGCTTCGGGTAGCGCCGTGCCCTTGGAACAAGGCAACGATTTCGGGGCCATTCTCCCCTCTTAGACCTGCAAAGGCTCCCACAATCCACTGGCTCGATTCCCCCGGAATGACTTCAGTTTTCATTTACTCCATCACCCACACACCACGAATTTAGCACTCGACGAGCGCTCGCAAATCGACCAAGCAACGCTATGCCAAATCAATGGACTGGGAAAGGAAATCCCTACACCCGCAGCGAAGTCATCGAGCGACTCCACGACACGCTCTCCAAGGGTCAAGCGATCATCGCCGCGGGCGCTGGATCAGGAATTAGCGCTAAATTCATCGAAAAGGGCGGTGCTGACCTCATCATCATCTACAACTCCGGTCGCTTCCGCATGATGGGTCATGGCTCGACTGCCGGCATGATGGCCTATGGCGATGCCAATGCGATCGCGATGGAAATCGGCGAGTACGAGGTGCTTCCGGTCGTTGAGGAAATCCCAGTGATCTGTGGTGTCCATGCCACCGATCCCCGCCGCCGCATGTGGCACTGGTTGGGCAAGGTCAAGGAAATGGGATTCTCAGGAGTGAACAATTTCCCGACCCACACCATCATCGACGGCCATTTCCGTGGCGTGCTGGAGGAAACGGGAATGAGCGTCCAGAAGGAGTACGACATGGTGGGCCTCGCGGGAAAAATGGATTTATTCTCCATCGTCTATGTCGGATCGCCAGAGGAGGCCGTCGCCATGGCGAAGAATGGCGCAGATGCAATCATCGCCCATGTCGGGACCACGGTTGGTGGCTCGATCGGCGTGACGAGTGCGGTCGCAAGTTGGGAGGACACCATCCAACGCACCCAAGCGATCATCGACGCTGCCAAAACCGTGCGAGACGACATTCTCTACCTGTGCCATGGTGGCCCGATCAATACCCCCGAGGATGCAGACCGGGTGATTCAAGCCACCGACTGCGTTGGATTTGTCGGAGCGTCTAGCCTCGAGCGCATGGGGGTCGAGGAATCGCTGATCAATCTGACGCGCCAGTTCAAATCCATTCCGGTAAAACGGAAAAACTAACATCCACCCCACATGGCCACCATTGCTGTCCTCGGCACTCTGGACTCCAAGGGTGAGGAGCATGCCTTCGTTGCCGATTTCATTCGAGCACGGGGCCATGAGGCGTTGTTGATCGATGTCGGCACCGGCAGCGCACCATCGGTGAGGCCAGACATCACCCGCGAAGAAGTCGCCAATGCCGCAGGTCTCGATCTCATGGGTCTGCTAGGACGCGGCAATCGTGGCGAATGCGTCGCCGCGATGTGCCAAGCCGCTCCGATCACGCTCGCCGCACTCGCCGCAGCTGGAAAAATCGATGGGGTCATTTCACTCGGCGGCGGTGGTGGCACGGCGATCGCCACCGCAGCGATGCGTGCCCTTCCCCTCGGTTTCCCCAAGTTGATGGTCTCCACACTGGCTGCAGGAAACACAGCGGCCTATGTCGACATCACCGACATCGTCATGATGCCGAGCATCACGGACATCGCTGGCATCAATCGTCTTTCGCGAAAAATTTTCACCCACGCAGCAGGCGCGATCTGCGGGATGGTCGAGGCACAGCACGAAACCACCAGCGACCGTCCATTGATCGTTGCGAGCATGTTTGGAAACACCACGGCATGCGTCATGGAATGCAAACGGATCCTCAATGAAGCGGGTTACGAAGTTCTCATCTTCGCCGCAACCGGCACAGGTGGACGATCCATGGAAGCACTAATCGGCAGCGGAATGGTGGCGGGCGTGCTCGATCTCACCACCACGGAATGGGCAGACGAGCTCGTCGGTGGCATTCTAAGCGCTGGGCCGGAGCGCATGAATGCGGTCGCTCAACATCCGGTGCCTGCCGTGATCGCACCGGGATGCCTCGACATGGTGAACTTCGGCGAGCCGCACACAGTCCCCACGAAATTCGCAGACCGCCAATTTTATTTCCACAATCCCCAGGTGACCTTGATGCGCACCACGCCAGAGGAATGTCACCAGTTGGGAAAAATCATCGCCCACAAGCTCAACTCTTACGCGCTGCCCGCGGTCATCATGATTCCGAAAAAAGGAATCAGCGTGATCAGCGCCGAGGGGCAGCCATTTCATGATCCCCGTGCCGATGCTGCGTTATTCGGCTCGATCCGCGCTGAAGCCCGCGTGCCGGTTGAGGAACTCGACGAGGAAATCAACAGTCCAATTTTCGCCAATGCCTGTGTCGCCCGCTTGCTCGAACTGATCGACAACACCAAGCCACCCACCCACTGATCAATCGTTTCCCGTGGTTGCCCGAAACAATCCACACAGCCGATCAATCGATCGAAAGACTTCAATAGCTTGTCCCGTATTAGCAACTTTGGGATCGTCGTGCACCCACTGCCTTCACGTTCGAGCCCACCAATCCGCTCCGCATCCTCGATCAACTCCCATCCACTCATGATTCTCCGCATCGCCTGCATCGCCGTTTTTAGCGCACTTGGACTATCGTTCGCCGCCGCGGAAACTCACCGCCTAGAGGTTTTGTTCCTCGGAGACAACGGTCACCATAACCCCCTTGAGCGCTACCGGGTACTCAAGCGAGCTCTCGGCCCCGAGGGCTTCAATCTCACCTATATCGAAGATCTCAGCGAGGTCACCCGCGAAACATTGAATCAATACGACGCACTGGTGGTGTATGCAAATCACGAAAAGGAAGTGGTGCCCGAAGCGATCTTGCCATGGGTGAGAGATGGCGGCGCATTGGTGGCCCTTCACAGCGCCTGCGGCAATTTCCATCCTTCCAAGGATTGGTTCAACCTCATCGGTGGACGCTTCAAAACCCACGGAGGTGCTGAATTCATTCCAACGACCATCGATAAAGATCACCCGATCACCAAGGACCTTCCTGAATTAAAATCATGGGACGAGACTTACGAGCACATGGATCTCACAGCAGATCGCCATATCCTTCAAATGCGCCCACCGATCAACAAGGGTGAAACCAAGCCCGAACCTTGGACGTGGACTCGCAACGAAGCCAAAGGTCGAGTCTTCTACACCGCCAGCGGTCACGACGAACGTTGTTGGGAACAGCAAGCTTATCAAACGCTGGTGAAACGAGCGATCCTCTGGACCATCGGAGAAAAGAAGGCGTCTAAGTTTGCTCAGATCAACCTACCCAAGCTCGAAACTGAAATCCCACAAATTCCAAACCGGACGCATCCAGACATTCCGATGATGGAGCTGCAAAAGCCGCTATCCCCCGCCGACAGCGCCGCACACACGCAAGTCCCCGTTGGCACGAAGCTCGTGCTATTCGCCGCTGAGCCAATGGTGATCAATCCAATCGCCATTGATTGGGATGCCAAGGGACGTGCTTGGGTCATTGAGAGCTTTGGCTACCCTAACGACGTGCCGAACGAACCAGGCACCGGGCAGGACAAAATCAAAATCCTCGAAGACACCGATGGTGATGGGAAAGCAGACAAGATGACCGTTTTCGCCGAGGGCCTTCGCCACTGCACCACCAGTGTTTTCGTTAAAAATGGAGTGGTTATCACCGATGCCAAAGACATCGTCTATCTTGGCGATGAAGATGGTGACGGCAAATGCGATACCCGCAGAGTTCTCGCAACGGGACTCGGAATCAACGACACCCATGCTTCAACCTCAAATTTCCTCTACGGCCTCGATCATTGGATCTATGCCACCGTCGGATACAGCGGCGTGAACATCGATCTCAATGGCAAAAAGCACAAGTTCGGCCAGGGCGTCTTCCGGTTTCGCCCGGATCTATACGATCTCGAGTTCCTTCAAGACACCACCAACAACACATGGGGCCTCGGATTCACCGAAATGGGCGACGTGCTAGGATCGACCGCGAACAACAATCCGTCTTGGATGATATCCATTCCAAATGCCGCCTACCTCGGCAGCGGAATCGATCAACCAAAAACACCTCGGCTGGATACCTCATTGCCGGCCACGGATTTCAAAATCGGTACCTCAACGTATCAGAAAACTCAGTTGTTCACCAACAGCGACGACGTGACCCAAGTGGATCAAATCGGTAGGTACACCGCTGCGGCAGGCCACCACTTTTACAATGACACGGTCATGAAAAAAACGTTCACGGCTCGCAACGCATTCATCTGCGAACCCACCGGCCATTTGGTCGCCGTGGGCGATGTCGTCGCTGCCGGCGCACTAAAGCAAACGATACTGCGGGGCAACAATGCCTTTGCTAGCTCCGACGCATGGGCATCACCCGTTGCCGCCCGCGTAGGACCTGATGGCGCTTTATGGATCGCCGACTGGTACAGCCCCATCATCCAGCACAACGTGGTCTTCCGGTATTACAATCCCGCACGCAGCTATGACCAACCCCACAGCCCCTATCAAGCAGGCAAAAAAGTTGGTCCGGGCAAGGGCAATGCGTATGAAACCCCACTTCGTGACAGCAAATACGGCCGCATCTGGCGCATCGTTCCCAGCAAAGACCCACTCCGCAAAGCACCCGACATCGATCCCAGCAAGATCGATTCTCTTGTCACCAACCTAGCCTCCCCTTCTCAGTGGATCCGACTCCAAGCCCAGCGCCTGCTTATCGAACACGGTGGAGACTCCGCGATTTCTCAGTTAGTAAAAACTGTCCAAGCCGAAGAACCGGTTGGATCTAGCGGACTACCACTGGCTGCCATCCATGCAATCTGGACCTTGCAAGGACTAAGCGCTTCTCCAAACCCAACTGCGAAATCAGCCCTAACGAACGCGCTCGCATCTTCCAAGCCCCTCATTCGCCGCCATGCGATGCTCGCGCTTGGAGCAACAGACCCCGCCGTGGTCGCAGCGCTGCCAGCCATGATCACAGATACCCAAGATCTGCGAGAGCAGTTGATCGCGCTTACCACCGCCGCACTTACCCTACCAAACGAAGCCATCTCATCTGCGCTCTGGAAAACCGCCTGCAAACAAGACCTGCTAGAGACTACCTCAAAGGATGCCATGCGACTCGCCATGCGACGCCAAGGCCTAACCTTGTTTTCTGCCGATTTCTCCCGCTTCAGTGCCGACGCGCCAACCGCTTGGAGCGGCCAGGAAATCATCGCCATCATCACCCGCATCGCCGCGAGCTCCGAGCGGCAGAAGCTTGTTGAATTTGCCGCAACCGCACCAGCCGGACTTCGTGCCCACATCGACCAAATTCTCCGCGCCGCCCCTGTCATCAACCGAGTGCCTGTGGATGTGCCGCAAGCATTCTTTGCCGGTCGCGATGCCTACATGAAAGCCTGCATCGAGTGCCACCAGGCAGACGGCCGTGGAGTCCCGGACACCTTCCCTCCTCTCACCGGATCCCCATGGGTCAAGGGCGACCCAGACATCATGACGCTCATCCTTCTGGGCGGACTCACGGGGCCAGTGGAGATCAATGGACTCCACTTCAACGGCGTGATGCCCGGCCACAGCCACCTCACCGATGCAGAGCTCGCACAAATTGCTAGTTTCGTCCGGTTTGCGTTTGGCGACAAACGAGAGGAGCCTATCACCGCCGAACAAGTCAAAGCCTTGCGTCCAGCAGTTGAGAAGCGCAAATTCGTCCCATGGACGGTGAAGGATTTGAACGATCTTTACCAATGATTGAAATCGATAGAACTTCTAACATCGAACATCTCACTAAATTCCATTCCATGAAATCCACGACCTTCTACATTGTCTGTTTCATCTCCATGCTGCTCATGCCGAACCTTTGGGCGGCAGGTCCGCAGGCACCAGACAGCACCGAGCCGAGTGGCCAGAAGTTCTCGGAGGCACCATCCAAGAAGATCTTGCGAGTCCTCCTGCTCGGCGCGGGAAGCTCGCACGATTTCCCAAGGTACTTTCTCGGTACCGACTCAGAGACTCTCAAGGCCACTGGCACCATGGACGTCGCGGCCACTCCAAACCTCCAAGAAGCACTCGCCCTTCTGCCACAAGCCGAGGTCTTGGTTTTCAGTGGCAATGACGATCAATATGGAACGGATGAGTTTCAAAGCGCCTTACATCGGTTCGCAGATGCCGGAAAAGGTATCATCCTTCTGCACGCTGCAACCTGGTCGCATCCGTGGAAAGGATACAACGACCGCTTTGTCGCCGGTCGCACCCCAAGCCATGGCAAGGGCGAATTCTCCGTTAGAATCACTGACACCAAGCATCCATTGACCCACGGCGTTGATACCGATTTCAAAATCATCGATGAAAACTACCGCGTCGAAATCTCAGACCCATCCAGGATCCACCTCTGTGCGGAGAATGCACCCGATGGACGACCCACACCGAATCCATGCGTTTGGACGGTGAACGACCCAAAAGCACGGATCGTTTGCATCACCCTTGGCCATGCAGCTGAAGCGCACCAATCGCCTGAATTCAAAAACCTACTCATCAACGCCGTGAACTGGGTTGCCAAGCGATGATCACTCGCACGGTCGATCATTTCTCAATCACCGACACTTGACTCAATTGTGATTGGCAACCGCTTCATTTACCTTGCGGGGATTGCTTTATTAGATCTAGGACTCGCCACACTCCAAGCGGCAGAGCAGGCATCTGAAATCCTTGCTCCCATTGAAGTTCTAGCAGATCGCCGAACCGGTGGAGAATCCGGAAGCTCGCTCGCCCAATGGACGCGCGATGACTTACGGAAATCAGCACCCCGCACCATCGATGAACTGCTCGCAAGCGAACCATCGTTTTCGCTCTATCGCCGGCAGTCATCGATTTTCGGCAACCCAACCTCCGCAGGGGTGAGCCTTCGCAACACCGGGGCCACCGCAGCTTCCAGGACATTGGTGCTCCTTGACGGCATCCCACAAAACGACCCATTTGGCGGCTGGGTCTATTGGGCAAGGTATGACCCCGCTACCCTTGGATCTATCCAGATCGTCCCGTCCTCGCGTTCCGCGGCGTGGGGCAACCAAAGCCCCGCTGGAGTCATTCAAATGAATGGACTCCCACCCTTTGGAGATCGGCATGTGCTCCGTGCCGGCGGAGGCGGACAAGGAACCGTCAGTGGCTCAACCGTGCATCAAATGACCAATGAAGATAAGACCCGCATGGTTGAGTTTTCTACCTTCGGTCTTCACACCGAGGGGTTTTATGCAGTGGATGAGTCGCAACGTGGCCCCATTGATCAAAAGTTAGAAACCGATGTTTCTGGCGGAGATTTCAAAGTTGCTTGGCTTACTGCATCCGGCCTCACCATCGAACCAAAGGTTTCATTTTACCAAGAAAACCGAAACAACGGCACCCAACTCACCGAAAACTCCACTGATGCGTTAGACCTATCACTGCGTGTCAGTTCACGACCGGGTGAGCTAACCTGGCAAGCGAGTGCCTGGCACCAACGACGGAGTTTCCAATCGATATTCAGTTCGGTGAATGCAGATCGCACCCGCGAGACTCTTGCGCTGAATCAGTTCGTCGTCCCTGGTCGCGGCACCGGAGGCGCATGGACGCTGCTCTGGGATCGCGAAACCTCTTGGAAATTCGGCGCGGGCACGGATGTACGCATTCTAACTGGTGAAACCAATGAGGATGTCGGCATCTTCCGCCGACGTCAGGCCGGCGGCGAGCAAACCGTCGCGGGAGTCTTCGGTACCGCAGCCTACCAACCGAACAAGTTAGATCAATTCCACGCGAGCCTCCGCCTCGACGGCTGGCAACTCACCGATGGGCACCGAACCGAGACTTCGTTAGCCTCGGGTCTCCCACTCAAACATGAAGAACCCAGCAACCGTGATGGCCTTGAACCCTCGGCATCCGTCGAGTGGCGAAGAAAGGCGCTCGATGAACTCGATGGCTGGATTTCGGCGGGGTCGACGTTTCGCCTACCGACTTTAAACGAGCTTTACCGCCCGTTTCGTGTCCGCAACGACACCATTGAGGCGAGTCCAACCCTCTCCCCAGAGCGGTTTTTCACCATCGAAAGCGGCGTGGATTGGGAGCCGACGACGAGCGTGAAAGTTGGCGCTTCAATCTTCCACCACTGGATCAAGGATGCCATCGCCAATGTCCCCGTCACGAATCCTTCTGACATCGCGGAAATCTTCGGAACGATTCCTGCGGGAGGCACGGGTGCTCAGCGGCGCAATGTCGATCGGGCGGGCGTCACCGGCATTGAAGGACTGGTCAACTGGCTTCCGACCGATGCTCTCACCCTCAGCCTAACCGGGATTTGGTCAGAAACTCAATTCAACGACTCTTCATACCAACCGTTGCTGGAGGGTAACCCCTTTCCACAGGCTCCTAATCTACGAATGATTGCAAATGGAACGCTGAAGCTCACCGAGCAAGTTTCATGTTTCGCAGGCTGCGAATATGGGGCGGCGCAATTTGATGATGCCCTTGCGACCCGAGAAATTCCTGACTTCACGAGCGCAAGGATTGGCGCGTCATGGCGCATCGGCCATGCGATCTATCAAATCAGGATCGAGAACCTACTCAACACGGCGATCCAAACCGGACTCAGCGGCGATGGAATCCGGACCATGGCCGCACCTCGCTCGCTCTGGATCGGTGCCGACTGGGAATTCTAATCACTCCCGACGGGGTACCATTCGAAGATTGCATTCCACCTCACCATTCGCAAGTTTCTCACATGCGCTCACTCTTCATCTTATACATTGGCTTCTCGAGCCTTGCCTTCGGCGAGCAAATCAAAGTGGACGATCTCTACAGCAAAAACTGTTCAGGCTGTCACGGAGCGAAGTTTGAAGGAGGCCAAGGAGGATCACTGGTCGATGGCCAGTGGAAAAATGGCAGCACGGACAAAGACATCTACCAGTCCATCGCCAAAGGAAACCCTCAACTCGGCATGACGCCATGGGAAGGGACGCTCAACAATGATCAGATCCGAGCACTCGTCATTTTTCTCAGGGAAAAAGAAAAACAACATCTAACGCAAGGGATGAGTTTCCCGACGCCCTCACCCGACAAGGTTACCAAGACCGAACTGCACGACTATCGAATCGAGACGATCATCGACCAAGGCCTCAAAAATCCATGGGCAATCGCATTCCTTCCCGATGGCCGAAAGCTGATCACGGAAAAAGCCGGAAGGCTCCGGATCATCACCAGCGATGGCAAATTGGATCCCGTGGCCATCGAAGGAACACCCCCAGTCATCGAACACGGCCAAGGAGGAATGATGGAGGTGGCGCTGCATCCCGACTACCCAACCAATGGCTGGGTCTACCTTGGAATCTCAGACGGAACACGCGAGAAAGGCGCCAGCGGCAAAGATAAAGTCCGCTGCATCACGGCGGTGGTGCGTGGCAAAATCAAAGACCACCAATGGACCAGCCAAGAGTGGATTTATCGTCCAGACCCGAAGTTCCGCTCGGGCGCCGGAGTTCATTTCGGTACACGCTTTGTCTTCGACAAGGGCTACATCTATTTTGTCGTCGGTGAGCGCGGAGGACTAATGGAGGCACAAAACCTTTCGCTCCCTAACGGGAAAATTCACCGCCTCTTTGATGATGGCCGCGTCCCATCTGACAATCCATTTGTCAAAACTCCTGATGCAATTCCCAGCATTTGGTCATACGGCCACCGCAACCCTCAAGGACTCACCATGGATCGTCGCGACGGCTCACTGTACGACACCGAACACGGACCGCGTGGTGGCGACGAGGTGAATCGCATCAAACCCGGCTCCAATTACGGCTGGCCAGTCATCACCTATGGGATGAACTACAATGGAACGCCGATGGTATCGATCACCGAAAAAGATGGCATGGAGCAACCGCTCACCTACTGGGTCCCATCCATCGCACCCAGCGGGCTGGATTTCTACAATGGCGACCAGTTCCCCAAGTGGCAAAACGATCTTTTTGCCGGAGCACTCGCCCAACAGGAAATCCGCCGCATTCACCTCGTGGACCAAAAAGTCGTTTCGCAGGAAATCATCTTGAAAAACATCGGCCGCGTCCGCGACGTCGCAACCGGCCCAGACGGGTTCCTCTACGTGATCCTCAATGACCCAGACCGTCTCATCCGGCTGGTGCCCGCCGAAAATTGAGCCAACGGGCCACGGCCAAGCTCAATCAATGATCCGACGCATCGGGATCATGCTCGAGTATTCGAAACCACACTTGGTGAAGAATTCCTGAGACTCCTCGCTGATGCGATCCGTCAGCAAAGTGATGCGCTTGAAGTGTTTGCTCTTCGCGAACTTCTCGACGTAATTGATCAACATCGTGCCATAGCCCTGTCCTCGGTGATCTGGATGAATCACCACATCCTCTAGCAAAATCACAAATCCTCCCCGAGCCGTGGAGATCGTAAACAATAAGTTGACCATCCCGAAAATCTGATGGTCGTTGCGCACCACAAAAATCCGCCCACGATTCGGTTGTTCGAGGATTAATTCAAGTCCCCGCTCCTGCACTGAGCGATCCGGCGAGAAGTCGCCCGAAAGCGAAAACAAATTCATCACCAACTCGGTCAAGGCCGGCAAGTCCTCAATCGTCGCAGGCTCAACGCGAGGCCGATCTTGCGACTCACCCGTTATATTTGCGGTCAAATCCCCTTTCACAAGCACAACCCTGACACGATTTTCGGATCAGAAAATGAAATTGTGCCCATGACAACGATTTCATTCACCTTGCAGGCTAGGATCGAGTAAATCGGGCCGATTCTCCCGCGTCCGAGCCAGCGCCTGGGCAGCCTTCCATTCAGCGATTTTCCCATGATGCCCTGAAACCAAAACCTCGGGCACCTCCATTCCACGAAACTCGATCGGCCGCGTGTACGACGGTGGCTCCAATCGATTGGGATCCGAAAACGATTCATCCACTGGCGACCGCTCGTCACCCAGCGCACCAGGCAACAGCCGGATCACTGCGTCGCAAACCACCGCAGCCGCTAACGCACCATTGGTTAGGATATAGTCGCCGATGGAAATCTCATCATGAACCAATGCCTCAACTACCCGATGATCCACTCCCTCGTAATGGCCACATAAAATCAACAAATGCCCTTCACCCGCCATCTCCCTTGCCACGACCTGTTTAAACGGCCTCCCCTGCGGAGTCATGAGGATCACCCGCGTCCCCTCACGCCGCAGCGCCTCCACCGCCGCAAAAATCGGCTCAGGCTTCAACAACATCCCCTGCCCACCGCCACAGGGCGAATCATCCACCCGACGATGTTTGTCCTCGGACCAGTCGCGCAACTGATGCCCAAACACCTCGACGATCCCAGCCGCTCTTGCTCGCTGAATGATCGAATCACTCAACGGAGCCAGCGCCACGTCAGGAAACAAGGTCACAATATCAATTCGCATCCGTCCAGCCTAGCGCCATACCCCACCAACCTCAACCCCGTAAACCCACCACCCGACCCGCAAATCCCATGCACTGTCGATTTAAGCATCTCGAAATAAGAAGGTTGCCACCCGCCCCATCTGTTGGCATCTCAATGGTGTCTGCAAACCGATAAAGCATTTCCAACCATCATGAAACCAACACTCCTTGTTCTCGCCGCTGGAATGGGTAGCCGCTACGGTGGCCTCAAACAAATGGACCCCATGGGCCCTCATGGCGAAACCGTCCTCGACTACTCGGTCTATGACGCCATTCGCGCAGGATTTGGACGCGTGGTGTTCATCATCCGTGAGGATTTCGCCGAGGCTTTCCAGCAAGGCGTGGGCGCTCGTTTCGCCAATCGCATCCGAGTCGATTACGCGTTCCAAAAATCGGACGACCTCCCCGCAGGATTCTCCACCCCAGCTGGTCGCAGCAAACCATGGGGCACCGCACACGCCGTCCGCTCCGCTCGAAATCTCGTAAAGGAACCCTTCGCGGTGATCAACGCCGACGACTTCTACGGCAGCGATGCTTACCTGCGTGCCGCAAAATTTCTAATAACACCTCACGAATCGAACGCAAAGGCGCATTACGCGATGGTCGGCTACCCGCTGATCAACACCCTCTCGGACCACGGCGACGTGAATCGCGGCATCTGCACACTCGATGACCACGGCTTGCTATCGAGCGTCGAGGAGTATGTGAAAATCGAACGAGACGCAGACGGCGTCGTCCGCGGAGATTCACTCGATGGAACTCGTAAATGCGTCACCGAAGATGCGCCAGTATCGATGAACTTCTGGGCCTTCACCCCGAGCTTCTATGATTACCTGGAGACCGGATTCACCGATTTCCTTACCCACTTCGGCCAAGAAGAAAAATCTGAATACTACATCCCAACGGCGGTGGATGCACTCATTCGCTCGGGTAAAGCTGATTGCACCGTGCTTGAAACCACCAGCCGCTGGTTTGGCGTCACCTACCCCGATGACAAGAAGCACGTGGTGGCATCCATCGCAAAGTTGATCGAATCCGGTGAGTACCCCGCGCCGCTCTCTTAACCACCGAAGTGCTAGATGGCTATTTGAAATAATCCGTTAGAATATCTTCTCGAAGGGCATGACATGGCGTTGATCTCCCACTCGGAGAACTTCGAACACCTCGCTCGGCAGGGATCGCTCACCGAGCGCTTTTGCTAACAAAATCGGCGGTTCACCCATCGGCTCATCGGTCAGCCGGAAGGTCCCCCAATGCATCGCCAACGCACTGCGACAGCCCGCGTCTAGGAACGCTTGAACCGCCTCCTCCGGATTCAAATGCATCGGCCGCATGATCGCGCGAGGCTGATATGCCCCGATCGGAATCATCGCAAGATCGGCTGGCCCGTGGCGCTCGCCGATTTCCTTAAAGGCCGGACAGTATCCACTATCACCCGCATGCCAGAGCTTGCAGCCTGCGCCTTCGATGAACCATCCGCACCAGTGGCCATGATTGCGATCAAAGGGTGATCTCGCAGTAAAATGCTGCGCGGGAGTACTGGTAAGCCGTATGCCTGGAAAAATATCATCGCCCTCGTGCCAAGCCAGCTCGGTCACCTGTTTGAACCCCTTGCCGCGAAGCCAAGCCGCATGGCCCTCGGCAACGATGATCCGTGTCTCCATCCCAAGCCGTCGGAGCGTCGGCAAATCCAGATGATCGTAATGCCCATGCGTCAGCAAGACCGCACTGACCTGCGGTAAATCTTCAATCGAACAAGGCGGCGCAACCTTGCGACGTAAACTCGAAATAGGCAGCGGCGCGCAATGATCCGAAAAAATAGGATCGATGAGCAACGAAACTCCACCCCCTTGCAACAAAAAAGAAGCATGCCCAAGCCACGTGACCCGCCAACCCAGCTCAGGAATGATTGCCATTTCATCCCGGTGCACCGCTCGCCAACCCGCTGGAGCATCTGGCGCGTCGGGCGCTGCAGAAACCTCTTGATGGCCCCACTTCAACTTCCACCGCAGGATGTCCAAAAATCCGTGATTCTCATGTGCCCAAGGATTTTTAAAACGAATCATGTTCATTAGACGATAATGGGGAATATCACATAACACAACCCATCACCAAGCACCGCTGCCATTTCACCATTGCACATCACATTCCAGTGCAACCCAAACCCCGAAGCTGGAAATTCCCAGATTTCACCACGGCCAAACCCGCTGGCGTTTACCAAGTGGGAAAACTTATTCATTCTTTAATCGACGGGAGCACCTGATCCCGCTCCGATTCTTTCCGAACCATGGAAACGCTCAACCACCTCCTCCAAAACAATCGCACCTGGGCCAATTCGATCCACGCGAATGACCCTGACTTTTTCCGAAAACTCGCCGACCAGCAAACACCCGAGTACCTCTGGATCGGTTGCTCCGACAGCCGAGTCCCCGCCAATCAAATCACGGGCCTCGCTCCTGGTGAGGTCTTCGTCCACCGAAACGTGGCAAACGTGGTCGCCGAGACCGACTTTAACGTGCTTGCGGTCATTCAGTATGCGGTCGATGTCCTCAAAGTCCGTCACATCATCGTCTGCGGCCACTACGGCTGTGGTGGCGTCCGCGCAGCGTTGGAAAATTTCCGCCACGGGCTAATCGACAATTGGCTCGCTGGCATCCGCTCGCTGAGCCGCATGCACCGCAAGGAGCTCGACGCCCTTGCCCCAGATGCGGCCGTCGATCGTCTTTGCGAACTGAACGTGCTCGCCCAAGCTGGCCACGTCGCACAAACAACAATCTTGGCAGACGCCTGGGAGCGTGGACAAGAAATCTCAATTCACAGCTGGATTTACCGTCTCACCGACGGCCTCATCACACCGCTTCAGTCATCGATCACCCAGTCGATCGATTCGTCATCCGTCGCCGGAGATACGCCAGCCGTCGACGAATTGTTGAATTCTGATTGAATCCTCCAAGTTCTGGTGCATCTTGCCTCTGTCACACGTGACGGGGGCGTTCTGGTTTCGACGGGATGTTTGACGCATGGGTTGCACGTAGAGGTTGATCGGCTGGCCTCTTTAAAAGCCGTTCAAAAAAAATAAATGCAGACTCTAACGAGCTCGCACTGGCCGCTTAATTGACGACCACGTCAGAACCCCGACACCTGCTGAGGGCAATGGCGAACACTTAGCAGGCTGGGACTAAAGTCGGGGCACCGGGCTTTCTTCCGAGATCAAACAGGTTTCTAGGATGAGCAACGCTGCATGAGGGCCCAGTTCATCCGAAGCTCTAGACATCATGCTAAACGTGTAGATGCCCGTGTTGACGGCGTTTCGGACAGGGGTTCGACTCCCCTCGCCTCCACCACCCGTGAGCAGACAGGGAGATTTCGCCAATCGGATTGGCGAGGTCTCCCTGCTTGATTTAAGGCCATTGCCTAACAACGAATCATTTAAGAATCCTATCAAATCCCACGAATCACAGCCGATCCGACCAGTTGAGGGAATTCGTTGCAAGCCCCCTTTAAATCGCTGCTAGACCATCACCTTTTTAACAAAACACGCCTTGAGCGCGATCGACATGCCGTCCATCTTGCAGTCAATCTCGTGATCGCCATCCACCAACCGAATCGGCCTCGATTTGGTGCCCACCTTGAGAACATCGGAAGAGCCCTTGAGTTTGAGATCCTTAATGATGGCCACGATGTCACCATCTGCTAAGATATTGCCATAAGCGTCTTTGACCACACGATCCGCCACGATTTCATCCGCCTGCTCTTCCACCGGCCATTCGTGACCACAAGTGAGACACTCGTGGTGGCTCGAATGGGTCAGTCGCTCAGTCATCTCACACATCGGGCAGATAGAATTATTCATCGTAACCAGACGGAACATCACATCCACTTGATACTCAAGCCCAGTCTGCCACATGCCACAGCCCGCCAACTGAAAGAGATTTACCGAATCACCACAAACTGATGAAATGGTTTGTTATGCATTTGAATCATTCCGTAATCTAACCCTTTACCGAGCATCATCACAACCATGGCAATCGATCCCATTTGCGGCATGAAAGTCGATGCGACAAGCGCGCTGAGCGCGAATCGGGGCGACAACACGTACTATTTTTGCTCCGAGTCCTGCCGTCGGAAATTCCTAGTACCTTCCCGTCTTCCCTCGCTAACCACTCCCACTCGCGCATGCTGCCAAAGCCAACACGAGACCGTCATTCCACCGACGGCAGCGAAATACTTCTGCCCGATGTGCCCCGGCATCGAGTCCACCCAGCCAAGCGACTGCTCGAAATGCGGCATGGCCTTGGAACGCAATCCTCTCTGGAAGCCCGCCATCTCCCCAACAATCTACACCTGTCCCATGCACCCGGAGGTGCAACAAGCATCCCCAGGCAATTGTCCCAAGTGCGGCATGGCCTTGGAACTTTCGACACAACCCGCCTCAGGTGTGGAGAACGACCCTGAGCTGCTCGACATGACCCGCCGCTTTTCGGTCGGCGCGATTCTAACATTACCCGTATTCGTTCTCGCCATGGCTCACCTGCTTCCCGCACTGAGCCACGATCTTCGATTCACGGGGGCCGCCGCACGCTGGATTCAATTCGCACTCTCAACACCAGTGGTCTTCTGGGCCGGTTGGCCGTTTTTAAAACGCGGTTGGCGCTCGCTCATCAACCGGAGCCTGAACATGTTCACTCTAATCGCATCGGGCGTTGCAGCGGCATATGGTTTCAGCGTAGCGGCCATGCTCATGCCATCGGCATTCCCTCACTCTCAAGGCAACCACCACTCAATCCCAATTTATTTCGAGGCAGCAGCCACCATCATCGTCTTAGTTCTGTTAGGTCAATTACTAGAACTTCGGGCACGCAGCAAGACGGGCAGTGCCATCCGAGCACTCCTTGATCTCACACCATCGGCAGCTCGCATCATCGATGCAGCAGGCGAACGCGACGCCCCAATTCAAGACATCCAAGTCGGTGCACAGCTCCGCATCCGACCCGGAGAAAAAATCGCGGTGGACGGAAAAATCACTGCCGGCCAATCGGCGGTCGATGAATCGATGATCTCTGGAGAATCGATTCCCGTTAGAAAAATAGTTGGCGACACGGTGATTGGAGGCACGCTGAACATGACCGGCAGTTTCATCATGACGGCAGACCGCATCGGGGAAGACACCGTGCTCGCAAGCATCATCCGGATGGTCAGCGAAGCCCAACGCAGCCGTGCGCCGATCCAAGCACTGGCTGACCGCGTGTCCGCCTACTTTGTGCCCATGGTCATGATCGTATCACTCATCGCCTTTTCTCTTTGGTTCCTGTTAGGGCCAGAGCCGCGCCTCGCGAATGCACTCATCAACGCCGTGGCGGTTCTCATCATCGCCTGCCCCTGCGCCCTCGGCCTCGCGACGCCGATGTCCGTCATGGTCGGAATCGGCCGAGGCGCGAGGGAGGGTATCCTCATCCGCAACGCAGAATCCATCGAACGCATGGAGAAAATCACCACGCTCGTCGTTGATAAAACAGGCACGCTCACCGAGGGAAAACCCCGCCTAACCGAAACGTTTGAAACGGCTTCATTTCTAGCCGATGATGTATTAGGTCTCTCGGCGTCTTTGGAACAATCCAGTGAGCATCCGCTTGCGACCGCAATCGTGCGCGCGGCCAAAGAACGCGGGATCCCTCTCCGTCCCGCCACGGGTTTTGAATCAATCACCGGCAGCGGCATCACGGGAAAGGTAGAGGATCGCGCCATGATCCTCGGTAGCTTCGAGTTTCTTCGGAGTTGCTCCATCGGGGGATTGGATGCCCTTCAAGCGCAAGCAGGTCAGTGGCAATCCGATGGCCGAACCGTCATCTTCGTTGGCATTGACGGGAACGCCGCCGGGCTGCTCGCGATTTCTGACCCCATCAAATCCACTACCCCGCAAGCAATCAGCGACCTCCATCGGTTAGGCATCAAAATCATCATGCTCACCGGCGATAACGAGACCACCGCGCGAGCCGTTGCTCACAAACTGAACCTCAATGAGCTGGAGGCAGGAGCCACCCCCCAACACAAACTCAAACGCATCGAGCAGCTCCGCGAACAAGGCCAAATCGTCGCCATGGCGGGCGATGGCATCAACGACGCTCCTGCACTGGCAGCCGCACAGGTAGGAATTGCCATGGGAACCGGCACCGACGCCGCGATGGGCAGTGCCGGAATCACGCTGGTGAATGGCGACCTGAGAGGCATCGTCCACGCCATCACCCTCAGCCGCGCCATGATGCGCAACATCCGCCAAAACCTGTTTTTTGCGTTCTTCTACAACGCACTTGGAGTCCCAGTCGCCGCCGGAATTCTCTATCCAATCTGGGGCATTTTGCTTAGCCCGATGCTCGCAGGAGCAGCGATGAGCCTAAGCTCCGTTTGCGTCATCACCAACGCGCTGAGATTGAAAAATGCCAAACTCGTGTCCGGCACATCGCTGGAGTAAATTTCACCAGCTGCTCAATTCTCCCTCTCGCTGAAGGAATTAAAAGTAGCCTCACTAGGGCTCGAACCTAGAATAACGGAATCAAAATCCGGGGTGTTACCATTACACTATGAGGCTTTTTTCGACCTTGCGGTCTGCAGCGGGCGGAGCCTAAACCCGCACCGACCGTTTTGGCAATAGGGAAAATTGGTCAAATCTTCGAGATTTTCACCGCAGCTCGGATCGCAGCTTCCGCCATTTCGCAGCCCTCGTCGGTCCGTGCGTGGATCCTGCAAATCACCTGCCCTTCCCGGACCGTTTCGCCGCATTTCACCAACCGATCAAACCCAACGGCGAAATCGACACCATCGCTCGCCTTCGCCCGACCAGCACCGAGTTGCAGCGCGGCTTGGCCGACCATCCCGGCATGAACCTGAGTCACCACGCCCGCTGAGTTTGCCACCACTTCGTGGATGATCGGAGCTCGATGAATCTCATGGAGCCTCGCGAGGTCAGCCGGATCGCCTCCTTGGGCGGCGACCATTCGATCAAAACGCTGACGGGCAGCACCACCATCCAACAGCGACTCGAGGGCCTCGCGGGAGACGCCTGCGATTTTTTCAGCCAGTTCAAGCACCACTTGCCGTAAATCTGTGGGACCTCCTCCATCGAGACACTCCAGGGCCTCGATGACTTCCAGCGCGTTTCCGACCGCGCGCCCCGTCGGCTCGTGCATGGGATTCAGCACCGCATGGACTTCCACGCCCATTTCCTGCCCCACGGCGACCATGCTGGCCGCAAGCGCCTCGGCATCCTCCCGCGTCTGCATGAAGGCACCACTGCCGTACTTCACGTCGAGCACCAGCCGATCCAGCGATTCGGCCAATTTCTTGGACATGATCGAGGCAGTGATCAAGGCAATCGATGGCACCGTGCCCGAAACATCGCGCAAGGCATACAGCTTTTTATCGGCGGGGCAAAACCGCTCGGTCTGCCCCATCATGACCACCCCGAGATCGTCGAGTTGCGCCGCCGCGTGATCGAGCCCGACCTGCACGTTGAAGCCGGGAATGGCTTCGAGCTTATCGAGCGTGCCCCCGGTGATGCCAAGCCCCCGTCCCGAGACCATGGGCACCCAGCACCCCGCGCAGGCCACCAGCGGCGCGAGGACCAAAGAAACCTTATCGCCGATCCCACCCGTCGAGTGCTTGTCAACCACGGGCAAGCGCCCATCTCGGTGCGAAAAACAATCACCACTCTGCATCATCGCCCGAGTCAATGCGGCGATTTCCACCGGGGTCATACCCTGAAAAAATACGGCCATCGCAAACGCCGACATTTGGTAATCCGGAATCTCCCCACAGGTGTATCCATCGATCAAAAACGCAATTTCCTGGGCGGACAACTCCTCCCCCTCGCGTTTGCGGCAAATCAGCGTGGGCACATGCATGCCGGTTGGTTTACAAGGCGGCACTCCCCAGAGCCAGTCTCGTTTTTGGCAGCCGCCCCCCTCAGAGATTTGGAGATTTACGCCGCCCGATAAAATGCGATTATCCCCCATGTGCACCCCCAAAAAAAACGCCTCGCCGGCATCGTGCTTCCGACCTTCTCCGCGCGCAGAGAGGGCGACTTGGGCATCGGCGACACCCTCGCCCTTCGCGAATGGATCGACTGGGCAGCCGAGCATCACGTCGGCTTCATCCAGCTTCTGCCCATCAATGAAAATGGCTTGGAAGAAAGCCCATACAGCGGGATCTCATCGGTGGCGCTCGACCCGATCTATCTCGCGATGGAACCGGCTGAGATCCCCGGCCTAACCGATGCCGATCTTGCGGATGCCCGCGACCATCTAAGGGCCGCCCGCCAGTCGCCGCTCATCAATTACCCCGTCGTCCGAGCCGCAAAGCGGAAATTGCTAGAACTCGCTTGGGCAAGGTTTCACGATGCGGACCCGAGCCTGAGTGCTGAATTTGAAGCATTTCGCCACCAGGAATCCGACTGGCTGGAGGACTACACGTTGTTCCGCTACTTGATGGAATTCCATGGCGCGCGGCTCACTTGGGACCAGTGGCCTCAAAGTTGCCAGACGCCGCAGCAGGCCCGAAAACTATTGGCCGACCTGCGGAAAAATCCCGTCAACCAGGTCGACCGCAAACTCGGATTTTTCGCATTCGCACAGTGGCTATGTTTTCGCCAGTGGCTGGCCTTGCGGGCGCATTCCGAGCACCGCGGAGTGAAACTCATGGGCGACGTGCCGATCGGCGTGAGTTGGCATTCGTGCGACGTTTTTTTTGAACGAGAGGAATTCCACCTCGACTGGTGTGGTGGCTCCCCGCCCGAAGGCTTGAGCCAAGATGATCCATTCTTCCAGCAATGGGGCCAAAATTGGGGAATCCCTTTGTTCCGCTGGGATCACATGAATGCCAATGGGTTCACCTGGTGGCGAAAGCGAATCAAGCGCCTCACGCGCATTTTTCAGATGTTTCGTCTCGACCACATCCTTGGGTTCTACCGGATTTACGCATTTCCATGGCGGCCTGAGCGCAACCACGAATTTCTCGGGCTCACCCACAAACAAGCGGCCATCCTCAGCGGCGGCGAACTCCCACGCTGGCATCAACGAGCCGACGACACCACGGAAAATCGCGCCGCAAATCGCGCCGATGGCGACGTCCGCTTGCAAGCGATCCTGAGCGCCGCAGGGACAGCTGAAATCATCGCCGAGGACCTCGGCTGGGTGCCAGACTACGTGCGCCCCCACCTCGCCGACCTCGGCATCACCGGCTTCCGAATCCCCCACTGGGATTGCAACGAGCATGGCCAACCCACCTCAGGCAACACCTTTCCCGAAAACACCTTCGCGACCTACTCCACCCACGATCACGAGCCGATCAATGGCACGTGGCACCGTTGCCTGCGGGTGATCCAATACCACTCGGCGACCCCCAGCGACGCAAGCGCGTGGTCGTTCACCGGGGCCACCAACACGCTGCGAATTCTCGCCGAATTTTCCGGCATTCCGCGTCCGCACCATCATGCGTGGCCGCCCTACACCGAAGGAATCCGCTTCCGCTTGCTCAAGGCACTCTTCGCCTCAAATTCACGCTACGCCTCGCTCATGATCACAGAGCTCTTCACGCTCGACGAACAGATCAACCGACCCGGCACCTCAGACGGCGACAATTGGCGGTTCCGCTTGCCATGGACTCTCGCGGAAATTCGGGCCGATGACCATCTGGATCAAATCTGCAAAAAATTTGCCACGCTTATCAGCATCACCCGCAGATCCTAGCCGCGAAAAGCCGACTTCGGAAACACGCTTGTTCCGGCAGAACCGAACGTCTTCATGAAATTTCAGGGTTAAGTGGAAAGTCGATGCCTGTAGATTGACTTTTCCGGATCTGGGCTTCATACCGCTTGCATGTCTTTAGCGTTGCAGCCCAAACCGCGCTCGATCGGACCAAAATTCCGAGTATGCATCGTTGCGTCCAGATTCAACGAGCAGTTCACCGACGCTCTGGTCGAGAACACAATCGAAGAATTGTCGGCGTTGGTTCCCGGCGCCCGCATCGACCTCATTCGGGTGCCCGGCGCATTTGAAATCCCAGTCATGGTCGCCTCCATTCTGGATCGTGACCCGCCATCCTGCATCATCGCGCTTGGACTCATCATTCGCGGAGCCACCGATCATGCCGACTTGGTCGCCACCTCCGTCACAGACGCCCTCCAGAAACTGGCCATACAATCTCTTCGCCCCATCATCCATGAAGTGCTGTTAGTCGCCGACGAAAAACAAGCCTACGCGCGCTGCATCGGCACGCAAATGAACCGAGGCAGAGACGCAGCGCGAGCCGCCGCCTCGATGATTGATCTTTTCCATGACTTGGACCGAACCCTGCCCCGTAGCTCCAGCCAGCAAAGCAAACGCAATGCCTAGCCCTCGACACGTCCGCGAGGCGGTCATCCAATTCCTCTACTGTGCCGACCTCGAAGGTGGCGCATCACCCGAGCTCCTGCGAGGCCCCTTCTGGGATTTTGTCAGTGAATCAGACCACCGGAGCCTCCAATTGGCGACTTTCCGGACCGTCCACCACCTTGCTCACGGTCGCACCGATCGCCTCACGGAGTTTGTCGAACGCCAAGCCATGGCGTCCAGCCTGCTCACGGCTTGGCCGCAAGCTGAGGGCTTGAAAGTAAGCCTCGTGCGCATCATTGAACTTGAGTCCGTATGGAGCACGGCCTTTGCAACGCTCGAGCGCTTACCAAAAGACGGCGACGACGCCGCGGTGGCCGATCGTTTTGGCGATGCACTCGCCCAACTTTTTTCCACCGACCGCGACCTTGCCGCGACCCGGCAGCGGTTTCTGCACGATCTCGAGGATTTTCCGTCATTGCGCGGATCCTTGGAGGCTGTGGCAGCCACCATCCGGCGACTCCAGCGGATTTCCGACCGGATGAGAATGGTCGAAGAACCTGAGAAATTCCCCGAACAAAACGACCTCGCGCGCTTACGGGACTCCAAGGAGGAAATCCTCACGCTTCGCAAACTTGCGGACGACCTCGTGGACGCAATTCTCCTCAACAAAGAACAAATCGACCAAACCTTGGCCGAGACCATCGAAAATTTCGCACCCGAGCGGGTCGACCCCGTGGATCGTGCAATCCTACGCCTGGGGACTTACGAAATTCTTTTGGCATCGACTCCTCCCAAAGTCGCCATGAATGAAGCCATCGAACTGGCCAAGCGCTTTGGAACCACCGATTCAAAACGCTTCGTCAACGGAGTGCTCGACAAAATCGCCCAACGGGCCAAGCCTAAACCCGAAATTCTCGACGGCGTGTAGGTGAGCGAATTCGGATCGGCCTCATTCCTTGCATTAAATCCCGAACCCCATGAGCCAACCCTCCCATTTCCAGCACCAAACGATGTGGCGCGCAGTGACCGGCGTTTGCATCGCAGTCTTAGGCGCGCTTCTCGTCGGATTCATCTGGCTGCTCGGTTCCATCCTTGAATTTCTCCAACCCGTCCTCATCCCCCTGACCGTCGCTGGAATCATCGCCTACGTCCTAGACCCCGTGGTGAAATTTCTCGAAGCGCGCGGACTCAAACGCTTGTGGGCCGTCGTCGGGCTGTTTTTCATTCTACTCACTGGGGCCATCCTTCTCGTTGCCGCCCTCGTTCCTGGAGTGATGCGTGGGCAGGGCGCGCTTCGTGAGAGGATCGCGTCCTCGCACCCAACCCAACCATCCGCTCCCCTCCAACCCGCGCCAGCCGGTGCCGCCACCGACCGTTCAGAACATCTCGCACCCGCACTGGTCAGCACCCTGCGCGAACTTCACCTCCGCAACCCCAGCGGCCCGATCCACTGGATCCTCACGGAGACCGACGACCAGGGGAAACCCCTCAGCGCCCAAGAAGCCAGCGGACCTGAGTCCATGGATGACGTCGCCAACACGCGCGGCGGGCGCATGATCAACGACAACCTCGACCTCATCTTTAATACCGCACGCTCATGGCTGACGGCGGGCTCCACCAAGCTGTTAAGCTTTCTGGGCCTACTTCTCGGATTCATCATGGTACCCATTTACCTATTCTTTTTCTTAAAAGATTCAGCCGCGATTCGCACCAATTGGCACAATTACGTGCCGCTAAAATCCTCGCGATTCAAAACCTCCTTGGTGGAAACCCTGCAGGAAATTAACGGCTATCTCGTCTCGTTTTTCCGAGGCCAAGTGATCGTCTCAGCCATCGATGGCTTGCTCGTCGGCATCATGCTGACGGTCTTCGGCCTGCCCTACGGCTTCATCATCGGCGTCTTCATGGCAATCCTCGGAGTGATCCCTTACATTGGCAGCATCCTCTGCCTCATTCCAGCCTGCCTCATCGGCTTCCTTCACGCTCAAACCACTCACCCTTTCGGCCTCAGCCCCCTGGCTTACGTGGGCTGCATCGTGGCGATTTTCGTGGTTGTTCAGCAAATCAACTCATTGGTGACCGCACCGAAAATTGTCGGAGAATCCGTCGGACTCCACCCTCTCACCGTGATTTTCTCGATGCTGTTTTGGTCGCTTGTTCTTGGTGGCTTTGTGGGCGCGTTGCTGGCGGTGCCAATGACGGCCGCAGTGAAGGTATTATTCCGGCGTTTCATTTGGGAGCGACAGCTCGGTGAGAGCCTCGCGGAAGCTTCACGATAAAATCCCAAAATCTCTCCTGAAAGCCTGAAACTCTCAAAACCCAAGGCTCTACTAACGGAGCCTCGCTTGAATGGCCACTTGCGCCTGTGAAATCAGTGCCTTCAATTCCGGATCCGCTGCCGAAGTTGCAGCCAGCGCCTCGAGGCTTGCAGCGCCACCGATCCGCCTGAGAATGCGCACAGCCGAGCTTCGCATGGTCCCTGACGTGCTCCCGAATCGAGCCAACAACGTGGCTTCAGCCGCATTACCAATATCACCATAAGCTCCCTCCCATTTCAGAGGATCTCGAGCCCACAAACCTTCAACCATCGGAATCACCTTCATGTTCTTTTCCTTGATGAGAAGGCCAATGACTTCGGGCGGCACCTGCTCACGTCGCGCGACCAGGCGCTCAGCCAGCTTGTAAGCCACGTCACCCGCCGGACCAGGCTTGTCGGACCACACGATCAACGCACTGCAAACGGCACTTTTAAACTCAACGGCATCATCCCCAAGCAACTGAAGCAACCTTCTGCTGATATCAGTCCGGTAGGCCTTCGGCTCTGCGCTCGCCAAACGCTGGACAGCCCTCTTGACCCGATCGAGGTCGATACTATCCAACTCACGCTTGTTCAATGCTTCAAACTCTGGGTCATCCTTCTTGGACAACCGTTCAATCGGCCCCTCCACAAAATTGTCATTGTTCGCACTCACCTCGACCACCGATAAATCCGAGTGAATTTTATCCACCGTCCCGAAAACTTCAACCAGCGACGCCACGTCCTCTGGAGTCTGGTTGATCCCTGACACGATGAACAAATAATCGCCATTGTCCCGCGGATATCCATGAGAGGAAGCATCCGCACCGGTCACGCGAATCATGTAATCCCTCACCAACAAGCGGTTACTGTCTCGCAAGCCATGAAGCCAAATCCCCACCGCCCTTTTTCGAGTGCCCTCCCTTTCGAGGCGCTTATTTTCCGCATCGAGAGGGGTGGTGCCGATCCGAATCTTGAGTGCTTCGTTGACATCGACCGCCTTCGGCATGGCCGGATTCTTGCTTGCCACTGCTGCAGCCCCGCCCGCAACGCCCTTTGATCCAATCATTGGAGCGGGCGACGACGGAGAGACTCCCAAAACAAGGGACATGGAAATCAATACCACCGTTGCCAGCAGACCAATCACCAACCCACGTTTCCTATTTCCAGGATTCGAGTAAAACAGCAAGCCAGTCCCCAGCAAACCCGCAAAACCTGCCAGTGCAACGCGCCCCTCGATCAACACTCCATCCAGAGCACCACCCGGCCCGCTGCCCAAGATCAACAGCAAGCCAATGAGAACCATCCCAAGCACTCCCGCGATACCGGCGAGGATCTTCTCCGCAGACAACGGATCAAGAAGGGCAAAATCAGGAGCATCTGCATAACTTACCGACTGAACTCTCGCCGCAGAAGCGTCCGGTGGCAGAGGAACCCGATGAAAATGCCTCAAGGAATCGCTATTTCGCTCGCCCGGATAAAACTTCTTTCCCCGCACCACCACCGAAGCATCAATTCGAAAACGGTTTTCGCAGCCACCACATTCCACCATCCGATCCCGCAGATCCTCAGCAACCTTGAATCTCTGCCCGCACGAGGGGCATCGAATCAAAAGTTTGTCATCATCAGGGGTGGGAGCTGGCATCAACGTTACTGAGGATATCTTGAAGCGAATTTACTGCTATTGCAACCCCTAGGATTGCCGCCACCTCAGTAATTTTATCCAAAAACGCCGGAACCATCAGACGGGCGGCCCAAATCCGGTGGCTCATTTCGCGCCTTGAGCATCCGAGGCAGGGACGAAGATCAAGCCGCCTCCATTGATGCAGTAGCGCTTGTCCGTGGGCGTCTTGTAGCCCTCCCCCTCAAACACGTGGCCGAGGTGTCCCCCACATTTCGCGCAGGTCACTTCAGTCCGCACCGCACCCATCGAGACATCCTTCTTCAGAACGACGTGATCCGCTTTGGCCGGATCATAAAAGGATGGCCAGCCGCAACCGGAGTCAAACTTATGGTCGGAGGAAAACAACACCACCTTGCAACCCGCACAAAGGTAAAGCCCCTTGCCCTGATGCTTGAATGCCTTGTAAACCTCACCATTGGGTCGCTCGGTGCCAGACTCGCGCAAAATCCGGTACTGCTCGGGAGTGAGTTCCTTTTCCCACTCGGCGTCGGTCTTGATGACTTGGCCCGCGGGCACAACGGGGACTTCAGTTGCAACTTTCATGGCGGTTTTGTCTTTGTCCCCAGCCGAACACGAAACGAACGATAAAACAACGCTCAGGAAGGCGCTGATCTGGTAGGTATTCATTCGGGTTGAGGCTCAAAAAAGAGTTAAAGCAGATCAAACGAATTGCTCCATCACCACGGCTTTGGCGTAGTCACGGTTGAGGCGAGCGATGTGATCAACGCTGATCTCCTTTGGACAGGCCGCCTCACACTCGTATTGGTTCGTGCAGTTGCCGAACCCTTCAGCATCCATCTGACGCACCATCGCCAACACCCGCTTTTGGCGTTCTGGCTGCCCTTGCGGGAGGTGACCCAAGTGGGAAACTTTCGCAGCGACGAACAACATCGCAGAGGCGTTTTTGCAGGAAGCAACACACGCGCCACACCCGATGCAAGCCGCCGCGTCGAATGCCGCATCGGCCTGATGCTTCGGGATCGGCACCGAGTTCGCATCCACCCCAGAGCCCGTGCGCACGTCGATGTATCCGCCGGCCGCCACAATCCGGTCAAATGCCGAGCGGTCCACCATCAAGTCCCGCACGATCGGGAAGGAATTCGCACGGAAGGGCTCGATCCAGATCGTGTCGCCATCGCGGAACTTCCGCATGTGCACTTGGCAAGTCGCCGTGGCCCGCTCTTTGCTGTGCGGAACTCCATTGATCGTGAGCGAACACGACCCGCAAATCCCCTCTCGGCAATCGTGCTCGAAATGAATCGGCTCTTCAGTGCCCTTGATCAAACCCTCGTTGACAATGTCGAGCATTTCCAAAAAGGAAGCTTCGGTTGGGATTCCCTTGGCATCATAGGTGACAATTTTGCCTTGTTCCTTCGGTCCGGCCTGCCGCCATACTTTGAGTGTCAGATTCATGGAGAATTTCGATGCGAGATAAATAAAAAATGACTGAGCGAGCCAACTGGACTCACTCCGACCAAAGAATAATTGGGTTTAGGCTCTGAGCTAGGAGAAAAATTGAGATTCGCGCGTGATCCATGGTTTTTTTGGGCAATCCCCCTGAAAACACCCCTCAAAGTATCCGCCCCCAGCACAAGGCTCCCCTCGAAGTCCCTCTCAGGCCTCCCCCATCCACTCACCTTCAGCCTCGGAGGTTAAAAAACCTCGCTCCCACCCATCTCCCACCCCCAGGCGCGGTCATGACAGCCTCGCCCAAGGTGAGTGCAGTCTGTTAGAAGGTGATGACAGCGGACCTTAAGGTGCTTGCAGAACGTGCCAAGGTGCATGCAAAAACGCCTCTAGGTGCGTGCGAGTCCGCCCCTAGGTCGCCGCAGCCCCGCCCTAGGTGAGTGCAGGATGGCTCTACCCCCGTGCAGAACGGCTCAAGGTCCATGCGAGTTGATGCCAAGGTTCGTACAGAACGACCCAAGGTGCGTGTGAATAGGCCTCTAGGTTTGCACAAAACGGCACGAGGTAAGTGCAAATTCACCCAAGGTGCGTGTAAAACTGCACGAACCCTCTACTTGGATCACTCAGCCTCAGCCACTTACAGAAATCACTCTGCCGCCAGCTTTGCAGCACCCCTTCCACCCCGTATTCGCCATGTTTCTCGAATCCTCAGGCTTTCTCCGCCGCGTTTTTTGGATCCTTGTAAGTCGATTGCACGTACACCTCGCGCAGCAACTTGTGCTCGATCTGGCAAGGGCTGTGCGCCATGAGATCGGCACCTTTGTTGTTCTTTGGAAAGGCAATCACCTCACGGATGCTATCTTCACCCGCCACCAACATGGCGATCCGATCCAGTCCAAGCGCCAAGCCACCATGCGGAGGAGCACCAAATCGGAAAGCGTCTAAAAGGTGACCAAATTTGATCTGCTGTTCCTCGGGCCCCACTCCCAAGACGCTAAACATCTTGGCTTGCAGATCCTTTTCATGAATCCGAATGGACCCACCGCCGAGCTCATAGCCGTTCAAGACGACGTCATAAGCCACCGCGCGGACATTCGCATAGTCACCCGCTTCGAGCAGAGCAAGATCATCCGGGTGCGGACGCGTGAACGGATGATGAACCGCCGCCCAGTGGCCCGATTCTTCATCATGCGCCAGCAGCGGGAAATCCACCACCCACAGGAAATTGTAGGCATTGGAATCCTTGGTCAGCTCCATCATCGCGGCCGACTCCGTACGAACCCGCCCAAGAATCGTACTCACGCTCTCACGCGAGCCCGCCGCGAAGAAAACGATGTCGCCCTCTGCCAAATCCAATTTGGCAGCGACCGCCTCCTTCTCGCCATCAGTGAAGATTTTCCACAAGGGGCTCTTGTACTCGCCATTTTCAAGCTTGATGAACGCAAGGTTCTTCACCGGAAGCCCAGCCTGAACGGCGATCTCGTTGAGCCGATTCATCTGACCCGTGGTGATGCTGGCAAATCCCTTGGCATTGATCGCACGAACCACTCCGCCGCCATCGAGAATCGCACGGAAAATCTTGAACTCCGTGGCCGCAAAAACATCGCCCAAATCGACGATTTCCATTCCATACCGCGTGTCCGGCTTGTCGGAACCATAAATGTCCATGGCATCCTGATAGGTCATCCGTGGGAAACTCGCCGGCACCTCGATGCCCAAGCCCGCTTTGAACATCGAACTCAACAGACCCTCGACCAACTGGATGATGTCCTCCTGCGTCACGAAGCTGGCCTCGATGTCGATCTGGGTGAACTCCGGCTGACGATCTGCCCGCAAGTCCTCATCGCGGAAGCAGCGAGCGATCTGGAAATACTTCTCCATCCCCGCCACCATCAGCAACTGCTTGTATTGCTGAGGCGCTTGCGGCAGCGCGTAGAATCGACCCGGATTCAACCGCGATGGCACGAGGAAATCCCGAGCACCTTCCGGCGTCGGATTCGACAAAATCGGCGTCTCGATTTCATAGAAACCTGCATCGTCCAAGTAGCGACGCGCCGCAGAAGTGATCACGCTGCGTTGGCGGATGTTCTGGCTCATCCGCGGACGGCGCAGGTCGAGGTAGCGGTACTTCATCCGCAGGTCTTCATTTGAAAGCTCCTTGTCGAGTTGGAAGGGCAGGACATCGGCCTTGTTGACGATGGTAAGTGCACCCGCCACGATCTCGATGGCCCCGGTGCCGATCTTCGCATTTTCCGATCCTTCAAGCCGCTTGGAAACAGTTCCAGTCACTTGAACGACGTCCTCCTCGCGAAGGGTGTGCGAAAGCGCAGAAACCTCAGGATTTTCATCGGGGTGGAATACACATTGGGTAAGCCCCTCGCGGTCGCGGAGGTCGATGAAAATGACCCCACCGTGGTCGCGGGCCGAATTCACCCAACCGATGAGCGTGACGGTTTGACCGATGTGAGAATCGCGAAGTTCGTTGCAATGATGTGTGCGCATGAGGAAATTGGTTAGGATGAAATCAGTGGGTGTTAGGCGATCAGTGGGCCATCGGGTTGGAGCAACCGAGCGGTGAGCCACTCGACGGCGGTTGCAGCATTTCCGGATTCTTCGCTGCGGTTGTTGAGAATCTTGAGCTTAAGTTCGGGATATTCCGCACCCACGACAAGCGCGAAACGGGCCCCCGATTTCTCAGCACTTTGGAACTGCTTGGCGACCTTAGGGCTGCCCAAAGGGAGATCCGCAGAAATACCCGCACGGCGGAGATCCGTCACCAGCCGCAGCGATTCAGCCCGCTTGGTCTCATCAGCCACCACGAGGTAAACGTCACAGTTCGCCGCATGACGCTGCAACCAAACCTCCAACTGCATGGCCGCATGCGTGGTCTCTTCGATGAGGTTCCGAATCACGTAGTCGCCCATCGCAAATCCCGTGGCGGGCAAATCGACCGCACCATCGGAAATCGTAGCGATCAAGGTGTCATACCGACCACCGCCCGCAACCGCCCGCATGGATTTCTTGGAATCAAACACCTCGAAAACCACCCCAGTGTAATACGCAAGCCCTCGGACGATCGAAAGATCCAGTTCGACAAAATCGGCAAACCCACGAGCAGCTAGATCTTCTTGGATCGCGAGATAAGCCGCCGATGCGTTCGCGGGATCTGCGATGAATCCGCGAACTTCAGCCACAGTCAGAGAAAACGCCGCAAGCTTTTGTTCTAGCACCTCGGGTTTCTCGCGCTCGATCTTATCGATGATGCCCAGGAAATCAGGCACGTTTGCCTCTGGAATCTTGCGAGCCGTCGCAAAGTCAATCCACGCCATCCGGTCCGACACTCGGACGACAAAGTCACCCGCCACAAAGCCAAACGCCAACATCGTCTCGATCGCCAGCGCGATCAATTCCGCATCGGCCGACGGCCCGCTCTCGCCAAAAATGTCGACATTGAACTGGTGGAACTCACGTCCCCTGCCTTTCTGCGGTTTTTCGTAGCGGAAGCACTGGCCGATCTCAAACCACTTGAGCGGCTTGGGGAAATCCCTCTGGTGCTGCGCGACGACCCGCGCCAACGAGGCGGTCACCTCCGGCCGCAAGGTGACGTCTCGCCCACCTTGGTCTTCAAACCGGAACAACTGAGACGAAAGCTCACCACCCGATTTCTTCAAATAGAGCCCGGTGTCCTCCAAGATCGGCGTCTCGTACTCGACATAACCGCAGCGACGGGCCACGCCGCGCCACGTCTCGAACAAATAATTGCGGATCGCGCATTCTCGGGGAATGAAGTCGCGAAATCCTGGAAGTGCTTGGAATGTAGGACCTGCCATGGGCGGGGGGCGAGGATGCACGGCCAATTCAGCAATTCAAGCCGGGATTGCGGCGATCACGACTGGATCACTCACCGCGAGGCGATGACCTCCACGGTCACCCCCTTCAAATACCCGGTCTCAGGAATGGAAATCAGGATGGGATGGTCGGCACGCTGGGAGTGATTCATCACAAGCCGCGCGGACTTTTTGGCATCCACGGAAGCGTCCACCAAGTTTTCCATGAACAACTCGCGAGAGGCGTGGTGCGAGCAGCAAAACGTGGAAAGAATCCCACCCTTATCAAGCAACTTGAGCGCCCGGAGATGGATCTCTTTATAACCCCGCATGGCGTCCATCAGCGTCTTTTTGTTGCGGGTGAAGCTGGGCGGATCGAGGATGATCAGGTCGTAGTCCGGCTTGGCGTGCTTGAGAAAATCAAAGACGTTGTGTTCGAGAACCTCAATTTCAACGCCATTCAACACCGCATTTTTTCGCGCCGCCTCACAGGCACTGGCAGAAACATCCACCGCCGTGACCTTGGCCGCACCCGCCTTGGCACAGGCGAGGGCAAAGCCGCCTTGGTTGGTGAAGCAATCCAGAACCCGCTTGCCCTTGGCCAGCGCGGCGACCTCGGCGTGAGCCTGCAATTGGTCGAGATAAAGCCCGGTTTTCTGCCCATCAAAGAGATCGACCTCAAACGACAGACCATTCGCCTGAACCAAAAACGGCCCCGGATTTTCGCCATAAAGCATCTCAATGCCCGGCTCCATGCCCTCGGCCTTGCGGTAGGGCGAATCATTCCGCAAGACGATCGATGCAGGCTTGAGCAACGCCACCAAGGCGTCGCGGATGATTTCCTTCCGGAGATCCATGGCGAGGGTCAGCGTCTGGACGGAAAGATGATCGCCGTAGCGATCCACGATCAAGCCCGGCAAGCCATCCGATTCGCTCCAAACGAGACGCGCCAGTACTTCGTCGATCTGGGATTGCTTGCGTAGCTCGATCGACTGCCCGATCCGCCGAGTGAAAAACTCGAGATCCAAGTCCTGCCGACGCCGCGAAAACCGCCTTGCGACGATCTGCGACATGGGATTATAAATCGCCGACCCCAGCGGCCGATCCCGAAAATCTTTGAGCGTGATCACATCACCGGGTTGCGGATCGCCGAACGATTTCTTGATTTCAGTGGCGTAAATCCACTCGTGACCGTGAAAAATACGTGCTCGGGGTGCGATGATGATGCCTGCCATGGGAGCGGAATGTCGGCTACCGCAAGGGGTCTTGTCGAATGCGAAACGAGGGAAGTGTCAACTCGGGTGCGATTTCCTCTTGATTCCTAACGCCGTAGCCCGTACCCAAGGGGCTACCAACCATGGGACAACAAACGAAAAAGATCATCAAACGCCGTCGCCGCGCCGATTACGTGAAGCGCAAGAAGGAACAGGCAAAGCTCGGCGGCATCGTGAAGAAGCCCGCTGTCAAAAAGGCTGATGCCGCGAAAAAAGCTCCTGCCAAGAAGGCTGCCGCGAAAAAGGCCCCTGCAAAGAAGGTTGCGAAAAAAGTCGCCGCTGAAGCTCCAGAGATCACTGCAGAAGCTCCAGAAATTACTGCTGAGACTCCCGCAATCACTGCAGAAGCTCCAGAGACCGCCGCTGAGGCTCCCGAGTCGACAGAATCCTGAGCCATCTTGGCTCACACCCTCCGATTTTACTGCGAGCCGCCCCACTCGGGCGGCTCGTTTTGTGTTTTTAACTCCGACTCAAGGCGATCACGATCTGCCTTGAATCCAACATTTGGAAATCCGACACTTCCCCGATGTCTGCCCGCGACGCCGCCTGCTCCATAGCCACCCGCCTAACCCAGGCTGGCCATGTCGCGTTGTTCGCCGGTGGCTGCGTGCGCGACCGCCTCCTCGGGGCCGAACCCAAGGACTACGACATCGCCACCTCCGCGACCCCCACGGAAATGGTGAAACTTTTCCCCGGCGCAAGCGAGGTGGGCGCACACTTCGGCGTGGTAATCGCGAAATCCCACGGCTACCCGATCGAAATCGCCACTTTCCGGACCGATGGCAGTTACAAGGACGGTCGACGTCCCGAAACGGTCACCTTTTCATCCCCCGACGAAGATGCACGCCGCCGCGATTTCACGATCAACGGGCTTTTCGAAAATCCAGCCACTGGCGAAATCATCGACCATGTGGGCGGAAGGTCCGACCTCGCAGCGAAGACGCTCCGCGCCATCGGCGATCCAGTCGCCCGCTTCACCGAAGACGGCCTGCGCCTGCTGCGCGCCATCCGGTTCGCCACGTCACTTGAATTCGAAATCGAGCCGACCACTTGGGCCGCGATCCACGAATGCGCGCCTCTGCTCGCACGAATTTCACCCGAACGGATTCGCGACGAGTTTTCAAAAATCCTCGCTTCCCCACGCCGCCGCGCCGGAGTGGAGCTCTTGGTGAAATCAGGCCTAATGCAACACATCGTGCCGGAATTCCTCGCGACGATCGGCTGCGAACAACCCCCAGAGTGGCACCCGGAGGGCGACGTCTACACGCACACGTGCATCATGTTGGAAATGCTCAAGCCCGAAGCACCGCTCGAACTTTGCCTCGCCGTCTTATTCCACGACATCGCCAAACCCCCGTGCCAAACCTTCGACGACGAAGCCGGCCGCATCCGTTTCAACGGCCATGACTCCATGGGCGCGGTCATGACCGAAACCATCCTCCGCCGCCTGCGCTACCCGAACGACACGATCGATGCGGTCGTCCCCATGGTCGCCCGTCACATGCAGTTCATGAACGTCCAACACATGCGGACCGCCAAGCTGAAGCGCTTCATGGCCGCCCCATCGTTCGACCAAGAAATGGAACTCCACCGAGTCGATTGCGGGTCATCGAATGGCTTCACCGACAACTACGAATTCCTCGAAGCCAAGTCGGTGGAGTTCGAAAACGAGCCCCTCATTCCTACCCCGCTGGTATCCGGCCGCGACCTCATCGATCTCGGTCTCACTCCGGGCCCACACTTCAAGGAAATCCTCGAGTCCGTGCAAACCGAACAACTGGAAGGACGTATCCTTGATCGTGAGCCTGCCCTCGAGTACTTGAAGGCACTCGCTGCAAACTTTTTATCCTAATTGACCACCATCCCATGCCTGCCACCACGCCCGTCGAACACTCCGACCCCGTCAATGCCTCCATCCTCGCGATTTCCGAAGACCTCGTGGCCGGATTCGACCGCCATCCCTTTCACGTGATCGCTGAGAAATCCGGCGTGCCCCTCGAGACGGTCATCGAACGAATTCGCGCGATGGTCGAGGCGGGCGTCGTCCGTCGCGTCCGCCAAACCTTGCTCTCCACCAAGCTGGCCCACGGGGCACTGGTGGCATGGAAGGTCCCCGAAGAAAAACTCAACGACGCCTTCGATTTCATGGCAAAGGACGACCCATTCTCCGGCCACGTGGTGATCCGCTCAACCGACACGGAAGTTTCCGGCTCGGGCTACCGGCTTTGGACGACTCTCAAGGTGCCCGTCGGCGAGTCACTGGATTTCCACGCATCGGCCTTGCTGCGTCTCACCGGTGCCACGGAGTACCTCCTCATGCCTGCCAACGGCGTCTTCGCCCTCGGCGTGGGCCACACCCGCCGCAAAATCCTCGAACCCGGCGACAAAGCGGACGAAGCCGCCGTGATGATGACCACCGCGACCGTCGACCTGACCCCAGAGGAATGGAACGTCCTCCTCGCGCTGAAAGAGGAACTCACACTCCCCGAAATCTGCGAGAACCCCTGGGAAACCCGCGCGAAAATCGCAGGCGTCTCGATCGAGCGCTTCTGCGAAGTCGCCCAGACACTCAATTCGAAAAAAGTGATCGGCCGTTTCTCCACGTTCCTCGAGCACGTGAAACCCTCAGCCACCGGGGAACGCGTGACTCGTTTTAACGGACTCTTCCACTGGGCCGTGCCAAAAGGCCGAGAAATCGAGGCCGGCGGCGAGGTCGGACGCCACTTCTGCATGACCCACGCCTACTGGCGTGAAGGCGGCCCCCAATTCGGTAACGTGAACATCATGGGCGTGATGCACGGAACCGAGAAACCTCGCGTGCTGGAACACAAGGCCGCCATCGATCGCCACCTGGCCGCCGCAGGCATCCCTGTTTCGTACACAAATGTCTTTTGGGGCGGCCGGTCGGAAATCAAACCCTCGGAAATCTCACCCAAGGTCTACGCCGACTGGCACCAGAAATACGCTGAAACCCCAACGAATTTCACCCAACCTCACTCAGATAGTTCCACCTGATTTTCACTTCGCTTCGGCAGCACATGAGGTAACCCCTCGGGTGCCTATTGTGACCAAATCGTCACACGCAATCCATTCGCGGCACCCATCTCGGACACTAATCTTTAACAGCAATGCACCGAATTCTGATTGTTGAAGACGAGCGAGACATCAATGACTTAATTGGTTTCAACCTTCAGAGAGCGGGCTACGAAGTCATCAAAGCCTATGATGGCTTGGAGGGAACCGAGCTAGCTCTCCGAGAACGCCCGGATCTAATCCTGCTCGATCTAATGCTCCCCGGCCGCGATGGCTATGGCGTCTTCCGCGAACTCCGCAGAGACTCCCGCACCTCAAATACCCCGGTCATCATGCTCACCGCCAGAGCACAAACCGAAGATCGCATCCAAGGCCTCGAAGCCGGTGCCGATGACTACCTTACCAAACCCTTCAGCCCGAAGGAGCTGATGCTGCGCGTCCAAGCCATCCTCAAGCGGGTCGAAGGCCCCCCAGGCAACGTCGACCTCACCTTCGGCCCATTCCGCTTCGATAAAAACGCACTGAAGTTTTACCTGGAAAACGAACCCGTGGATCTGACATCCACCGAGTTCAAACTGCTACTATTCCTCTGCGAACGCCCCGGAAAAACCCAGGATCGCAACGACCTCCTTCGCTCGGTCTGGGGCTACAGCGATGCAACCTTCAGTCGGACGCTCGACACGCACATGAAGCGGCTCCGCCAAAAACTCGGCCCCTATGGGACTATGATTGAAACGATACGCGGCATCGGCTATTGCATTGCAAAAACCGACGCATGATTTCCACGATCTTCATTCTCTCCGCAGCCGCTGCACTCCTCATCCTACTCGTTCTCAACCATCGCCTCCGCCGTGCCCGCAAGCTCTCTGATGACACCCTCAACACTTGGAAACTCCAATCCGGGCAGGAACTCAACCAAGCCCGCCATGACCGCAACCGCCTCCTCGATGCCCTCGGCGATGCCTTCCTCCTCGTGGACTCAGAGGCAAATATCCGCTTCGCCAACCGCGCGTCACGCACGCTCTTCGGCTCTCGCGAACTCCTCGACCGCCCCGTCCGTGAGGCTTTCCTCGACCCACGCCTCGCTCAAGCTCTCCTCAAATGCTTGGAAACCGGTGAACCCGCTCAAGCCCTCGTGGTCCTCCCCCAACAAAACTCGCCTCGTGGCGATCTCGAAACCCGCGGCGTCAATGCCTGGATCATCGATGCCGCGAACCTCCCTCACTCTTCCCCGGGCGAACCAACCACTCGGGTCATCATCCGCGACGTGACCGCAGAACACCAACTCGAACAAGTCCGCAAGGACTTCGTCGCCAACGCTTCCCACGAGCTCCGAACACCGCTCGCCATCATCAATGGCTATCTTGAAAATCTGTTGGACGACGACATGATTGAGCAGCCAATGGTGGCCCGCCGCTTCCTAACGATCATGCGCAAGCACACGGACCGCATCTCACACATCGTCGAGGACATGCTAGTCATCTCACGCCTCGAATCCGGCGAGGCCAACCTGCTGAAAATCGAACCTTTCCGCTTCCACTCCTGCATCAATGATGTGCTCGAACGCCTCGAGTCGGTAGTGAGAAATCAAAATGCCGTGATCCACATCGCGATGCCAGACCTCGACCTCGTCCTCCATGGCGACCGCTTCTACTGGACTCAAGTGCTTTTCAACCTCGTCGAAAATGCACTCAAACAAAACCCTCGCGACGGCCTTCACGTAATCGTCGGCTGCGAATCAATCGGCGAAAAAATCCACATCTGGGTCTCCGATGACGGCGTTGGCATCCCCAGCGCAGATCTACCCCACATTTTCCGCCGCTTTTTCCGAGTCGAGAAACACCACTCGCAACAAGAAATCAAAGGAACTGGCCTCGGACTCTCGATCGTAAAACGCGCAGTGGAAGCCCACGGCGGCCAAATCGGTGTCACGTCGGTGCCAGGCAGCGAAACGAAGTTCCTCATCAGCATCCCGACCGCACAGCCTGCTGGAGCACCAATTTAAAGCCCACGGATGGGCCACTCAACCGCTTCGGACTCACGATCCATTGCCGGTCGCTCGGATTTCCTGCGCGTTTTCTGAAATTTGCCGTGCGACTGAGGAGAAAATCAGGCTAAATCCTCGCGGAGCCAGGCCTCTGGTTTTTCTTCTCACCGCTTAATTCCATGTCTTCCGCCGCCATCCAGCTCCTTCACCGGGATCGCATTCCGCAATCCGGCTGCTTGATCATTCCCGGCCGACTTGATCTCGACCTGCTGATCCACTTGGAAAAAAACCTCACCGGCCGGAAAATCACCTGGCTCATCGAGGAAGCGGCATCCTACAGCCCGCCGATCCGCGCCCACTTGGAAAAATCCCGCTCAGGCGCGATGTTTTCCGCCAATGACGCCGCTCCCGCCGCCGCAGGAACCCAATTGAAGCCGTTACTCGATGGCAATGGGGTGCTGATCTACGTGCCCGGCCTCACCAGCGCCCGCCGCGGCACGGCCCACCACATCCCCACCGCACACCTGAAAACCTTGTGCGCGTTCGGACTCCCCATCCTCCCACTCGCCGTGGATTGCCCACGCGAGTCGTGCCTGTCCATCGAACGCAAATCATCGATCCCTTCGGCGGTCATCTCAGTCGGTAAATCGATCCCCCCAGAAAAAGCTTCGATCGCCGCCTTCCAACAAAGCCTGCTCGAAGCAAACGAGGAAGCCTACAGCAGCCGTTCTCTCCTCAAGGGCTCGCTTGCCACCGCACTCCTCGCAGGACTCAAAAAACACGGCAGCCACCACCGAATCATCGACGGCGCGGACGATACGGAAATCCCGTTCACAAGAATTCTAGCCGCATCGATCGCATTTTCAAAATCCATCCGCAAGGAGACCGACAAACCGCGCGTGGCCATCGTCCTACCCCCCGGCAAAGGTGGCCTCATCGCGAATCTCGCCGTGCTCTTCGCCGGTAAAATCCCAGTAAATCTCAATTTCACAGCAGGCCACGAAGCCATCAAATCCTGCATCCGCCAAGCCGATGTCGATCGCTTCATCACCGCAGACCCATTCGTCCGCAAGATTTCCGCATTCCCATGGCCGCCAAACCGCGACCTGATCTTGATCGAACGCGTGCTCCCGACGCTGAAAAAAAAGATCATCGCCTGGGCCATCATCTCAAAAATCCTACCCACCACACTCCTCGCCCTGATCCTGCGCCTCAACAAGCGCTCGAACGACGACGAGGCCACGCTCCTCTTCACCTCTGGCTCGTCAGGTGAACCCAAGGGCGTCCCACTCAGCCACCGCAATGTGCTCGCAAACGTCTGCCAATTCGGCACCCGTCTCGCCCTCCCACGCAATTCATCGATCCTCGGCTGCCTCCCGCTCTTTCACTCGTTCGGAAGCACGGTCACGCTCTGGTTCCCCATCATCGAGGGGGTCAACCTCGTAACCTACCCGAGCCCGCTCGAAACGAAACGTCTCGCAGAACTCATCGCCCTGCACCAAGTCGACATCCTCCTCGCAACGCCCACCTTCCTCCGGGGCTACATGAAGCGCATCGACCCCGCACAGCTGTCGTCCCTGAAACTGGTGGTCACCGGCGCGGAGAAACTCCCAAAAACACTCGCCTCGGCCTTCGCCGAGAAATTTGGCATCCACCCCCAAGAAGGTTACGGCCTCACCGAAACCTCGCCCGCAGCGAACGTCAACCTGCCAAACCCCGCACCCCAAGGAGAAGCCATCACCCTGCCCTCATCGCGCAACGGCTCGGTCGGCCAACCCCTCCCAGGCATCGCGATCAAAATCACCGACCCCGGCACCACCCAAGAAATCCCAATCAACCAACAAGGGGTCATCTGGCTTAAAGGACCGAACATCTTCGGCGGCTACCTCAACAATCCCAAAAAATCGAGCGAGGTCCTCTCCGCCGACCATTGGTTCTGCACCGGCGACGTCGGCCGAGTCGATGAAGACGGTTTCCTCTGGATCGAAGGCCGAATCTCCCGCTTCTCAAAAATCGCAGGCGAAATGGTGCCTCACGAAACGGTCGAAGCCGCGATCAATAAAGTCCTCGGCCTCGACTCCGAATCCGAACGCTGCATCGCCGTGGTCGGCATCCCCGACGAACAAAAAGGCGAGGCGATCCTACTCCTCTCCAGCGTTGCTGGCCCCGCACTCGACCAAGAATGCATCGACCTCCGCTACAAGTTATTAGACGAAGGCCTTTCATCACTCTGGTGCCCCAAGCGCATCGTCCCAGTCCACGAAATCCCCGTCCTCGCCTCGGGAAAACTCGACATCAAAGCCTGTGAAGCACTCGCCAAATTACACGCCTAGCCCACGCTTTTCGCTTCTAGCCCGCCCACACCCTCTCTTTTGATCCATCGCCACCACACCATGCCAAACCGCATCGATTCCACGTTCATCCGCCTCCGAGAAAACCACCAGAAGGCCTTCGTCGCTTACGTCGCCGCCGGAGATCCAAACTTCGAATCCTCACTGGAAATCATCAAGGCCCTCGCCGACACCGGCGCAGACATCATCGAACTCGGCTTGCCATTCTCGGACCCTCTCGCCGATGGCATCGTAAACCAAATGGCGGCCGAACGCGCCATCAAGGCCGGCATGACCACCATCCGCTCACTCGAACTCATCCGCCGCTTCCGCGAATCCCACGAAACCCCCATCGTGCTCTTCACTTACTTGAACCCGGTCTTCACCTATGGCTTCGAGGCATTCCACCACGATGCCGCAGCCGCCGGTGCCGATGGCATCCTCTTGCTCGACCTCCCTCCCGATGAAGCCGCTCTCAACAAGGATCTCGCCGTCGGCGCCGGACTGAAACACATCCGCCTCATCGCCCCAACCACCCCTCCGGAACGGGTGAAAATTCTCGCACAATCCTCAGAAGGCTTCATCTACATGCTTTCACGCACTGGCGTCACCGGAGCCCACGGCGGTCCATCCGCCAACATCGCGGCCCAAGTCGAAGCCATCCGTTCTCACACCCAGACGCCCATCTGCGTCGGCTTCGGCATCAGCACACCCGAACAAGCAGCCGACGTCGCAAAATCGGCGGATGGCGTGATCGTCGGGTCCGCGATCGTCAAACAAGTGGAACTCCACCCAGACCACGCCGCAGAAGCCGTTCGCAACTTCGCCGCTCCTCTCATCGCCGCCACCAAGGCCTAACCTCACCTTCCTCTTCACCTTCCACCTCTCCCAACCATGCTCCTCCACTTTTTCAAAATGAACGGCGCCGGCAATGACTTCATCATCATTGATAACCGCGACCTCTCGATCGATCTCGACGCAGACACGATCGCCGCCCTCTGCGACCGCAACCGCGGCATCGGTGCCGACGGCTTGCTCGCAGTCGAACCCGCCCGCAAAGGCGCAGACTTCCGCTTCCGCTACTACAATGCCGATGGCGGCGAAGCCGAAATGTGTGGCAATGGCGCACGCTGCTTCGGCCGATTCACCGCCCACCTCGGCGAAATCGTCCTGAAAAAAGTCACCTTCGAAACCATCGCCGGAACGCTCGCCGCAGAAATGATCGGCGAAGACGTCCGCATCGCGATGTCCGAACCCAAGGACCTCAAGCTCAACACAGATGCCAAAATCCCCGGCCACGATGCACCCTTGCATTTCGTAAACACCGGCGTGCCCCACGTGGTCACCTTTCTCCCCAGCCCAGAAGCGCTCGATGCCTTCGATGTCTTCAACCACGGTGCAGCCATCCGCCACCACAGCGCCTTCGCACCCGCTGGCACCAACGCGAACTTCGCGGCGATCCTCGCCCCGGACCACATCTCGATCCGCACCTTCGAACGCGGCGTGGAAGATGAAACGCTCGCCTGCGGCACTGGCATGGTCGCGTCCGCTCTGGTCCACCACCTCCTCACCGGCGCTGCCAGCCCGATCAAGGTCGACGTCGAAGGCGGCGACACCCTAGAAATCGGTTTCGAAAAAACCGGCGACCAATCCTTCAAAAACGTCACCCTCACCGGCCCCGCCGACTTCGTCTTCGAAGGCGAAATCGACATCTGATGAAAATACACTTCGTCTAAAAGACGAACTCGACCCTTGATCAAGGAGGCCCCCGCCTCCGCCAAGCCCCCTCTATCTCCCCCGCCCCTTAAAAACACTCCTACCC
>JARWZU010000030.1 GCA_029866215.1 Akkermansiaceae bacterium
CGGCACCCGCGGGAACTTTGTGAAATCGGGCTGGCGTTTTTCGAGGAATGCTTGTTTTCCTTCGCGGCCTTCCTCGCTCATGTAGTAGAGCAAGGTGGCATTGCCAGCGAGGTCGAGTAGGCCCATTTGGCCGTCGCAATCGGCGTTGAGTGCGGACTTGAGGCAACGTAGGGCAAGGGGCGAATGCGCGAGCATTTCGCGGCACCATTGCAGGGTTTCCTTTTCCAAATCCGCGAGCGGCACCACCGTGTTCACGAGGCCCATGTCGAGTGCTTGTTGAGCGTCGTACTGGCGGCAGAGATACCAAATCTCGCGCGCCTTTTTCTGGCCTACGATGCGGGCGAGGTAGCTCGACCCGAGCCCGCCATCGAATGAGCCGACCTTCGGGCCAGTCTGGCCGAAGCGGGCGTTATCCGCAGCAATCGTTAGGTCGCAGACGATGTGCAGTACATGACCACCGCCGATTGCATATCCTGCAACCATGGCCACCACCGGCTTCGGCAGTGAACGGATTTTTTTCTGGAGATCGAGCACATTCAATCGAGGGATGCCGTCCTCGCCGATGTAGCCGGCATGGCCGCGGACTTTTTGGTCGCCGCCGGAACAAAAGGCGAGGTCGCCCGCACCTGTTAGGATAATCGCGCCGACCTTCGGGTCTTCATGCGCGAGGTCGAAGGCGACGAGCATTTCCTTCACGGTCAACGGGCGGAAAGCATTGCGCACTTCCGGGCGGTTGATCGTGATTTTAGCGATGGTTCCTTCATCCGTTGTTTCGTATCGGATGTCCTCAAATTCGCACACAGTGGACCACATAGGCGCATACCCTTGCGCATCTCGGATGAGACTGCAACCCCAGATGCTTTAGGCTTGGGTCATCCATGTCGTGCTGCTCGGCTTGATGTCGAGCATCATGGAAATGTGCATGGCGGTCAGCTCGCCCATCGATTTGCAGTCGCCGAAGCCGCTGGTGCCGTGCATGCGGTCGAGTTCGCGGGCGAGGGTGCCGACATGCTCGAGTGGGGCGATGCTTTCGCGGCGCATGATGCCGAGGAGCGCTCGCAAGCGACTGCTCTCGACCTTTGCGCGGCGGGCCATCTGGGCATGTTCCTCCGCGACGTATTGGTCGATGCTTTTTCGGTTGAGCACATTGAAGGCGAGGCGGGTGACTTGTCGGTTAGAATTGAAACGGAATGCCAGATAGATGTTGCCCTTGCCCTCGTAAGATTGCTGGTCGAAGTCGATGGCTCGCACGCGGTACTGCACCTCCTCGAAGTCTGGGGTGATGTCGACGACGTAGTTCACACTGCGCATGTCGCCAAGAAGCCGGATGAAACTTCGCTCAGTGAATTTCGTAAATTCCTTGGCGATCCGCACTTTGTTCAGGCCGGGTTGGTTGAGATAATCGCGGATGAAAACATCGCCTGGCACCCCCGCGATGTGTTCTTCGATTAGCGTGTTCCCATTGACCAGATAGTTGATCCGGTTAGGTGATAGAATGTGCTCCAGCTCGAGTCCGTAGATGCGTGACGCGTCGGCTTGTTTGACATAGAAATAGTCCGAGTTGTCATTGAAGAGGTTGGTGACGCGAATGCGGAAGGGCTTCGAGTTACCAAAGTCCCCGAAGTCGATGCGGTCGACGACCAAGTGCTCGTGTTGCTCTGCATCACGGCCGAGTTTGAGTTCGGTATAGATGCTGGTGAGGCGAGGCTTGAGTTCGGCGAGGATCTCGGGCGGATACATGACGGTGAGCCACAAGGTTTCTCTGCCCTTGGGGTCCTCGTAGGGAACCGCACCGCTGAAGCGGCACAACTCGTCATACACCTTCGGAATCTCACGTTGCCGGTCGAAGTGATAGAGATACTGACGCAGCGACTGGGAAACGGGGTACTTCGTCTTTTGTCGCGCGATCACGCTGAGAAATTAAGCACAGATTCTCCCGGTGGCGAGTGTGGATTGCCGCTTCGGGACGGTCAGCACTTCAACGGAAGATCGATTCAAGCTCCTCGGGTTGCAGGGCACGCCAGTCGCCTTCATCAAGATCGTCGGGCAATTTCAAGCTACCGATAGAAATCCGCTTGAGATCCAGCACGTGGTTGCCAGCTGCAGCAAACATGCGGCGGACTTGGTGGTAGCGACCTTCGTGCAAGGTGATGAGCGCTTCCTTTTCGTTGAGTATCTCTAACTTGGCGGGCAGCAGGGGCCGGTTCTCGTTGTTAAGAACGAGAGTTCCCGATGCGAAAAGTTCGGTTTCGTGACCCTCCAAGGGACGATCTAACACCGCATGATAGACTTTGAGACATCCGGATTTGGGGTGGATGATTTTGTGGAGTAATTTCCCATCGTCGGTGAGGAGAAGGAGCCCGGTGGTGTCCTTGTCGAGTCGGCCGATCGGGTTGAGTCCGGGGTTGCGCAGAGCGTAGCGAGGCGGGAGCAAGTCGTAAATCGTGCTGCCAGGGTCTTCGCTGCTGCAGGTGTAGCCATCCGGCTTATGGAGCATGATGACCAATGGGGAAGGCGGGTCGAGCTCCTCGCCGCGAAAGAGAATCTGGTCGTGGGGGGGGAGGTCGTTCTCGCTGAGGACGTGGCCTGCTTCGTCAGTAACGGCGCCGGAGCGGATGAGGCGCTGGGACTCCTTGCGGGAGCCGTAGCCGAGGTTGGCGAGAAGTTTGACGAGTTTCATGTGAGAGGTTCGAATGATCTAATGGTAAATGATAGGCTTTAGCGCTTTTCGGCGGAGAGGATTTTATAGACTTTGTCCTCAATGATTTTTCGCCAAAGCAAGCCATTGGCTTCGAGCACCGCTTCGTAGGGGAGTTGGCGGTTGGCGACCAGAATCAATTTTCCTCCGCGCTTGAGCGAGTCGGCTGCCGTCTTCAAAAACGCACGGCCCAGATCGACATGGGTCGCTTGACCGATGTGAAATGGCGGGTTCATCAGGATGGCGTCGTAGCTGCGTGGCAGGCCGGTGGTGACATCGTGCCAGTGGTAGCCAATTTCCTGCGGGTGTGCTGCTAGATTTTTGCGGGCACAGGCGAGCGCCCGAGAGTCGGCCTCATAGAGATCGATGCGCGCGACCTTTGGGCAGCGCTTCAAGATGGCATCGGATAGAAATCCCCAGCCAGCTCCGAGGTCGGCAAGATCGCCGTGCCAATGGGCGGGAAGGTGGTCGGCCAGCAGTTGAGAACCTGGGTCGATGTGGTCGCTACTGAAGACGCCAGCCTCGACGGTGTATGGAGTTTGTGGAATCGGGCGTGGCTTCCCGAGATCCCGCCACTCGTGGAAAATCGCCTCGTCCCAAGCATCGTCCAAGGTCGCATGGAAGGCGCGGCATTTGTGCTTTTGGAGCGAGGTGATGTTGCGGGTGGCCTTGGCGAGTTCCCTCTCGAAGCGGCCTGCGCCAGCGGTGTTTGGCATGGAGACCAGCAATTTGCCGCCAGGCTCCAAGTGATCGCGGGCCATGGCGAACCATGCAAATGTCTCGTCGCGTGACTTGCCCGGCAACACCATCACCAGCGGCCATTTTTGGTCTGGAATCATTTCGCAGCGGTTGAATCCTGCCTGGTCCCAAGCGGTGGCGAGCGGCTTCAAGGGTTGCCAGCCGATGATTTCTGGCCATGCGCTGAGGGCGGGGTGGGCTTCTGCGCCGATGAACAATGCTGGCTGAGGCACCGCCAAGCCCTCGTCGGCGGCGATTGCGAGCATCAAGGTTTCAAGGGCGGGATTCATCGGCGGCGCGAGGCTAGGGGAGTTCTGGGAAATTGTCGCCTATTGATCGCATTTTCTCAATCGCCCCGGTGGATTGACAAGGGCAGGCAGGGACGGCATCTTCCGCCCACATGGCATCCGTCAAACCAAGCTCTGCGTCTGCCGCGCGCCCTTCCACGTTTGCGATCGCGTGCTGGGTCTTGAGTTTGATTGCGTTTTCCCAGATTCTCATAGCGGCCATCGCCTTGGCGGCAAAATTCGAGGATGCCCGCCAAGTCCGAACCGTCATCAAGGAAGTCCCCAAGCTGGTCGCCGTGCGAATCCCTTCTGCCGATCCAGCGGCTCCTGCCTCTCCTGCTGCGGATCGCGCCGCGCCGTTGGTCTCGCGTCCGCCGACGCCGCGTCCGGCGTTCGTTCCACCGGAGGACATGCCCTTGCCCGCGCCAGATCCCGTTCCGTTGAGCGCTCCGCAGGTGCAAGATCCTCTCTCCGAGCGACTGGTGAAACAGGCGCGTCAAGCCCGTGTCGCGGGTGACATGGGTCTTGCGATTGTGAAGCTTGAGGAAGCCCTAACGCATTCCAAGAACGACCCGAACGTGCACTACGAACTGGGGTTGGTTCATGAGCAGATGGGCGTGTTCGACGTGGCGGGTGCGCATTTCGAGAAGGTCTTTCAAATGGGCGTCTCGGGGGCTGGCTCGCTGTACGAACTCGCGGCGGCGAAATTGCGCGATGGATTTGAACAACCGGAAGCGATGCTCGGCAAGCTTTCGCTCGGGCGGGTGCAAATCTTCAATGACCTGAAAAACGAAGCAGGCCAGCGGACAGTCCTCACCATCCCTGTGCAACGGGCGCCAGGCGAAACCATCGACCCCGGAAAAGTCTCGGTCGAGGTGCTAATCTTCAACCGCACCAGCAAAGGTGAAATCCTTCAACTCGAGGATCGGTCGTGGTCGAGCGAGCAATGGCTCAAGCCGCCATTCGACTGGGCGGACGGCGAGGAAACCTTGCGGACGACCTACGTCATCCCTCCGCAGGATGGCCAAACCGAACATTTGTTTGGCGAGTACACCTACTACGGCCAGGTGGTGATTCTTCGCTATGACGAGCACGTTCTCGACGTCCAAGCGTGGCCCAGAGATCTTGCGGCAAGGATTCCTGCCGCTGCGCCGAAAACCTCGGGCGAGCCAGCAGCGCCGGAAATCCAAGGCTCACTGCCACCCGACTTCGACCCGAATTTACCGATCCCCCCGCCTTAAAAAACCATCGCCGTCGCAAACCACGCGGCACATTCCACCCACGATTTGCAGTGGCGCAGTTTCAGATTTCCAAGTATGCCAAACACGCCGCGAGGCTAACTTCAAATGATTCCTGATCTCACTCTCATCAAGGCCGGCACTGGTGTTCTCACGAAAGCGAACGACGGCACTCTCGACCGCGCGGCCCTCGTGCATCTCGTATCGGCCATCGCTGGGCTCGTGAATGCAGGGCATCGCTGCTTGTTCGTTTCATCCGGCGCCGTGGGGTCTGGGGTCTCAGCGCTTGGCTTGAGCGAGTACCCCCAAGACACCGCCACCCGACAAGCCTGCGCGGCCGTAGGCCAAGCACGCCTGATGCAAACCTACAGCAGCTTGTTCGCCAACTTCGACATCACCATCGCCCAAGTGCTCCTCACCGCTGGCGATCTCGGCACACCCGAACGTGCGGCCTATGTCTCAGACACGCTGAGCCGCCTTCTAGCAGAACCCCGCATTTTGCCGATCATCAATGAGAATGACTCCGTCGCCGTTGAGGAGCTGAAATTTGGCGACAACGACATGCTTTCGGTTCGCGTCGCGAAACTTGCCGGTGCCAAGCGCATCATTCTTCTCACGAGCGTCGATGGTCTGCTAGATCCGGAAACGAACCAACGCATCGCCGAGGTGACTGACATCGATGAGGTGTTCCGGCACGTCCGCGACGACAAAGGCCGCTTCTCGATGGGCGGGATGGCATCGAAGCTAGCAGCGGTGAAATTTGCGGTGGACGCCGGGATTGAAACACACATCGCCCATGGCCGCCACCCCGAGCGACTTGCGGGAATCGTCTGCGGCGCCGCCGACAGCATTTCCACTCGGTTTCACGGCAAGCTGTGAGGATGCAAGGGCTCCGGTCCCCACTTGCAAGACCCACGTTAGACACCGTTGGGTAAACCAAATCGGCTGACGCGTTTGCGTCTTTGAGACTTCACCCATCGTCAGGTTGGTGCGTGAGACCGTGGCGGCGTTTCCCAACCGCCGGGCCATTTCAATGACACCCATCTCCCCGAACAGCCATCTCCTCCAAATCATCACCGGCCCCTCACCCCCGCAGACGCCACGCTGCTCGCCAAGGAACTCGCCGATTTCGAAAAAATCACCGCAGATCCATCCGCTGCCATCTCGGTCCGCCGCTCCCTCACCGTCACCCTCCGGCCCAAGTTCCGGGCCGCGAGTGATTTGCTCGCCAAAATGGACCGCCTCGTCATCCGCCTGCGTCGCAGCGAACCCGGCACCGACTTCGCCAACGCCTGGGCCGCCTCCCGCATCGTCCGCGACTTAGGAGGGTCCGCCGCCGCAGAACCCACCCCGGCTCCCGGCGCATAAATCCACAACCCACCCCGGCGCGGCTCACCCCGCGCCGGTTTTTTTACCCCCTCGTCTCCGGTTCTTTAGCCTTCCCTGTCTGATCCACCCAGTTAGTCTTTTCCCAATCATGCCCGCCAAACGCAAAGCTTCCGCCAAGGACTCATCGTCCACCGCCACCATTGGCTTCGAGGCCAAGCTCTGGCTCACGGCCGATAAACTCCGCAACAACATGGACGCGGCGGAGTATAAACACGTCGTCCTCGGCCTTATCTTCCTTAAATACATCTCCGACACCTTCGAGGAACACCGCGCCAAACTCCTCGCCGGTGAGGGTGACTACGCCGGGGCCGATGCCGAAGACCCGGACGAATACAAAGCCGAGAACGTCTTCTGGGTGCCCGCCGATGCCCGCTGGTCCCACCTCCAGGCCAGTGCCAAGCAGCCCACCATCGGCAAGACCGTGGACGACGCCATGGTCGCCATCGAGCGCGACAACCCGCGCCTCAAAGGCGTCCTCCCCAAGGACTACGCCCGCCCCGGCCTCGACAAGCAGCGCCTCGGCGAACTCATTGATTTGATTGGGACGATCGATCTCATCGCATCAAATCAACCCTCACCCGACGCTTCGCGCCACCCTCTCCCAGTGGGAGAGGGCCGGGGTGAGGGAAGATCGACGACCCACAGGTCGGTCGATGTTTTAGGCCGCGTGTATGAGTATTTCCTTACCCGCTTCGCCAGCGCCGAGGGCAAGAACGGCGGCCAGTTCTACACCCCGTCTTGCGTCGTGCGCTGCCTCGTCGAGATGCTCGCCCCCTACAAAGGCCGCATCTACGACCCCGCCTGCGGCTCCGGCGGCATGTTCGTGCAGTCGGAAAAATTCGTCGAATCCCACGGCGGCAAGCTCGGCGACATCAGCATCTACGGCCAAGAGAGCAACGCCACCACCCGCCGCCTCGCCGTGATGAACCTCGCCCTGCGCGGCATCGAGGCCGACTTCGGGACCGAGCACGCCGACACCTTCCGCCGCGACCTCCATCCCGACCTCCGCGCCGACTACGTCCTCGCCAACCCGCCCTTCAACGACTCCGACTGGTTCCGCAAGGACGACGACGTGCGCTGGCAGTTCGGCGTCCCGCCCAAGGGCAACGCCAACTTCGCCTGGGTGCAGCACTTCATCCA
>JARWZU010000010.1 GCA_029866215.1 Akkermansiaceae bacterium
CATCATGTTCGGGTGCTTGTGCGCGATGTAAAGTTGCCCGTACATCATGTTCGGGTGCTTGTGCGCGATGTAAAGTTGCCCGTACATCATGTTCGGGTGCTTGTGCGCGATGTAAAATTGCCCGTGCACGATGTACGGGCACCCGTGCGCGATGTAAAATTGCCCGTGCACGATGTACGGGCACCCGTGCACAACGGAACGGACCTCCGGTGCGCGAGACATGGAGAGGCACTTCCGACGTCACGCGTGGATTGATAATCAACGAGTCGCACCTGAAACAGGTTGAGAATCATCTCGCAGAACCTCCGCTGCCAGTGCCCGCGCCTGGCCCCCCACGGCGTGAATCGCCGCTTACCTGCTGGACTGGGACCCGACATCCGCAGCGCCCCAGTCCATCAGACCATCCATGAGCCGCCAAACGCTCGATCCTCCCCCATTTAAGCACTTGTCTCGCCACCATCGCGGTGGTACCACAATTGCCGTGAATATTTCCATGAATGCCGAAAACCATACTTCGAGGTCGCTTCTGACCCCGATCGCCGGTCGGTCATGTATTTTCCCGAAAAACCGACCGGTCGGTTAAACAGACGGTTCGGCCACATCTCCCCCCATGAACGCTCTCAACGAGTTCCTCTCCAATTCCAAGGCTACTTCAAAGCTGAAGCCGCAGTACTATCTGACCACTTCGCTCGTGGGCATGCTGATTATCACCAGCGGGACAGCGGTCGTGTTCGCCGCAACTGACTGCCTCGCTGCACTGTTTCAAGTCGATCTTGATGCCACCGTGCCTGCCTTAATCGAGGGAAACCTCTGGCCAATCCTCTTCCTGCTATTCATTCCAGTGTCCATCCTCGTCAACATGGTCCCAATCGCTTGGCTTTGCGGGCTTGTTCTGGTGCAGATCGGCTGCATGGAACCAAAGGACCTCAAGCACTTCGCACTAAGGTCGCGGTTTCCGGGTCATTGGTTCAAGGAAGCCGCCGAGAATCCGCTCAATGAGCGCACCCAGGATGCGGCCTAACTCTCGCTCAATCGGAACGCCAACGGGCAGCCCACCCAGTGCAATTTCACCGGCCAGAGCCTAGTAGGAATGCTCCCCAGAAACGGGACCATCTCAGCCAGCTACAGGAACCCAGCACCCTACTCCCGCACCGCCTGCGGAGGGCGTCCGGTGTGCCGTTTAAACCACTTGGAAAAGTGCGATAAGTGCTTGAATCCGAGGTCGATTGCAACCTCCTTGATGCGAATTTCCGGCTGCCTGAGGCGGCTTTGGGCGTGCTCGATGCGGAGGCGGTCCCAAAACTGGTTCGGCGTGGTCTTAAGATCCTTCCGAAAAAGCCGGATCAGATGGTTTGGGCTGATGTGAACCGCCGCCGCCAACGTTTCTAGCGCCAAAGGATCGGCGAGGTCACGGGCGTGGAGCAGGTCCACCGCGATGCGGACGCGCTCATCGATGCCGAAATGCCCGGAATGACGGACCCCGCGCCCGTCCAGGATCTCGGAGAGCACCGACAGCCATTCGCACAAAAGTTGCTCCAAGCGGAGGAAACAACGCAAATCCGCCGGGTGGTCCCGGACGTCCCAGGTGCCGGGAGCGATCTCCATCACTAGATTGAGGATCGGCCGGACCATCTGCTCGAGTTCGGGAGCTTCGGATGCTTTGATCACAAGGCTCAGCCCCTCCTGATAGAGATGGGAGCCATCCGGCCAGCGCGCCTCGAAGGCGATGGAAAGCATTCTGGCATCGTGGGAAAACGTCTGCACGCGAGGTCCCGGTTTTACGATCAGCCACTCGCCCGGATGTGCCGTGTAGGATTGGCCGTCGTGTTCGACCCGCGCCCACCCCTCCCGCACCAACCAAGCCGCGCTGTTGGTGAACTCAGTGAACTCCAGCGTCGGTCCCGTTTTCTTGGTCCCCTCGGCCACATGCCGGTTGTGACACCAGAGGAGATGGAGATTCAAATTCAGCCAATTGCGGTATAGCATGCGGTGTTGTGTTTCGAAGTAACTACAGTTTCCAACCTTGAGGGTCAATCAGATGAGCAAATTGTATAATAGATTGTTCTAATCATACAAGTGGAAGTCCCTGACAAAGAAAGACGCGCGTGTCAGTTTCCATCAAGCATGATGGTGAAAATTACGGGCAGGTTGTATCAGTGGACGATAATCGGTTTTTTGGCCTCAGCCGCATTGATTTTTGCTGGGACGGGTTTTTCTGCAGCGGTCGACGGCCCGTCCAATAGTTTCCAGCCCGGCCGGCCCTGGCTCGACACCGCTGGGATTCACATCAACGCCCATGGCCACTGCATTCTCAAGTACGAGGACAAATTCTATTGGTATGGCTCGCACAAGATCGCGGGCAAAACGGAATCGGAGAAGAACGAGGCCGGGGTGAGATGCTATGTCAGCAGCGACCTGTTGAATTGGACCAACTCCGGACTGGTGTTTTCAGTCAAATCCGAGGGCCAGCACCCCGAGGTCGCGAATGCCGGAATCCTCGACCGCCCGAAGGTGATCTTCAATGCCGCCACCCGAAAATTCGTCATGTATTTCAAGCTTTATCCGCCCAAGGCCGTTGGCGGGACGACGGGCACCGAGGTTGCCTATGTGGGCGTGGCAACGGCCAGCGAGCCTCTGGGGCCATTCGAGTATCAGGGCAAATTCACCGGAGCCGGCAGCCCCTCGGGTTCGGGCGACTTCGCCATTTTCCAGGATGAAGACGGATCTGCTTATCACATCGCCGTGCGCAAACCGGACAAGGCGCTGGTGTGTGGGCGTCTGACCCCAGACGGGCTGCGGCCGGCAGGAAACTACGAAGTGATGGCGGGTATCACCCACGCCACGGAGGCCCCTGCCCTGTTCCGGCGCGGGGAAAAGTTCTACCTCCTCGGCTCCGGCAGCACGGGCTGGAACCCCAACGCAGCACGGATGTTCGTGGCGGACAGCATCGCCGGACCCTATCGGCCGCTGGGCAATCCATGCATGGGCGTGAATCCGCACAATCAGATCGGCCAGGAGAAAACCTTCGGCGGACAAAGCACCTTCGTGATGCCCGCCCCATGGGATCCGGACGAGTGGATCGCCATGTTCGACATTTGGAATCCGCAGGAGCCCATTCACGCCGGTTACATCTGGCTGCCACTGCGTTTCGAGAATGACCAGCCAGTCATCCGCTGGCAGACGGAGTGGAAACCGAGAGAAAGCGAGCCGCAGATCGTTCCGGGAACGCCGTGGCTGGATCAGAATGGAAAAACGATCAACGCGCATGGCGGCGGAGTACTGTTTTTCGAGGGCGTCTATTACTGGTATGGGGAGCACAAACTGCCCGGAAAATCAGAAGCGCAATTCGCCGATGGTGGGGTGCATTGTTATTCCTCCACCAACCTAGTCACATGGAAGGATGAAGGTTTGGTAATCCGCGTAAATCACAACGACCCGACGGCCGATCTCGCCTACGGCTGCATTCTCGAACGCCCCAAAGTGCTGTTCAACGAGCGCACCAAAGCCTTTGTGATGTTCTTCAAGTATTATCCTCGCGGCACGGGATACGAAATCGGCTACGTGGGCGTGGCCACAGCGAGTTCCCCGGCAGGCCCCTTTCATTTCCAACACAAGTTTCTTGGTGCTAACTCAGCGAACGGCTCCGGTGACTTCACGCTGTTCCGCGATGCAGATGGCGTCGCCTATCATCTAACGGTTCGGAAGCCCGACAAGGCTTTCTGCATCGGGCGGCTGCGGGACGACTATCTATTTCCGGCGGGAGACTATCAAATTGTTCCCGGCGTTCCCGCCCACACGGAAGCCCCCACCATCATGCCGCGGGATGGCAAATATTATCTACTCGGATCTGGTTCGAGCAGTTGGAAACCAAACGCCGCCCGTGCCCTCGTCGCGGATGCCATCACTGGGCCCTACACGAGTTTGGCAAATCCTGCGCAAGGCGTGAATCCACACACTGGACTCGGACCGGATAAGACCTTCGGCGGCCAGATTTCTTTTATCATCCCAGTGGTCGGAAAGCGCGATGCATGCATCGCAATGTTTGATATCTGGAAACCGGAAGCCGCGATCGAAGGACTTTATGTCTGGCTGCCGATCGAAATGCGCGACGGTCAACCGGTGATCCAATGGCGTGACCGATGGAGCCTCTCCCACTTTAAGTAATCGCGTCTTCGAAAGCTGGAATGTATAAGAATTTGGGCAAATCGTGTAAGCTGTAATGAATGACAGATTGCATCGCCCGCCTGAGACTCATCAAATGTTCGACATAGCATATCATTTCAAGACGATCCTCAGATGCTTCGTCGGATGCTTGCTGGTGGCCTCGACCGGTCCCACCATGGCGGAAACAGCCAGCAAGAAACCTGTGCCGACGGTCCCGCGCGACGCCCACCTGATCGCCGTCAACCAAGTCGGCTACGAGGCCGATCGGCCGAAGCGGTTCACCGCACCTTTATCGGCGGACGGCAGCGCATTCATCGTACGCGCCGCTCAGGGCGGCGACGCCTTGTTTCGCTCGGTGATCCAAGCGAACATCGGTGACTTTTCAGCACTCAATGCTCCGACCGGAGAATATGTGATCGAAGTGCAGGGAGGCACGCTCAAGCCGGGCACTAGCGATCCCTTTTTGATCCGCCCAAATCTGTGGAAAGATCTCTTCTGGCAACCTGCGGTGGATTTCCTGATCGATTCGCGGTCGGTGGTTGGGACTCATCCGAGCGCATACGGCGGTTGCCCATGGCGCGACGGGACGTACTACGATGCGATCCTGCCTGCTCTCGTCATGTTCCAGCGGGCCGATCCCGCACGGGTCGCGGCGATGCCGAGACAGATCGACTGGGAAGCAGACAAGCGGAGGGTGCTGGCCCCCGCGTTCAAATTCGACGCCAAGAACCCCTGCAGCGAAGGCGTGATGGAGGCCGTTCGAAAATACTACACCGAACTCGAACCACCTGCAGCCGACGCGCCGGACGTGGTCAAACTCATCCACTGGGGCGCTGGATTCTATCTCGTCAATCCCGCGACAAAAGACCCGAGTGCCGATCCGGATCCGCGCCAGATCCACTCACAGACCGTCGAGCAAGTCGCGTATGTCGTGTGGGCCTGGCCAGCTTTGGAGAAATGGCTGCCAAAGTCGTTCTATGAAAAGTGCCGCGACTTCTGCGAGCAAAACTGGGCACCGTCCCTTGAGATCGACAAATGGTGGAATCCATCGACTTATCTAGCGGTGGATCAGATCATCGGCAAAAACCCGATGGGCGGCCTGCTCCACCCCTACAAGGGCCGCCATGCGCCGGGGCATTCGATCGTGCCGAATCTCCTCATGCACGAGATCGCCAAACGCGACGGCCTTGCCGATCCGGGCCACTACCTCACCGCCGCAGTGAAGCAGGCGGATTGGATCGTGAAAAACCTCGATTGGAACGACCCGCGCACCACCAAGGGCCAGCGGATGAGCGAGCACCGAACCATTCCGAACTTAGTCTGGCTGCTGCAAAGTTATCCTAAACAAGCTCCGACTGGCCTGAAGGAAAAGATCACCGCCTGGGCAGAGGTGGCGGCGAAGCGCTCCGCCAATATGTGGGACATCCGCCGCTTCGATGACGACTCCAATTGGACCATTCCGAAGATCAACGATGTGGGCAACAGCGCTGCCGCACCGGGCATCGCCTTGGCGGCATCGTGGGTGATCGACGATCCGGCATTGAAATCCCGCATGCGTGAGATTGCCGTCTCCCACGCCGATGCGGTTTTCGGTCGCAACCCGCGCCTCGCTGCCGCACCGTACAAGCCCGACTTCGGATTCACCGGAATCGAGCGCGGCTGGCCGGTGTCCCACAAAGACAATGTCTGCGCCCGGCTCGAACTCTGCCGTGGTTCAATTTCATCGGCGCCGGGCAGCGAGATGTTTCCCTTCAACCCAGAGGGCACCTATCGCCACGCCGAGGGCTGGGTGAACTACGGTGCCGCGTGGTGCCTTAGCCTCGCCTATTTCGAATTCGACCGCCAACCCAACAACGCTCATTAACCGATGATCATTCGAGGATTACGCTGGTGGATCGTCGTTCTAGTATTTCTGGCTGCGGTGCTGAACTATGTCGATCGCCAGACCTTGTCCACACTCGCGCCGACCATCCAGGCGGACTTGAAAATGGACGACCGCGAGTATGCGAACGTCGTGAACTTATTTCTCGTCGCCTACACCGTCGCCTATCTAATTTCGGGAAAACTGGTGGACCGCCTTGGCACCCGCACCGGCACCGCGATTTTTGTCATCTGGTGGTCGCTGGCAAACATCGCCACCGCTTGGGCACAAGGAGTGCGCTCGATGGGTAGCTGCCGTTTCATGTTAGGTCTTGGTGAGGCGGGCATCTGGCCTGCCGCGTCCAAGGCGGTGTCCGAGTGGTTTCCCGCCCGCGAGCGCGCCCTGGCGATCGGCCTTTACACGATGGGTGCCACCATCGGAGCGACGATTGCGCCCTACATCGTTATCCGCCTCGCGTCGTTCGACTACGCCACCAAGCTGCCATGGATCGAGTCAGTTTTTCACCATGGTACCGGCTGGCGCATGAGTTTCATCATCACCGGATTGGTCGGGTTTCTCTGGATCATCCCGTGGTTCGCATTCTATCGGAAACCTCGTGAAAACAAGCTGCTGTCGCCGTCTGAATTGGAGTTGATCGAGGATGGCGAGCCTCCACCGGAAGAGGGTGCAAAAGGCTGGAGCTGGTACAAGGTGCTGACATTCCGCCCGGTTTGGCTGCTCTTATTCGGCCGGCTGATCACCGATCCAGTTTGGTATTTCTATCAATTCTGGTTTGCCAAATACCTCAGCGCCGACCACGGGTTGAATCAAGACCAACTGACCATCACTTGGGTCGTCTATGCCGCCGCCGGAGTCGGTTCGCTGGCTGGCGGTTGGCTCTCCGGCCTCTTGGTCAAAAAGGGCAGCAGTCCGGTGAACGCCCGACTGTGGATCATGCTCGGTGCCGCCTGCCTGATGCCAGTCTCGCCCTTCATTGCCAAAGCCACTGGCATGCCGGTGATGATCACGCTCACCGCAGTCGCCGTGTTCGCCTCCCTCGCTTGGCTGATCAACATTAGCGCGATCGTCGTGGATGTCGTGCCCAAGCACTCGGTCGGCACCGTGTTCAGCGTCGTCGCCGCAGGCAGCACGCTCGGCGGCATCGCGATGAACATGATCGTCGCCGCGATGGTCTCCGGACCTTCCTCCAAAGCCGCTGGTTTTCTTGACCAGGGTTTCAAGGTCCTCTTCGGACCGCTGATCGAGGCGGTTCAGGGCAAGGGGTATGGGCCCTGGTTCCTCGCCATGGCTTTCCTTCATCCGCTCGCCCTTCTTTTACTCTGGCTCGGCGGCATCCATCGCCCTCGTCACACACCCACCTGATTCTCTTATGTTGATCGAAGCCCCTACTGACAAGCGCTCCCTGCATCTCGTCGAGATCGACGCCGGCCTCATCGTCGTTGGCGGTGGTCTATCAGGAGTCTCCGCCGCCATCGCCGCCGCCCGCCAAGGAGTGAAGACCGTGCTCGTTCAAGATCGTCCGGTCCTTGGCGGCAACGCCTCCAGCGAGGTGCGGCTCTGGGTGCTCGGCGCGACCTCACACATGGGCAACAACAACCGCTGGTCGCGCGAGGGCGGGATCATCAACGAAATTCTCGAGGAAAACCTCTATCGCAACCGCCTGGGCAACGCGCTGATTTTCGACACCATTCTTTTGGAAAAATGCATTGTCGAAAAGAACCTCACCCTGCTCCTCAACACCGCAGCCTATGAGGTGGACAAGAGCGACCCCGACACGCTTTCCGCAGTGCATGCCTTCTGTCCGCAGAATTCCACGCGCTACGTGTTGCGCGCGCCGCTGTTTTGCGATGCCTCCGGCGACGGGCTAGTCGGCTTCATGGCCGGCGCGGCGTTCCGGATGGGCGCGGAATCGAAAGAAGAGTTCGGCGAGGGCTTCGCGCCGGACGCTGAATACGGACAACTGTTAGGCCACTCGATGTATTTCTCGACCAAGGATGTCGGCGTGCCGGTGAAGTTCGTGGCACCGAGTTGGGCATTGAAGGACATCACGAAAATCCCGCGCTACCGGCAGTTCAATACCAACATGCAGGGCTGCAATTTCTGGTGGATCGAATACGGCGGCCGTCTCGACACCGTCCATCAGACGGAGGAGATCAAGTGGGAGCTGTGGAAGGTGGTTTATGGCGTGTGGGATTACATCAAGAACTCGGGGAATTTCCCCGAGGCGGAAACCATGACGCTCGAATGGGTCGGCCACGTCCCCGGCAAGCGCGAGAGTCGGCGCTTCGAGGGCGACTACATCCTCCGCCAGCAAGATTTGGTGGAACAGCGTGAGTTCGACGACGTCGTGGCCCACGGCGGCTGGGCGGTGGATCTTCATCCCGCAGACGGCATTTACTCCGAAAAAAGCGGCTGCACCCAGTGGCACGCGAAGGGCGTCTATGGCATTCCGTGGCGCTGCTACTACAGCCGTAACATCAAGAACCTCCTGCTTGCCGGACGAATCATCAGCGCGAGCCACGTCGCCTTCGGATCGAGCCGCGTGATGGCCACCTGTGCGGCGGGCGCGCAGGCCGTCGGCACCGCCGCCGCACTCTGCCTCGAACAAGGTTGCCTGCCAGCCGATCTATCCACTGGCGAAAACTTGCGCGAACTGCAACTCCGGCTCCAACGCGACGGCCAGTTTCTGCCAGGGAAAACACTCGATGACCCCGCCGACCTCGCACCGCAGGCAAGCGCCAGTGCCAGTTCGCGATTGGTGCTTTCCGAACTTGCACCAACCAACGCCTGGGTACGCCTCGACAGCTCGTGGGCGATGCTCGTCCCACTCTCCGCCGGGACGCAGCCAGTCATTTCGTTCGAACTCTCCGCCGAGCAGTCCGGGGGCTTGCGGGTCGAACTGCGGCGCTCGGAGAAGTCCGGTAATTTCACGCCGGAAGTGCTGGTCGAGGCGATCGAAATCCCGTTCAGCGCAGGCCAGTCGCGGGTGACTGCGAGATTTGCCATGCCCATCGCAAATGACGGCTATCATTTCGCCAAACTCTGCGACGACGCTTCGCTGCGAGTGCGGGTCAGCGACATGCGCATCACCGGCGTGCTGGCGGTGACGACGGCATTCAACAAGGCAGTCGCCAAATCCAGCGTCCAGGAACCACCGGCGGACATCGGCATCGACCGCTTCGAGTTCTGGCTGCCCAAGCGCCGCCCGGATGGTCTCAACCTCGCGATGACCTTCGATCCGCCGATCGATCATTTCGGCCCCGCCAATGTTATTGGTGGCCCGGCCCGGCCGGTCGATGCGCCGAATGCATGGGTCGCCGATCCCACCGATCTGCAACCGGAACTGCACCTCGACTGGGATGCTCCGCGCGCGCTTGGCCTTGTGCAGATCGATTTCGACCCCGACTGGGACCACCCGATGGAGTCGGTGCTCATGACGCACCCTGAAGAAGTGGTGCCATTCATGGTGAAGGATTTCGATCTGTTGGACGACCGAGGCAGAGTCGTCCATTCGGTCCGCAACCATCACAGCGCGATCTACGAGTGGCGGCCGGAGGAAAATTTTCTAACCAAGCGACTCACCCTACGAGTACTCGCCACCCACGGTGCGCCCGCGGCGGTGTTCCGCATCCGAGTGTTCGGGAAATGAAACGCCACACGACCGCCCTAGAAACATCCAATCGAGATACCTCATTCATGAAACCCAACCCCACCAAGCGCACATCGCACGCCTCCTGGCTCACTCCCGCACTATGCGCACTTGCCGTCATGCATCCCTTCCCTGCCGTGGCGGATGTGAGGATGCCATCGCTATTTTCAGATCACATGGTGTTGCAACGCGAGATGTCGGCGCCGGTGTGGGGCTGGGCCGATGCTGGAGAAGCCATCACCGTGAACATCGCAGGCCAAACCCGCTCGACGAAGACCCCTGCCGACGGCAAATGGAGCATCAAACTGGACAAGCTCAAATCCGGCGGCCCTTTCACCATGGTCGTGAAAGGCAACAACACCGTCACGATTCAAGATGTTCTTGTCGGCGAGGTATGGCTTGCTTCGGGGCAATCGAACATGGCGCTGACCGTTGGCAACAGCAACAACGCCCAAAGCGAGATCGCCAATGCGAAGTTCCCTGAAATCCGCACCTTCCTGGTTCCCAGAGTTGCGGCAGAGACTCCACAAGAATCCTGCGGCGGGACGTGGGTGATCTGCAGTCCTGAAAGCGCCGGTGCATTTTCCGCGGCAGCCTATTTCTTCGGCCGTGATTTGCACCAATCCCTGAAAACGCCAGTGGGCTTGATCAACTCATCCTACGGAGGAACTCCCATCGAGTCATGGATCAGCTTGCCGCGGCAGGAGGGCGTGAAAAATTTCGAACCGGTGTTCAGGCCCTGGATCAAGAAACTCAGCGTTCCCTACGAACCTGAGAAGGCTTACGAGCAATACGAAAAACAACTCGCCGCATGGAAAATCGCGGCCGAGAGTCGCAAAGCCGAGGGCAAACCTAAGGGATATCCCCCACGCCCGCCCGTCCACCCGCGCATGCACCAGAATTATCCCGCGAACTTGTTCAACTCCATGATCGCGCCGCTGATTCCCTACGCCATCCGTGGCGGCATCTGGTATCAGGGCGAGAGCAACTGCAGTCCCGGGGCCTCAAAACTCTATGCGGAACAGCTGCCGTTGATGATCCAGGACTGGCGCGCCCGCTGGAGCCAGGGAGATTTCCCCTTCGCGTGGGTGCAGTTGCCCTGTTACAAGCCGCAAACGCAGGAGCCGAATCCCACCAGTCAATGGGCAAACTTGCGCGAAAGCATGCTGAAGTCCCTCTCCGTGCCGAACAGCGGGATGGCGATCACGATTGACACGGGAGATGCCGACGACATTCATCCGAAAAACAAACAACCGGTAGGCCATCGGCTCGCACTCTGGGCGAAGTCGCAGGTCTATGGGCAAAGAGTCCCCTACTCCGGCCCACTTCCGGCCGAGCACCGGATCAACGGCGGAAAAGTGATTCTATCATTCAAGCACGCCGACGGCGGCCTGATCGCGAAGGAAGGTGACTTGAAAGGATTCACCATCGCGGGAGCTGATAAAAAGTGGCAATGGGCCACGGCCCGCATCGAAGGGAAAACAGTGGTGGTCTCCAGCCCTGATGTCCCCTCGCCTGTGGCCGTGCGCTACGGTTGGGCGGATCATCCCGTCTGCAATCTCGTCAACGGCGCAGGCCTTCCCTGCTCACCGTTCCGCACGGACGACTGGTGAAACTCGGCTGCCTTCGCCGTACTGATTTCGCACGAAAGTTATCCCACCGAGCGGTAGGCCTCACCGACCACCGTGAGCGAACCATCGGGATTGAAGAGCGCTGAGGTGCCAAGCGCATTGCTCTTCACCCCGCCGTGGAACCAACAGTAGCGCTCGACGATATCCATCGCTTCGAGCCGAGGCAGCAACTCCGCCACAAACTCCGCGATTTTCCCCGGCGCATGGCAGTTCGCCTCGGGCGATTTGGCCTTCCAGTCACCAACGGCGAACTCGGTGATCCAGATCGGGCGCTTGTAGAGTGCGTGGACTTGTTCGATGCGTTTCACCAAGGAGTCGGCGTTGGGGCCGCCGTAGGAATGCATGCAGATGAAATCCACGCGCAAACCGCGCTCATCGACGCCTTTCATGAAGGCCTTCATCCATTCATTGTCCGGGTGCACGCAGGCTGGGCTACCGAGGCGCAGGCCAGTAGCCTCAAGCTTGGGCCACTCTTCAAGCGCCTTCTCCACCGTGGTGTTGCCCTGTTTGTGGTGATCGGGCTCGTTGAAGCTGAGCAACTCGCCCCTGCCGCGAACGGTTGGTTGGGATTTCAGACGGGCAAGCGCCTTGTCCACGCCAAAGCTCCCGCCATAGATCATGGGAATGTATTCAACGCCTGCGAGCAGAGCATCCGGCGGCACGAGGTTCCAATTGTACAACCAGCGGGCATCGACCGATTTGAGAAACTTCGCCAACTCCTGGGGCGGGCGCTTTTTCGTCGTCAGGCACAGGCCTTTTTTCCGAGGTCCCCGGACTTTTGGCAGCCCAACGGGTTTGCAAGCAGCTGGCAGGGTGAGAGCGGCGAGGATTAAGAGTTGGCGGCGTGTCATGGGGTTTTGGAGCATCTAAACATCAAGGATTCATTGCGATAAAAAGGGAGCAGAAAAATTGAATTCCCTGCTCCCTGTTTTGATTCGTCGCTTGCGGGATTATGGCCCGGTGACCTTGAGTCGGGCGAATTTCTTGCCGCTGAGTGGCAGCGGGAAGGTGTATTTCACCTCGGTGGCGCTGTCGGTCACATTGGCACCCGTCGTCTCAGTTACCCACGCACCGGAGAGCGTGTCCGAAGTTTCCACCACGAAATCGGTGGCATAGGTTCCAAGATAACCGGAGCCCTTGAGCCAGGTGATGCTGAGACTGCCTGCGGTGTCGATCACGCTCGGCAGAACGGTGTTGCCGGTGGTATTGCCTGTCGGTCCGCCGAGGAAATACTCCGTCCCGTTGTTCACCCCGTCGCCATCATGATCGTCGCTGAGGTTCACACTCGCGCCGTTGAGAGATGCCCATGCGGTGTAACCAGCACTTGCGGTGGTGACCACGAGCTGGAGGCCGCCTGCGTTTTGGAAGTAAGCGCTGCGTCCGCCACTCAGGTCGTATGCGTTGGCGCTGCCGAAGTTGGTGATGTTATCAAACGTGCTCGCCGTGGTGGCAATCAGCGTGTAGGTGCCATCCGGAACCGACGCCCAAGTGATTGCCTCACCTTGGCTGCCACCGACGAGGCTAGCCACGCCGAAATCATTACCCAAGGTCACGTTGCCGGTTGCATTAAAGGAGGCAAAGGTTGGCACATAAAACATGAATTTGGCCCCTGTCGCCAAGCTCAAGGTTCCGGTTGTCGATCCTCCGTTGCCGCCAAATCGCGCGCCCGTGGCGACCGAGATATTGGAAGTAAGCGAACCGGTGACTGCTAACGAAGCACCCGTGGCGACGGTCGTGTTCCCGAGGTAGGTGTTGGTGCCGGGCAAGACCGCCGTGGTCCCTGCATCGCCGCCCGACTTGGTGATGGCAAGCCCACCCACGCCGGAGATATTGCCACTGAGCACAAGCGCACGGCCCGTCCAACCCCACGTGTGATCCACGGTCAAATCCCCGTTCAAGGTAACGTTGCCCGTCAACCTCGCGTTATTATCCACGCCGCCACCCCTGATGGTGCGGGGGCCGCCGCTGTTGACCGTAATGTTGTTCGCGTAGCTGACCGTGGAGCCATTTGTCCCCTGAGGGGAAATGGTTAAAATAGCAGCATTGGAACTCGCCGCTGTACCGAGAGTGATGGCCCCGGTGCCGGCAGAGTTCACGGCGTTGCCGCCAAGGCTGAGCGTTCCCTTAGCAACCGTGAGGTTACCACTCCAGCCTGTGTTATTTCCGCCCAGACGAACGAAGCCGGGACTGCCGGACTCCGTGATGTTGAGTCCACCCCCTCCAGAAATGTTGCCATCGAGCAGGATGTGATAGGTGTTATACCAATTCGCGTTGTTCACCGTGAGATCACCTTCCAAGGTGAGACCGCCTCTGAAAAAGTATGAGTGATCGCTTGAGGTGCGCAAGGCACGGAAACCACCCGTACGAACCACAATATCATTGTTGATGATCTGTGCAGCTCCGGTTGGTGTAGACGATGCGACTGCATAATACTGTACCCCGGCACCGTAAGAGTTTGCAGTTCCCCCGATAATGATATCACCGGAAGATCCGCTCGATTTGGTGGTATTGCCTGAGAAAAGCACGGTTCCTTGCCTTGCAATGACATCGCCTGACCAACCCGTGTTATCGCCGCTCAAGGTGAGGCGGCCGGGATTCATGAGCTCTGGATTTGCGAGATCATTGTACGTTTCAATGGTCATATTTTTCGTACCAGTGACATTACGGGAGATGGTCAGGAAGTTCGACAACGTCGCGTTGGATGAGGTATTCTTGAAGGTCAAATCCGAGTTAAGAACAAAACCGGCGGCTCCTGAGAATACTGCGTTATAACTGGTGTTGTTGCTATTCTTGTACACCAACGTACTAGCAGCATTGACGTTCACAGGTACGGTGGCGTAAGTCTTGGTGCCGTTGGTGAAAGGCCGGATCTCAAGCGTGCCACCACCGAGATTAACGGCAGAGAAATTATTGAGATCCAAACCATCGGCACTGTAGGTGCTGGCAACCAAGGTTCCCGCGTTGAGGTTGAGAGCTCCCGTGAGGAGATTGTTGTTGATCGTCTGCATCGTGCCCGTGCCATTCTTGGTGATGCTAAACGCACCCGCCTGAAATGGCCGGTTGAAAAGCAACAGACCACTGCCGTTGTGATCCACAACGAGATTGTCGGCAAGAATTGGATTCAGCGTGGTGCCTCCGAGCGCATTACCAAGGGTGATGTTTCCCGTGGCACCCGCAGCAACCGTCACGGCAGCATTACCCCCAACCGCCTCGTTTTCAAAGGTGAGGTTGCCCCCCACAGATCCCCCAGCAGAAACTTGAAAGCTGATGCTCACATCACTGTCGATGTCGGCACCGAAGCTAAGCGAACGAACCTTACGGTCCCAGGCAAGGAACATGCTCCCGTTGGTAACGGTGTTGAATGTGAGGTCGGTGGTGTTGCTGAAGGTGGCATTTGAATTCCAATTTCCTGAAGCTGGCGCCCAACTGCCGCTGGCGGCGCCAGTCCAAGCCCAAGTGGCGGCGTTGAGCGCGGACGAAGAAATGAGCGCGACGACAGCAAGGAATGCTGCGGTGAATCGGTAGATGCTAGGTTTCATGATGTTTTGGGTTTTGTACTGGATTTGGAAAGGCTGTGGGCTTTGTTCAGGGTTTCAGATGGAGCGCGAGTTCTGCGAAAAAGTGGATTCAAGGATGGATTCGCCGCGATCGGGAATATCTCACGCGGAAATTGAAAAATTTGAGGCGAGCGTGCGAAGCGGGTTTTAGTCGATAGACGTTGAGAGCAAATGAATTGGGTTTAGCCAAGAAGTGGGACGGCGGCCTGCAAGCTCCGCGATCCCCTACTGGATACCGTTAAAGTGGCAGGTGGTTGGAACGTTGTCACCCATTCCAACTTGCACGATTTGGGCAAACGATTGCACTTTTCAACCATTTCCCCTGCGTTCATGCCCTCAGTTCCTGATGATTTCCATGACGTAGAATCCACGGTCTGAATAGGCCATCGCGGGTGCGACGGTGATGCGGTCAACAGCGCCTTGGCGCACGGTCGTGGTGACACCGGGAGCGACCACGGGCCAAGCGGTCATGTTTGTAAGGTCGTGACCGTGGCGAATCCGCCAACTGAGTCCGGCGGCCTGCCAGTTCCATGGGAATTCGAGGGTGACGGTGCCTGCGTTCGCGCCGATGACACGGAACGGGTTGGCGTTGGGAACTTTGGAATCGGTCAGGAACGCGTATTCCAACAGGTCGGACAGTCCATCGCCATCCGTGTCGACCTGAGAACTGGGCGGCGGGCTTGCAACCGTGACCGACACCGACCGGTCGTGCGACAGATTTCCATCGCTGACCCGAAGGGTGAAAGTGAAGGTACTGGGCCCCTGGGCCACGGTGGGCGTCCAGGTGAAAACACCGGAACTGGAGTTGATCGCCGCGCCGCTGGGTGCACCGATCAGGCTGTAGGTCAGAAGGTTCGCGGGAAGATCGGCATCCGTGGCGCTGGCGGTGAAGCTGAGCAAGACGCCTTGGTTCACGGTCTGGGCAAGGATGGCGGCAAGCACCGGAGCCACGTTGGCCTCATTGACGGTGACGGCAACTGGCTGATCAGCCGTGAGATTTCCATCGCTGACACGGACGGTGAAGTTGAATGAACTGGACCCCTGGGCCTCGGTGGGCGTCCAGGTGAAAACGCCAGTACTCCCATTGATCGCCGCGCCGGTGGGTGCGCCGATTAGGCTGTAGGTCAGAGGGTTTGCGGGAAGATCGGCATCCGCGGCGCTGGCGGTGAAGGTGAGCACGACGCCTTCGTTCACGGTCTGAGGTGGGATGGCGGCAAGGACTGGCGCGGTGTTGACCGCTTCCGAGGGCGGAACGATGAAGCGCCATTTGCTTTCATCATCGGTGATGGTCGTGGCGACCATGGTGTAAGTGGCGGCGCTTGTCGTATTATTGTAGGCCAGTCGCAGCCGCTTCGAGCTGGATGGATGACCGAGATAGAACCATCCGTATTGATTTTCGGTCAAACTCCACTCCACCGAAGTGCCAGACGTTCCGGCAGCGGCCAAAGTGACGGTGGTGCCGTTGGAACTGAGACGACGTCCATCGCGCGACGAGACCAGATAATACCGGTTGGTGGTGCCAGTGGAAACCAGAGTCCAAGAGGCCGAGTTTTCATCGACGCGGATTGACCGGGCGTCGGGGTTGGAGGCAAGCAGGTTCGCCAACCGTTTGCGGGTGCTCTTGTTGTGGACGTAATAGGTTTTGTCCGCCCTGAAGGTCGCATCATTGTCCCATGCGGCATAGAGTTTACCGAAGGCGGTTAACTTGCCATTGATGTCTCGGGAATTCGACCGCGGTGCCGGCGTGAAGTCTTGCCAAGGGTTGGCCGGTTGGGGGTTGTCCACATCCTCGGTGAAGACGAAGAGTGCGTGTTTCCGGAGCTCGGGGACGCTTTCCACCCGCCAGATGAATTCGGCGAGGCAGTTGTAGTTGTCTTCCTCGCTCCATGAAGAGGTTTTGTTCCAATCCACGAAGGAAAACTCCGTGAGCCAAACCGGGCGGCCCCATTTGCTGTAAACGCTCGTGATCGTGCTGAACAATCCGTCTGAAGATCCATTACCGGGACTCGGATAAGTGTGAAACGCCGTGTAGTCCACTCGGTAGCCCAGTCTGGCCGCTTCGGTGTAAAACGAATCCAGCCAACCGCCGCTGAGGCTGGCGGGTGCCGGGCTAACCAGCGGCTGATCCAGTTCCTGAAGACGTGGCCACATCGTGATGGCGTTGGCCACCGTGATGTTCGCTTGCTCTGCACCGTCCGGCTCGTTGAAACCCAGCAGATGAAGGCCAGCGGACGCGGTGCGCCAGTTGGGATAGTATTGCCACAGAGGCCCCGCGTTGCTGCCGATGAGCCAGTTATAATCACCCCACTGCATGGGATTGTAAACCATCCCCGCGGGAGTGCTGTCGCGGTTTTGTTGGCCCCAGTTGTAAGCCCAAGCGGGGTTAAAACTATTAGCGAAGGAAGTGCCACCAATGCCTTTCTTGGGATGCCAGGTTAAGTAATTAAACTGCCAGCGTTGGGTGGCGGTGTTATTGGCGGTGTTTTGCACCAATGCCGTGCCTGCGGCGGTGGATCGGCCCTGAGTATCAATCACCAAGCCGCTCCATTGATTGATCAGTTGAAATGCGCCGCCACCGAGGGGATCGAGAATCCAGTCTTGGTGAGGAAGCGCAGCATACGCGGCATCGGTGAGCGCCAGGCCGGGTGTCTTGGAAAACTGTGCGCCCGACAGGCAGTTTCCCGTGGCACGGTTGCGGAGGCGGTAGGTGCCGCTGGAAACATTGAGAAGGATCTGGTATTGGCCTTGGGCCGTGGTGAGTCCGGCTTGGTCGAGGGCGGGCTGGCCTCCGCTCGCCACGGAAATGAAGCGGCTGGAGCCGGGGTTGGTGATTTTGTAAAAGGCGTCGCTGTAGTCCTCGTAATCGGCAATCTTTCCGGATTTGATGATGTTCGTGCCGATCGGGTAGCCGACTTTGCCGGTATTGGCTGGGAAGACGCAGAGTTCGCGGATCGAGATGGTGCCGGGGTTGGTGAATTCGAGTCGCAGCTGGCTAGTGGTGACCGGGGTGGTGAAGGATACGACGAGATCTGCGACCGCATTTCCAGTCACGGTGCCACCGGGGATGGTCTGCCACGCGGTGCCGTCCCAGTATTTTAAAATGAAACTCGCGAGCGGAGAAACACCGGTCGAGCCGGAATAGAGGTGCACGCTGCCGATCTTCGAGGTGGCTCTGAGGTCGATGTCCAGCGTGTTGGTGCCTACGGTGGTGGTTTGCCACATGAAGGTGCCCGTCTTTCCATCCACGGCGTAAAGGGGGAAGTTTTCGGCGGTGTGGGCCGAAGCGACGACTGGGCGCTGGTAGGCGAGGTCGAGGGTGACATCGGTGCCGAGCGGGTAGCCGCTGGGGCCATTCGGCGGATAAAGCGCCAACTCGCGGATGCGGAGCGGGCTGTCCTGACCGATGAGCCGGAACGACGTGGCGGTCACGGGATTGGTGAAGACCAAGTTCCGCTCGACGTTGGTGTTTCCCGTCACGGATGCCCCGGGGATCGTGACCCAGGTGCTGCCGTTGAAATACTGGATGCTAAAGGTGCCGACGGGGAGCGTGTCATCAACGCCGCTGAAAACGTGGGCGCTACCCACTTCCGTCGGAAAGGGGAAATCCACACGGGCCGTGTTCCATGCCCAGTTCTCGCTTTGCCAGCGGTTGTCGTTTCCGACCACACCATCGGTCACGTAGGAAGCCAGGCGCTGGCCGGCGGTAGAAGCGGCGGTGACCGTTTGAAACTTGGCGAGGTTGAACCGCTCCGGGTTGATGACCGGCGCAACAAATCCGGCGACGCTCAACTTGGGATCGTAATTGCCGGTGCCGGGTGTTTTGAGTTTTAACGAGCCAGTGCCACCTGCGTTGCTGGGAGCGATCTGAATGCGAAAAAGCGTGCCGGTGATGGTGAGATCCACCACCAGAGGCGTGTCGAAGGCGAAGACGTATTCTCCCCCGACCGTGAAGTTGAAAGTTCCCGTGGCGGTGCCGATGGCGACATCATCCACACCGCCGACCGCCTCGTCCGCCCCAAGATAGGTGAACGTAACGGCCACCGAGGTGGCGTCATTGGCCGAGGCGCTCGTATGGGTTGCGAAGCCAACGCCCGTAAGCGTGACCCGAGTCGGCCCTTGGTTGCGGGTCAGAAGCCCATTGAAAAAACGCGTGTAACTGGGGACAGAAGGTTGGTTGATATCCACGTCACCGCCGCCATTCGTCGCATTATCCGTGAAAAAGGTAGGCCCCAAGGTGCTGGTGACGTCTCCTGCTTGGATGCTTGCTGCCCGGAGGGTAGCAGGGCCGGTGAGCGCAATCACCAAAGTCGCCAGTGCCAAGATCAGTTGGCGGGACCACCGACCGCTCTGTGAGGTGAAAATTAGCATTGGAAGATTGAAGTTACGGGATCAGGCGTTTTGCCAACCGGTTTCCCGGAAAGTGGGATGCGATTACTGGAAGGTACGCTCCAAGATGGGCGGGGAAACCGTTTCGACATGGCCATCGACGAAGCAGACGATGGCTTGACGACTGGCGGGAAAATAAACGCAGCGACCTTTATCGCCGGCCAATGGCAGCGGCGCGTAGGCGCTGGTGTGGGTTTGGTCGACGAAATAGCGGCCATAGGAGCAATAGAAGATACGAGACGGATCACTCACCGTGGACATCCGGATTTGAGGTTGATTCCAAGCGGGCCTGAGTTTGGCGTTGAATGCGAGTGGAACGCTGATGCCGGAGAGATCGCCCCAGGAGCTGATGCCACTGAATGGCGTGCCGGCCATGGTCTTGACGTCCGTGGTGTTGAACAGCACGCTAATCCCGGATTTTATGTCACGCTGGAGAATTTTCTGATCCTTGTTCTCGATGCCGGCAAAGAGGTAGGGCTGCATTCTGCCCCAGAAAGTATTGCTCACCCATGCGTTACCCCCACCCTCCTGCAAGTTTTCTCCCGTATCGCGGAGGTAATTGATGCTGCCGTTGTTTTCGGCGGCGTATGCGACGTGACCGATTCCAACCTGCCGCAGCGCGGACACCGCATTTGCCTGCTGCGCCCTAGCCCGGATTTTCCCCGTAATGCCGAAGCTCAGAGCGGCAAGGACGATGATGATGGTAATGGAAACAAGCAACTCCACCAGAGTGAAGCCTTGGCGGGGCTTGCCTTGCGGCATGCAAGTGCGGATTTTATGGGTTGTCATGACTTCAGCGGCTCGTAGTGATGGGTTTTGCTTTAAAACTCTTTTTTGCAGTCTCCTGAAAACCAATCGCAACGAGTATGATTACGATGGCACGGGATTAAGAAATGTCACTCATTCCAACTTGCACGCTTTATGCAAAT
>JARWZU010000086.1 GCA_029866215.1 Akkermansiaceae bacterium
GACCACTTGAAGGTCGCGGTCCCAATAGTCGGAAACCAGTTGATAGAGAATGTCCGTGAGCAATTGCGGCCCCTTCTGCACGGGATCCAAGCGCGACGGCCAGAAAAAGATCGGCGCGTTGGGATCTTCCTTGAGCTGAAGCTCACGCTGCAACGCCTGCTTATTTGCGGCCTTCCCTACCACAAAGTCCACCACACCGAAGTTTTGCGTCAGCGCATCATCGGTTAGAGGGTTGTGGGAAATGTCAGGCGCATTCAAAATCCCAGCGGAACACCCTGCCGCATCTTTTGCGCGCAACTCGGCACGCACCGAGTCGGGGACCACCGAATGCCAGCCCTCGACAATTTCCCAGAGGAAACGCGGACTCACGGTATTGATATAGTGGGCCGCAAAAATTCCCGAGGTGAGGAGATCCACCGGCACCTGCGAACGCGCATGGTCGTAGCCTCCTGGAGGCTCAGTGAAATAGAGATTCATCCAGAACTCGGCGGCATCGATCCCCGCTTCCTCAACCTGCGCAAGTGAAACCTGCCGCGTGTGGATGTTATGCACCGTAAACAAACACTTGATCCCTCGCCGCCGTGCCATGCCCGGAATCAATGCGGTCATCCAATCATTGCAATGAATCAAATCCGGCATGACACGCGGGATGATGTGGTTGATCAACTCACGCTGAAAAACCAAAGCGATCCGCATCGATTCGTCCGAATGATTGCTATAAACTTGGTCCCGATAATAGAAAATCCGATCCTCCGCCAAATGGATGTGCGCCTCGGGCAAAACCTCATGGTACTTCCGCAGCTCCTTTTCATGGAGGCTGAAAATATCTCCCTGAAACATCCGCCGGTAATTTGGCATCGCCACATGGACATCCGCACCAAGCTCAAACAAGGCAGAGACCAATGACGCCGACACGTCCGCGAGCCCACCCGCCTTGGCCGACATCCGCTGCGCCATGTTTCCCATTCCTGGGGGAAGATAGGTGATCTCCGGCGTTACAATGAGAATCCGCGGTTTGGCGGGTTTGGGGGAATTTCGAGAAACAGGCATGAATTTAGAATTTAATCGAACAAGAACATGTTTGGGATTGCAGCCTCTTGAAACGAGGCAATCAGCGATACGGTTTGGTCAGTCGTTGGTGGTGTGGATTGAACTGCATTTGGAGAACAGCTCGAGTCAGGCGAGATCTGCTGCAAGATGCCGGATGCAGAACTGAGACCAAGTCTCAAGCCGATCAAACAAGGCGCCGTCGAGGTCCCTAAGCAGGGAGAATGCCAGATCCGTGAGTGCATCTTCGCGTGAGCTCACTTCGGATGATTTCAAATCAACCAGATGCACGATGCCCAAATGAACCTGGCCAACGGGATTGGACTCGTCATTGAGAAGCGCGATGATCCGGTGCTCGTGGGCCTCGGGCAGATTCAATTCTTCCTCGATCTCGCGGGTCACCGCCGCGTGATAGGCCACAGCACCCGTCCGTCCGTGATCGGTGTCCACTGGGTTCACATGCCCACCGACCCCCACCGAGATTTTCGCATGCAATCGGCTCTCGCCTCCAGCTTTTCCACGCGTGTAGTGCAGAATCCGATCCCCGCACCGAAAAACACAGTATGGGATCAGCTGCTTGTGACTCGGGTCCTCCTCAGCAGCCGCACGATCCATGAAAAAATGATTCGCGGGATCAAGCAACCTCGCCACCGCAGCGTCTAACCCCTCAGTCCGGATCCCCTCAAAGGCCCCAATTTCATCGAGCAACACCCGAGGCACCACCAACACTTGCTCCCCTGCATACTTTGACATGCTTGTTAGCATAGGCATCTCGTGACCTTAGCCAAGTCAAGATCACCAAAGAATCATCGAGAATTCTCTAACAAACCGCAGTTTGGACCCCTTGCCTCGGCATCCTGCCCAAATCGTCCACCGATCCGCCATTTTCCAAAAAATCCTCTTGCCCCCCTGCCCACCCAACGATAAACCTCCGCTCCACCCGAAAGGGGCGTTAGCTCAGTTGGTAGAGCACTTGCATGGCATGCAAGGGGTCAGCGGTTCGAATCCGCTACGCTCCACTTCTTTTAATCCATAGAGGTTCCGGCGCGTTGAAGCTGACGAAAAACCGGGTCTGCACCAAAAATTGGGGAGGATGCGTTTTTTTGAGGTTTCAGGTGAATTGGTGATCTATTGGTTTCATCCGCATTGATCGATGGCGCGCAGGCGGTGGTTCTCAACTGTGGCGTGCGCCTGGGGGAGGAAAACCACGCCAGTGCGGTAGTGAATCGGTGTGGTTGCGGGGCTCACTCGCGCGGTTGCGGTAGTCAATCGGTGCAGAACCGGAAACACACCAGTCGGACTAATCCGATCCATCACCGCACCAACAAACGCCACCACGCCCGTCGGTTGGCTGGAAATCCGCATCTACGGCACGTTCTTCAAAACACCACTCTACCAGTAAACCACCACACTCATGTCTGATCTCACCGACGCCACGCCACCAGCAGTCCACATCGCAAGCTCGCTCCTCGCCACTGCCAACCATGAATCCGAGCGCCGTGTGCAATTTCACCAAGCATGCTGCAACGCGGTTTGGCACAACGAATCAGTGAGCCCGGAAGTCATCCTCGCTGCCCTGGGAACCAACGCAGCATCCTGCCTGCAAGCGGCGGCCGAGAGCGTCAGGCACGTCGAAGAAATCGCTGCGATTTCAGGACTCAGGCTTGATGACGTGCTGGCAGCCTCCAGCCGCGAGATGCCCCACGAAGTCATCCTCCATGAAGACGGCAGCGCTACCCCCGCGCAGGAAGGCCAGATTGACACGCCAAGCGAACCATGCGCCAGCCCATCGACATCGACTACGTTCCCAAAGCCATCGTCGGCATCGCATCGCCAGTGGTGGGGGTGATGTCGCTCGTGAGCATGTTCAAGAAACTCCGCCGTCGTTGACACCCCGCCCAGGTCACCATGAAAGCGCTCAAATACCTTGCTTCGTGGGAAAAATCGCCGGGCTTGTTTCCGCAATCAACTTCATTTCATTCGTGGACCTAAAGGTCGGCGTGATCGTGTTCGTCGCAGCATCAATCCTCAAGGACACAGTGAACCGCATCGGTGACCAGCTCGACGACGGCCAGCCCAACCGAAGCCTCAAAGGCTGATCGGCACGGTGCCATTGGGGGCGTTTGCACGGGAGGCTCTTAACAGAGCCATTGGGTCGGATCGGAGGCAGGAAAAAAAGGGGGGGGTGGTCGAGCTCGTCCGGCCTTACACGGTCGTCCACATCACCGTCCACCCCGACACTTGGACGAACAGAACGCTAGACCGTATGAAGGACAAGACCAGTTGGCGTCCGCAGGAGGCGTGCGGAATCGCCAGACCAAGACCAAGGTGAAAACTACAAATACCAGCCCCAATGAGCTGGTGGCAACCATTGGCCAGCCTTTGCCAGTGGTCATGAGCAGTAGCGATGAGTAGATCACGGCTATGCTTTAGGATCCGGCCCAGAGAACCCACGAAGAAAGGGAAATCGAGCCGCTGCTGCGTGTCTTGAGCAGCTTGCGCCATTGCGGCACGTAGGCACACAGCGAAACAAGCGGCACGCACGACTGCACCACGCCCGCGATGGCGAACCATTTTTCAAGTGGAGTATTCATCAATTGTACTTCCGGTGAAGGCTGGGAGAACTTTTCCCTCCGTTAAATCGTTAAGGTCCTAGCGGGCTGGCTGTTAGGCATTTGCTAGAAGAATCCCATCTCTGGCAAGCAAGGCCTGGTCTTTTGCGCTCCGACGGGCTGGTAAAGCCGACGAGGTGCGCAGTGAAGCCCGTCCGCCAACCCCCTTTGCTGCTAGGAATTTGCTTTCCACGGGAAGCCCCTGAAAGAGCAATTACATCGGACCGGAGTGCGGGGAAATGGTGTGGGGATTTCACGGCGATTTCCTTAGCCGCGAGCTTAGCTCTCACGACCGCTCTGCTAAAAAATTCATTCATGATGGGGTTTTGCTAATGAGGACTTATATCCCATCCTCGGATCGTGCGTTTGGTGTCGCGTTGGAGCACGTTCCGGCCGCACAAGGGATGCAGGTATCCCATGCCCTCTCATGACCATTCCGCGTCCGTTAGGTGTTGTTGGCGCGCGGATTGAACGGGTGGTCAGCCTTCCTCAGAATCAGGCAGGGTTACAATCCTGGCCCGGTGATCCCACTGGTAGGTGTTTTCCCGCTGTCCCTGCATCGGCAGAATTCCGAACCACTCGTCCGCTTGATCCTCGGTAGCCAGTTCTCGGTAGTTCTTTAAGATGACCGAGGGCGAGTTGCCGGCCTCCAACGCTACCTGGTCGGCACTCTTCACCGCTGCAATGCGGTTGACGTGAGAGTCGCGGTACGTTTCGCGGCCACTCCAGTTTCAAAGCACGGGCAAGCGCGGTCGGCGAACTCGATGGCGAACCGGTTTAGGGCGCTTGGACAATTTTTAAATCTTAACACGCGCCAGCCGACGCATTTCGTAAACACCCCGTTTGACAAGTGGAGCGGGTTGCCGCTAGCTTTCCCGCCCCGACGCTGATGTCGGCCCATTTACCATGAACATTGTTGTCGAGAAGCAGCCAAAGTGCGTCGCCACCCTGCGCGTCGAAATCCCGTCGGAAAAAGTAAGAGCCACGCGCGATCAGATCGTCAAAGGCTATGCCTCCAAGTCCCGCATTCAGGGATTCCGTCCAGGAAAAGCACCCCAGTCCGTCGTCGAGAAACGCTTCCAACGGGAGATTTCCGAAGAACTCAACAGCGCACTCGTGAACGAGGCTTTTGATGAAGCGCTGAAACAAGAGAAGCTTCACGTGCTCGACTTCGGCGCGCCTGAAGACCTCACCAACCACCCGGATGGCAGCATCACGTTAGTTTCCAAGCTCACCCTCGCTCCCGAGGTGACGCTCCCAGATTACAAAGGCGTGAGCGTAACGGTGCCTCCCACCGAAGTCCCCGACGAGGACGTCGAAGGACAGCTCGTCGCACTCCAAGAGCGCTTCGCAGATTTCAACACCATTGAAGGCCGCGGTGCGGCGATGGGTGACTTCGCGGTGATCGATTACACCTCGACCGTCGAAGGGAAACCGACCGATGAGTTTCTCGGCCAGTCCGCTGGCCATCTCGCAGGCCGCGATGGTTTCTGGGTTCGTCTCGACGAAAAGGCCTTCCTTCCGGGATTCGCCGAGAAATTGGTGGGCATGAATGTCGAGGAATCCCGCGAAATTGCCCTCACCCTCCCCGAGGATTTCCAACTCAGCGAACTTGCAGGCAAAGAAATCGTCCTCCAAACTCAAGTCAAGGAGCTCAAGGAAGCCGTTCTACCCGCCCTCGATGACGAGCTCGCCGCACGCCTTGCCCCGGGCAAAACCATCGCAGACATCCGTGAGATCGTCCGAGAAAATATGGCCGGCGAGCGCTTGCGCAAAATCTCAGACATGAAGGTGAACCAAATCGTCGCGCACATCAACGCACAGGTCGACTTCGAACTCCCCGAGGAGCTGATCAATCAGGAGACCCAAAGCCAAGCCGATGCCATGGTCAAGCGGGGCGTCCAATCGGGCATGACGTCCGAGGAAATCGAATCCCAGCAAGGAGAAATCTTCGCCAGCGCCGGCCAGCAAGCGCTCACCAACCTCCGCACCAATTTCATCCTTCAAGAAATTGCACGCATCGAGAACATCGCGGTGACCGACAACGAACTGATCAACCACCTCGCCCAAATTGCGACGCAGCGCAAAATCGCCCCGAAGAAGTTCATCAAAGACATGCAACGCGCCGGCCGTATCCAAAACATCCGCAGCTCGATGGCGATCGGCAAGACCATTGACTTCCTCGTGGAACACGCGAATGTAGTAGAGTCCACTGAAACCACCCTCGATGACTAATTTCCAATCTCCGTCCATGAGCGCATCCACCCCTCGCAACAGCTACTACGTCCCCGTCGTGATCGAACAGGACGCGCGCGGTGAGCGTTCGTTTGACATCTATTCACGCCTCCTCAAGGACCGCATCATCTTCATTGGCACGCCGATTGATGACTTTGTCGCGAACTCGGTGATTGCCCAACTTCTTTTCCTCCAAATGCAGGATCCGAAGAAAGACATCCACATCTACATCAATTCCCCCGGCGGCTCGGTCACCGCTGGCCTTGCGATGTATGACACCATGCAATTCCTCACCTGCGACGTGAACACCTACTGCATCGGCATCGCTGCCTCGATGGGCTCAGTCTTGCTCACCGCCGGCACCAAGGGCAAACGTTTCTGCCTGCCGAACTCGCACGTCATGATCCACCAAGTTTCTGGCGGCGCACAAGGCACTGCATCCGACGTGGAGCGCACGATCGGTTTCATGTTCAACCTGAAGAAGCGACTCAACGGCATTCTAGCCCACCACACTGGCAAGTCGGTCGAGCAAGTGGAGAATGACTCAGATCGTGACAATTACATGACCGCCGAGCAGTCGGTGGCCTATGGGTTGGTGGACAAAGTCCTCGAGAGTCGCAAGCAGCTGCCCGACACCGTCGTGGCCGCCATCGAGGAGAAAAAGCCAGACGCTTGATCGAGTTCCCGCCACACTGCACTCCGACCTGTTTTTATGGCCCGCGCGTCCAATCTAACGATGTGTTCTTTCTGCGGAAAGAGCCACTCTGAGGTAAAAAAACTGATCGCCGGTCCCGGGGTCTACATCTGCAACGAGTGCGTCGATGTTTGTGCAAACATCCTTGAAAAGGAGCTCAAGGGCCCCTCCGCCAAAGGAAAAATCCAAGGTGCGAAAGCCGCGTCGAAGCTCCCATCGCCAAGCTCGATTCTCGCAAAGCTAAACGAACACGTCATCGGCCAAGAAAACGCCAAGAAGGTGCTGTCGGTCGCAGTTTACAATCACTACCAACGCCTCCGCCAAAACGAAGCAATTTTGGCAGATGAGTTCCAAGACGTGGAGATCGAGAAATCGAACATCATGCTCCTCGGCCCAACGGGATCGGGAAAAACCCTGCTCGCACGCACGCTTGCTCGTGTGCTCGATGTCCCATTTTGCATCGTCGATGCCACGACCCTCACCGAGGCAGGCTACGTCGGTGAAGACGTGGAAAATATCGTTCTTCGCCTGCTGCAAGCAGCCGAATTCGATGTGGCACGCGCCGAGCGCGGAATCATCTACGTGGACGAAATCGACAAAATCGGCCGCAAAACCGAGAACGTATCGATCACCCGCGACGTTTCCGGCGAGGGCGTCCAGCAGGCGCTTCTTAAGATCCTCGAAGGCACAGTCTGTAGCGTTCCACCCCAAGGCGGCCGGAAGCATCCTCAACAAGAGTACATCCAGGTCAATACGGAGAAAATCCTCTTCATCGTCGGCGGCGCATTCGTCGGCCTCGAAGAAATGGTACGGCGGCGCCTCGGCAGCAGAACCCTCGGATTTCACGCGGACCCCGCTCGCGATGATCTGGACGATCCCACCCAAAACATTCTCGAAAAAGTCCAACCCGAAGACCTTCTCGGATTCGGCCTGATCCCTGAATTCATTGGCCGCATACCGGTGATCTCCGCACTGCGGAAGCTCACGGAGGAGGAACTCATGTCAATTCTCACTGATCCGAAAAACGCGCTCATCAAGCAATACGGCAAGCAACTCGCCATGAATGGCGTGAAGCTCAAAGTGACGCGCGATGCACTGCAAGCCCTTGCAGAGGAGGCGGTTCGTCGCGGAACTGGCGCCCGAGCCTTGCGGTCGCTCTTCGAAAAAATGATGCTCGACGTGATGTTTGATATCCCCTCCCGCGACGATGTGGAGATGGTGACCATCAACCGCCAAGTCGTCACTGGAGAGCGCCCACCAAGCATTCGCAAAAAGCGCTCGGACAAGAACGCCGCATAACGCTCTACCCTCCCCCACGGATGGTAACCGCTCGATGGACAGGCCATTTGGGAGAAATGCCTCAAAAGTTCACACTTGTGAAACTTTTCACAAACCACGCTTGCCGCCTGCCCCATGGCTAGACATATTCGCGCGCGAACAGCGCCGGGCCCATCATCCACAAGCATCCGGTACTCTTATCAAGCCATGAGCGACACACCTTCGGCGACTGCGGAAATGAAACTACCAAAGGACTTTGCTGCCGAAAAAGGCATGGTCAACGTACAGATCGATGGAATTTGGCATCAGTTCCCAAAAGGAACGCGGATGATCGAAGCCTGCCGCCAAGCGAAGATCACCGTCCCTCACTACTGCTACCACCCGAAGCTTAGCTCGCCCGGGAATTGCCGGATGTGCCTCGTGCAAATGGGAATGCCCCCCCGCCCCACCCCCGGACAAGAGCCTCAACGTGACGATCATGGCTTCGAGCCCATCGGCTGGATTCCCCGCCCCGTCATCGCCTGCGCCAACACGGTCTCCGAAAACATGGGCATCCGCACCTCTGGCGAACTGGTAGAAAAATGCCGCGAGGGCGTGATGGAATTCCTCCTCATCAATCACCCACTCGACTGCCCCATCTGCGACCAAGCGGGTGAATGCCGACTCCAAGAACAATCCGTTCAACACGGGCGAGGCGTTTCACGCTTCATCGATATGAAGGTGAAGAAACCAAAAAATGTCGATATCGGCCCACGCATCCGCCTCGACGACGAGCGTTGCATCATGTGCAGCCGCTGCATCCGCTTCATGGATGAAGTCGCCGGCGACGCCGTACTCGGCTTCACCCAGCGCGGCACCCACACCACTCTCACCGTTCATCCAGACCGGTTATTAGATTCTAACTACTCCCTCAACACCGCCGACATCTGCCCCGTCGGCGCACTAACGTCGAACGATTTCCGCTTTCAAATGCGCGTTTGGTTCCTCAAGGAAACCCCAACGATCGACGTGAATTGCGGAACTGGAACAAACATCACCGTTTGGACCCGTGGCAATAAAATCCACCGCATCACCCCTCGCCAAAACGATGAGGTGAACTCCGCGTGGATGCCCGACTCGCATCGCCTCAATTTCCACTACATCGATGGCACCTCCCGCCTCACCGAGCCTCTCACCAAAAGCGGCGACAAACACCTTCCTTCCTCTTGGGCAGACGCATTGGAGTCTTCAGCAGCCCAGCTAAAGGAAATCCCAGCGCACCAGGTCGCCATCATTGCTTCAGGGCGCATGACCAACGAGGAGCTTTTTCTCGCCCGCGCGCTTGCAGCGGAAATCGGCACTTCCCATCTCGCACTTGTCCCCCGAGTGGACGCCGCTGACCATCTGCTCGTGGCCGCAGACCGCAACCCAAACACGACGGGCGCCAAGCTCATCCTCGAGACCGAAGATCCCTATGCGGGCCTCGACTCGATCCGCGCGGGCGTTCGCGATGGTTCGATCCAAGCACTGATCGTCCTCGGTGAAGACCTCGTGACTGATGCCGGTTTCACTGCCGACGACCTCAAAAAGCTACGGTTTCTCCTCCAAACCAGTGTTCTCGCCAATCCAACTGCCGACCACGCGCACGTGGTGCTTCCATCAGCTGCATTTGCTGAAAAACGCGGCTCAATGGTCAATCTAAGCGGTCGCCTCCAGCGCCTCAACCGCGCGGTAGAACCCCAAGGCCAAGCTCATGACGACTGGGAAATCCTCCGTGACCTCATGCTCGCGCTCTCCGGCGAGAAAAATGAGGCCCACCAAATCGAGGATATTTTCAAGGTGATCGCCGGTGCCATCCCTGCGTTCAGCGGTTTGACCCTCTCAAAAATCGGTCACCAAGGCACTCCAATCACTGAAACCGGATACCAGATTCCGCTACTCGCCAACGAACGAGCCCGCAAAGCCGCCGGACTCATCAATGGCTAAGATTCCAAATCCTTCCCTTTCATGGACATTCTTCAGATCGCCATCATCCTCGTTAAGATCGTCACCCTCACGTTCCTAGTGGTGCTGCCGCTGGTACCCCTATCTGTTTATTTCGAGCGGCGCTTTTCAGCGATTATCCAAGACCGCGTCGGACCAAACCGCGTCGGCATCCCCTTCAGTCTCTTGGGCTTTAAAAAAGACTTCCACTTGTTTGGACTGGTCCAGCCCATCGCCGACGGCTTGAAGCTCTTCCTCAAAGAGGACTTCACTCCCGCCCATGTCCGCAAGGCATTCTACTGGATGGCACCTGCTCTCACAGTGGTACCCGCACTCATCACCGTCTGCGTGGTGCCCTTTGGATCACCGATCAGCATTTTCGGCCACACCGAGAAACTCGTGATCGCGGATCTCGACATCGGACCGTTGTTCGTGTTCTCCGTCGCCTCGCTTTCAGTTTATGGCATCACCCTCGCCGGTTGGTCATCCAACTCGAAGTTCCCGTTCATCGGTGGCGTCCGCTCCACGGCGCAAATGATTTCTTACGAGATCGCTCTCGGGCTTTCGATCGTTCCCGTGCTGATGTACTACGGCGACCTCAACCTCGGCACGATCGTCAAACAGCAAGCCGATCACGGCTGGTTGCTTCTCCCACTTTGGGGCCACGATGCCACCCACACGCTTTCGAGCAAGCTGCTATTCTGGTTCCCTGCTGCGATCGCCTTCTTGATCTTCACGATCTCGATCTTTGCAGAAACCAACCGGATGCCCTTCGACCTCCCCGAGTGCGAAACGGAGCTCGTGGGCGGCTATCACACCGAATATTCATCGATGAAATTCGCCATGTTCTTCATGGGAGAATACGCGGCCATGGTCATCGGCTCGGCATTGATCATCACGCTCTTCCTTGGTGGATGGTCGATCGGCTTCGGTCTGGATGCTGTGGTGGAAAAACTTCACATCGGGGACTTCTATTACGGCGGGTTCATCCACATGGGCTGCTTCATGACCAAGCTGCTTGCATTCATTCTTTTCTTCATCCTCGTGCGTTGGACGGTGCCTCGGTTCCGGTACGATCAGCTGATGAAACTGGGCTGGGTCGTGTTTTTCGAGGCCGCTCTCATCAATGTCTTTCTTGCAGCTCTCATCGTCGCCGCACCTCAGTTGCAAGCCGCCATCATCGGCATCGGCTCGGTGTTGCTCGTGATCCTCACTGCGGCGGTGATCTGGGTCGCCAAGGTCTCCGAAGAGCAACCTAAAATCCTGCGTGCCTAATTTATAGCTCTCTCATCCCTTTATCCCATGGCTGTCGTCAAACTCCAACGCCCGAAGCTGAACTTCGGTGAGAAAATCTATTTCGGAGCCCTCATCAAGGGATTCATCCTCACCATGACTCACGCCGTGAAATCCCTGCTTGGGAAATCGGTTGGCGCCGAAACCCTCGCCTCCTCAGGACTTGGCGTGACCATGCAGTTCCCCGAGCAGCGCTGGGATGATCATCTCCCAGAATACTACCGTGGGGCTCCCGCGCTGGTCACAGACGAGCAAGGCCGCGAACGCTGCGTTTCCTGCCAACTCTGCGAATTCATTTGCCCGCCCAAGGCCATCAAAATCACCCCGTCCGAGATCCCGTCCGACGACCCATGGGCAAAGGTGGAAAAGCGGCCGCTGGAGTTCGACATCGACATGACCCGCTGCATCTACTGCGGCATGTGCGAGGAAGTCTGTCCTGAGCAGGCGATCTATCTCCGCAAGGACTACCTGATCACTGGCCTCAAACGCGCCGACATGGTTCACAACAAGAAACGCCTCTACGAAATCGGGGGAACCCGCGTCGGACTGGTCAACAAGTGGAACGAACTGAAGTAAAGGCAACCGGCTTTTCAATTCAGAACTCATCATTCAGAGCTTACTCTTATGCCATCCTACCTCTTCTGGCTTTTCTCCGTCATCATGCTTGCTGGTGGTGCAGCCGTCATCGCCTTCCGCAATCCAGTCGCCAGCGCCCTCTCGGTGGTGGCGTGTTTTGTCGGCCTCGCGGGCTTGTTCATCGGACTGAGTGCCTTCTTCGTCGGCGTGATCCAGATCCTCGTCTACACGGGGGCGGTCATGGTTCTTTTTCTATTCATCATCATGCTGCTCGACCTGAAGGATGAGGAAAAATCAGCCAAGCCCCTTGTCCCGATCGCTGCAGGCATCGGCTTGGTGGCGGCATTCACGATGCAGCTCATCGGCGTACTTTCCCGCTCGCCTGACACGACCGCTCCAGCCCTCGATGCGCAAACGTTCACCGTTGCAGCCGCCGGTTTCCCAGCCTCTAGCAAGATCGCGACGAACCTACTCAGTGGTAAGCTCCCCGACGTTCATCTCATCGGCCGCACACTTTTCACGCAATACAACCTGCCACTCCAAATCCTCGGAGTACTCTTGCTGGTCGCCACCATTGGCGTGGTCGTTCTATCCAAGCGCCAGGCAGACTAACCTCGCACATCCACTTCCTCATGGCATCTCTCAACGATTACCTCCTTGTCTCTGGGCTCCTGTTCGCCATCGGCCTCGCCGGGGTGGTCGTCCGCCGCAACATCATCGTCGTATTCATGTGCTTGGAGCTGATGCTCAGCGCGGCGAACCTCACCTTGGTGGCATTCTCAAGGTTTCACCCAGCCGCCAATGGATTGCCCGACTACAATGGCCAAATGCTCGTGTTCTTCGTGATCACCGTGGCGGCCGCCGAAGTCGCGGTAGGCCTCGCGATCATCGTCGCGCTCTACCGCGCTCGCCAGACCATCCACACGGACGACCTGACCTCTCTGAAAGGCTAATCCCGATCCGCGCAGCCGTGACCTCGTTCATTTCACTTTTCCTCTGAATCATTTCCTAAAGCCTCATGAATCTCGCTTGGATCCTTCTATTCCTTCCGCTCGCAATCGCTGCGGCAAACCAACTGATTTTAAAGAAAACTGGCCTCGCGCCATTGCTCTCCACAGCGTCCGCCTTGGGAACATTTGCGCTGGCGGTGATGCTGCTCGGAAAAAATGAGACGTCCCACTTCGCTTGGGCCACCCTCGGCGATTTCTCGATCAACATCGGCATCAAGCTCGACCAGCTCTCCACCGGGATGATGATCGTGGTGACTGGCATCGGCCTGTTAGTCCATGTTTTCTCGCTCGCTTACATGAAAGAGGACGAGGCCAAGGCACGCTACTTTACCAGCCTGTCGCTTTTCATGTTCTCGATGACTGGCATTGTCCTCGCCGACAATTTCATCATGACCTTCATCTTCTGGGAATTGGTCGGCCTCAGCTCATTCTTGCTGATCGGCCACTGGTACCAAAAAAACTCCGCCGCCGATGCCGCGAAAAAAGCATTCCTTTGCAACCGCATCGGTGACTTCGGCTTCATGGTCGGAATCCTCATGCTGTGGGGCATCACCGGCCACTTGGGCTTCGATCAAATGAAGTCCGGCCTCGCAGCATTCCAAGCGGCGAATCCAGCAATCTTCTCCAGCGTGCTTTCCGCCGCAGTGCTCTGCATCTTCTGCGGGGCCATCGGAAAATCTGCCCAGCTTCCGCTTCACGTCTGGTTGCCAGATGCCATGGAAGGTCCGACGCCGGTGTCCGCGCTGATCCACGCAGCCACCATGGTCGCCGCCGGAGTTTACATGCTTTTCCGCCTGCAATTCACCCTCGGCTTCGAAGCGTTCGAGGCCCTTCAAGCCAGCACGGTGATCGCATGGACGGGCGGCATCACCGCTCTTGTCGCCGCGCTGATGGCCACCCAGCAAAACGACATCAAGCGTGTGCTCGCCTACTCGACCCTCTCACAACTCGGCTACATGGTCATGGCCGTCGGACTCGTCCACGGTGAGGCTGGGATGTTCCACCTCTTCACCCACGCGTGGTTCAAGGCACTTCTCTTCCTCGGTTCCGGCGCGGTGATTTATGCATGCCATCACGAGCAAGACATCTGGAAAATGGGCGGATTGCTGAAAAAGATGCCGATCACTGGATTCACCTTCCTCATCGGATTCGCCGCACTGATCGCAGTGCCCTATACTTCTGGGTTCTTCTCGAAAGAACAGATCCTCGAAGCCGCCCATGAGAAGGAGCCCATCCTCTTCTGGATCGCCGCAGTGGTCGCCGTGCTCACGCCCTTCTACATGACGCGTCTCTATGTGGTCGCCTTCCTCGGAAAAAATCGCTCAGAGAACGCCTCACACGCCCACGAGGTCGGGCCACTCATGCTCGGGCCGCTGGTAATCCTCGCGGTGCTTGGAGTGATCGCAGGGTTTCCCTTTGTCGCCAGCAAATTTGCACCCGCCTACCTGCAACCCGAGCATCTCGTTCACCTCGGATTCGTCACTTATGTTTCAGTCGGTGCTCTCGCAATCGGGGTCCTAACAGGCTTCATGGTTTACGCGGGCAAGGAAAAGGATCCGATCTCAATCCCGCTCCTGCAGAACCGCTTCTACGTCGATGGCTTCTACGACAATTTCATCGTCCGCTACTTCCAAGACACCTTCGCGTCCATCATTGCGTTCTTCGACGAGTGGGTCATCAATGGGCTCATCGTCAACGGCCTCAGCCGTTCCGCCGAATCACTCGGCAACCGTTTCCGCCTGATCCAGTCCGGAAGCCTCCAAGGCTATGCCTTTGTCTTCGGCCTCGGCGTACTCATCGTCGTGTATTTCATCGTGTTCGGCCGCTAAAATTTCCAACTGAGAACCCGCCACTTTCCTCACATGCTCGCTCTCCTTGTCACGCTACCGATCGCCGCCTTCATCGCGATCCTCTTCGGTGCACCCGCCCGCCTCACCGCGATTGCGGCCTCCGCCATCAACCTCGCCCTCGGGCTTTACGCAGCCATCACCTGGCAGTGCGGCTGCTGGACATTTTCGCTTCCCGTCCTCGCGAAGCCATCGCTCCACCTCGCCTTTGGCTTCGCCGACGGGATGAGCGCCGTGATGATCCTCCTTTCGGTGATCGTCACACTCGCAGCAGTGCTCTCCGGCAAGGCTCCAGAAGGTAAGGAAAAACTCTATTTCGGCTCCTCGCTGCTGATTTCGGCGGGAGCCCTCGGTGCCTTCGCCGCCACCGACTTGTTCTTCTTTTTCGCATTCCACGAGCTCGCACTGATCCCAACCTTCCTGATGATCGGAATGCTCGGCCGTGGCGACCGCCGGGAAGCGGCATGGAAGATCACGATCTACCTCGGCCTCGGATCGATGGTGCTATTGGCTGGCTTGGTTTGGCTGGCCAACCTCACCGGCACCTACGACATGGCACTCATGGTCAAGGCCGCCCACCAAGTCGACCCTGCCTCACAGAAGGGCATCGCCGCGCTGCTGCTCGTGGGCTTTGGCACGCTGGTTTCACTCTTCCCGTTCCACTCGTGGGCCGCTCCGGCCTATGCAAGCGCACCCGCACCCGTCGCGATGCTCCACGCGGGTGTGCTGAAAAAATTTGGCCTCTACGGCCTCCTCCGCCTCGCCATCCCGCTCGTGCCTGAGGGCCTTCAGTTCTGGCTCACCCCTCTCCTCGTCCTCCTCCTCGGAAACATCCTCTGGGTCGGCTGGGTCACCATTTCCCAAAAACGCCTCGACTCAATGTTAGGAAATTCGTCGGTGATGCACATGGGCTACATTTTCCTCGCCATCGCAGCCCTCATCGCCTTCCCGGCAAACCCACTCGCCCAATCGGCCGCCGTGGTGCTGATGTTCGCCCACGGCATCTCCATCGCCCTGCTCTTCGGCCTCGCCGATCGCATCGAACGCTCGACCGGCACGCTCGACCTCCAAGAACTCGGTGGCCTCGCGAAGTCAGCCCCCGGCCTCGCCTTTCTCTTTGGCATCGCCGCGATGGCATCGATCGGTCTCCCCGGCCTCGCCAATTTCTCGGGTGAAATCCTCGTGTTTCTCGCGGCCTTCAAAAGCTACAACGGCACCTCTGGCCTCGGCCCAGTGCAAATCACCTGCATCCTCTCGATCTGGGGCGTGGTGATCTCAGCCGTCTACATGCTTCGCGCCTATCGCAAGACTTTCCAAGGCCCATCGGTGGCCGCGACGGCAAACGCCGATGATCTCACCCTAGCCGACCGCATCCCTGCGACGCTCCTGATCATCACTCTGTTTGCCGTTGGTCTCTACCCCAACCTGCTCCTCAATCTTCTGAAATAGAACTCTTCGGATCATTGCTCTCGGATCACCCACACCTTTTTCACATGCCCGCCTACTACCTCGAAGCCCTCACCGTCACCCTCGGCATCATCCTGCTCATGGCCGAGACTTTCTGCTCATGCAAAGGCAAATCATGGGTTGGCATCGCTGCCGCCGTTGGCCTCGTGGCGATCCTTGGGCTTACCTTCACTGCCATCGGACCAGAGGCGAAACCCACAGCTGCATGGGCCAGTTGGCCGCTTTGGAATTTCTATCAGTTCGACAGCCTCGCTCGGTTCTACAAAATCTTCGCGCTCGTCACCACGCTCTTCGTGATCCTGCTCGCCATCGATTTCCGCAGCATTCTTGCGCGTTTCACGGACACTCCAGACTCGGAAGCCGGCACCGGAGAATTCTACGCGTTGCCGCTTTTCGCGTGCGCTGGCATGATGTGGCTCGCATCGGCAAAGGACCTCGCCGGAGCCTTCGTCTCACTCGAGTTGGTCACGGTCACGTTCTACATCCTCGTCGCTTACATGCGCCGCAACGTCGGTTCACTCGAAGCGGGCGTGAAGTATCTCATCCTCGGCGCCCTCAGCACGGGCTTCCTGGTTTACGGAATCGCATGGGTCTACGGGGCCACCGGCACGATGAGACTCGCCGAGATCGCAAATTGCCTCCCGCACCTCACCAACACCACCCCGCTCCTCTTCGGCATCGCCTTTGTGATGATCGGGCTCTGCTTCAAGATCGGCGCAGTACCCATGCAAGTCTGGATACCCGATGTCTACCAAGGCGCACCCACCCCCACGACCGCATTCCTCTCGGTCGGTTCCAAGGCTGCCGGATTCATCCTCACCATCCGCTTCCTCGAACCATTTCTCGCCAGCGAGGTCACCCGCGGCCCGATCCTCACGCTGCTCCTCATCCTCGCCTGCGCGACTCTCCTCTTCGGCAATCTCGCCGCAATCCCACAAACCAATTTCAAACGCCTCCTCGCCTATTCATCCATCGCCCATGCGGGGTTCCTGCTCCTCGCCCTCGCCGCTTGGAAGCCCGAGACCGCGATCTCGGAAGGCTCGATCAAAGTGGTGTCGTTCTACCTCGCCACCTACCTGCTGATGACCCTCGGGGTCTTCTTCGTGCTCGCACAAGTCCGCATCCAGCGCGATGGCGAAACCATCCATGACTTCAACGGCCTCGGAAAATCCAACCCAGCCCTCGCCCTCGCGCTCACGGTGCTGCTCGCAGCCCTCGCTGGCGTCCCGCTCACCGCTGGATTCATCGGCAAGTTCATGGTGTTCTCGCTCGCCCTTGATGCCCAGCTCTGGCCCGGCATCGTCGTGGCATTCATCTCTGCGGCTGCCGGATTTTATTACTACTTCAATGTCATCCGCGCCATGTGGTGGAGGGATTCCCACAACGCCCCATCCTTGATTCTCCCACCCATCAGCAAGGTGTGCATCGGCGTTCTCACCATCGCCGTGCTCGTCTGCGGAATTTGGCCGCAACCGATTTGGAGCCTACTGAAGTAGCGCGTTGGCTTTTCTCATTTTTCCGAGCGCCAAGGGCCTGTCACAGGCTAGCGGGAGCGCGCTCCGACTTTGGAGTTAATGGTTAAATCTTCATGATGCTTCCGACTCGGTGCGGGCAGGCAGTTGATCATCCGCGACTTGTTCGGCTATTGATTCTGTTGGCGTGCATGCTCTATTGGCCTACCCGACCTTAATCTTCATTGTCATCCGGCCTTCCTTAGGAGGCGGCCAACCGAGCGATTTTCGCAAAGAGTGACTCACAAGCGATTTTGCCCATTCGTGACCAGCGAGCACATCAAGAACGTACAGCAGATCCGCGACAACTCCGAAATGGTCTTGGATCTGACCAGCGTCGTCAGGGATTCGACCCGTGTGCGCCACCTTATTACGAATCTCCACAAGCTTTTGCGATTTTTTTATCAACGGCTTAATCTCCTCCCAAAAGTCCATGTTGCGCCCCTTGGATGCGTGCAACTTGGGAATGTAGTCTCGGAGAATCTTGAATATGGGAGGCGAAGCAACCTCCTCCATCAACCATGATGTATCAGTAGCAATTTTGCTGATATGCATTTTTGTGGCGGTTTCTAGCGCTGCGGTCATGATCAGAATCGCACTTCGAGGTGAGTCTGAGGAAAGAGTGGCGGCCTCCCGTAGTAGTGCATGCCCCAGAGGTTCCGTTTGGTCGCGTTCGGCCCAAAGATCATCTAATTCATCTTTGTATTGCTCCCCCCAATGGATTCCAAACATTGCAGGAACCTCAAACTCCTTTGAATCTCCACCATCTAATGGAGCAAGAGGGTAATCGCCTTCGGCCACCCTCCAATAGAGTGATCGGTGAGTGATCATCTCTCCCGGGGCGTCAAATCCTTGCCTCCAGCGTAGCAACTTCAGGAGTCGATCAGCTTTCAAACTCAGCTCCCCTTCTACCCGTCGGATCAGTTCCAAGATGTCTGCGGGGCAGAGGTATCTTCGTGGGTGATAGTTCTTTGCAAAGGCTCCGTCCGCTGCAATCAAGGTCTTTCCTCCCGACAGCAATGGAAGCTTGATGCCGTCGGCGACTCGGACTAGCAATTGATTGTTGTATGCGCCGACAAAATGGGCCTGATCCGAAGTGGCTGGATAGGTCGCGCAAACCTTGCACTCAAGACCCATACGGTGCCCCGATCCGTCATCTTCAGGATCTCTGGTCTTAAGGAGAAAACGAAGATCACAATCACTGCTAGGGACAAACTCAATTCCCTCCGGCTTATGAGGCTCAAAGTGCAAGCCTTCGACATGCGCGACTAAAGCGAAGTAGATTTGTGAATCCTCTTTCATTAAATTTGTACGGTCAATAAGGCAGCTTGCTTGGTCATGGTGAAGACTCGGTTAATTGCAGCATTTCGACGCTCTGTTTTTCTGCCGAACGATGAGCGCATGCACCTCTACCAGCGAGGGCGCACGTCGATCACGGGTTGAAGGTTGGAGTTACTGAAAACCATTGAAACAGGGCAGCTGGTAGAGGTTGTCATGACGCGGCTTGTTATCCCCGTTTGATTGCATCGCATAGCCCACGAAATCCAGTTCGTTCGACTCTAGCTGCGGTAAGAAGTTCTTCCTTCTCTATCCACCTCTTCAATATCCCCGTCACCACCGCGTCCTCCGGCGTCCACTCGGTGCCGTTCTGTATGCTCTCGACGTATCTTGTATTCCATACGAGGGATCCGCTGAACCCAGGAGGCAAGGGGGCTCCCTTCTGCTCTTCGCCAAGATCCCCAATTAGGCCAATTGGATAAAGAACATGAAACTCATGCTCCGGGAAATCGGGCACTTTGGCTCCCTCTGGTTCCTGTGACGTGTAGGGGGTTCCCGTAGTGAAAAGAGTTCCGTAGAGTGGCTTTGAGCGTTCGCCCGAGAATCCAATAAAGAAAAGAAGCTCCCGATCTACCGGAGCATGGGTGCCAGCGAATCGAGAGAACGGAATCGCAGATGACGCCTTGCCTTCCTCTGTCCAAGCTTTTGGGGAAACCTTCACCACCGCGGTGTCGGAAGGTGATGTCAAAATCCCGAATGGCTTTTCGAGGGCGACAACCGCAGCGGACTCGCCGTCTTCGCCTGAATTTTTAAGATAGTGGCCTCCCCTTCTCCCTTTAAGGGCTGATAGCACGTGAGCATTCGTAAATACGAATACATCGTCGTTGTAAGAAACATATGCACCGCTGCCAACCAATTCACCCCAGTCAGCCTCAACTTCTGCTGAGATCGGGGTAAGATATGGTCGGACTGCCTTGGCCATCGCCAGAGCGACGTTCTTGCATCTATTGCTCCATTCTTCGGCGTCCATTTTTTGGGATAACAGTATTATTGAGTCACGCGCGGCATTTTACCTGGAACAGTCACGCGCGGTTGTTTCAGAACAAAGGCAGCCCCGGAAGGCGCACTCTTGGGAATTCCGGTCATGATCGCTGGTTCTGTGGCCACGAAAGAAGTGATTAGTTGAAATCGAGGGGACACCGAGAGAAGATGAATTTGACTCATTTGGAGGAATGCTGATCGATGGAGGTAGTTTGCGGGAGGATGCATGGCATATGGAACGAACCGGCTTGGCGGCTCGGACGAGAGGAAGCGGAAGGCGTCAGATGACTGACGTCTGAAATCCAATGATTTTGCAAAATTCATGTCAAAACCAAACCCAGTAATGGCGGAGGTTTCATGAATTTACAGGTCAGGTGGGGAGGCCGTGCCACGTTGGAACGCTCCGCCGCCGCGTTGCGAGATCCGGTGTGGGGCGTGTGGTTCGGGCGGCTGCGCCATCGAGCCCGGTCGACCGGGCTATTCTGCTCCGGTGCTGAGGCTCCGCGCCCGGCGCTCCGGGCTTCCCTGCACCATCGGCCGGGTTTGGGAGCTCCATTGTCCGGGCTGAGGAGCCCCGTCGTCCGGGCTAAGGAGCCCCATCGTCCGGGCTAAGGAGCCCCATCGACCGAGCTAGGGAGCCCCGTCGTCCGGGCTTGGGAGCCCCGTCGTCCGCGCTAAGGAGCCCCGTCGTCCGGGCTAAGGAGCCCCATCGTCCGGGCTAAGGAGCCCCGTCGTCCGGGCTAAGGAGCCCCATCGTCCAGGCTAGGGAGCCCCGTCGTCCGGGCTAGGGAGCCCCATCGTCCGGGCTAGGGAGCCCCATCGTCCGGGCTATGGAACCCCATCGTCCGGGCTAGGGAACCCCATCGTCCGGGCTAGGGAGCCCCATCGTCCGGGCTGGGGAGCCCCATCATCCGGGCTATGGAACCCCGTCGTTCGGGCTATGGAACCCGGTCGTTCGGGCAAGGGAACCCGGTCGTTCGGGCAAGGGAACCCCATCGTCCGGGCTAGGGAGCCCCAGCAGCCGGGCTCCGATCCCATAGAGTAAGGGATTTTCCCCCTGAGTCCGAAAAATGATCCCCCAGCGGTGGGGATCACTTCACTTGGTGTGGGAAATTGAATGGCAGCAGGGAGGGAAACCCTCATTCAAATTGGGCCGATCCCCGCCGTTGGATGAGCCGACTTATCATGCTTCTTTTTCAGTCAGATATTGTGCGCCCAATACTCGCAATGCCCATGATCAGGATGGATGAAGAATCGCCAAACGGTTCCATTGTAGCGGTAATACAGGCTCACATACCCGCGATCACTTAAAAACTTCATTCTAGGGTATTCTCCCATCAAACGAGTGTCTTGTTCCGTAGTTGCCTTGATGCTCCGCACAAACTCGTCGAGCTCTTTTGGGTTAAAGTTAAACGATCCGCAAGAAGTGTTGATGTCGAGATTGCTGCTTACCTTTATATCCGATGAGCTATTTGGAATGATGCCGGGAAGCCATCCTCGCTCAAAAAGACGATCCGCTTTAGCATCCTCCTTCGTCTGATAACTGTTTTCCACCGTGTCGAATGCCCCAAAAATCACGGCTGTGAACAAAACACACAGCGACACCGCCAGAATCAAAGTTGCGGCGACTACGAACCTAAGTGGGTGACGTAAGATCTTCATTCTCTGCCATAACAGTTCTAATAAATAGCATGCGGAATTTATCCTTTTACACCCGCGTATGGCTCAACCGGTCCAAATACGGCACGTATGGATATTTTTTCTGAGCTTTCTTTCATGTAGCGGTGATTAGAGCGCCATGGAGTCCTGTTGGAGCGGGTGCCCCCTTCACCAACAGACATTCAGTTGCGCAAGATTGGGAAACGACACCCTGGGCGAACCTTCACCGGAGGGTCGATTTCAAATGAGCCTAAATTACCAATCTGATAGGGTCCGTAGGCGATTGGAATCACTGTGAGGAGTAAAGCGGACTCATCACCATGGGCGATCTTTGAGACGTGGATCACGGCCGCGCAGTTAGGATTCTTCTTCACACTCAGAATATCTCCGGCGCTGAAGCGCGCGGCTGAGTCCGCCTGGCGCGTTGGAAAAACATACTCAATAAAAAGCGGGTATGGCACGGGCTTGGTGAAATCATCCGGCTTCACGAGCGCCTGCGCCTGCAAGACGATTCCTGGATCAAGGAAATCCGTTGCACTCAACTTCCGAACCGGACCGATCTGATAGTCCCCCTCGATGTAGGTGAGCAATTGAGGTTCCCCAAAGTTCGTAAGATAATTCCGCATGAGCAACCCATTTGCCTTAGCGAGTTGCTGCTCCGAATATCCGAAATACTTGCGGTAAAGCTCCTTCGGCGCGAGACCCACTCCATTGGGTGCATCAAGGACGGTGTAGCGATGCAACACCGGTGCCCGGCCAACCTTACTTAAGATTTCATAATTGCGTGGCAATTCTGGACTTCCAAACACATTCAGGCAGATGGCCCAACTCAGGACAGCAAAGCACAGCGCCAACGCATTTGCCAACAACCACCAGAAATAGGCGGGTCGCCGTGCGACAAATTCTTCGTTAGAACGAGCCACGGCGATGTTAATTGGTGCCGCAAGCCTCGCCGTCGGAAACGCTTTCCCCAACTGCCTCAGCGGTCTCAAATGAGGTTCCACAGCCACAGGACCGCGAAGCTTGCGGATTGTGAATCTTGAATCCCGCGTCCGTGAGGTCATCCGAAAAATCGACTTCACACCCGCGCAACCGGTCGAGGCTGTCAGCCGCCACGATCACCCGAGCCGCACCCGACTGGACGATCTCATCCCCGTCCTCGGGATCGGCCACCATCATCTCGTATTGCCATCCCGCGCAGCCCCCGCGCCGAACTGCAAGCCGAAGGCCGGATTCTGGCGATTTTGCCCGGGTAGCGAGGAGTTTACCAAGCTCTTCAATGGCTCTGTTCGTTAGAATAATCATGGTGTCGCTCAACGATAAGGGGTTCCCGAAGATTTGAAACTCCCAAATCCGATAAACCGTGCGAACGATCATTTCTTGCAACAATCGAAATTTTATCTTAAGGGATACAGCTGACTCGTGGAGTTCCGGAATTTCCTTGGATTGCTTGATGATCCGAATCGAGAGAAAGGTCTTGACGTGTTAGCCCTGTGCCTTTTGATTCCGCCTCGCCTGTGAATTTTCACCGTGCCCATAGGCTAGGTGAAATATATCCTAATTCTTGATCCAATCGCTCCACTCCATGCCTTCTTCCAAATCGTCTTCCAAGCCAAACACCGCGAAACCTAAGCCAAAAACCTCGTCAAAAGCTGTTAGCCCAGCCGCGGCAAAGGCGCAAAAACCGAAGGCAAAGTCACCCTCCACGGCATCGGCCAGCAAAAAGGCTCCCGCCAAGGCTCCTGCCAAAGCTCCCGCCAAGGCTCCCGCCAAAGCTCCCGCCAAAGCTCCCGCCAAAGCTCCTGCCAAAGCTCCTGCCAAAGCTCCTGCCAAAGCCCCAGCCAAAGCCCCTGCCAAAGCCCCTGCCAAAGCCCCTGCCAAAGCCCCTGCCAAAGCTCCCGCCAAAGCTCCCGCCAAAGCTCCCGCCAAAGCTCCCGCCAAGGCTCCTGCCAAGGCTCCTGCCAAGGCTCCTGCCAAGGCTCCTGCCAAGGCTCCTGCCAAGGCTCCTGCCAAGGCCCCTGCCAAGACAGAAGCGGCAAAAAAGCCATCAACACCGGTCGCGTCAGCAGCGGCTCCAGTGAAGCCT
>JARWZU010000055.1 GCA_029866215.1 Akkermansiaceae bacterium
GGTTCCATTGTAAGTCAACGCCACCGCCAGCCCGCTCGGCGTGGTGCTCGCAGAAACCACCTTCGCCGTTCCATCATAAGTCGCCGTTAGATTTCCAAGGGCCACCGTGGCCGACGCTTTTCCCACCGTCACGCTGATGTCGCGGCCAATCGACTCGTAGTTGTTAGACGATGGCGTGAAGACCACCGTCTGATCCGCCGTGCCCGCACTTGGAACCCGCGAAGGATCGGCAAACGCAAAGCTTCCAGCGACCGAGGCCTCCCCACCGCTCAGCAACGCACTGGACAGCGGCTGACCATACACGAGCTCCGAGGCGACCGGAACCGAAACCCAGGTGGGAGTTGCTTTGCCAATCAATAGTTCACCCGAGCCAGTGCCTTGATAGTTGGCATCGGTGATCGTTCCCACCACCGCATAAGTTCCGGCATTCACTGGCACGGTCGAAGTTCCATTGTACGTCAGTGCCACCGCCAGCCCGCTCGGCGTGGTGCTCGCAGAAACCACCTTCGCCGTTCCATCATAAGTCGCCGTTAGATTTCCAAGGGCCACCGTGGCAAGTCCCGGCAGAACCGTTACTAAAGCCGTATTCGATAAGCCACCACCCGAGGCCGTGATGACAAATGGACCACCCGCAGCGTTCGCAGCAAAAACACCTGATGAGTTGATGCTGCCACCACCATTGACCAACCAACTGAACCCAGTTGGCTGAACCGCCAGTGCCAACCCGAACTGATCAAGCGTTGCCGCACTGAACGTTTGAGTTGCACCCACTCTTAGGCTAGCACTGCCGGGGCTTACCCGCACCTCTGATGCTGTCTGCAACACGCGCACATGGACCAACGAACTCGAAACAAGCCCCGGAACATCACGAATCGAAACCGTTAGATCATAATCCCCAGCTTCTGAAAAACTCACCACCGTCGACTTTGCGGCATTGGTTCCATTCACTGAAAACGAAACCGTTGCTCCGAGGCCACTCGAAAGGCTCCATGTGTAGGTAAGCAAACTCTCGCCACCGTTATCACTCGCACCCACGGCGAGACCGAGTGAGCTACTTCGCACGATCTGATAAACCGTACCATCCGGATCCGTCACGGTTTCTCCAGAATTGCCGGTCGCAGCCGTGGAAATTGCAGGCGCTTGATTCGTGAAGTCACCACTTCCAGTCAATGCAATGCTGTCGATACTCCAGCCCGTACTGGCTGTTGCGCCATTGGTGGCAAGTCGCCAGCGTATTTGCAGATTTTTACCCGCATACTTTGCCGCATCAGTTAAGTTTACCGTGGATTTGATATAGCCGTTGCTGTTTCCACTCCAGGCAAGTTTGCCGTTAAAATCATTGCTGCCACTACTAATCGTAGACCCATAGCCATTGCTGGCAAATGAAGCACCTGAGCCTGCATCCGTGACATCGAACCAGGTTCCGCCAGCAACCGAAAACTCTAACCTCCCACCGTCTCTCCTGTATTGAAGATCGTAACTATGCCAGAAACTGAGTTGCAGGTTTGTCGCCAATGAAGGGATTGCAATGATCGGCGATGTCAGATTGACGGTCGATCTGCTCGCGGGGCCAGCAGCAAAATAAGAGCTTGTGGGCGAGTAACTCACCGAATTCACAAGAGACCAACTATTGGAACCTGTAGTGGTTAGAGATGTCCAACCGACGGGGTTTGAATCAAAATTCTCATTCCAGATCGCTGCCAAAACGGAGAAGCCCGCAGTCAGGGTCGATGTGGAAAGATCAGGATTCGTACCCACCACATCCCAGAGACCAGCAGCAGCCCCCGTGAGGTTGAATTGGCATCGCAATGAACTACCAATCAACTGAACACTCGTTCCAACAATATCCGTTTGGCCAACACGCTTGAGCTTGATGACCGATCCAGCGAGAAAACCTGACCCTGTTAGATCAACCGTGACGTTGCCTGACATTCCGCTTGCTGGGCTGATCCCACTCAATGAAATCGGAGGAGGTGGAGCTAAATCGGCAGAGCTTCCAGAAAGGATGAGAGAATAATTCTGAAGATTGTTGGCGAGCGTGCCAGAAAACGAAACCACTGCCTGATAAGCTCCTGCAGCGGATGGGGCTGAAATACTGACCTGCTCAACGTTGTCGGTGTTATTGACGCCCGTGGTGGCTGGGGAATCCATCGTAGCCGCCGAAGGGGCTGAGACGAACGGCATCACATAGGGGTAAAAAATCGTTCCGTTGGGAGCGACGATCTTAAGATTCAGATTATTGACAAGGCGGACCGTTCTTGAATCTGAAGTGGTCGTCGCAGTACCCGCAGGATCCGTCCATGAAAGCGTGGCGCGAATCGATGATACACCATCCCAGATGAACGATTGGGTCCGCGAAACGGTCGAGGCGTTGAGTTGATTTTCGGTAATGTACTGTTTGCTCGAAAAACTCGCGTGGTCTGCAATCAAATCCGCCGCCACTTTTACATTGATCAAGCCCCAACCGTATTTGTAATCGGGGCCAACGTTTCCCCGATCATCGGCAGTATGAATCAACAAGCCTTTGAGCGTGCTGGCTCGCATCGCTTGCCCAGGGAATAGGCTCGTGTACTGCTGAATGAGCAATGCCGTTGAGCCCACGGCGTTCGGCGATGCCATACTCGTTCCACTATACGTGTCGTAGGAATTATTGCTTGCGTTCGTCGACGAGTACAGCCCGTCACCATTGGCGACGAGGTCGGGCTTGATGCGCCCATCATCGGTGGGTCCCCACGACGAGAAAGAGCTAGAATCCGCTTTGTTGGGATCGCGTAATCCATTGGTCACTGCGTCGCTGGCCGAACCGATGGTCATCACATTTTTTGCCAATGCATCGTTGGCGATGGTTTCGAACCCACTCCGATAGTTCCCATCACCATTCGGGTGGAGCGCAGTATCATAGGTCACCACCGATGTGCCACCCGGGGTGAGTGATACCGTTTGCCCCGCACTTGGACTGTCGACTCGATCATTACCAGCACTGCGAAAAATCAAATAGTAAGGTGCCGCAAAGGCGAGTGCATCTTCATCGCGGGCGTAGGTGTTATATTTACCGAAATCTTGGTCAATACTCGTTGAGGTGGTACCCTCACCATACCATTCCCAAACCCGCGTGCCATTGTTCACATAATTCCAACCGCTGATGTATCCATAGCTGTGATTCGAGAGGTAAATCTTGCCTGCCTGATTGGGCGCGGAGGCTCCACGCAAGGTCATCTCAGTGCTATCTGAGTTCCAATCATAACTGTTCACAATGGCTCCCGGAGACATCCCCTTGGCGTTCGCCACGACCCCTGAAGCGATCAAGGTGCCCGCGACATGGGTCGCATGGTCGATCGAAGCAGCCCCATCCATCACCGACAAGCGAGTGCCAAATTCTTGGTGAGTCGAACGACCAGACCCACCATCCCACAATCCAATCGTGACGCCAGTTCCGTCGAGCTGGTATCCGGTTCTTACAATGGTTACTCCAGTGGAAATCGACGCATTCGCATTGTGGGTGGTGAAATAGATGGGCTTTTCCCCCTCGAAATCAGCAATTTCTTGGGTGACTCCGTTGGGTCGCATGATCCGCAGTGGCAGGCCTCTCTGCGTCGCACGATCCCTAGCGCTCTGCCGTTTCAGCCCACTGATTTCGCGCATCCTCGTGGTGACTCGATCCCGTGAAATAGGATCTGAAAGGTCAGTGCCAGGCTGCGCCAAGAGGTCTCCCAAGTTGTCCTGACCTCGCGCGACCCCCACGAGCAAGAACGCACATACCACAAAAAATCGGAGTCGGTAACGATCTCTCACACCGCTGAGGATCATACCGCGGTGAAAAATTACAACATCAAATCTTCAGTCATCTGCGTACAAAATCCGCCCGCAGTCCTCACACTGAGCGATTTCCCGTCCGGACGTCACCTTCATCACCGTGGAGGCGATCAGCTTCATGTGGCAACCACCACATTTACCCTGCCGCATCGGCGCAACCGCCACGCCGTCTTTGATCTTCATCAGTCGCAGGTACAGCGGAATCAAACTCTCGGGCACATCAAGCGCCAGTTTCTCCCGTTCCACTGAGACTTCAGCACGATCAGCCTCCATCTTTGCGTGCCGCTGGGCGATGGATGCCAAATCCTCCTCCACCAGCGTTCGGGTGTGGACAAGGGCAGCTTCGGCCGCTTTCAGCTTGGCACGAAATCCGTCCACCTCTTCCATTGCAACAAGTTCTTGGGTCTCGAATTCGTCCAAATCCTTCTCGTAGCGCATGATTTCATGCCCGAGTGCCACAAACTCCTCGTTTTTGCGGGTCTCAAATTGCTGCAACTTGAGGCGTTTGATCGTCGTGCGACGCGTTTCAGCATCCAGCTCGATCTTTTTCACCCGCAGTTCGCAGTCGAGCAGTGCCTGATGAGCCTTGGCGACGGCCGCCTCATCCCCTGCCAGCTTGGCCTTGGCCCGAGTTTCGTCTTGGGGCAATTTCAAAAGGTCCTTGGCCAAAGCCAACAACCGGCGGTCACGGTCTTGGAGAATCAACAACGCACGAACTTCATCTTGCATGCCAACTGATTAAACGGCGCGACCCGAGACCGCAAGGATTACCCTACCCCTTTCGTGAATTCTCCAGCCTTCACACTCAAACCGAGTTCTGCATCACTCGCAACTCGCCCGCTTTTGCCGCGGACAGCACCCATCACGATCCCTTCCCGAACACTTCCACCTCGATGTAGTGGTTCATTTCGTTCGACGTGTTGCCCTTGCTGTAAAGGCGCACATAGCGGCCCTTGATGCCCTTGGCATCGGCGATGAGACCGTAGCGGGATTCGACATAAGGATTGTCCGTGCCTTTGCCGAGTTCGGAGGAGTTGTCGTAGTCGTTGTTGTAGATGGTAGTGACGCCGGCCTTAAACTCCGCATCGTCGGAAATTTGAATGACCACATCGTGATATGCCCGCTTCTGCGAGTGAAAATGCCAGACCCACACGGCCGAGAGCGTGTCGCTCTTTTCCAGATCGATCTGTACCCACTGCTTCCCATCTAACAACTCGACAAAGTAGCCCTCGCCCGCCGCCTTGTCTCCGTCGGTGATGAGGGTGAGGTCGCCAATGATCGGGTTCTCATCGCTGCTCGTCGCCTTCTTGCCCTTTGAAAGCAGGACGGTGCCTTCGGGAACGCGGAACTCGGGGGCTTGCGTCGGCGCTTGGACGAGGTTCGGAACCTTCATCGGCTTCGGCGTGCCTTCAATCAGTTCTGGAGGGAGATCGGTAGCGAGTGGCACGCCACCGACTGTTCCAGTTGAAGCGGCTGGTGCGGGTGCTGATCCCGCTGCGTCTGAGGTAGAGTCCGATTTCTTGCCGCAACTCGAGAGTGTAAAAACGGAGGCTGCAAAAATGGCGTGGGCGGTGATATTGAGTTTCATACGGTGAGGTGTTGGGCGGTAAATTCGATGGGCTGGCGGCTCAGAGCGGAAGGATTCACCCAGTAAATGGGTGCCTCACTCTCGAAGGCGTGACGGGCGTCGCAAGTGAGAGTAGCCTGCCCTCGGACTGCGGCAAAGAAGTTTTCCAAATGCGGCTGGTGCGGTGGCTTGCTGAGGTCGCCCGGAAGCTCGAAAGCCTCAGCTGCGGCCGACTCATAGGATGCGATCGCACCCGGCGCAGGCTCGGGCTTTGGAGGCGCAGGCTGCTTTTTCAAGAATCCACGGCTGACCAGCGAGTCCCATGAAGGCGCACTGTCTTCCCGATAAATGCTGGTGTATGCGGTCTGCTCGGAAATCCGGATGTTGCCCTGGGTTCCCATGAAGCTCTCATAATACCCGCCACCCGCGCTGGTGGTTGTGAGGACTTGATAAAACGCACGGACACCCCCCTGCGGCGTGTCATAGTCGAATATGGCCATGACGTTGTCGAAGTGCTCGCGATTTTTGAAAAAATCATGCCCGCCCGATGCAAAGACCGACTTCGGCGGCACTCCGAGGAACCAATTGAAAATGTCAATCTGGTGGGCGCCGAGATCGGAGATCGGTCCGCCCGAGAGGTCACGGTAGGTGCGCCAATTCATGAATTGCTGCATGTCCCTGAACCCGTATTTCGTGAGAATATCTTGCTTGATCGTCAGCTTCGGGTTGAAGCCGATGTCCTGGGAGGAGTTGACCGCGCGGTTCCACTGGCCGTTCACATTCACGATCTGGCCACAGATTTTGCTACCATTGATGAGTTGGTCGAGGACGTAACGGTAGCGTGGGTTGCTGCGACGCTGGTGACCGATTTGGCAAAGCTTGCCCGATTTTTCCATCGCATGGACCATCGCCCGCGCTCCGTCGATGGTGTCCGACATCATCTTCTCGCAATACACATTCAGACCCGCCTCAAGGCATTTCACCGTATGAGGCGAATGCCAGAAATCAGGGGTAGAGATGATGACCGCATCGAGCCCCTTCTCCGTCGCGAGCATTTCATCGATGTCCGAGTAGCCCTTGGGCGTGTGGCCTTGAAACGCGCGCACCTTGGCGATGCCACCTTGGCGATTGTAGTCCCAAATGTCGCAGATCGCTTGGAAGTGAAGTCCCGGGATATTCGACATCGCTTCAAACAAGACGCGCCCCTGCTTGCCGGCGCCAACGAGCGCCACGTGAATCTTATCGGTCGCGTCGGTCGCCGCATGGGCGGTCCGTGGAGCACCGAGCACCAAGCCAGCGCCGATGCCAGCTGCGGTTTTTGACAGGAAATCCCTGCGATTGAGCGGAGTGAGTGACGGAGTCATGCGATTACCACTTTTTGAGGAGGGTGAAACGATTGTGATTGGACAACGCAAGCGCCATCACCACGAGGATCATGTGGACACCGAGCCAAGAGACTCCCTCGTCCTGTTTAATGAGAATGAGGCCCCACGTCAGGCTGGTGTAAAGCAAGCCGAGCAGAAAAAGCGATGTCCGGCTGGCGATCCCGAGCAAGATCGCGACGCCTAACACCAAAAGTGATGGGCCAAGCACCTTGTCATAAAGCGGCAAAGCGACCTTCAGCATCAAAGGCTCCGCAGTGAACTTCGACATCAACGCCTCGGGCACCCCATGATAGTTCTCCAGCGCGTAATGTTTCACCGAGCCACCTGAGGTAAGCCCGTAGGAATTGACCGCGCCATCGATTTTTACGGCTTGATCGGACGCGGCACTACCCGCGAATTTTTCAATACCCGTCTGTACGGAGCGTACACCCAGCCAAATTCGTAAAAGAAGCGCCCCATAAGTGAAGGCAAGTTGGTTCGTTTCGCAGGAGGATTCGTTGCTCATGTTCGATTGATTTCAGTTAGACTAAAAATAGGTTTTTAATTTTGTGCTCTAGGGATAGTAGAGCACTGCGACTTGCATCCAAGCTTAGACGAGCTTGGGTTCCCACCCAGCACGGTACTTGCGCTTGATCATCGACTGCACCTCAGGAAGCCCCCGAGCGTCAATCTTTTTCATATCCCAGTCGATCCTCTTGCCGAGGCGGACTGCTAGGTTGCCGACGAGCACCATCTCAGTGAGCGGCCCCGCGTGATCGACAAAGTTTGAAACTGGCTTCGGCCCATCGCCTCGGATGGCTCGGCAAAGCTCTTGGGTTGGACCGCCCGTGACGCGGGGATAGACCTTCGGAGTCTTCCGTGCTTCTTGCATGAGACTTTCCGGAAAAACCTTCGGCGACGTGCCGCAGTAAGCGTCATTGACAAACAGCACGCCCTTGGTGCCCACAAACACTTGTCCAAAATCGCTGTTGAGCTCGAGGTCCGCTGGAATGCCTGGCGGGCGAACGAATTCCTTGTCGGTGTTCGGGTCATTCACCCCGTCTTGCCAAACCACCTTGACCGCCCCCCTCTTACCCTTCGCAGGGAATTGATAAATCAGCGTCGACCGCAGCGGAGCAATGACATCATCAAACTCTGCGACCTTGCTCGCCTCGACCACGAAATCCCCATTTAAATCAAGCGCCCAGAATGCCGAATTGAAACTGTGGCACCCGATGTCACCCAGAGCCCCGCAGCCATAGTCCCAGAAGCCCCGCCACTTAAATGGGTGGATGCCGGGGTTGTAAGGGCGCTCAGTCGCGACCGTACCCTGCCAAACGTCCCAATTTATCCCAGGTGGTACAGGCTGCGCCGGAAATTGCAACCCCACGCCCTGCGGCCAAATCGGCCGATTCGTCCAGTAGTGGACCTCGGTCACCTCGCCAATGACCCCAGATTCAATCCACTCCCGCAGAATCCGTGTGCCTTCAAGCGTCGCCCCCTGATTGCCCATCACCGTCAGAACATTTTTTTCCTTAGCGTAGTTCGCCAACGCACGCGCTTCCCAGAGATTGTTGCAAAGCGGCTTCTGCACCATGACCGGCTTGCCGAGACGGATCGCCTCAACCGCAATCGGAAAGTGCATGTGGTCTGGCGTACTGACGGTGACCACATCGATCTGATCCGCCACCGATGCGAACATCTCACGGTAATCCGAGAAATATTTGGCTTGGGGGAAAGCATCCATCGCCCGCTTCGCACGGCCCTGGTCGATGTCGCACAAAAACGAAATATGATTGCCAGGCGCGATCTCTTGCAGGTCGCTAAAACCTCTGCCGCTGCAGCCGATGACGGCCACATTGAGTTGTTTCAGTGCGTCTTTCTGCCCGAGCAGAAGGTTCGGCGCCAGTGCACTGCCCGCGAGCGCTGCGGCGGATTTGATGAAACTGCGGCGTGAGTTCATTTGCATGGTAGATGTTGGGTTTTCGTTAGCGAGAGTGATTTTCCTCAAACCGAGGACGAATCCTACTCATTATTTCAAAATCTTCACTCGTACGCAGCCCTGGAGCAAAATTGTTCAGAAACCCTCAGGAAATCGCAAGAATTTAGGCGCCAGACCAAATAACCGCCACCGGCTAGCGCTTTTTCCGCAATCTCTTGCCCGTCAAGCGAGTTGCAATGAGGTTCGGACAGCGCCCCTTGAGACGAAGCTGCTCGCAGTTCGCCTCGATCCGAATCGATTGCCTCACCGGCTTAAATCCCAACCTGCGCGTGACGCAATCGTTGAGGAGATCGAGGTGCGAGTCTTCAAATTCCACCACCCGCCCACAGTCAATGCAGACCAAATGATTGTGCGAGGGCTTATCAACAAAGTTGGGATCGTAGGTCGTCTGATTGTCACCAAGGTCGACCTCCCGCAGCAAATTCGCCTCCACCAGGAGACTCAGGGTCCGGTAAACCGTCGCGCGAGAAGTCTCAGCATCCACTTTTCGTACCCGGTCAAAAAGCTCATCCGCCGTGAAATGTTCTTCACGCGAAAAAGCAGCTGAAACGATGGCATTGCGCTGACTCGTCCGGCGCAGTCCTTTCCGCGAAATGAATTCATTGAGACGTTCTTGAATACCGTGATCCACAAAAGGAGTGATAAACACTGAACTCATTTACGGAAAGCCTAAATAATCTGCGCAGATCGACCGTGGTTTCAAAACTCAGAAAAATGGAGTACCCACGCTAACGAATTATCAAAAACACCAGCATTCTTAATCACAAGATTATCAAGAATTCCTCATAACGTATAAGAAAGATAATTTTTTACATCAACTATCATTAATAGATTGACCATGAATACAAAACTGTTGTATACCCGAAATGCTATGAAACTGCATGCATTAACATTATTGCTGACATCGGCACCGCTATTTGCAGGTGTCTCCGCCCCGACAAGCACCGCGCCGCAGTCTGACTGCGTCGCTGGATGGACATTCGGATTTGACGCACTCGCCCTTCGCCCCTTCCAATCGGAAGGATTGTATACAGAACGTGGTTACGATTTCGCATACCGGATCAATGCCGGTTACGATTTCAGCGACTGTTTCTTCACGAAAATGTCATACTTCCACTACGACACGACGACAGTGAATGAAAACCTAATCGTCGCACCCGAGACTGTTCCAACCCAATTCGATGGTGATATGCAAGCTCAGTCGGGCGACTGGGTGGTAGGCCAACATTTCAGACCATCGGAACAACTGGTGCTATCCCCCTACGTTGGACTTCGTTGGGCAAAATTTGAGGAAAATTCGAATGATACCACCTTGTCCGTGACCGAAACTCTTGGCCGCCAGAGACATGAATTCAACGGCTATGGCATCGTTGTCGGATTGGATGGCAACCGATCCTTTGGCAACAACCTATCGATGTACGGGGTTGCAAAACAAGCGATTGTATTCGGCAATACCGACTACAGCCAAACCTCCACGGTCGATGGTACACTAACGCTCAATGATCAATATAGCGAAGACAGTGTCGCATCGATCACCGAAGTGGGCTTTGGACTGCAGTACGACTTTGTCATGGGGGCGACTGCCGCCAATATTCGCGCAGGGGTAGAAGGCCAATATTGGGCCGGCCTCAGTGGTGGCTTTGCGAGCGGATCGTTCAGCGATAGTGAAAACGTCGGCCTCGCTGGCTTCTTGCTAGGCGCAAACTTGAAATTCTAACTCTAACCCAACCTCAATTCCCCCCGGAGCCTCCCCGATCACTCGGGGAGGCTTTCTTTTTTTGAACGCTTCTGAAGCAGGTCGCACCGCAAGGTGAGTATCGACACTGGATCTCGAATCGGTAAACTTCGCCGGCATGACACTGACAGAGCTGGGATGGAACAAGGACTTGGAAGCGGCCTGCACAACGTATCGCGGCAAAGGCTGGGTTCCTGCACGCTTGATTCGTGAAACGGTGATCAATTACGGCGCCTTCTTGAAAGGTGGTAAGGAAATCGATGTAATCCTCTGCGGCCGCGTCTGGCACGAAGCCGCATGCGATGCCGATCTACCTTCGGTCGGCGACTGGGTGATGGTCGAGCTTGGCGATGAAAACCAGCCTTCCGTGATCCGAGCAATACTGCCTCGCCGCACCTGTTTTTCCCGGAAAATGCCCGGCAACAGCTCGCAAGCCCAAGTCATCGGCGCAAACATCGACTACGTCGCCGTCGTCACCGATGCTGGTTCCGATTTCAACATCCGCCGGATGGAGCGCTATTTCATGCTGATCGGACGCAGCGGAGCCAAAGCCGTGGTGCTGATCAACAAGGCCGATCTCTTCCCCAAAGAACAAAGCGAACGGGCCGCCGCAGAAATCGCCGCGCTCTGGGATGGAGCGAGCGTCCACGTGACCAGCGCCCTCAATGGCGATGGACTGAAGGTCCTCAAAAAGTTCCTCAAAAAAGGCATCACCATGTGCGTGGTGGGATCAAGCGGCGTGGGAAAATCCACCTTGGTCAACCAACTCTACGGCGACGAGTGGCAATGGACGAGCGAGTGCAATGAAATCACCGGAAAAGGCCGCCATACCACGACATCTCGCGAACTCGTGCCGCTGCCCGGAACCGGGTTACTCATCGACAATCCCGGAATGCGCGAAATCCAGATGTGGACGGATGAAACAACCCTGCGCGATAGCTTTGCCGATGTAGATTCACTCTCCGCTGAATGCAAATTTTCAGACTGCAGCCATCGCACCGATGCCAAGTGCGCAATCCGTGCCGCCGTCGAAGGCGGAACCCTCGACCTCGCGCGATACGAGAATTTCCTCAACCTCGAAAACGAAATCGCTGCACTCAAAAAACGCACCGAAAAGCGCCAAATGGCAGTCGAGCGCTGGGCCAAACGCAACAGCGTGAAAGCACGTAACCTCGCCGATCGAATCCAGTTAGAGAAAGATGTCCGTGGCGACCTCTGAACGATCCCCGTCGATGTGGCTGCGCACCCTATTTACGATTAATCCATGAATTTCCCTCACAAAACCTCTCGCTGCCTTCGGTGGATCTGCGTCATCTGCCTCGGGTTTTCCGGATTCACGCTGAGCAACGCTGCTCCTATCTCGCCGCTGAAATCCGGGCTCGCAGATCAAAACAGCGCGCCCACCCCAACCGCCGATGCGCCAGAAATCGTTCGCGCAAGAATCACTCAGTGGATTCAAGAGGCCAAGGATGCTCTGGTGAACATCGATGCGCCGACCGCCGAACCCATCCTCCCAAGTGGTGTTAGCAGTGCTGAACTTGACGATCACCGGCGAGGGTTGGAGGCCACGGTAATGACTGCCTCTCAATGGCTAAAGAGCATCGATGCCACAGACGACCTTCGCAAGGCCAGCGAAAGCGCTCGCGCCGAGCGCGAGGCTTGGACCGGCTTCAAAGAATCTCCACCCTATTCGATCCTCATGCTCGATGCACTGCTCAACGAGAGCGATGCAACTCAGTCGAAGCTCGATACCGACGAATCGACCCTCCTGAATTACGATCGGCTCGCCCAAACGATCATGGATGAGGCCAGAGCGGCTGAAGAGACTGTGACCCTGCGCGTGACCGAGCTTAAAAATTCTAACCCCGAAAAGCTCGACGACGCAAAGTGGCGGCTGGATGCGGCCCGTGCTCAATCACGCCAACTCGCCGCACGCTCCGGCCTACTGGAAAACAAAACCCGCGCTCTCAAGGACCGAATCGAAAACGCCAAAGCTGAGCTCTCGCTCCTGGCCCGTAAAGTAAAGCTGGCCAAAGCCAACACCCACTTCAGCGACGAAGATTTCGCGAAGCTGGTCAAAATCGCAGACGACCGCAAGCGCGCTTCCAAAAAGGAAGCTGACGCGATCTCCAAACGCCTCAGCGCCGCAAAAATTCCGCTCGCCAAGGCCCAAGCCGCCTTGGATGCGCTGACAACCGCAACACCACCCGCTGATGCAAACGCACTCGAATTGGCCAAGTTCCGGTTAGAAGTTGCCCAAGGTCGCGTGGACTCGCTCCAATCAGTTTCCGAGATGGTCGAAGGCCTCCCACAACTGGAAAACCTCACGCTTGATGCCTATCAAAGCCGCAGAAATCTCATCAATGCCACCCAGCCCCAACGTCGAAGCGATGCCCTCAAAGCGCTCGAACAAATCGGAAATCGCATTCAAGCATGGGCAAACGTCCTCGAACAGGAAATGTCTAACAGCCAATCCGATTTCATCGGACTCGAGTCTCGTGCAGCATCAGTCAGCCCCGAAGATCCACGCTTCGAACTCCTCAACGAAAAGCGCGCGACCCATAGCGAGAAGCTCGCCATACTCGAGCGCATCTCACAATCATTAGAAACCCAGCAACAACTCATCAAACGCTGGATCTCCGAGTATTCCCTCACAGACAACTCTGCGGGCATCCTCACCCACATCAGCAAGTTCATGACGGCCACGCAGGGGGTGATCCAGAAAATCTGGTCGTTCGGGTTGATGACCTTCGAAGATCACTTGGTGGTGGACGGCCAGACCATGACCCGGACCATCCCAGTCACCTTGGGCATGTTGCTGCGTGCCCTCCTGTTCTTCGTCATCGCCTACGCGATTTTTTCGAAAATCGCCAACCGGATTCAACAGATCCTCATCACCCGCGGCCACGTCGCCGATGCCCAAGCGAGAACCTTGCGGAATTGGCTGATGATGGCTGTGGGCATTCTGCTGGCCATCAGCACGCTTTCGCTTTTAAAAATACCACTCACGGTTTTTGCCTTTTTTGGCGGTGCCCTTGCCATCGGCTTGGGCTTCGGCACCCAGACGTTGATCAAAAATTTCATCAGCGGTATCATCGTTCTTTTCGAACGCAAAGTTCGAGTCGGCGATGTGTTAGATGTGGATGGCATCGTCGGAACCGTCACCGAGATCAACACCCGCTCATCGATCATCCGCAGCGTCGAGGATGTCGAAACGATCATCCCAAACTCTTTATTTCTGGAAAACCGAGTCACCAACTGGACCCTGAGCAACTCGCGAATTCGGCGAAACCTGCGAGTCTTTGTGGCCTATGGGACGGCGCCGGAAGAGTTGATCCAAATTCTAATGGAATCGGCGGCACAGCACCCATTGATCTTGAAACACCCGAAGCCCTTCGCAACGTTCGAGGAGTTTGGCGAGCGGTCGATGATTTTTTGTCTCTACTTTTGGCTGGAGCTTGATGCTGCCAGCAATGCAACGATCGTCACAAGCGATCTGCGCACCCTCATGTCCAATCGCTTCAACCAAGAGGGAATCCAAACCTACCCCCAGCCATTCCCAACGCCATGAACGACGATGCCTTGTGGATGCAATGTGCGCTCGAAGAAGCACGCAAGGGCGTGGGGCGCACGGCACCCAACCCGCCGGTTGGCGCGGTGATCGTAAAAAATGGATTTCTGCTAGGCAAAGGCTGGCACCATGCCGCAGGCAGCCCCCATGCCGAACGCGAAGCATTGGCGGATGCCGTCGCCCACCACGGTCACGATGCCGTGCGGGGATCGACCGCCTATGTCACGCTGGAACCCTGTTCAACGCATGGCCGGACGCCACCCTGCACTCAAGGATTGATCGACGCAGGGGTAGCTCGGGTCGTTTATGCCTGCACCGATGTGAATCCAGACCATGCTGGACGCGCTGACTATTTGCTGGAGTCCGCCGGCATCGAGGTTAAATCAGGGATTGGTGCTGGCGATGCCGAAAAACTGCTACGACCATTTTTTAAAGTGCGTAGATCGGGCCTTCCTTGGGTCATTTGGAAATCGGCAATGAGCTTGGACGGTCGGATCACCCGCCCACCCGGCGAAGGCCAATGGCTCACCGGAGAACTAGCCCGCGCGGATGTACAACAACTTCGCTCGACGGTGGATGCCATCATGACTAGCGGCGAAACCGTGCGCCGTGACCAACCCGCGCTCACGATCCGCATCCCAGAATTGTTAGAGGGCCGTAAGCAGCCATGGCGGGTGGTGGTGTCTGATCACCCCGAGTCGCTACCAAGCAATGCTCCACTTTTCACTGATGAATCTGCGGAGCGCACGTTGATCTTCCCACGTGGCGACCTAGCAGAAATTCTTCGCAGCTTGGTGCGTGACCATGAAGTGCTAACGGTAATGGTCGAAGCGGGCGGGATTTTTTCAGCCGCGATGTTTGAGGCGGATTTAATCGATGAGGTGGTGATCTACTATGCGCCCCTGCTTTGTGGTGGTCCGTCGCCCGCCCTCGCGGGCGCAGGGCTGCCTGAGTCGCTTCGATTGAAGGAGATCGATTTTTACCAACTCGGAAATGACATCCGCCTGCGTGGCTTGATTGATCAAAAATAACCGAACGGACGGATAACCTAGTTAGATCGCTAGCAGAGCACAATCCAATGCACTAACCGCATGGTCGATTTCCACCAAGGTCGTCGATAAAGGCGGCATGAGGACGATCGTGTCGAGGATCGGCCGAGTGAGCAGGCCGAACGCCCTAGCAGAAAAACACACCGACTCACCCACTCGCTCGGCCACTGGAAAATGGCTTCCATCCGGTCGGCGGAGTTCGATCCCAGCGATTAGACCGCACTGACGAATCTCATGGACGAGCGGATGACGGGATTGGAGTCCAGCCAATCCAGCGCTCAGTCTTTCAATTTTCGCAGGGAGTTGTTCCAGCGTTTTTTCAAAATTGAACAGACTGAGGCTTGCAAGCGCGGCGGCACAACCTAACGGATTTGCCGTGTAACTATGTCCATAGTAGAACGCCCGGTCTGCCCCACCGAGGAACGCATCATACACCCTCCCAGTCGTGAGCGTCGCGGCAAGCGGCAGATACCCACCGGTAAGACCCTTGGCGAGGCAGAGGAAATCCGGAATCACCTGTTCAAGTTGGCACGCAAACATGCTGCCCGTGCGACCGAAGCCAGTCATGACCTCGTCGAGGATCAAGTGCAATCCATTGACGTCACACCAATTCCTTAGCTCGCCGAGCATTCCGGTAGGCCATGGGCGCATTTCATTCACCCCTTGAATCAGTGGTTCGATCACGACCCCCGCGATGTTATCGGGGGAAATGTTCGCAAGGTCGGCCATCGATGTTGCGTGCTGCACAGGAAATCCCGTCCCGCGGAAGCGCTCGAAAAACCGATCCACACCACCCAGGGACGCCGCGCCGAGCGTGTCGCCGTGGTAGCCATTGGCGAAGGCGATAAAGCCATTGCGCTGGGGCTGTCCCGTCTGTTGGCGATATTGCACCGCCATCTTAAGGGCGCACTCGATCGCGGTGGAGCCATTATCCGAGAAGAACACCCGCTCCAAGGTGTTTGGTGGAAAAAAACCGCAAAGCTGACTGGCGAGATCCGCTGCAAGTGGATGCGTGAAACCGAGAAACGACGTGTGCGCGACGTTTTCCAGCTGCGCGCGGATCGCCGATTGGATCACCGGGTGCGAGTGCCCGTGGATGTTCGTCCAAATCGACGAATTTCCATCCAAATAGCGATTTCCCTCGGAGTCCCACAGCCATGAGCCCTCGCCCCGCACCAGCACGAGCGGCTCATGCCCGCGGTCGCACCACTCAGTCTGTCGAGTGAAAGGGTGCCAGCAGTGAGCCAGATCGGCCTCAATCCATTGCCGAGTATCGTCGCGCATGTCTGCAGGATGCGGATTGCCTGCCATTGTTCAACCCACAATCAGCTCGGATTGGCCGCTTGGGCATGATTTACATCCGAAATGAGTTGAAATCATCGGCATCATCTGCTTTATTCAACCTGCATATTCTCATGGCGTCGCTCGGCGGCTCATGGGAATTGCCCCCGATGTGGGAGACTCCAAGCAACAGTCCCCTCGTGCGGCTTCGGAGTCCAACCCACATCCCAAAAACAGTCGGCGGATATTGCAGCCCCCAGCAATATCCGCCGATATCGTTTGCGCGCGGAGCATCGATACGAAAAAACCCGTCACCCACCGAAGCAGGTAACGGGTTTGATAGGATCGGGTACCGATTATTTCCGCAGCGCTTCTTCGCGAGCCTTCGCCTTGGCGATGACCTCGTCGGAAACGTTTTTCGGACAAGGAGCGTAGTGGCTGAACTCCATCGAGAACTGGCCACGGCCGGAGGTCATCGTGCGAAGGTCGCCGATGTAGCCGAACATGGCGCTCAGTGGAGCCTCTGCCTTGACGCGGACGCCGCCTGGAGTTGGCTCTTGGCCTTGGATGATGCCGCGGCGGCGATTGAGGTCGCCGATGACGTCGCCAATTTTTTCCTCAGGGGCGAAGACGTCGAGTTTCATCATCGGCTCAAGGATTTGCGGAGCGCACTTGACCATGGTCTGGCGATACGCGGCCTTGGCTGCGATTTCGAAGGCAATGTTGCTGGAGTCCACGGCGTGGAAACCACCTTCGTTGAGCATGACTTTGAAGTCCAAGCAAGGGTACCCGGCGAGTGGTCCTTTGTTAACACAGGTTTTGAAGCCCTTTTCAACGGCTGGGATGAATTCTTTCGGGATGCTGCCGCCGGTGACCTTCGATTCGAAGATGAAGCCGGAGCCTGGCTCGCCTGGCTCGATGGTATAATCGATTTTCGCGAACTGACCAGAACCGCCGGATTGCTTCTTATGGGTGTAGCTGTCGTTGATGGCCTTGGTGATGGTTTCGCGGTAGGCGACCTGTGGTGCGCCGACGGTGACCTCGACCTTGTGGGTCCGCTTGAGGATGTCGATTTTGATGTCGAGGTGGAGCTCGCCCATGCCCTTGAGGATCATCTCGTTGGTTTCATCGTCGGTTTCGACGCGGAACGATGGATCTTCCTGAATCATCTTGCCGATGGCGTTGGCGAGCTTTTCGGCGTTGGCCTTGTCCTTCGCAGCGACGGCGATCGAGATAACTGGATCTGGGAACACCATTGGCTCCAGCGTGGCTGGATTTTTCTCGTCGCAGAGCGTATGACCGGTCTGAACGTTTTTCAAACCGACGATCGCGACGATGTCACCTGCTTGGGCGACGTCGACCTCGTTGCGGTCATCGGCGTGCATTTCAACCATGCGGCTGATGCGCTCTGTCTTGCCGGTAAAGGAATTGAGAACGGTGTCGCCCTTCTTGATGGTCCCCGAGTAAATGCGGGTGAAGGTGAGTGCACCGAACTTGTCGTCCATGATCTTAAACGCCAAACCGCGGAACGGGGCGCTTGGGTCAATGATGGCGAACTTGCCGGTTTCGTTGCCCTCGGCGTCCACTTCGGGGAGTGGCTTGACGTCGGTTGGCGAAGGGAGGTAATCGACGACTGCGTCGAGCACGAGCTGGAGACCTTTGTTTTTGAACGAAGAACCGCAGTAGGTCGGGAAGAACGCAAGATCGATGGTGCCCTTGCGGATGCACTTCTTGATCTCGTCAATCGAAGGCTCTTTACCTTCGAGGTAGGCTTCCATGATCGCATCGTCTTGTTCGACGGCGGTTTCGATGAGCTCGGCGCGGTATTCCTTCGCCTTGTCCACCATGTCGGCAGGTATCTCTTCGATCTTGAAGTTTTCGGGTTGGCCGGATTCGTCCCAGATGTGGGACTTCATCGTGAGCAGGTCGACAACGCCGACGAAGTCACTTTCGGTGCCGATCGGCAGCACCATCACCAACGGCTGTGCGCCGAGGATCTTTTTGACCTGGGCGACGACACGGTAGAAATCCGCGCCGATCCGGTCGAGCTTGTTGACGTAAATGACGCGGGAAACCCCAGAATCGTTAGCGTAGCGCCAGTTGGTTTCGGATTGGGGCTCAACGCCGCCGGAACCGCAGAACACGCCGACGCCGCCATCGAGAACTTTGAGCGAACGGTAAACTTCGATGGTGAAGTCAACGTGACCAGGAGTGTCGATGACATTGAATTGGTGACCTTTCCAGAAGCAGGTCGTGGCGGCGGACTGGATGGTGATGCCGCGCTCGGCTTCTTGATCCATGAAGTCCATGGTGGATGCGCCGTCGTGCACTTCACCGATCTTGTGGATCTTGCCGGTGAGTTTGAGGATACGTTCGGTGGTGGTCGTTTTGCCCGCATCGACGTGCGCGAAGATGCCGATGTTGCGGTATTTACTGAGGTCCTTCATAAGGGGTATTGGCTTCTGGTTGGCGAGCAATGGTGCATGCCGGGGGCAGATTCGTAGTCACAGATCGAGTTTTGGCAATCCTAGAGTCGGAGATTTTCCGCCATAATTGCCGATTTCCGGTTTTTAGTCCGATCGGAGGCCTGATTCGGCCCCAAAACGGCGAAATCAGACCATCCGCACCGCATGCTTTTTCGAAAGCTTGAGGACATCACCGGCAGCGGGTGAAATGTCGGCCATTGGTTCGGTGAGTTTGATGCCATTCAACTGGACAGAGCCGGTGGTGATGAATTGTTTTTTCAGCTCGCCATTGGACTTCTCGATGCCGAAGGCCACTAAAAAGGCGTGGGCAGTGAGGCTGAGAACGGTGAGGCCTTCGGGAAGCTCAGCGATGGCAAGCTCGGGCAACTCGGCGGCGGCAAGATCCTTCTTGGAAAAACGAGTATCCCAATCCGCACGGGCGGCTGGCCCAGCTTCCTCGCCGTGGTAGCGGCTGGTGATTTTCTCAGCCAGTGCCTTCTTGGCATCCATCGGGTGCCCCTCCACATCCCGCGCCTCACCCAGCAGAAGCAGGTAGTAGCGATCCATCAACGCATCGGACACACTCATCAACTTGCCAAACATCTCCTGCGGCGGATCGCTCACGCCGACATAATTTCCATAGGACTTGGACATCTTTTTCACGCCATCCAGCCCTTCGAGCAAAGGCATGACCATGACGACTTGCTGCGGCTGGCCTTCTTCTTTCTGGAGGTCTCGCCCGACGAGGATGTTGAAAAGCTGGTCGGTGCCGCCGATCTCGACGTCGGCGCGGATTTCTACCGAGTCCCAGCCTTGCATGATCGGGTACTGGAGTTCGTGCAGGCGGATTTCCTGCCCTGCATCCAGTCGGGTTCGGAAGTCTTCGCGCTGAAGCATCTGCTGAAGCGTGACACGACCGTTAAGCTTGAGAACTTCCTCGTAAGTCATCTTCCGGAACCAATCACCATTGTAAACGATCTCCGTCTTCGACCGATCCAGAATCTTGAACGCTTGGTCGGTGTAGGTGGCGGCGTTTACGAGAACCTCGTCGCGCGTGAGCGGCGGGCGAGTCGAGGATCGCCCAGTCGGATCGCCAACCGTGGCGGTAAAATCTCCAATGAGCAGCACCGCTTGATGACCGAGGATCTGGAACTGTCGCAGCTTCTCTAACGCCACGGTGTGACCCAAGTGGATGTCGGGCGCAGTGGGGTCGACCCCAAGCTTGATGCGCAGCGGACGACCGAGGCGGAGTTTCTCTAAGAGCTCTTTTTCGGAGAGAACCTTGGCGGTGCCGGCCGTGAGTTGGGCAAGTTGGTGTTCGGGAGACATTTTAAAAATAATCGAAATGGCGGAATCTGCCGTGGCAGAGCCGATCTGCACGAATTCTCAAAAGGAGAATGCCTTTCAGAACGAAGCTGCCAAGTCTGGATTGATCAATCGATGCTGGAAATCCACCCACCATCACCTTCCGCCCCGATTGGCTTTTTTTGCAGGATCGGAGGATCGCCTTGATTTTTCCCTTTCCAAAGTGGCGGGGATCGATTAACCATCGCGCCCCGCCTGAAATGGTGGTCGTAGCTCAGTTGGTAGAGCCCCGGATTGTGATTCCGGTTGTCGCGGGTTCGAGTCCCGTCGATCACCCCATCTTTCCCATCGGAACCCCAAGTGGGGGTTTGGAAGGGGGAGACGGAAACAACGCCATTCATCTGATGCAGACGCTTGAAAGCCGGATCCACTATAAATTTCGCAACTCGCTACTTCTAGCAGAGGCTCTAACTCATCCGAGCCTCGCCTACGAGTCTCAAAAACCGCACTTCGACAATCAGCGGATGGAATTCCTCGGGGATGCCGTGCTGCAATTGATCGTAACGGAGGAACTCTTCAAAATGTTCCCCGATTTCCCTGAGGGCCGCCTGACCAAACTCCGCTCGCGCGTGGTCTCTCGCAGGGCGCTGGCACGGTTCGCCATGGCGATCCACCTTGGCGACTACATGCTCCTCGGCAAGGGCGAGGAAGCCACTGGCGGGCGCCGACGTTTGTCTACCCTCGCCGATGCGTTCGAGTCTCTGCTCGGCGCGGTCTATCTCGACTCCGGCCAAAATGCCGTGCGCGAACTGGTGCTGCGCTTGTTCGAGTCGGAAATCGGGAGCATGGCCAGCAGCCCCGAGGAACGCAACCCCAAGGGCGAACTCCAAGAGTGCTTGCAAGCGATCCACCCCCTAGCCCCCGTTTACCAAGTGATCGGCGAGACAGGCCCCGACCACCGCCGAGTATTTCAGTCGGAAGTTTCATGGCGCGACCAAGTCCTCGCCACCGGCAAGGGCAAAAGCAAAAAGGAAGCCGAAGCCCGCGCCGCCGCCGAAGCACTCCGAATGCGCTTGTGGGAACGCTAACCAGCCACCGGTTCCGAACTCCGCTGATTTCTCGCAAGGGACTGGGCACTGATGTCGGCCGCGTGGGTAAGCAGCACGGCCTTAATGCGCTTGAATAAGAGTCAACCGACGGGGTCAAGCGAGGGTATTGCAATCCAAGATTGGTCGCGGAGCTGAATGACCCTGTCCCGAAATGCGTGCGACTGGAGACGTTTGAGGACCCAGGATAGCTTTTCGAGGATCGAAGAACGGTTTGGCTGTCGCAACGCGATCACAATGATGCCCGCGTGCTTCTCATGGATATGCGGAATCGTATGGAAAAAGTCACGATCAGTCGTCAGAAACACCGCGTCGCAGCACTGAGCCTCAGCGAAAATATCCGGATCAGGCAATCCCTCTCGGCCCGAGCCCCGCAGATCGAACACCTCATGCCCCATGCCTTCAAGCAAGCCTACTGCGGCCTTTGGGAAATTCTCGTCCAAAAAGAATTTCATGCCACCGCCCCATAGGCCGACTCCTGGTAGTCCTAAAGGCGACTGGCAAACTCGAGAGCCGCCTCAATATCCTCCCGTGTGATGTTCGGATAGTCTTTCAACAAGATATCGATCACATCACCACCGCTGAGAGCTCCCAGAATGGTCGACACCAAAACACGGGTCCCTCGAATCACGGGTTTGCCGTGGCAGATGTTTGGATCGATCTGGATGCGAGAATGCATGGGAAAACCATACTGCCCAGAAGACGGTTGGCAAGTCACCGTTATTCCAGATCACTCGATGAATATTGCCTCCATGCAGGCGGAAATCTAACTTCACAATTCAAGATTGACCTTGAACGCAAGCCCGCGCCGCCGCCGAAGCACTCCGCATGCGCTTGTGGGAACGCTAACCAATCCCCCGCTCCGAACTACGCTGATTTCTCGCTGGATGCCCGCTGCTTTTTGTCCGGCAAATTAAAGTGTCGGATCGTAAAGTTTCACGGACGGCTGATTTTGACGCGGTAAAACTTTTTCAACTCGAGGCTACCGGTGTCGATCACCGTGCGTTGCGGACCATCATCGACGGTGGTGAATGAACCGAGTGTTGTCCAACTGCCCTCCTCCAGTGTCGCGCTCTCTTCCACGGTGTAAGTTCGATCGCTCAAACGGGGTGAGAAAACAATGCCTTGGCGCTGCGACTCAGAGTCACTGATCCTTGCTGGGCCGGAGGTGAAATGGGACAAGGGATCGGTCGGCAGCAATCCAGCGGTGTACTCGAAGAGGTTGTTCTGACCGTCGCTATCAGGATCGGCGAGCGCGGCGGCACTGACATTAGGTGGCGCGCCAAAGTATAGGACCTGCCAATCATCAGAAAGGCCATCACTTGCATAAGAGCCGAAGTCATCGGCGTCGGCATTGAGGACGGTGAGATCGAGAGTGTCGGAAAACGTTTGATAAACTCCGCGAACGATCGCTGCAGTGTTTTGATAGACCGTGCCAGCAGTAGCGAGGCCCGTGGCGCTGATTCCCGAGATCGGGCCGCTCTGCACACTCCATGTGATACTGCCGGCGGCGAGAGCCGAGGTGGTCTGGTCATCGTAAACGAGGGTCGCGCTGAGTTGGCGAGTGCCCCCTTCATCAAGGGTCAAGGGCGACGCGTTGAGAGCGATGGCCGTCGCCACCACATCGCCCAACTGCCCCGCAAAACCCGTACGACCGCTGTAGTGAAGCGAGCTGATCACCACGCCCGGTGCAGCCGACGAGTTCGCGCGGTAGTTGGCACTGCTGGTAGTGAGCCCACCGTTGTCGAAGGCGGCAGGTTCGATGCGATAATTTGCGCTCGTCCCAGCCATCGCCGCGAGAGGCATCAAGGAAACGGAAAACCAAATGACGTGCCGCTTCATTCGTTTACTTGGCAAGGATAGCTTCCAGTTTTCGGAGGCGTTGTTCCTGGTCGCTGACTTGTCTTTTCAGCACTTGGTTTTCGCGGTGCAACTTTTGATTGTCGCGGTGCAGCTCTTGGACGGCGGCGGCGGCGTAAATCGTCAGCGGGTAAGTATCCACTTGGAGGATCTCCGAGCCATCGGCCAGTTTCTCACCGCTGCTCTTCACGTCATTCGGAAAGACCTGCGCGAACTCTTGGGCGATCACATTCGGATAGCGGCGGTCCTCGATCTCGGGATGCGCGGCGAGGTAGTTGTCGGTGTAGCGGAAATCCACGAGGCGGATTTTTTCTAACTTTTCTAGTGCGCCACCGATCGATTGAATCTCGGTCTTAATCCGGCGGTCGGAGTTCGAGAGCCAACTTCCCGCAGTGCTCTTGCTGGCGTCGCCAGCCACTTCCAGTTCGTTGGTGGCCGGTGTGCGTTGGATGCCGACCTTGCCGGTGAAGACATTATCCTGATCGAGGCGCGCGAGCTGAACTGGCAGCAAGCTGGAGCGCAAGGCGAGGAAATGATTGGCACCCGCCGCAATCGCTGTCACTTGAGTCGCATCCGCCGGCAGGATCTTTTGGAGGTAACTGTTATCGCCACCGACTGCCAAGGTGCCGTCGGCCATCGATGCCAGACTGCAGCCATAACCACCTGCGATTTTCACGACGTCACTCCAAGTCGCGGTAGCCGATACCTGACCCGAGTTATTCCAACCCCAGGCCACCACCTTGCCATCGCTTTTTAATGCAAGACTGTGATAGGCACCCGCAGCAATCGCGACCACGCCCGTCAAATTCCCCGGCACATTGATCTGGTCGGCATCGCTGCGCCCCCACGCTACCACCGTGCCGCCCGCCGTCAGTGCTAGGCTATGCTCGTAGCCCGCCGCAATCGCCGTGACCGTCACTCCGCTCAGAGCGCTTGGGATGGTGGTTTGCCCAAAGAAGTTGTCCCCCCATGCCCGCACCGTGCCATTGGCGAGCAACGCCAGACTGTGCTTCTCGCCCGCCGCCACCTTGACCGCCGTGGTGATCCCACTGGGAATCGTCGTTTGACCGTACGTGTTACTTCCCCATGCCACCAATGTACCATCGCTCTTGCGGGCTAAGTTATGCGTCGCTCCTGCGGCGATCTCCGTGACCCCGCTGAGTGTCGACGGAACCGTCGTCTGTCCGCTGGTGTTGAGCCCCCAGGCGACCACGGTCCCCGCATTGAGCAACGCCAAACTGTGCGCGCTACCCGCAGCCACCGCCGAAACATTCGCCAAGGTCGGTACGCTGGTTTGGGCGTTGGTGTTTCTGCCCCATGCGACCACCGGTTTGGCCGCTGCTGCCACCACACTTGTGAGAGCGATTTGCGCACTACTGCCCGGATCAGAGAGCGCCACGATCTTGCGCGTTGGGCTGGTTGCATTGGTGGTAAGGTAAAGATTGGTGCCGTCAAATTCGACTGAACCCAGCACCGCCGTCGTGAGGTTGGTGCCCGTCGCGAGGCGCAACGGCGCCGCGGAACTGCTGCCCGCTGGCAATTGGACCGTGCCCGTGAACGTTGGGCTAGCCAAGTTTGCCTTCAAATTCAGCGCCGTCTGCTGGGCATCGGAAACTGGCTTACTCGCATCACTGGTATTACTCACATTTTCCAGCCCCACCATCGTGGCAGTGATGCCGCTTACGTTTCCCGTGAACGTTGGACTGGCCAAGTTTGCCTTCAAATCCAGCGCCGTCTGCTGGGCCTCGGAAACTGGCTTACTCGCATCACTGGTATTACTCACATTTCCCAGCCCCACCATCGTAGCGGTGATGCCGCTTACGTTTCCCGTGAATGTCGGGCTAGCGGCGTTCGCCTTAAGCGCGTTGTTTCCGTTCAGTTTGTTGATCGCCGAAAGAATCGTATCCGATGCAGTGATATCACCAGCCTCTGACACATATCCAGTCAGAGCCTTACCCGTCACCGTCGCTGCGGAAATCGCCGTGGCACCCTGTGTTCCTGTCACCTCCCCTATGAGCGATCCAGTGAACGCAGCCGCACTGGTCGCCGAATTCGCCTTGTCCGCCGTCAGCGCGTAAGGCGAAGCCACCAATCGCTGATCGGGGGTCATCAGTTGAAAACCATTGCTGCCATCGTCGAACCACACCCGCAGCCGCACGTCAGCATTTTCAAAAACGCTGGTCGGTACCGCCGTCATGTTTGGTACACTCACATCACCCAGCAAGACCGCGTAAAGCCCCTTCGACACCGCAAGCGTCACCGCTGCGGTCGGCTCCGCTCCAGAGCCCCCCGTTCCATCATTGCTCCAGTGCGTGACGTTGCCGGTCTGATTCACGAGCGCGAACTTGAACTGGCCGCTGCCTTCAAAGTTAACCCCGTTGACGGCAAGACGACCCTGATGATTGAGCACCTGCGGCACCGCCGCCTGCAAGGCCTGCGGTAACAACGCCAATGCGGTAGCCGCGAGAATCAAAAAGATCTTATTCATAAGGTAAGGATTCGGGGGACACATTGTCCCCCATTTGATGTGATAGAGGAAACGACAAGAATCCCGCAGCTCCTCAGTTTCCGGAATGCGAGTAGGTCCGCAGATAGAGTTTGATGTCAGTGACGCTGGAAACGAAACGGTTGAGAGCGTCTTGTTCGTTGGCGGACAAGGTGTTGGCCGGGATCACGATCTTCCAGCGGGTGTTCCAAGCGCTACGACCGATCAGACGGGCACTGCTGAATTCGAGCGGCGGCGCGCCGGTGAACAAATCCGGATTCGCCACGGCGCGGAACGCTTGGTGCTTGCGGATGATCCATGGCTGCGAGCTAAGGGTGCCCGTGGCGTTGAAGAACTGCGTGCTATTGAAATCATTGGCACCCAGATTATAGGGAAGCGGTAGCGCCTGATCCTGCACCGTCCAAGTGCGGATCGTGTCGGTATCGCCCAGCGGCGGGGCCCGCATCACGTCGTTGCCACAGGGAATCAGATAAGCATAGGGTGTCGCACTCAGGGCATACGCACTATTGGCGGCAGTCACCTCGGTACTGCTGACGGCTGAATCCATTCCGACGTAGCCTGAGAACACCATGCCAGCGTTGCTGATCACGGTGGCAAAACTGCTGACTGAGTAGGCGTGGTCATAGGCCGCCAGCTCCTTCCCGAAGAAGTTCTTGCTGCCCTCAATGCAACTACTGAAGGGAATGATGATCCCCGGCACTGCGCTGCCATTCGATTTTTTGATGTTGAGACACTGCGTCGCGACATCGGAATCGTTGAGCACGTTGGAAACAACGTGCTGTTCCAGCGTTTGCCGCCACGCGTCGTCGTCGCTCGTCTCGTCAGGATCATCCATGAGCCGGAAGAGCTCGCCGCGCAGCGAAAATACCGTGCCGTAGTAATCCGGGTTGTTGATCCCCAGGCGGCCTTCAGCCACCGAAAAATCGGCATCCAGCTGCGCCATGCTGCCAGCGAGGCCCGCATCGCCCAGCGTGCTGGTCGTCGATTGTGGTGTACCACCCGTCAGATCGCCGAGCGAGCGCGAAGCGACGATTTTAGAGAACACCGTCTTACCTTGGCTGGTTCCCAGCAGGCCGGTTTCGTAGTCGTAAGCCTTGGCCGCCATGTAGGTGTAGCGGCTCGCCAGGTCAAACAGCGAGCGGTATTGCTCCAGCGCCTCGTTGCGGAAGGTGCGGAAGGTCATGTCGTTGGTGCGGTAGCCTTGGATGATTGCGGCCGCGCGTTGACGGAAGATCTCCCGCTCAAGCAAAAGGCGATTCCCCTTCGCGTATATATTATTGATATCTTCCAGTGCCCGCTGGTGCGCAACAGTCAAACTCATCAGCGCGGCCTCTTGCGTGGTAACCTCGTTGTAGAGTGTAATCATTTCGTATTGCAACGCTCTTTCTGAATCGGCCCACTCGGCGTCGGTTATGGCAGCTTCAGCCTTTGCAACGGCGTACTTGGTGACTTTTTCCGTAGCCCATTGAATGGCTGAGGAAACCTTCACTTTGATATATCCAAATGCCTTGGTAGCTAAACCCACAGACTCTATGGCGGATCGAGCCGGTGCCGTCGCATCAACCGCAAGAGGTCCTACAACTGTTGGCAAACCTTCCGCCGCCGCCTCCGTCGTTTCTTTGACGGCCTCGGCCGCAATCTCGCTGGTTTGCTCAGCATTTTTGGCCGCGATCTTGATGGTGTCCTGCAATTCTTTAACATTGTTGGCTATCTTGATAATATTTTTACTCAATCCATGGCCCATCACCATCATATCAAATTCCATGCTTTTACGCTTCAGCTCTGAAAGTTTATTCTTGAATTCATTATTGGCCTGATGAATCGCGAGCAAACTTTGTTGAGCTCCCACTAATGCGTGTTGCAATTCGCCGGTCTGCCTGCGAGAGCCCATTCCGCCAGTCTTCCAGACATCATTATACTGCACCAAGCTCGATGGGTTGATATTTACCGTTTTGCTTTCGGTATCTACCTTCATACCTTCGTTCCAAGCCACCTTTACAAAGGATCCAAGTATGGGAGCGATCTGTTTAGCCAACAGGGTTAGCCCTGTCTTAGTGGCATTTAACAACGCATTATCCGACAAATCGTTATACTTGCTCCGCTGCTCGATGGTGACACTAACCGGCTGGCTGGTATCCACCAAGTCGTTGGGACGATCGACAATAAAGAAGTTAAAAAGATCAGGTCCGGTGTAATCGGAGGAAAAGGTTGTATCACCTGTGTAGGGTGTGCCGAAAATATCAATGAGCTGGCCGTTATAGGCAAACTCCTGCTGTGAGATGCTGGCTGCGTAATCATCAACCGTGTTGGTCTGATCGCGCAAGGCCCGGCTCATACTCGCCGCTTGACTGAAGGCACCCGCCGCGTTGTTGAGCGCACGCAGAGAGCGATCATACATCTGCAAGAATTGGGATTTTCCCTGAACTCGACCCTGCTCCTGACCCAGCGAGTTAGCGAAAGATGGATCGATGTCAAAGGGAATCGCACCCGGACTCAGGCCCAGCGGGTTGAGGCGAGCATTGGCGTTGTCGAGAGTCGATTGGAAGGAGGTCGCTGCCGCAGGGAGAAGCGCGAGTTCCAGCACGGTGGTGCGGTCGATCTTTTGAACCCCGGTGTGGACGGTATCCACGTCTGGCACCAGTGCGTTGGCCATCGTCCAGTTAAAGAATGCGCCTTGGGTGCTGCGGCTGACTTGTTCGTCCAATGCCCAACCCCGCGTCGTATCCTTGTCTTGGAATTGGCTCCAACCCGCCTTGGGGTCATCCTTGTAATTTTGGCGATAGGTCAGCGCACAGATCTGCTCAGCCGTACTGGCCAGATGGGCGGCCGCCGCCGCGAACTTGCGCTCGTCTTGGAAGTCCACCGTCACCGGCACTCCCAACACGGTCACCGCCTCGGCGCTTGGCTTCCAAGTAAACTTATCATTCCACAGCAGACGGTAATAGCCCGTTAGCGCCGTCAGGTAGTGGCCGTAGGCATCGCCGTGGCCCTGCGGGAACATCCGCTGCGCATCGGCCGCGTCGATCACGCCGTTGGCGGTGCTGCTGCCGACCTTTTCCTTAATGTTGTAGTTGCTGGCGTAGATCGCTTCGCCGCTGTTGATGCCACGGGTGTAGTTCCAGACCAGGCGGTTGTAGAACGGCTTGGTGATGACGCCCGGGCTAACACTGTTATCGCGACCGCGCAGCAAGGCCATTTCCTCGTCCAGCGAACTGGCGACTTGAGCTTCAAACGAGAAGCGACTGGTGGCCACCGCCCCTGTATCCAGTCTGAATGTATCCAGCGCGACTGTCGAATCGGCGGCGTCTGCAGCTGCCTCATTGCCGAGGATGGTGTAGAGATCATTGAGATATCCCGCCGCCAGCAACAACTGCCGGTTGGTGTCCGGGTCATCCACCCCGGCGTCGATGCTCATGCTCTTGGCACGATTGAGCACCGTTTCATAAATCGCGATCAGGCCATTGTCGTTGATGTTGTCCATGTTCAACGCCAAGTCCCCTTCCCAACGGGTGCCTGCTTGGGTCAGCATACTGACGTCGGTGTTGACCGCGTTGTTGTAGAGATCCTTGACCCGTTGGGTGAAGGGGTTGATGGCGGCGAGCACCCGCTTGAGCCAGCCTTCGGTAAACTGCGGCTGCGTCCAACGTGACCATGGCGTGCCGAGCACGTTGTTGGCACTTGCCTTTGGCCGGTAGCGCAGCGTGAACCAACGGTCGTTGAGCACAAATTGCGCGCCACCGAATGGGTTGCTGCTCGCACCGCCGATAATCGCGATGTTGCTCAGTGTTCGATCCGCGCCATCTGGAAGTTTGGTCGCATCAAAATCACCTGGCTTCTGCCAGGCACTGCCGCTGCTGTTGACCAAGTCGGTCTCCTGCGCCGCTTCCAGCTTGAAGTTGAAGGCCGAGAGTGAATTCGGGTCCGTCGTCGTGTAGACTGCCACTTCGACCGTGTTCACACCTGCCGTGAAATAACGCGGCTCAATGCCGAACTGCTTGCTCAGCCCCTGCTGCGTCAGGCCCGTGCTGGCATTCACCGAGGTGAATGCTGGGCTCGGGGCATTGTACGCCATTGCCGCCTTACCATTCACGTACAACACGCAGCCATCCAGTGCTCCCAGCGTAGCGCTGAACACGATCTTCCCGGGAACTCCTCCACTGAAGTCGACACCGGTGTTCGATTTCAGAACCAGTCCCGGAAACCCTGCCGCGATCTCGTCATCGGTGTAAGACACCGCCTGGAAGGTGAGCGCTGTCCCCGCAGGAGGCGCCTGCGTCAGCACCACGCGGGTGCTGTCGGTGATGCTCACCACCCTTGCTGGGCCGTTGCTACCCACCCAAGTGACCCTCATGTCGACCGCCATCAAGGCGGTACTATTCAATGTGACGCTGGTGCCGTTGACCAGACTTGGCGTGACCACAAACTGGTCGATCACGTTGGATGATGCAGTGAATGTCAGAGGCGAAGTGTCGGTGGGACTAGTACTGAGAACCATGCTCGTCGCATTCGTAACGCTCACGATCGTGGCCGTTCCCGAGATGGCACTACCCGTTACGCTCATCCCAGCCATCAACTGGCCGGTATTGGCCACCGTGACGGTCGTGCCGCTGACGGAGGTGGGAGTGAGAGTAAAACCGCTCGACCCATTAGCCAAATAAGCCCGCGGATTCGCACAAACACTCGCCGTGCCGCCAATCGTCAAGGGCTTGGAAAGTTGACTATACTGCTGCACGGTTGGCAGCATCGCCCCCGGATCACTGACGTAGGTCCAGAGATGGGTGGACGTTGCCGGATCGCCGACGCGCGGCGTCATCACGCTCGAATACGTTGCAGGAGCGCTCGGCGCACCATCGCTGTAGCGCCAATCATATTCGTATTCGTCGGGATGCCCGCCAAAGTCGGCGGTGTGGCGCAGTGTAACCTGCTCGTCGAGCGGGTTGCTCGAATTGATCACCTTCAGCTCGCCTGGGTAAAGCTCGCTGGCAATTTTGAAGACCTGCAAAGTCACGGGATTTCCAACATCGGTGAAGGCCCTGCCGTTGTTGAAGACCATCGTCACGTAGCCTGCCCCTTGCCCGGTCGCCGTGAGTGCGTAACTATCAACCTTGGTATCTGAATCGTGGATCGAAGAAATAATCGGCCCTTCCGACAATGTTGTCGCAGTAGAAGTAGCGCCGCCTCTAAAAAACTCTTTCCAACTGGACCACCGGGCCGTGTAGGACGCTGTCGTAGCAGCAACCCCTTGGTTATCACTGGCCGCATAGATATTCAGCGACTTCAGTGGGTCGGCTATGTATGTGCCCAGTTTGGAGGGGTTTTCATAGTAGGTCGTAAGCGGTGCTTTGAGGGATTGGATGGCTTTTACCCAGTTGGCATGATCTGACCCCGTCGTGGTTTCCAGAGCGATCAGAATCGCCTCTTGGTCCGCGCTTAACGTATTGAGATCCAGATACGAATCGCCGGTGATTTCCTCATGAAACACTCCTTTGAACACGAGGGAGCCGCGGCCATTGGCCGAAGCACTCAGCAATGGGTCATAATAAAAGCGCTGCTGCAAATCGGGCGGCAACTTTTGGAAATAGGTTTTCCCCTTATAGCTTGCCGTGGCGATGCTGCTGGGCAGCTTGGTCATGCCAATCGAGTCGAGATCCACCGTCTTCTGGGAAGTCGGGTCGAACAGGACGACACTGTATTCGTCGAGCGTGTTTGTAGCCTTGGCGATCGACTGTTGATAGAGCACTTGGGCGCTTTGCTGGCCACGCACTTGCGGCAGACCGTGATTCGCCAGCGTCAGGGTTTCACCCACTCGCATTTCAGGCGCACTCGTCGGCCACTCCGGATTGAAGAAGATCGGTAGCGGAGCATCCAAGCCGTCAGCCCCCAATGTGGTTGAAGCGTAAGCATTGATTTTCGTTAGATCCAGTGGCAGGCCGCTTTGGCTGCTATTGCGCAGGAACGGCAGCACCGTTCCCTCCTGCGGTTGTGCAGCAAGGGTGTAGCCGGGGACGAAGAACCCACCTTGGAGGGTGTAATAGAGTTTCATCGATAGCGTCGGTTTGAACGTCCACGCTTGCGAACTTACCGTCACAGCCTGCGATAAAACAAATTGGGTACTGTTGGTGATGCTGACGATTGTCGCGATTCCAGTGATTCCCGTTCCGGTGACGGTCATCCCTGGCGTCAGGCCCGTCGTGCCAGGGACGGTGACTGTCGCCGACGCCGTGGCAGTTGCATTCAGCACCTTGTTTACGCTGTGCGGGCCGCGATGTACCCAAGTAAAGCCCTTGCGATCCTGGAAGGTGAAACTTTTATAAGCCTCGTTCGTTTGAACCAATGTGTTGGTGGGGGTGTCTTTACTCCAGATTTCCACGTCCTTGGCAGTTTTGCCGACCATCGCCGGCGGCAGCAATGGCAACGGGTAGGGCTTCGACAATAAAGTCCCCGCCGTCGCCGTGTAGCAAAAATCATAAGTCGCGTTGCTACGCACGACTTGGTAGGCGCGCATCTGGGGCCGCTGGTCGCTGGCATCGGTGAAAGACACCAACACGTAGGGCTCGGAGGTGTAGTTGGCCGTTTTATAACCGCTGGCAGGCTGGGTCCTCCCAGTGTTGGAATAAATATTTAAATCGTCGCGTAGGGCATAGGCCCGGCCCGAGCGAATCAGGGCGTGTTCCTCGTTGGGATTGTAACCCGGCTGACTGACATCGTTTTGCACATAAATCGTGCCAGAAGCTTCCGCGCCGAGTAAATCACCACTGCCGATGCCCTGAGCAATGACGATTTGCGATGGAGCTGTTGGGTAAGTCACCTTGTACCTGCCGATTTTCCCGGGCACATATTGGTCTTTGAATGCCGCGCTGGGCGCCGCGATTTTTTTAAACCACCGCACCGTCAGCACATCATTGCTAGGCATGGCATTGACGGGGATGATCGCGCCCTTATTGCCCTCCTTGACCCCAGAAACGATGGGATCGATGTAAGCACTGGAGTGATACCCCGTGCCACCGGAGAGATAACCGCCATTTTCATAACCTGCCGGCGGATTGATGCGTGTGCCCACCGTCGCAGGGCTATTGAAGAGGGCCGCGCCGCCACCATCCTCCACCGTATAGGTCCAGTTGCCCGTGGTATTGGTCACCAGAGTCGACAGCACATAGTGGGTGTTGTCGGTGATGCTGCGGATCGTGCCCAAATAATTACCGTTTGCATCGCTGACCGTCATCCCCACCACCAGCCCCGATGTGGTACTGGGAGCCGTTAGCGTAATGGTGCTTGTGCCCGTGCTGTAGGTCGATGCCATACTCAAGTTGGAGGACCCGTAGAAAAATATCACCGCGCTGGTGCTGTTGCCGATGTTGGTCGACAGCAGATAACGGGTCCCGTCGAGGATTTCTATAATCGTGGCGCTGCCGGAAATCCCGCTGCCTGTCACCGTCATCCCGACGCGCAGGTCCGCCGTACTCGCGACTGTGACCGTGGTGGCAGTCGATGACGAACTGAGCGTCTTGCTCCGCGTCTCGGCCTGGGTGTAAAGATTCATGTACCAGTTTTCCATGCCGCTGCTGAATTTCAGGAGCGCACGGTTCAAGCCCTCCGAGGATGCGGGAAAAGTGACGCAAAGGCGCTGCGTTAGACTATCGATTTTCGCTGCCGTCTGGGCCGGGTCGTCTTGATAGACAATCGTCGGCAACAGGCCATCGGTGAACTGCAGTCCATTGTCCGCCGTGCTACCCGCCGCGGCTACCGTGTTGAAGGCGTAGTCACTCAAATTCGGCGACCAGCGCAGCCAGTAGGAATCCAAGAACTTCGGCCATCTAATCCCGAAATCTCCGGTCTGTAACCAATAAAACAGCACCTTGTTGTATGCATCGGCCGAAGCAGGACTGCCATTATCGGGGCTGTTGGCGGCCCCGGTTTCGCGTTCCGCAAAATACTTGTAAACGCCATCGTCTTGCATGTTGCTGGCATAATAGCTACCGCCACCTGCTTCCAAACGCACCGGCTTCGGCACCCCCTTCAGAGGGGTGCTGCCGTTCACCGCATCGTGTGGCAGGATCTGCTGGCCCAAGTAGGTCGTGTTCGGGTAAGGGGCTGGCGAGCGCACTAAGTCCACCACGTCGATTCCCAGCGAGGTGTAAATGTCGTTACCCGCGCGAATCGCTCCCAAATATTCGATCAGAATCCGACCTTCAACATTGTAGGCACGAATCGCACCGTTGCCATTGAATCGCTCAAAATATAGGGTTTTCAGATTCGGAATCATTGGGAGGTAGCCGGGCACACTCACTTCATTGGCCACCGCCTTGGGCACGCTGGTGTTGTAAATCGGATTGACCGTGCTGATTCGTCCATCGCTGATTGCTACGGCCGGCGCGTCGAAGCTTCCCTCCGTCCAGAAAATCGTTCTCACCGGCTTCGTGGTGGTGGAAGCCACCGTAAAGCTCTCCGACTTCGTCTCGTAGGAGTCATTCACCTGAAGCAGGCTGACCCAGGTGATCGTCACCCGCCCCGGCTGCGAGGCGTAAACCTTTTCCCCGTGCGGACTGTAATAATAAGCCAGCGCGGGCGTGACCACGACCGAGGTCCCCGCACTGTTTGAGATCGTCTGATTGGCATTCCCCGCCAACGTGACGAGGGTCCTATCATCGCTGATGGCGATGATAGGCTGCCCCAGCAGCGTCGCTCCGACCGTTAAGTCCCCGGCCGTGGCAGCATTCACGCTCACTAGATTGGCGTCTAGGCTATTGGTACTGCTGGCGGTGACGCTGACACGATAGTCGACGACAGGCGTTGCGCCGTCGATGACCTCACCCGGCGCCACCGGCTTCGACCGCCAGTAGCCTGCCGGGGCCGGGGTGCTGCCGTCAGCCTTGACCAGCGGCGGGGTGATGACGTCGCCCAGCGCAAATCGCGGCAAGCCGGAGGAAAACGCGCCGCCAATGGTGCTGCGACCCAAGGCCAGGGTGCTGGTGGTGACGATCGAATTCAGCGCGTTGGATGGATAATCCGTCGCCTTAAACGTGAAGCTACTTGCGGCGTAAGCGGGAAAAGCCCCTAACTTTACCCCCGACGAGCCGCCAATCAATCCCATCCCTTGAAAGTTGCTATCAAGCGTTGCGGCGTATCGCGCCGAACTACCGACTGCGGTGGGCAGTGCGCTGGTGATCGGACCCGCAGGCGTAGCGGCGGCACCAGCCGCCGTGTAAGGTGCGTAGAGCCAGTTGCTGTTAGTCGCCTTGACGTCATACAGTTGCGCGCGAACGGTCGCGGCAGACAGCAGACTCACCACAACAGTGGTCAGATGGAAAAATCGGGTATTCATAACGGTCAAAAAAGTCGGAGATAAGGAGAAAAACAGCGGAATGGCGAGGCGCCAACCGCGGCGATCAATCGAGTCTTGTTAGCCAAAAGGCGAGCTAACTGCGGCTTGCGGCAAGCCAACTGCGGCTTCTGGCGAGCCAACTGCGACCCAACTTGAGGCGGAACTTGCCCACGCCCACGCAACCGATCCCCCGCCAAGGGGAATGGCACGCAAACGGCGATGGACAGGATCGGGTTCATACCATGGATGGATGCAGATCAAAAAGGCTGGGTCGCCAACAACCTCAGAACTTGATGATGTAGTTGACATAGGCGTTCATCGGGCGGGTTTCGCTGCCGCCGGCGTATAATGTCGTATCATCTTGTACCAAAGTTCCGGTTGCTCCTGTATTGCCTGCACCTCCGCTCGCACTCGTTTGGGAGAAGTTTGTATAGGTATCAGAGAAGGCGTGCGTATGATTTTTGAATGCATCCCCCTGGATCGATCCGATGGCATCGCCAGTGTTACCGCCCGCGGCCATCGCATTGCGCGAAGCGCGGTCGGGATCGCGTCCGATCGCACTGTCCCAGCCCCGCAAGAATCTGCCGCGGAAGTCAGGAAGATAAAAATCGTTGGAGGTAAGATAGCCGCACTTTGTCCCCAACACGGCAAAAAGAGCGGGGTAGTCCGCCCGAACTTTCAAACTCCCATCGCACAACAACCACCCCCCCGTCGTTGGCGCGGTAGTCCCCATGTAGGCCACGACGGTGCCCGCCGGGCAAAGCGCCTGCTGCACGGCCGCCACCAAAGCCGCCAAGGGCACACTGCCCGTCGTGATGTTGGTACCTGTCAGGCTGGTCAGAGCCGCGCCGTTGCCGACGTGACTTGCGGCCGTGACGGCGCCACTGGTATTCAAGGATCCACCCGTCACCGCGCCCGTGGCCGTGACCGTACCGCCGGTGACTAAGGATCCACCCGTCACTGCGCCCGTGGCCGTCACCGTGCCAGCGGTATTCAAGGAACCACCCGTCACAGCACCCGTCGCAGTGACTGCCCCCGTGACATCGAGCGCGACCGTCGGCGCCGCTGATTTGCCGATGCCGACGTTGCCACCACTGGGATTGAGCTGAAGATTGCCGGCCGTGGAGGCAGCGACATAAGATTGCAGTGTCGCTTGGTTGAGGTTGGTGTCGAAGCCGATGTTGAGCCGCTCGGTGGGGTTGCTGTCGCCGCGAATGACCAACTGGCGACCGGGGGTGCTGGCATCGTCGCCCTGGATCGTCAGCTTATTGCTGCTGTCGAAGGACGAAGTGGCGCCGAAGCCGACTTGGCCGCTGGCATTCCAGTTGAGGGCGATTTTCTGAGTGCCGTTGACATTGGAGCCGAGTGCGCCGCCGCTGTTGCCGTAAAGCACGGGACCATCGACCGCGATGGTGTTAAACGTGCGACCCGTACCATACCAACCGAGACCGTAGTTGCTGGCCGTACCGCTGAGTGGACTGAGGCTCAAGTCGGTCGATGAGGCGATACCGTCAGCGACTTTGGCGTGGAACGCATAGCCGGTGCTGGTGATCTGCTGGCGCGGGCTGATCGCCACATCGGTCGTCTGGATTTGGCCGTCGCCGTTGTCGAGCGCGATTTCGAGGTAGCGGCTATCGCCGCTGGTGAACACCGCACTCAAGTCGCCACGATTGTTGGCTTCGGTAGCGGGCGTTGCCGATGCCGTGCCCCCGGCGAGGCCCGATGCAGAAATCCCGTTGCCCAACACCACGCTGAATTCACCCAGCGAGACGGTCGCCGTCTGTTCTTCGGTCCACAAG
>JARWZU010000057.1 GCA_029866215.1 Akkermansiaceae bacterium
ATTGCTGGTGGTGGCGGCACCGACCACAAAGTCGCCGTTGTCGTCGAGTTCCCCTCGGGTGGTTTTGAGTACGCGGGAAATATCCGCGTTGTCCTTAACTGCGTGTTTTTCCAACGCGAGCAGTTCGATCTCGTCGAGGACGTGGTTGATCGAATGCTGGATCGTCGGATGCGACCTTACGCCACCCGCCCATTCCGGCTCGTGGATGTGGAGCATCGAGGCGGATGATAGATCGCGGGAACTGCCATCGTCTTCCAAGGCCCGGCAGAAGATCGGTGCGCCCCAGGCATCGAGACCGACGCCGTCGAGAGTTTCCCTGGAGCCGAACTGGTCGCCGATCCGGTGGGATTCGATCAACTGGATGCGTGGTTCACCCTCGGCATCGTGGGTTTTGTGGACGAAGTATTCGCCGTCGATGTCGATGCCCCGGCAGACGAGCGCCTGGCATTCCTCGAAGGAAAATCGTCGGGTGCAGGAGATCGCTTTTGTCGTATTGCTTCCGGCTTCAGCCTTGTTTGGCGCAGTGAGTCAATTGCGTCACAGTTTCCTAATTGAGGATTACCGACTTTCCGATAAATCCCGCTGTGTCTTCAAGCTCACGTGGAGCTTGATCCTCCCAACCATTAGAAAATACCTATTATGACACTACCCATCATCAACCTCGCAGACCTAGAGATACCAGATGCAGACCTCGTCCAGATCGAAGCCGCGCTGCTCGTTCTGGAAACCAAACTCAAGCCCCATCTCATCCCGCTCACCACCCAACAACGGTCGAGCTTTACGAAAATGGGCACCCGTGAACAACTCGTCCGCCAAGCGGTGACGGCGGCCCAACAGAATCCGAACGATCTCCCAGCCTCCATCGGCACTGCCGCCGCAGTGGCGGATGTGGCCTCGCTCGACAAATACCGCCCGCTCTTCGCCCGGGTGCAGGCGCTGGCGGAAGGTTGTGACGATACGGAAATGGCCATCGGCATCGACCTGATGAACTTTTCGCTGCGTGTCTATGCACAGCTCAAGCTGAGCGCTTCGGATTCGCTCAAAGGTCTGCTCGACTCGCTGGGCAACTTCTTCGGCGGTGGGCGTCGGGCGGCAGCGGCCGTTCCAAAACCTTAATCCCCTAATAATCAACAGGTTTGCTGGAGGATCGCAGCAAATCGGAGCAAAAGCGTAGCAATTTGCTCCTCGATCGACCCAAAAAGCTCCGTGAATGTGCCAAAATGGCGCGTTGACGGAGCTTTTTGCTGCTCGAATGCGCCAAATTGGCGCGATGGCGGAGCTTTTTGCTGCGATGACGGAGCTTTTTGCTTCGATGACGGAGCAATTTGCTGCGATGGCGGAGCAATTTGCTGCGAGACGCTTACGGCGGCTGGGTGGCGAGAAGGCCGGCAAGGTGAGCACCTGCGCTCCTCGTCATGACGCTTTACCGCGGATTAGAGGATTGTTCCGCGCCGACGCCATCGAACTCATAGCGCAAGGCAGACAGGCAAAACAGCGTTGCTGTCTCAACGCGCAACACGATGGAGCCTAAGGAAACTGGAACAAATCCGGCCTCGAGTGCCGCGTGGGTTTCCTCTGGTGCAAAGTCGCCTTCCGGGCCAACGAGCAACGTCGCGTGGGTCGTGTCGGCGTGTTCTCGCAACACGTCGCGCATGGACCGCGCGCCAGGTACGAGAGAGGCGATCAACTTCAAGCCGGCGGCGTCCTGCGACTGGGCGATCCAGCGGTCGAATGTGAGCGGTTCGGCAATCTCAGGCAGGACGTCCTGGCCGCATTGTTTGCAGGCTTCCAAGGCATTGCGCCGCCATTTGCTGGCCTTGCCTTCACCCGGCTGAACCACGGTGTAGCGCGTGATCAGCGGTTGGATGGTCGCAATGCCGAGCTCCACCGATTTTTGGACGATCAAGTCCATGTTTTTTCCCTTTGGGATCGCTTGCGCAAGGGTGATCACCGGTGCTGGAGCGCGAGATGGCAAAATTTCCCCGATTCGTAGGGTGACACGGTCGCGGGACACCACGAGAATCTCCGCTGAAGCACGCTGACCTCGACCATCGAACACCACGATCCCGTCTCCCGGCTTCGCCCTGAGCACTTGGGAAAGATGGCGCGCCTCGTCACCGCTGAGCGCTGGATCGGCCTGCCAAGATTCGGGCGATAGATAGAAACGAGCCATGCAAGTCTGAGGTGGATCGATCGATCAAGAATTCCGAGTCCGAGCGGCGCACGGCTGATCAAAAAATCAATCTGCTAGAGGTCAAAGAACCGTTTTGCCTTTTTAAAGAAGCCTTCCTGCATCGGAGAGTTGTGTTCGCCGATGGATTCGGAGAATGCCCGCAATTTTTCCTGTTGGTCGTGGCTGAGCTTCGTGGGGACTTCCACTTGCACGGTGACGTTGAGGGCGCCACGGCGGGCATTCGAGAGCGATGGAATCCCTTTTTCGCGCAACCTGAAGACCGTTCCGCCTTGGGTGCCGACGGGGATTTTGATCGAGGACTGACCATCGAGCGTAGGCACCTTGAGTTCGCCCCCGAGCGCTGCAACCGAGAACGGCAGCGGCACCGAGCAGAACAAATCCGAATCCTCGCGCTCGAAGACGTCGTGATCGCGGACGTGGAGGAAAACGTAAAGGTCGCCAGCGGGACCGCCTCGCACGCCTGCATCGCCATTGCCAGAGGACCGCAAGCGGGTGCCGGTATCGACCCCGGCGGGGATGCGGAGCTTGATGCGGCTCTCGCGCTGGTTGCGGCCTTCACCTTTGCAGCTGGTGCATGGATCTGAAATCGTTTCCCCGACACCGCGGCATTCGGGGCAGGTCGTTTGCTGGATAAAGATGCCCGCTTGGCGAGCCACGACGCCACGGCCCGCACAGGTCGAGCAGGTTTTGACTCCACCAGAGCCCTTGGTTCCGGCGGAACCGCAAGAATCGCAAGGAACGTTGCGTTCAATTTCCAATTCCTTCTCGACACCGGAAGCCGCCTCTTCAAGCGAGATTTCCAAATCGTAGCGGAGATCGCTGCCCTTTTGTTTGCCCGAGCTGCGCCGTCCACCGCCGCCTCCGCCGAAAAACTCCTCGAAGCCACCGCCCCCACCAAAGGCACCACCGAAGACTTGGGAAAACAAGTCCATGGGGTCATGGAAACCACCGCCACTCGGGCGCCCGCCTCCACCGCCGTCGAAGGCCGCATGGCCGTAGCGATCATAAGCGGCGCGCTTGTCTGCGTCACTCAGCGCCTCGTAAGCCTCGCCAAGCTCCTTGAACTTGTCCTCGGCCGTGTGATCGCCGGGGTTTTTGTCGGGGTGAAATTTCACCGCAAGCTTGCGGTAGGACTTCTTGATGACGTCAGCGCTGGCTTGGCGCTCGACCTCAAGAATCTCGTAGTAGCAACGTTTTCCAGCCATCGGATTAAGCCGCGCCTCCTTCTTCGGGAGTTGGAGCCTTGGAAACGACCACGCTGGCAGGACGCAACAGGCGGTCACGAATCCGGAATCCACGGCGGGTCACGCGGAGGATGCGACCTTCTTCGCCGTCGGCGGATTCTTCTTGGGCGACGGCATCGTGGAGGTTCGGGTCGAACGCTCCGGTCGTCGGGATTTCCTCGACTCCCTGAGCGCTGAGGAACTCGTTGAGTTGGCGGCGCACCATGTCCATACCGATGTAGATCATGGACTTCGTGTCTTGAGCTGCAGCGAGCATGCCCATTTCAAAATTATCGATTACGGGAATCAGATCCTCGAGAAGGCGCTGGTTCGCGTAGCGGATCGCTTCTTCCCGCTCGCGGGTGGTTCGCTTGCGGAGGTTATCCATCTCGGCGGCCGTCCGCAGTGACATTTCCTTCCATTTGGCGGCATCCGCTTCGAGTTCTTCCCATGGATCCAGCGCGGGAGCCTCGGACGCAGGAACTTCTGCGGCAGGATCGATTTCGGCGGTGGCTTCCGGATTTTCGTTTGATGAGTGGGGGTCTTGATCAGCGTGCATGGCGAATACCTGTAGTCATGAATGGGTGGGCGTCAACTCCTTGGTGTTAGGATTCACCAATTGAAACCATCGCTGGCTCCAGCCGCACGGGCCCATTGGAGCACCGCGCGTCGATTGACAGGGCCCGGAAACATGGCAGATTCCAACTGAAATGGGAAGTTCAAAGGACCCAGATCACTTTCCCCCCCGTGATCCAAAGCCCCACGCGAGTATGACCTCTTGAGGGGGACGGGCTAAATCCGCTTGCCATCAACAGGCCCGAACAGTAATCACTCAATGCCATCGCGTCACTGCGCCGGACTTGCTTTTCAGTTTTTATGAAATTGTCGACGTTGCTCAATGCGGATCAGATCTTGCTCGACCTAGAAGCCGTCGAGCATTGGTCATCGATCGTCGAACTCGTCGGCCAACTGGTCAAAACCGGCAAGCTGCCAGCCGATCAGGAGGCCGAGATCCTAGAAGCCTTCAAGACACGCGAGGAACTAGTGAGCACGGGCATCGGACTGGGGGTGGCGATTCCACACGCATTTTCGGATCACCTCGATGAAGTAATCGCCGTATTCGGCAGATCGAAGGGTGGGATTGATTTTCAAGCGTTAGACGATGCACCGGTTCACTTCGTCATCCTCTTCATCGTGCCCCGCAAGGAATACCACCTGCATCTCCAGACGCTTGCCGCGATTGCCAAAATGTTTACCAACCGTGAGATCATTCGCCAACTCGGTGAAACCAGCGAGCTGGAGGAGGTCTTGAAAATTTTCGGTTGCAAGCCTTCCCGCGCTGGCAGTTGATCCGGCAGCATCGCATTTTCCATTTTATGACGCTTCTGCAGGAACTCGAATGTCGGCTCAATGCCGCACTAACCTCCGCCTTGGGTGAACCTACCACCGGAGCGGTGACCGCTGCCGCCGATCTGCGCTTTGGGGATTATCAATCCAACGCCGCCATGGTCCTCGCCAAACAGCGCAAGACCAACCCACGCGCACTGGCCCAGGAAATCATCGACCACCTTGACCTCATCGGCCTGGCCACCGCCGACATTGCGGGGCCCGGATTCATCAACTTCCGCGTTCTTCCCGCCGCCTACGCGCAGCGCATGGCCACCTTGATCCAAGACGAGCGCCTCGGCGTGCCCGCCACCGGAGCTGGGAAAACGGTGGTCGTCGACTTTTCGGCACCCAACGTCGCCAAGCCGATGCACGTCGGCCACATCCGCTCGACGATCATCGGGGACTCGCTGGCACGCATCGCTCGTTTCCTCGGGTACAAGGTCATCGCGGATAACCACATCGGCGACTGGGGCACTCAGTTCGGAATGATCATTTACGGATGGAACCATTTCCTCGATGAGTCCGCGCTGGCCGTGAACCCGATCGCCGAACTGGTGCGCATCTATCGAAAGGTGAATGCCGCGACCAAGGACGACCCGACGGTGCTTGAACATTGCAAGGCCGAGCTGGTGAAGCTCCAAGCAGGCGACGCCACGAATCTCGCCATTTGGCAAAAGTGCATCGAGGTTTCTAAAAATGGCCTGCAGAAAATTTATGACCGGCTCGATGTGAAATTCGATCACTGGTTGGGCGAAAGCTATTACAACGACCGGCTCGGTGGACTGGTGGAAGATTTCCTCACGCAGGGGATCGCTCGCGAGAGCAACGGTGCCGTCTGCATTTTTTCCGACGGCACCAAGCCGCTCGAAGAGGATCCATTCAAGGTCCACAAGGAGGACGGCTGGACGGATAACCCCGCGATCATCCGCAAGGCCGATGGCGGATTTCTCTATGCTACCACCGATTTGGCGACCATCCAATATCGCATCGAAGAGTGGAAGGCCGACCACGTTTGGTATGTCGTCGGCGTGCCGCAACAACTGCATTTCCGCCAGCTTTTCGACGCCGCCACTCGCTGGGGGAAGACCGGAGATTTCAAGCACATCGCATTCGGCTCGATTCTTGGCGATGACCGCAAATTGATGAAAACCCGCTCGGGCGACAACGTCGGCCTGATCGAGGTGCTTGAGGAATCCGTGGAACGCGCGGCGAAGGCGATCGCGGAGAAAAATCCCGACCTGCAAGGCGAAGAAGCGGCCAAGATCGCGGAGATCGTCGGGATCGGCGCGGTGAAATTTGCGGAGCTCTCGCAGGGTCGCCTCACGGATTATGTCTTTTCGTGGGACCGCATGCTTGCCCTCCAAGGCGACACGGCTCCGTACCTGCAATACTCGCATGTTCGGATTCGTTCGATTTTCCGAAAACTCGACGCGCCCTTCGATGCCTCCACGGTGACCGTCCATCTCCACGAGGATGCCGAAATCCACCTTGCGCGCTTGCTCGTGCGTTTTGGTGAAGTTTTACCGACGATTCTTGAGGATTTCCGGCCGAACTTGCTTGCCAATTACGTGCTAGAACTGGCTCGGGCATTCCATTCATTTTTCGAAGCCTGCCCAGTACTCAAAGCAGATGAGCCCACGCGCTTGAGCCGCTTGGCTCTTTGCGAACTGACCTCAAGAACGCTCCAACAAGGCCTGCAACTGTTTGGCATCCAAGTCCCCGAACGGATGTAAGCTCCACCAAATAAACCGACCCTCACCGCGGGAACTCCCTTGCGGTCGCAATAAATCCCTCTTACGCTTTGGCGTGCAACCCTCCCTCGCTTCATGACTCCCTTCTATGTCATCGGTCACAAAAACCCGGATACCGACGCCATTTGTTCTGCAATCGGCTACGCAGCATTGCTACGTGCAGTGGGAGAAGAACCCGATGCCGTGGCCGCACGCTGCGGTGAAATCTCCCAGCGAACCAAGTGGGTACTTGAACGCGCTGGCCTAGACGCTCCCCAACTCCTCACCGATGTCCGCGTCAATGCCGGCATGATTTGTCACCGCAAGGTGGTCAAGGTGAATGACTCCGACACCTTTCTAATCGCCTACCAGCGAATGCTAGCCGCCGAGATCCGCTGCGTACCGGTCGAAGACGAAGAAGGCAACCTCTGTGGCGTCCTTCGCTATTTCGATCTGCTCAAATTGTTGCTGCCAGCAAATACCGAGGGACTCAGCGTCCGGACCATTCACGTCTCTCTCTCGAAGCTGGCAGACACACTCCAAGCCAAAAGCGAAGGTGCCGCGCTGCCATCGCCACAACATGAGGAGGATCTCATCCTTCTGGTCGGTGCCTCCTCGCAAGGCACGGTGGACAAACGCCTCAAGCAAGCAATCCAAGAGGGTAACATCTCGAAGTTCCTCGTGATCTGTGGTGACCGGCCGATCGTACAACGTTACGCCATCGACCATGGTGCCCGTGCGTTGCTCGTCACCGGTGGCAATGCCGTGAGCGATGAAATTATTGCCTACGCCAAGCGCAAAGGCGTGGTGGTGTTACTTTGCAACCAAGACACCGCAAGTGCCTCCACTTTGATCCGTTGTTCACGGAGCGTGAAGCACGTGATGGAAAAGGAATTCCTCACCGTCACGCCCAACGAACCGATTTCGCGATTGAGGAAAAATCTCAGCAGCATGGATCAGGATCTTTTCCCAGTGGTGGAACTCGGCGACAAGAAAATCATCGGGGTGATCGCCAAGTCGGACCTCGTTGACCCACCAAGAATCCGCATCGCCCTGGTCGATCACAACGAATACGCTCAAGCCGTCAATGGCGTGGAAGAGGCCGAGATCACTGAGGTCATCGACCACCACCGCCTTGCGGGCGACCTCGTTTCGCGCGAGCCGATCCGCTACCTGAACGAACCCGTCGGCTCGACCTGCACCCTGGTCGGTCGGAAATTTTTCTACCGCGGCCTCATGCCCGCACCAAGCGTGGCACTGTGTTTGTGCGCAGGAATTGTTTCCGACACGCTGTGCCTCACCTCACCGACAACCACCCTATTGGACCGTGAGATGCTTACCTGGCTCAGCGGCGTGGCAGGAGTGGAGCCTAAAACATTCACCGAAGAATTCTTTGCGGTGGGCTCCTTGATCGCCAACGGAACACCCGAGGAAGTGCTCAACGCCGACCGCAAGGAGTTCACGGATCATGGCCTATCCATCAGCATTTCCCAAGTCGAAGAACGGGACCTCGTTGGCTTTGCCGCCCGCCGAGAAGACCTCGAACTGGCGCTGAAAAACTTGTTTTTCCGGGAAAAATACGACTTCGCGGTCCTCGCAGTGACCGACGTCGCCCTTCACCACAGCATGATTCTCGCAATCGGCCAAGATGGGGCTCTCACGAAATTGCCCTTCGAGCGACTCGACCACACGTTGTTTCACGCTCCCGGAGTGGTGAGTCGCAAGCGCCAGATCTTTCCTGCCGTTTGTGAGGCACTCCATCACGCACGCTGAACCGAGCGCCGCATCAACGCAGCATGTGATGCAGCTTCCTGAAAATCAGCGCACCGGTAGCAGCGCCTAACAGATCGGCCATCCAGTCGAACGGATCATTCCCACTGCGACCCGGAGTGAAACTCTGGTGCCATTCATCGAGAACTCCAACCGCCGCGACGACCAACACCGCGGCGATAAAAATCCGCCACCAATTCGGATTTTCCGGGCGGCGGCGAAACAAGTAGGCAGACCACAATCCGCCGCCTCCGAGAAAATAACCGAAGTGGGCCACCTTGTCGAAGTGGTTGACCGCCGGCATGTACGGCCCAACGTTTGAGGAAGACGACAAGATCCAAAGCACGCCGAACCAGACAAAAAATCCGGCGAGCCAGAACTTCGGATTCCGAGCGAGCCGCGACATGCTCAAAGCTTGCGCATTTCATCCTCAAGCCGCTCCGCCAGCCACTGCTTCATCATCGACTGGTAGTTGAGGAAACGGGACCGAGCGATCCGCTTGATCCGCGAGAGCATCCGTGGATCGAAGCGCAGGGTGATCGTGGTGGATTCGCGAGAATCTGCTTCATGGACCGAGGTCGCCATGAGACGGCCGTCCAGTTCATGGGTCTCCCAGAACCGAGCCTCTGCAGACTCATCGGCAAAGTCAGGGATTTCGCTCCAGCGAGTGATGGCTTGCATGATGATAAAAAATTGGCTCAGCGGAATTCCGCGTACTTGCGATCGTAAAACTTTTGTTCCGCTTCGGACATGTCGCGCGATGCGACGACCCGCGCGGTTTTCCCATCCGTCGTAAACGAGAGAAACAAGTAGCGGTCTGCCACGGTGCGGCCCAGCGCGTAATAGCGAGATGCTCCATCCGAACGCTCATTGTCCGGTAAAAAACGGACAGAGAACGGATCCTCCAAAGCCTCTTCCAGCTCACGAGGTTTGATATTTCGAAGATCGAATTGAACGTCGATAAGGTCGAGTTCCATGCCGCATTGTGTCGCTCGGGTCGCAAAAGTGCAACCGAAGAGTTTGAACAATTCCAATCACCCCCCGCTCGGGCATCCTATCGACTCTGGCGGACGATGGCGTTGTGCTCGTCGAGCAGTAAATTTCGCGAAACCACCGGAGTCTCGGAATGCGCGAATGCCATGATCGCCACCCGCTCGCCGGACTTGATCAAATGCGCAGCCCCACCATTGATCAGGATGTGCCCTGTTCCTGGCTTACCCGGAAGCACATAGGTTTCCAAGCGCGCACCCGTCGTGATCGACGCAACCAGCACTTTTTCGCCCGCCCAGAGATCGGCCGCTTCCATGAGATCCGTCGGGATTTCAATGCTGCCCTCATATTCCACATCCGAGCCGGTGATCATGGCACGATGCAGTTTTGACTTTAGAACCTCGCGAAGCATGCAGGGAAGGAAATGCCACACCGCGCCGGGGTCAAGCAACAAGCGCCAAAGTCCGTAATCTCCACAGACTTCCCAGATTGCGCTTGCATCGCAGTGCCCAACATGAAATCTTCACCTCGACAAATCGCGAAGGAATCATGGAATCCGGTGAGAACCCGGAGCTGTCGCGCAGCGGTATCCGGATACAAATCCCCACAAGGTCAATCGTGTGAAAATGCGGTGAAGACGGGGAGGAGGCATGAAGCCGGGAGCCCGAATACTTGATCCTTCGTCGGCTCGTCACCCGTGAGCCGTCAAACGCCCATCGGGACCATGGTCCTCCGCGAAAGGGGATCGGCGAGGGAAGCCACCCGGCAGTTTGCCTGGCGGCCTCTCTTCGTGAAATCACGCAATAACCGAAGAGAACATCATGAAAACTAGCCAATCACGGCGAGGGCTCCTCCTTGCC
>JARWZU010000032.1 GCA_029866215.1 Akkermansiaceae bacterium
GCTTAGGCCTCCGTAACGACCACTTAAGCCTCCGTAATCGACACTTAAGCCTCCGTAATCGACACTTAAGCCTCCGTAATCGACACTTAAGCCTCCGTAATCGACGCTTAGGCCTCCGTAACGACCACTTAAGCCTCCGTAATCGACACTTAAGCCTCCGTAATCGACACTTAAGCCTCCGTAATCGACACTTAAGCCTCCGTAATCGACACTTAAGCCTCCGTAATCGACGCGTAAGCCTCCGTAATCACCATTTCTGCTTTCTGCTTTCCAAATTTCAGCTTTACCCCAAGTAGACGGTCACCGACCACGCGGAGTGAGCGCCTCGTCATCGCGCTTCACTGCAGATTCGAGGATTAAACCAACGGAGCGGACCAAAAAACGCTGAATTCGGTCATTTCGCATCCTCGGCGACCGGCGGCAACTCGGCCAACTTCCGCTGTGCCATCTGACGCAGCGTTGCGTGACTGGCCTCCTTCAGATCGTCCCCCACCACGAATGCCAACATGTCAGTGGCCAGTGCCGAGACCTCGGGGTCCGAGTGGTCGAGAAGTGCAAGGTACGATTGAATCTGCAGCTGCGGCGCTTCATTGTGGTTCAGCACCGCCTCCAGAAAAGGAGTCGCAAGCTCTGCAGGAAGCGCGGGCGTCGATCCGAATGAAGCGAACGGCGTGATGTCCAAATTCAATCCATGCGTGAGAGCCTCGAGCCGATCTTCGGTAGGCAACGACGCATCGACTGCCAACTCATGAAGTAGCGTCGCAGCCTCCGCCTCGCCGATGCGGTCATTGGATAAGATCCGAGCAACCGCCGCGTTCCCATCCTCGCTCACGGGTTGCGACCTAACCCTCGAAGGACGCCGCACCGGCGACTCCGAGTCCTGCCCGCGCTCACCGGCACTCGCCTTGTCAGTCGTTGGCTGGGTGTTCGGTTGCTTCTCAGCCCCTCCCCGTGCAGGTGTCGTTTGGTGGCGCGATGGCCACACGAACCACAAGCCAGCCACCAGCAAGACCAGAACCAACGGATAGAATAAACGCTTTAATTTCATCATCTGATAAAAAAACCCGCCGTCCAGCGAACTGGGCGACGGGTTGAGAGGCATTAACAGGCCCAGCGCACCCGATCAACGAGTGCGGTAGTCCTGACTGATCTTGTGCTGAACCCCAGCGATTTCAACGGAAGTCGAACGCTGTGCAAAGGTTGTTTGGCTGTCTGAAACCGTGATCCGGACCGTTCCTGGGCCAAAGCCTTGGGTCTTTGAAGCGGTCGAGACCACCTGAGTCGAACCTGGCGTCACGATCGTAGTTGAATTTCCCTCAAAGATACTGCCGCCCGTGGTCGTGATCGTATCCCCCGTGGTAACGGTGGACGTCGACGTCAGGCCACCCGAAGTGATCTCGGCCTGGACCCAGTTGACTCCTGTGGGGAGGACCAGCTCCCAAGCACCTGCCGTCTGGACAGAGACATCATAGATGGCGCCAGTTCCCATCACCGACTTGCTCGCCGTGGAGAGGTAGGTGAGTGCGGGAATGGTTCCATCGTTCGGAGCTACCACCAGCTTTCCTGTGCTGGAGCTGCTGGTATAGAAGCCATTGATTTGAGCGCCGCGTTGTAAGGTCACTGCGTACCCACTCGCCACCGCCTTGTTCAAGGTGTGCTTGAAAGAGAGCAGTCCCGAGCTTGCAGCGAACTTAGCGCTTGAGCTTTCAGTCGGGCTACCTGGGATGGTGATCACTTGATTCACGCCCCATGTGCCCGCCTTGGCAATGCCACCGAAACCACCACCCACCATGCTGAACTTGGTGTTATACTGGGATGTTGTCAGTCCGGAAACCGGAAGGAAACCCCTAGCGGGTGCGACGTAGTCGGAACCTACGACCGTGTGGATCTGGTCAAAACCGGCTGGGTAAGTGCCTCCAAGCGGCCCGGAGGCAGAATAAAGACGGACATAACCCTCAAAATCCCGGTCCGTGCTGACTGGAGCACAATCGACCGGACCAATCACCGCACTGCGGTTCGCTGAAGTCGAGATGGCATGCAGTGCAAGCAAATCACTCGTGAGAAGCGAGCCTGAGTAAGATGCTTTTCCACCATCTGGTAGATACATCCCAAGGCTAGCCACCCCGTATTTGCTGATAGAGCCAGTTGCAACACCATTGCCCCGTGGACCCGTCGAGCCAGTCTCCTGTGTCGGCAATGCCATCGTGACCTTGGTTGCAGGGTAGAGGTTTGATTTACCGAAGCGTGCTGGGCGCAACTCGATTCCAAGAATGTTGCCGGTCACTGTTTCCGCACGACCGATGATGACCCAACCCTCTGGATTTCGTTGCAATTGCATTTCGATGGTCTTGACACCGGGCAAGCCCTTGGGAGCTGCACCCATGTAGTGGCCAGTGGCATTAAATACCCCCTTGAAGCTGCCCTTGATGGAGGTTGTGAGACCTGCAATGCTCGAGGAGAAGCCGCCCTTGGTGGACACCGTAACCTTCTGACGGAACACGTGGCCCTGCTCTGGATCGAACACTAGGCCATCGAAGCTGGTGGAAATGCTGCGATCAGAGAAGTTCAGCAAGCTAGAACCAGAGCCATTTGCTCCGGCCACGATTGTTGGTACCCCAGCGAAAGGACTCGCTACTGTCGGGTCGGTACCTTGACTAAGCTCGAGACCATCCGACAGCCCATCTCCGTCTGTGTCAGCCAGAAGAGAGTTCGTAACGGGGTTGGGAGAGATAGGATTCGTTTCGTAATAATCAATAATCCCATCGCCGTCAGTATCTACATTCAAAATTGCAAGGGTTCCGAGCTTGTATGCGGAAACAATTGAAGTGCTGTTGGTCGTTTTACGCGAGGTATTCAAGGTCCAATAAGCGAAATCTGGCGTGATTCGCGATGTGTTCAGCACGTTCGTTCCAGCGGTGACCACCACGGTACGTGTCAGAGCGCTATCGTAGTGAACTACTACTGCAGAGGGGAGACTGCCATTACCAGACACAGATGCCATGGCATTTTCCCAGATAACGGCCTGCTCGTTGGTCACATAGAGCGGGCGGGATTCACGCGTGCCGATCACCGAAAATTTCGTATCTCGGTTGTGGAGCCAAATCAGTGTCGAGGAATCCTCGTCTGCAAGAATGGCGGAACCATCGGTGGGATTGATGGTCCCAGTGATGGCCGATGACGTGATGGCGTTGGTGAGGACTGCCGTCGATTGGAGGGTCGACGTACTGCCGATCAAATAAGTGCGGACCGTTTTCTTGTCGGTATCCAAGGTGTAGAGGAACTTCTGATCGCCGGTTCGGGAATAACTGGCAAGGTCCAGCGGCGTTCCTAGGACGCCCGTAACCGCAGCAGGAATGCCGACGAGGTTGCCGGTGGATAAGCTACGGCGTTGCTCTTTGATGGCGCCGACACTATCTGCATAGATTAGGCGGGTATTTGAGCAGAACAGCACTTGGCTTATGGTCTCGGTTGTGGCGGTGGGAACTACCGCATCCTTCACCAAGCGAGCAGCGCGGCCTTCGCCATCAACCCAATAATGTTGGTCCTCGTAAACCGCAGGCCGTTCCTTTGGATTGGTCTGCACCTGTGGGATCTTCACGATTAGCGAGCCATCTGAGCCGTTGCCCACGGAGGTGATGTTGGGTCCAACAACGCCAGTCGCAAACGTAGCCGCTGCCCTCACAGGAATCGAGAGGGCGGTGACGAACTGAACGTTCGCATCGAATGTGACACGGTAAAAACGGACGTCGGCATCGTCGCTGTTGTTCACTGGACTTGAGAGTGGAACCGGAGTTTCATCGCCATTGTCCTTGCGGGTGGTGCTGATGAAAGTCAGCGCGCCGGTGGTAGTGGTGGTAGGAGGCGTGTCGAGGATCTCCTTGCCCCCTGACGTGACCGGCGAGGAAGTGACAGAGGAGCTTCCAGCGAACGCGCGGTAGAGCACGAGGGTGGCTTCGGGCCGACTTGGGTACGCGGTGTAGTCAATGAACCGATTGGTCCAGACAAGGCACTCCGAGTTCGTAACAAACAGGGGGATCGCCTTCGAGGTATTTGGCAGCAGGCGGACAACCCCATCGCTATCGATCCAGGTAAGCACGCCGTTGGAATCGAGAAGACACTTCGAGCCATCGTCGCCGTAGCGGTTGAATTGAATCCGATTTCCGAACGGCGTGTAAGGGGTTGGAATCGTGACGGAGACCTCGTTCTTGAATTGCGAGAACTTGTAAAGATCCTCGGCAGCAGTGGCTACCATCGTCTGTAAGGCTAAGACGATGGGGCAGAATCTAGTGAAGTAAGATTTCATGATGAGAGGCGATCGGGTTTTAGATGATGAAGTATGCATCTAGGGTGATGAAATAGGAAAGAAATGTGGAATGAAGAAGACGACCAAAGGAGTTGGAAACAGCGTAGGCCCTAGCCCGCACGGATGCAGGCTAGGGCGTGAGTTGGCTTAGAGGGGTGGCAGATCAATTGGATCCATCGATCCATCCCCAGTGCCGGTGGCACTCGCGGTCGGGACAGATGCCGCTGCATCCACTCCACGGAGTGGACGACCGGTTGGGTCGATGATCTGAGCGGTCACGAAGATGATCAGGTTGCTCTTGATCCGGTTCTCCGCCTTGGTCTGGAACAAGCGGCCGATGACCGGGATGTCTCCAAGAATAGGCACTTTGTCCTCGACGTTCTGCACATCTTCACGCATCAGGCCACCGATCGCTACGGTGTAGCCGTCATAGATGGTGAGCGAGGTGCTGACCCGGCGGGTCGAGAACACCGGCATCTCGATGCGGTTTTCCGTGAGGGTGATTTGGACGGAGTTGCCCAGGGCATCTGATCCAGCGGACTGAATTGGGCTGCCGTAGTTGATAAAGCCCTCGAACTCGACGATTTCAGGAGCGAAACGAAGATCGATCATGAAATCGTTCTCGCCGATGGTCGGCTCGATTTCGAGAGTGATCCCGGTGTTGCGGGTCTGGAATGCGGTCGGAGTGGCAGGAGTCACAGGGAACGACGAGGTAGCTGAACCACCGCCACCACCAGGGAGCAACGAGCTGCTCGAACTGGCCGTGCCGACGCTGGTTGGGATTTCTGGGGGTTCGTATTCCGTTGGGTAGATAAATTCGCGGATGATTTCGATCGTGGCCTTCTGACCCGAACGAGCGGTCACCGAAGGCGCCGTCATCAAATCCGTGCCTTTCTTCTGCGAGAGTCCGCGCATGATCAACTTCACCTGCGAGTCTGAGAAGAGACCGGTGAGCGACATGATCCCTGGGGCAACGTTGGCCGTTTGGGACGAGCGGTTCGGGTTATTGAGGATCGAGTCGATGCTGTTGCGGTTGATGGCGCCGTCACCACTGCGGTTGCCAGCGGTCACGATGTTCGTGACCTCCGTGTTACCAGCAGGAACCCCTGGGACCAGAGGGCCCGAGAAATCCACGCCCGTACGAGGGGTGCCATTGCCAATGGTTCCACCTGCTGGGACCATTGATGCCGAGTTAAAGAACGGGCCGACGATCCAGTCGAAGCCGAGTTCCTCACCATTTTCTTGAGAAATTTCCACAAACTTGGTGGAGACCTTCACCTGCTTCGGTTGCTTGCCGCTGATTGCGGAGACAAGCTGCTCGATTTTATCGAGTTCGGTAGGGGTGTTGGTCACCAGTAGGACGCCGCTGTTGCTCAAATTGGCAGAGGCTCCTTCTTTGAACTCCACGCCCGACCTCTTGAGGAGTTCGGTGATGGGAGCGCGAGCTTGGATTTTTGCAGCGCCCTTGTCGGGTTCTGAAAATGGATCTGCTGCGCCTGTGGCTGCCTGGGCACCGCCACCGTCGAGCTGAGTCTGGAAGTCAGGCGGAACAGTGAAGCTGCGGGTGAAGGTATCTTCGCCCTGTTCGGCTTGAGGGACAAGAGTCACTGCGAAGTCGTCCACCTTGTAGCGGAGTTTCGTTTGGTCGCAGATGTATTTCAACGCCACTGCGAGAGGCACATTACGAATACGCAATTCACGAACGCGGAGCGAGCCTGGGTCTGATGCGGTTAATGGAAGGGCTTCTGCTACACCACCGGCTGCAGCATCCACGCCAGCATCAGCTGCTGGAGCGGCGGCGCGTGGGCGACGGATCACGAAATTGACACCCTTCTTCGATGGCTCGAGCTCTTGAGTGTCGAGCTCACCTGCACGCAGGCGAAGGAAGTCAATGGCCTCCTCAACGGTGGTGTCCTCGAAGTCGATGCGTGGGATGATGATCTTCTTCAGCTTGTCGGTGATGTAAGCAACACCGCTGCTCAATTCACCTGCACCAAATCTCGTGGCGTCCACTGGCGGAGCCTCAACCGGCACGGCAAGCTGCCAGGCAGCGTCAACTTGTCCGAGCAGATCTGCACGAGCGTCGTCGTAAGCCGCACGATAGTAGTCCGACTTCGCGGCAGAAACGCGCTCAAGGCCACGGCGAGCCGCGGTGTTGTAGCTGTCGGCGCGGAGGACGTTTTGGTACTCGACCTTCGCTTCGTCAAACTTACCGAGGTTGAAGTTTCCTTCTGCCTTGTAGAGACCACGGCGGACCTCATCGACGTTCTGTGTGTGTTCGTAGGTGAGAGCGGGGTTGGTGCGGATAGGGTCATCCAAATACGCAAGCTCACGGGTCACATCGAAGTTATTTGGCGAGATCTCATCGGCTTTCGCAAGGAGCTCACGAGCTTCCGCATACTTCCCAACCTTGCGGTACTGGATCGCAAGCGCGACGCTGGCATCACACTTGTGGCTCAGAAGGCACTTGTAGCGCTCGCTCACGTTCGGTGCGTCCTTGTTGATGAACGCTGGCAACGAAAGGGCTTCGGTGAACTTGTCTAACGCCTTCTGATAGTCTCCCTTCGAGTACGCTTCGCGGCCTTCGGCAAGGAGACGGTCCGCTTCGCCAATGTCATTCTGGCGGCGGACAATCGTCCGCTGAGCGAGACCACTGAGGCCCGTGCTAGCTTCACCAGCACTGACGCTGGTCATGGTGATTGGCATAGAGGATGCCACTGCCATCAACGCGAGGGCGGTGCGACTGGTTCGGTACATTGGCGTTTTTTGCATATTGAGATGAGGTGATGTGAAGAAAATTTCGGGACTTGTGAAGCGATTTTTTTACGGATCTTAGTGTTGGGCCTGCGGAAGGGCTCCCTTGCTGATTTCAATGGTCTTTTTTTGGCCTGCTGGGTCGGTGTATTCGATGGTAACCGAATCGGGGGTAACGGTCTTGGCGAGGTAGTCTTTTTTCGGGGAATCTGGAGGAAGAGCGAAGGTGGTGTTCTCCTCAACTTTGAATTCTTTCCCGTTCAGGCCGAGGGCCTCTAGCGAGAACACAGCCGTGCGGTCGAACTTCAAATATTCATTCTTTCGATCCTCCGAGAGTGGTGATGGAATTTCATAAACCGTGCCCTTTTTGTTCGGGCGTTGGTCTTCGATCCGGACGATGGTCACTTCCATTTCGATTCCAACCTTCTTATTCAGTTCCTTGCGGACCTCGGATCCAACCAGCTTAAAGCGGTTCGCCATGGGCGGCTTGCTGAAGAACATCCCGCCGGCTGGGACCATGTCAGCAGCGCCCGTTTTGTTCACTCCGCCTTTGGTATCTTGATAGTTGAATGGGAACGCTCCATCGGAGCCGTACCCAGGACGGATCACCCAACCCAAGCTCTCGTCCTTCACGTACATCAGCTTCGCGACGAGCGAAGGAACGGATTTGGCGTCGTTTGGGTCGGTTTTGGCGCTGAACTCCTCAAGGTTTGAGAATCCGTCCGAATCGGGGTCGCGGTTTGGCGAATCCGCGAAGCCAGGGTCGAGACGGTTTTCCACCCACCAGGTGTTTGGAATTGGCGGATGCACGGGCTCACCCTTGATCAAGTCGAGCGGCTTGTCGGGCGACTTGCTAGAGACGAAGAGCGGGATTCCGACGAAAAGATCCACTGAGCGCTCTCCATCAAGCGCCTGATTCCAAGTGCGATCGAGTTTAAGTGAAGCGAGCGCCTTCGGGATCCGGTCGGCCTCCTTGACGGAAGCATCGCTGTTACCTCTGCCCTTGAGGCTTGCGGCAAAATCCGTCTCGACGCTTCCGAGATGGGACCAGCCCATGTAGGCAAGGCCCAGTGCGACCGCAACGGCTCCGCCAAGGGCGACTTTTTCGTAATTCTTTGAGAACCAAGACATGGTGAGATAGGTGCGACGATCTGGGTTATGGAAGTTTCTTCACGGGAAGAAATTGAAGGACATCGAGCCGGACAAATACTTGAACTTGTTCGCTGCCGAGGACTTGGGAAAGAATTCGGCTGGTGTCGATGGGTTTCGGTTCTGGCTGGCTCGTGCCGGCAGCAGCACCGCTCGATGCGTCATCCCCAGGGAGGACAAATCCGCCCGAAAACGCATCCACTGGGGCTGCCTCTTTTTTGGCGGGTGCATCAAATTTAGCATCGGCAGTTTTCGGCGGGTCAGCCTTTTCGTTGATGATGCGCAGGCAATGCACGACCACGTATTGGTTCTCCGGCTTGGTGATGGCGGAAAGGAATTCACGGGCCGACTTCTCAGGGCCCACAAAAGTGATTTCCAGAGGGAATGGGCGGGCAGCGTCCGATGCGCTAGGCGTGTATGCTTGGCCGTCTTCCTCAGGCAGGCTCGGGCGGTAAAGGTTTTTCAGCTCCGTCGGCTTCGCGGCGGCGAGAGCCAGCAGCACATTTTTGATCGACGTCAGTTGGTAATCCAGCACGCCGGTGATTTTTGCAGGAGCAAGCGAGGTCTTGTATTTCTCAAAGCCTGCGAAAAATGCCTCCGGCACGATGGCACCCGACGCGCCGAACGCTTCGCGAACTTCGGTATTCGCAGCAAGCAGGCTGTTCGCAAAATCCTGCGGTGTGGCATTCTTCAACTCCTTGGTGCGAAATGCCTCAAACGAAGATTGCAGAGTGCCTAACGACTTGCGGTATTCGTCCAGCGCCTTGCGCTTGCTGGCTTGGTTTTCCAGCTTCGGATAGAGCGCGAGTGATTCGAAACCTGCGGCCTCAGCGGCTGCGGCGTCGAACTCGTCTTTAGCCGCTTGATAGCGACTGGAGCCTTGCATGCCCCAAAAAACTAGCGCTGCAGCCCCAGCCAGCGTCCCGCCGCCGAGCGCTACCATAAACTTATTATCTTTGATCCAACTCATAATTCAGGTGGCAAGTGGTGGTAATCCTTATTTGGTGACGACCTCATTGGCCAAAGGAAGGGTGATAACGAATGGGAAGCCCAACTCGCCCGGTTGCCCCGCGATGGTGATGTCGAGAATGCGGTCGTCGCTCAGGACAACTTCGGCACCTTTGGCGTCCTTCACCTTGAAGCGGAAACTGGTCGACTTTTCTCTCAGATTCTTAAGTAGCTCTGAGACGACATCTTGTTTTTTCGCCGTTTCACGCCAGAAACCTTTGATGCGGACGGCATTGACCGTTGGGATCGAAGGGGCGGTACCGGATTTATTTCCAGCAGGTTTAACATCATGGTAAATAGTGCCAATCAAAGCCCCATTATCGATACGTCCTACAAATCGATCCTGTTTCACTGCAGTAGCAGACTCGTCCAGCTTTACATCGATCATCGATGATGTCCCATAGGGAGCCGAAGCAAAGGTCGCGCTGACCACAGACTTTCCGTTTAAACTCTCCACATTCAAGGCACCTGGGGCAGGCTTCGGGCTGACCACCAACGGATTGTAACCCGAGAGCGGCTCAAAGTCCCTGACCCAAACTGCATCGCTTGCAAACGCACCACGAAGCTCAGCCAGAACATCCATCCAGTAAGTTTGGGCCGCCTCAGCATCTGTGTATCCCGAGGCAATCTGACGCAGCTTGGCTTCTTCCGTGAGAAGTTGGTCGATTTTCGCCTTCACGGGTGCCAGCGATTCGCGTTGGTCAGCCATGGTTTTCTTTTCATCCGCAGCCTTTGAGGCAGCCGAGTTTTGGAAGGCGGCCCACAAGGCGCATCCGCCAAGGAGAATCGCAGCGGCGGCGATCAGGAATGGCTTCCGGCGGTCGGCAGCACGCGATTGCTCGACCGAAGACGGGACCAGATCGATGCTGATCGCGGATTTTCCGATGCCACGGAGACCGAGCCCGACGAGCTCGCCGAGCAAGTGACCTTCGCGCTGAATGAGTTCGGCATTGACGTTTTTGCCGATGGCGAGAGCGCCGCTTGGGTTGAAATACTCCACGGGTAAGTTGAGTTTTTCTTGGAAGAACTCCAGCGTGTAGGGGAGATTCGCACCGCCACCGGCGAGGAGCACTCTGCGTGGAGCGCTGCCACCGTGTTGGCTGCGGTAGTAGTTGGTCGTGCGCGCGATTTCAGCGGGCAGGCGAGTCAGCGAGTTACGGATGACCATGGCCAAACCTGCGATGGCTTCGTCTAATTGATCTGTGTGACCGCCGCCGAGCGCGACCAAGCCGTTGGCAATCTTCTGGTGCTCGGCCTCCATGAAGGAAATGCCGTATTCCTTGGCAATCGAAGCCGTGATGGCACTGCCGCCAATCGCAATACTGCGGGTGAAGAACCGACGGCCTTCGATATAGAGCAAATTGCTGGTTTTTGCCCCGATGTCGATCAAGAGGATCGACTCCTCCTGGTTTCCGTAGGTTGCTCTGAACGCATTGTAGAGCGCCATGGGGGCGACATCGACCTCCAGGGTGCCAAGACCGCTGTCGTTGACCGCGGAATTGATCTCATCGAGTGCATCTGCCTTGATGGCCACGATGACCGCTTCTTTTTCTGAAGCACCATCGATCAATTCGTAGTCCCAAACCACCTCTTGGAGCGGGAATGGGATGTGTTGTTGGGCTTCAAAGGTGACGAGCTGCTCGATGTTGTCCTCTTGAAGCGGCGGCAGCTTGACGAAACGTGTGAAGACCGACTGTCCAGAAATCGCATATCTGGCCTTGGTCTTGCCAAGCTTCATTCGCTGGGCGAGGTCCGCGATGGCGATGCGCGTCTGGGAGGCCTTGGATGCCTCCAGCGCTGGATCCGCGACGATCGATTCCGAATCATACGCGGTGAGGGTAAGGCTGCCGGTTTTCGAGACTTCGAACACGGCCATGCCGATCCGCTGAGAGCCAATATTAAGTGCGACGGTGGTCTGATTGTCAGCCATGGTTCAAGAATAGGAGAGAACTGATTGAGCCGTAAACGGAGGAAACGGGATTTTTAGCGACGCTCGACGCTGACTTCTGCGTAGCGGTCCCACCACATGTTCGCGAAGGGGGTCTCGGACTTGGTGAGAAGCGGCACCGACTCGTTGCGGGAAATTTTATCAGAAGCCACGTTCCACCAACCTGCCTTGCCCTTGCTGGTCTCTTGGAAGGTCTTCTCGCCATTCACCAGCACTTCATAGCCCACGTACTCAACTGCGCCTTTGCCGGCACGGTCGAATCCGGTGAGACGCTTGATCGAGGCTGGAGACAGATAGACCGAAGTGTAAATGTCCTCATTCAGCGGCACATTCACGTGGTTGACGTCTTTCGTGAGGAGCAACATCGTAGACGGCTTTTCCGGGTTTTTCACTGCGATGTACCACTTCACCGTGAGTCGCTCGCATGTTTTTGATGCTGGCTCTGGGCTCAAGCTGATCTTGAGTTTCGCCTCGATTTCAAGCCAGTCTTTCGGCTTGAATGGCTTTTGCTTGCCGCCAGAAAACTCGGGGGAAAGAAGGTCGTCGAAGGTCGGCTTGTCTCCGAGAACTTTGGGAGCCTGCGCCAAGGCGCTTCCTGCGGAGATAGCGAAGATGACTGCCGATGCGGTTGCGGCGAAAGTTTTGCGAATGAGTGAATTCATACGTTATGGGTTGCAGGGAGCGTAGTGGTTAAGATTTCGAGTTGGCTAGTGAAATCAACGCGATTGCTTAAAAAAACGCGCGAAGTAAATACACGGCTTAGGGATATTTTCCACAAGCGGTTGACGTCGCGCCCTTTGGTGCGCATCACTTGGTCATGGCCACTGCGCGCATGATGCTCGAAAAAAACCGACCGCGTGTCGTTGGGAGCTTCGGCGATCGCCAAGATTTGCTCAATGCGAACGCTGAAACGTTGAAATTGGCGTGCGACATCGTAGAAGTCCGCTTGGACCTGTTGGAAGTTGATGCAGCTGATAGCGAGCCTTTGCCATGGAATCACTTGCTTGAAATCCCGCTGCTATTCACCGCACGGCGCAGCGATGAAGGCGGGGCAATAGCAATGGGCCCAGCGAAGCGGATGGAATTGCTCCGCGGCGTGCTCGGTCATGCCACGTGGGTGGACATCGAAGTCGCAAGCATCGCCGAGATGAGCGAGTTGATCGCCGAGTTAAAAATGAGGAAAATCCCATGGATCGCCTCTTACCATGACTTTGAGAAGCTCCCCGCAGACACCGAGCTCGGCCAAGCCGCGCTGAAGGCCCGCGATGCGGGCGCGGCGGTTTTCAAGGCAGCGGCTCGGCTTGCGGGCCCTGCGGACGTGGCTCGCTTGGCCGATTTCCAACTCGCCGATCACGGGATTTCCGTTTCCACCATGGGGATGGGACCCCTTGCTCCCGTTTCGCGCCTTCTCTGCGCCCAATGCGGCAGCGTCCTGAACTACGGCTTTATCGGTCAGACCGCCACAGCCCCCGGCCAGTGGAGCAGCGCCTTGCTAAAACAAGCGATCGCCCAACTCGCTCCGTTAGATTTCTAATGATTCGACCCCATTTAGACCCACCGTGTTAGACCGAAAGAAATCTAACTAATCACCTCCACCGGCGCATCTGGCAACGCCTTGAGAAATGCTTGGCCGTAGCGTTTGGTGAGAATGCGGTTGTCGAGAATGCAGACAAGCCCCTCGTCGCGCTCCGTCCGGATGAGACGCCCAACGCCCTGCCGCATTTTGAGGATCGCCTCGGGCAGCGAGTAATCCATGAACGGATTTCCACCGGCGGCCTCAATGGCCTCAAGCCTCGATGCCACCATCGGATGATCTGGCACCGCGAAGGGCAACCGCGTGACAATCACATTCGAAAGCGCCTCACCCGGGACATCCACTCCCGTCCAAAAACTGTCCGTGCCAAACAGCACGCTGTGAATGTCATTTCGAAATTCTTCGATCATCCGGTGTCGCGGCATGCCATCACCTTGGAGGAACACCCGCCAGCCTTGTTTGCGAAAAAATGACTCCAACCGCTGCGCCGCATCACGCATGGTGCGGTAACTCGTGAACAACACAAACGCGCGCCCACTGCTTTCTAAAACTGCCTGGCGAATCCCCTCCGCCATCAGCTCGTCGTATCGCGGCGTCCCAGGTTCCGGCACGGATTTGTAAATCCGAATCTTCATTTGCCGCGAGTAATCAAACGGGCTTCCAATGCACAAGGCGCGGGCATTTTCCGCACCCACCCGGCTTCGGAAATAACTCATCTTGGGATCCCCCACCGCCAAGGTCGCGCTGGTCAAAACGAGGCTTTTCTTGCCCGCAAACAACAAGGGCCGCAAACGCTCCGCGACATTCACCGGAGCCGCGTGAAGGGAGATCTGCTGCTCATCGCGACCGCTTCGCTCAATCCAATACACACTGCCGTCCGCCGCTTGATCTAAAAACGCGCCGATCGATCCGTGCACTTCACGCAAGCGCCTCGACGCATCCTGCAATTCGGACCGGGTGTTTTCGGACTCGGCATCGGCCGCAAGGCGATCGATCTCCTGCCAGACCTCCCGCAGCGGAGCCCCGATGCTGTTAGGGACGACCTCAGTCTCCCGCACGCGAAATTCCTTCGAAAAATTTCCGAACTTGGCAGCATCGCCGACCTCGTGAAAAAACCGATCGGCTGCTACCAAGGCCGCCTCGACCGCGAGCATCGCCGAGGCTTTTCGAAACGACTTGAGCAGGCCCTTGCGCGTGCGGGGGTGATAGAGCCGCTGCAAATCGAAACGCAGCCCCGATTGCGAGACCCGCAGCCCTAACTGAATCGCCGCGATCTGCTCGATGGTGTGCGCCTCGTCGAGAATCGCGAAATCGTTTGGAAACAAAAAACCCGCAGACTTTTTCCCGCCTTCGGGGTCGTCATCCGTGGGTTCGTCGTCCGTATTCAGAAGAGCGAAAAACAACGTGTGATTCACCACGATCAACCGCGCATCCGCGGCGGCTTTTCTTGCTTCTTGAAAAAAACAATTTCCCTGCGGCCCACAATGCCTCGCAGTGCAAAGATGCGCCTCGCTGCAAACTTGCAGCCAGACCTTCGGCTGCGGCTGGAAGTTCAAATCACTCAAGGTGCCGTCACGCGTGGACTCTGCCCACTTCCGGATCGCCTCAAGCTCATCATTTTCGGTCCCCGTGAAGAGGTCACTCGCTTGCTCCAAGGCCCGCCTCAGCCTGAGTGGGCACAAGTAATTTTGCCGCCCCTTCAAGAGCACCGCTGGCAACTCATCGCCGATGACTTTGCGCACGATCGGGATGTCCTTGCGGATCAATTGCTCCTGCAGGTTGATCGTGTGGGTCGAAATGATCCCCCGCCGACCGGTCTCGATGGCAAACCGCGCAGCAGGAAGAAGGTACGCAAGCGATTTCCCCACCCCCGTGCCGGCCTCAGCGACCAACGGATTTGCGCCCACCAGAGCTTCAGCCACTGCGACCGCAAGCTCCTGCTGCTGCGGCCGATACGAAAAATCTCGCGATTTCGCGAGTGCGCCCTTCCTAGAAAATACCTCACGCACCTCGTCGCTAAAGCCGGGAATCGGTTGGCCATCGGTCGTGAAAATCATCTCTCCCCCATCGCACCCCGCATTTGCCATTCTGCCAAGCCGCAACTTCGAGAACCACGCTGGATAACACGCTCGACAGCTCCGCCCTGCCGCGTCCAATGTCTCCCCACCGCGGCCAATCCATGATTTTTTCCCGCATCGTACGTTCCAGATTCCTCTTCCCCGCCGGGCTCGCCGCCCTCGGGGCCCTGAACTGCGCCTTCCTGATCCCAGGAGAAATCGCTTCGGTCCAGCAGCAGCTGAAGGGGTTTCCGGATTCCGATGTGCTCGGTCATCAAGCAAGGCCGCTCATTCTTGCCGCACTTTGCTTTCTGCCCGCCATCACCGGCTTCCTCTACACCCTCGGTGGGACGATGGACCGCTACATTGCCCGCCAGTTTGCCGGATCCTTCAGCCTTTGCTTCGGCGCGCTCCTTACCATCTGGTTTCTCATGGACTTCGCTGACAAGGTCGGCGATTTCCAGGACTCAAGCCACGTGCTGCAAACGGTCGTGACTTTTTATTCCACGCGTTTGCCCGCCGTCTTTCTCTTGCTCATGCCCTACAGTTTGTTGCTCTCGCTGCTTCACTCGATGGGAAAACTTTCTAGCAGCCGAGAAATCATTGCGATGGTCCAAGCCGGGCGCAGCATTGCACGCATCACTCGCCCGTTGATCATCGCGGGGTTGCTTTTGAGCACGCTTGCTGCAGGACTGAATTACCATTGGGCACCCAACGCAGAGGGCCGCCAAAACGAAATCCTCGCCGAGGCCACCGGCAAAATCGTCACCCAAGCCACGAACGTGATTTTCCGCAACCCCTCGGACAGGCGACTCTGGATGATCGGTGCTTTTCCCCAAGACTATGAGAAAGGCGCGCCGTTGTTAGACGTCGAGATCACAATCACCCGCGAAGATAAGACGCTGCAGAGTCGGATTTCGACCCCAAAGGCCTCGTGGGACCCCACCAATCACCACTGGACACTCCAGAACCCAATCATCCGCACCTACCAGCCCGGACAGGCGCCAACCATCGATGCAAAATCGGAACCCCTTGTACTCGATTCTTGGCCCGAGACCCCATGGCAACTCATCAAGCCCGGACTCAGCCCCGCATTCCTTGGCATCCCAGACTTGAACAGTTGGATCAGAGAAAATTTAAAAAATGGCAACTTCGCCAACCCCTCGCCTTACCTCACCCATTGGCACTACCGATGGGCACTGGCGTTTACCTGCTTGGTCACGGTGCTCCTCGCAACCCCCTTGGGCATTCACTTTTCAAGGCGCGGCCCCCGCGGCGGGGTCTTCGTTGCGGTGATCCTCTCAGCGTTGATGTTGCTGATCAGCAATATCTCCATCGCGCTTGGCGAGTCTGGCACCCTCCGCCCCGCACTTGCAGCTTGGCTGCCCAATCTTGCTTTCACCTTGCTTGGAATTTATCTTTTCCAACAACGGATTTCTAACGGGTCCTTCCTACAACGATGGTTCAAATCACCGCAGAAAGTCACTCCAACGTGAAAACTTCCACCGACGTGCTGCCAATCTCAAACTGAACTCAAGTCTTCCTTTCCACCCAATCACCACCTATGGCAATTGCTGAATCATGGCACGTCCGAGCACGCGGACGCGAGTGCGCCGCCACCCAAACTTCCTTTTCGGAAGGTGAAACCATCGTCACCGCTCTCTTCCCGGACCCGGAATCCAGCGGTTATCTGCGACGCGATTTTTGCATCCAAGGTTGGACCGACCACCAAGCCAGCGGCGAAAAAGCATTTTCATTCTGGAAGACCACTTACTCTATTCCCACCGGAAATGAGAGGCCCAACCCCGTCGAGAAACTCAGCGCGGAAGAAATCCTGCGCCGGCTCGTCGACGAAGATGAAGACCACACGGAAAACACCCGCTTCATCCTCGCCGTGATGTTAGAGCGCCAAAAGATCCTCCGCGAGACGGACAGCCAGCGCACTCCCAACGGCATCCTCCGCGTTTACGAACAACGCAAAACCGGCGAGATCTACATCGTCAAAGACCCAGACATTCCGCTCAGCCAGGTGGAAACCGTACAAAACGAGGTGTTCATCCTCCTCGAAAACAACGGCAACTCCCCAAAACCCGTCGAAACGACCGAACCGCTTGCCGAGACTGACGCTGAAGCACCCAGCGAGCCCACTTCCATTCCTTTGGCAACCGAAGAGGTGCCGGGCGAATCTTCAGACACCGAGGATCATCAGGACCCAACGGAATCCGATTCAACGCAGTCCGCTGGCGATACTTTTCCCTAAGCGCGACAGCAAGCGCGACTGCGCGGCCACCATCGCAGGGTAACCGTCGGACGCGAGCGGTTCGCGATCCACGAACGTGTTAGATGCCTTCAGGGTCCGGCTCGGCAGCGCGTAGACCCGCCACCCGACCTCAATGACCGCATAGCCGTCCGCATCACCGTGGAACTGCCGGACATCGAGCGTCACCTGGTCACCGATTTCTCCATCGCCTTGCCATGGGTACGTGCGGACATTTCCGGTCTTGAGTTCGCGGCCAAGATTCACTGCCGTAACCCGAGCGATCGAAGCACCTAAATCGCCAGCCCACCGATGATCCTCTGAGACCGCCATCTGGTTAGGACCCTGCTGGATCACCAGGTTCGGGCGGTCGATGTATTCGGCGAGAGTTACCGGACCAACGCCGATTCCGATGCCTCCGCCGGATGGCGCAGAGCCACCCGCACTGAGCACGTAGAAATTTTGCCCCGGCTGGGCGCAACCCACAAAAAGCAATGCAACAAAACTAAGAATCAGTCGGTTCATAAAAACTAGAGGTTACCGGTTAAATTTGGGGGCAGTTGGGAATGGTCCTCCGGATTTGGATTTCCCGAAAATGATCGAGTTTGGCTCTTCCTCGATGGCCTTGGTTGCCGTTTTCATGGATCGCAACGCAGACCGCAGCTCGTCCAAGGTGCGAAGCAGGTCGCCTTGCACCGCACCATTCGGGCCAACACTGGAAACCAGATGATCCAGACTGCCAGCGGCCTTTTCAAATGCCGCAAGGCTGCCACGCAGATCCGCAGGAAGCTTCGTAAACTCTTTGGAATCAAAGGTCTTGCGCGCCGAAGCCAAGGTCGCCGTCGCCTCATCCGCGAGGCCATTGATTTTCTTCACGCTCTCGTCCAGTGGGAGCGCTTGAAACTTGTCGAGAATCACGGTCAGCTTCGTTTCTAACTGCGCGAATCCCGAGGAAACCGTGGGGATAGATGAAAAATCGCCGACTTTCATCAAAACCGCGGGCGATGGATCCTTGTAGTAATCCAAGTCAACGTACAGCGCGCCCGTGAGGAGGCTTCCCGTCTTCAACGCCACCCGAAGGCCCCTGCCGACCGCGTCCTTGAGAAACTCATCGTCCGGTTTGCTGGCTTTCTCCTCCGACTCCCTGCGTAAAAGCGAAGGGTCAATCTCAACCAACACCGGAATGCGCGAGTCATCCTCGCCCTTGAGGTAATCGAACGAGATATCGGCTACCCGACCGATCGGAATGCCTCGGAACTCGACAGGCGCAGACTTCACCAAGCCGCGCACCGATTGCTCAAAGAGCAGCACAAACTTCATCGTCGGATTGAAGGTCGAGCGATTGGCTGCATCTTCGTTTTCAAAAAGAGTGAATGTCGAACCGTCAGAAACCGGATTCCCCGGCACCAGTCCTTCAGGCACGCCGAACGTCGCACCACCGGTAACCATGGCTTGAAACGATGGCGTCCGCACTTTGAATCCGTCCGCCCCCGCGCTGATGTCGATGCCACTGGTGTTCCAAAATCGCGTATTTTCTTTTACCACGCTGCTGTACTCACTTCGGATGAAAGCATCGTAGGTGACTCGCTGGCGCGCGATGTCGAGCTTGCGGCTCTCGATCCGACCGACCTCGAAGCCTCGGTAATAAAGTGGCGAGCCTGCAACCAGCGAGCCCGCTTGTTCAGCCGTCAGGGTGATTCGGCGACCGGGGATATCTCGGTTCGTTGCAGGTGGAGTTTCCAGCCCATTGAAGTGGTTCACTTGCTCTCCTTCTTGCTTGCCTGGTTCAAGTTCGAGGTAAGCCCCCTTGATCAGCGTGTCGAGCCCTGACACGTCGGTGGCAGAAACCCGCGGGCGAACCACCCAGAAATTCGTTCCCTGTCGCAGCAATCCGCCCGAATCAGAATTCAACTCGACCAATACCACCACGGACTTCAAGTCCTCCGCCAGTTTTACCTCCCTCACCACACCCACCTTCACGGATCGGCAGCGAACATCGGTGGTCCCCGCCCCAATCCCTTCCGCCGTTTCAAACCGAACATGTGCCACAGGGCCTTGGGAGTTGAGGCTGCGGTAAATCATCCATGCTCCCAGCAAAAGAGCTAGAATAGGCACCACCCACACGATGTTCCATCGCTGGGCCGCACGGAATTCCGGCTTGATGGCCGGCGGACTCGTCGTTTCTTGTTCGCTCAAGGGTCTACGTGGTTAGAAGTTGCGGGATCGTTCTGAAGCGCTTCTAGCCGATCCCATAAAAGGCGAGGATCGAAGCTCATCGCTGCGAACATCGTAAGCACAACCACCCCCGCAAATGCAAGCGCACCAGGGCCAGGAGTGACCGTCATGTAGTTGCCAACCTGCACCAGCGCAACCAAAATCCCCACGACAAAAATATCCACCATCGACCAACGCCCCATCAGCTCGGTCACCCAGTAAATTTTCCCCAGCAGCCCAGGTGAAGGGTGGAGCTTGCCAGTCGCTGCCAGACAAAGCCATGTAAGTGCGACCATCTTCAAAAGCGGAATGAGGATGGACGCGGTCAAAATCACCAGCGCGATCGGATACGCGCCCCCCTTCCAGAAATACGCAATTCCGCCAGTGATCGTGTTGCTCGTAGACTCTCCCAGCTCAACCATGGTCATCATGGGCAACACATTTGCCGGAATGTAAAGCGCTGTGGCCGCCAGCATGAATGCCACCGTCCGCTCAACACTGCGCGACTTGCGAAGGTGCAGATGCGACCCACATCGCGGGCATCGCCCAAGCGATAAAGGAGAAACCTTTCCGCAGGTGTGGCATCCTGCCAACCCGACTGCCGCCGCTCGCTGATGGCTAACGCTCATGACTTCGCCACCTCCAAGCGGTCCCACATTTCATCACGATCAATCCCAGAAATCGCCCCCGCCATGCACACCATCACCACGGCAAATGCCCAGAACCCAATGCCAAAATGCACGTCCGCCAACTTGTTGAGCTTTAGCAAACTGACCAGCACGCCTAACAAGAAGACCTCAATCATGTTCCAAGGCTCCGTTTGATTCAGCCACTTGGCCACCACGAAAGCCCCTGGTGCCACTCTCCCAAACAACAAGGGCCCGCATACATAAATCAAGCCGCTCGCTAAGGCCAACGGCGTCACCAACGTGAACAGCACCAACGCAAAACCTAACAGCGGACTCCCTTGATCCACCAAAGTCTTCGCTGCGGAGACCAAATTCAATGTCGTGCGAATGCCCGCAGCATCCATCGTCAAGAATGGGAAAAGATTCACCACCACCATGAGAATCAATGCCGCCAGCGAGAATGCGGTAACTCGCACCAAGGAAGCTGGCCGATTTTGATAGAGGACCGCCCCGCAGCAACGGCACCTAGCAGCCACCCCTTCCGGCAAGGCAGTCGCCTCGTGCAAAGTATCGCAAAAATGACAAGCCGACCAATAAGGCCCACCTGGCACCTTCGGCCAAGGATGCAGCGATCTTAAGGTTCTGGAAAATGCATTCTTCATTTCATCGATAAGCCACCACCCGCTGGCCCAGCGCGCCCAGCCCCTCCACGCCGCACTCCACAAAGTCTCCCGCCTGCAAATATCTCGGCGGGTTCATGCCCATCGCCACACCGCTCGGAGTTCCAGTCGCAAGCACATCTCCCGGTAATAAAGTCATGAATCGGCTGACGTATGCAAGCAACTGGCTCACGGAAAACATCATGTCACCCGTCCAACCATCCTGCCTGAACTCCCCATTCACCTTGCACCACAAACGCAGCTTTTGGGCATCGGTAATCTCATCTGCCGTGACCAGCCAAGGCCCCATCGGTGCGAAGGAATCCGCACTCTTGCCCTTGGTCCACTGTCCGCCCATTTCCTTCTGAAACACTCGCTCCGAAAAATCGCAAAAGGCCGAGTACCCAGCTACATAATCTAGTGCCTCACGCTCGTCGATGTACGCCGCCGTCCGACCAATGACCAACGCCAGCTCGACTTCATAGTCCAATTTCGTCGATCCGCGTGGGATGATGACATCGTCGCTGGGCCCGCTCCACGCACTCGTCGCCTTCATGAAAATCGTCGGCTCGGAAGGGATCCCCTCACCCAACTCTTTGGCGTGCTCAAGATAGTTTTTACCGATACACACCAGCTTCGAAGGGCGCTCAATGGGTGGGCCCAGCCTCACCGCTGGGTCAACCTCCTTCCCCCCGGGGCACCCATCGTCAACCCACTCGGCGAGAGACTCCAAACCTCCCATCGCAAAAAAACCTTCGTCATAGTCATTGAACTCACCGCTTGCATCCACCCGCCGACCATCCGGCAACACGACGCCTGGTTCCTCACGCCCTTCTTCGCCAAATCGGATCAATTTCATGCGCTTCGGTGTGGTAACTCTATCGAGATTCAAGTGAACTTAAGAAGCCCAATCTCACAAATCTTTCCGATTTTGTTAAAAAAATAAGCGGCCCGACTGATCATCACTCCTAGGAAAAACCCATTAACCCGGGAGGCATCTCAGTCGGACCGCCTTGTCTTGCGACGACGAGATCTTCGCACCTTGGTTTCGAAGCACAAGCAAAAAGTTTCAAATTTTATTTTTTCCGCATTGCGTCAGAACAAATGACGCCAGCGCGCTCGCAAAAAGGGTCTTTGCCGATTGTCACACCGGAGTCCTGCTTTCGATGGAATCGTGTGTACTGGGAAACGACTTACTCAAAGGCCGCCCAACCTCTTTGATGTCGCAGGTAATGTGAGGTAGAGCGGAATCCTCGGGGGTAAGATATTCACCCTAATACCATTTAGCTTAATAAAATAGGCATATGGTTCTCTTCGAGGGCCTCCTGGGTAGGCCAAGCCTTATTGCAGATCGTATCCTTGACGATATCCCAGAACTTTTCGACTGGGTTGAGTTCAGGGCTGTAGGCCGGCAGGGTGATGATCTTGAGGTTTGCGGGTAGCTCGCTGCCTCCATCGCGGTGATGGAATCCCGCACCGTCTCCGATGACCACATGCATCGCGTCCTCATCACTCGCGGCGATTTGATTGAGGAAATGTACGTCCGCCTCCTTGTTGACCGTCGGCGAGTAAAGGAACTCGCTTGCGCCACCCCCCACTTCGAGCGCACCAAAGAGATAGCCCCATTCGAAGCGGCGCTCCACTGGCGTGACCACCCTCACTCCCTTCAACGACCAGACGCACCGCACCAATGGGTGGAGTCAATAGCGCATTTTATCGTAAACCCAGAGCTTGATCTTGCGCCCTGTTGGCAATTCCAGCTCCTTCATTTTCTCAGCAAGCGTGATTGTGAAAGCACTGGCGGCTTCCTCATCTTTCTTCAAATGACTTGGGCGGGCGACCTTGAGTCGCCCGCCGAGCTTTCCCAGCTGATAGTAGATGGAGTTGATGCGGAATTCCCCCGCCTTGAGCTTTTCGGTTAGCTCGGTCTTGGCTTCATCCGTCATCTTGCCCTTTCTTCCCGAGCCTTCGCCGCGCTTCAGAAGTGCTTCAATCCCACTATTTCGGAAGAGCTTGATCCAGTCGTTGATACTGTTTCGATGGCGTCCCACCAAATGCGCCACCGCGGCGATATCCAGTTCGCCTTCAAGCAGGAGCTTAATGGCGAGAAGCCGTTCTTTCTTCCATCCCGTCTTCTCAGCACGGTGCCTTTTGCCAATCTCTGATGCTTCGTTGTTAAAGTCTAGTCTGCCTCGTTTTCTTGCCATGCGAAATCCTTACAAAAGAAGCACTGAAGCACTGAAACTGCCGAACCAATGATCCGTTCACCGATGGAAGTCGAATTCCTCTCGGACACGCGCTGATCAACGCAGTGGATGCCGATCATGTGGGCGTCTTGGGTAAGGATACGGTCAATGGGCAGGGTCTTAGACTGAAGTAAAAACAGCACTCGTACACCGTTCGGCCTATTCTGTTACGTTGGGTGCGCTGCCCAAACGTCACCTTCCGCGACGTTCGAGACACCACCCTCAGCGCATAGACACTCAATTTCCAACAGAGTAAAGGTACCCAAATGCGACATCGTCAGGGGGAATGGAAGCCCTCAGAGTCGAGTCTACCTCCGCAGTCCACCCTGGCCACGATTTCATCGCGGATAGATGCAAACAAGCTTGGCACCGAGTCAATTAGTGCCTTTGAGCATATCACAATTTCAAAGTGTAAAACTACGAGAACGGATATGGACGGCATTACCCTTTAGACCTCCGAAGAAGGGGACCTTCGGCACGTACTAATCCATGACATCAACATGGCCGGAGTAGCCATACCCATTAGTATCCACCGCACCTCACGAATGAATACCTTCCGCGAGGGTGACAAACCGAGGCGAGTACCAGACTTGTTTCGCGATATGATGGTTAGAAACATCAAAGCAAGAAATATTGCCATGATTGACATTCTCATCAATAGAATACCAACCACCCCGTGGAAGCCATCACCCTAGAAAACATTCAGCTTGAACTTCCGAGCGGAGCCAACTTCTAAGACGCCAAGATCCAACTTGCCGAGAAAGAGCATGGATACCTTGAGTTAACGATGTTCGGCAAATCCATGCTAACCCATGCGATATATTTCCGGCACGTTCGTGGGCTTAAAATACTAAACTTACAAACCGCCTAGATTAGCATCCCGCTTCGTTGTTGATCGATGCGCAAGACATGAATGCCGCAGTTTTTCTGAAGCTTTTCCCTGTCGAGACCCATCATTGACCACTCCTCTCCTGAGCTCATCACTGTGCAGCAACAAAAAAGCCCTGCACCGAACAATTTTTCTAACCCCATACCGATGGACGATGACGATTTTTGATGGTCAGGCTCATATGGGCTGCATAGTCTGCTCTGCATGTCGAAACGGGTTTATGCAGTCGCGGGAGAGCTTAGCGGTGACGCTCATGGCGCAGGCTTGCTGCGTTGCCTCACCCAAATCGTGCCTGACCTTGAAATCCATGGTGCTGGCGGACCTGAAATGGCGGCAGTTGCCAAAGCCCGATTAAAGGATTGGGTCGAGGATGCCGCAATTATGGGAATCTGGGAGGTCTTGAAGCGGTATGATTGGTTCAAGCAACGCTTCACAGAAATGTTAGATGAACTGATTGCATTCCAGCCGGATGTCCTTTTACTCATCGACTATCCCGGCTTCAATCTTCGCTTCGCAGAAGCCGTAAAGCGCGAATGCCCCGACACACGCATCATTTACTACATCAGTCCACAAGTCTGGGCTTGGAACAAGGGGCGCCTTCCAAAAATGGTTGGGTTCCTTGACGAAATGCTATGTCTCTTTCCCTTCGAGCAACCGGTCTTTCAGAATGCAGGCCTTAAGACGACCTTCGTTGGCCACCCGCTCGTGGATGAGCTGGAAGAAGATCGCTTGGACCACGTCACTCACGACTCAAATCTCGTCGGACTTTTCCCAGGTAGCCGCGAGCGGGAAATAGCCCGATTGTTTCCCCTGATGATCGATACTGCGATGCTGTTAGCCACATGGAACCAAGCGCTAAAATTTGAAGTGCCTGCCGCCTCTCCGAAGCTCGCCGAACAGATCCGTGGCCTCATCGAGGCGGCTAGCGCCGAAAAGCGAATCTACCTAACAAACGGCGAAAGCCACGCACTCATGCAGCGAGCGGGCTGCGCGGTGATCGCAAGTGGTACCGCCACGCTTGAGGCCGCCTACTATGGACTGCCATATTGCCTCGTCTACCGTGTGGCACCACTCACCTACCTGTTAGGCAAAATGTTAGTAAAAATTCCACATATCGGTCTAGTAAACATCCTTGCTGGCGAAGGCGTTGTCGAAGAATTGATTCAAGAGAATGCCGAGCCATTGGCCGTAGCTCAATCCCTGAGAGGCTTCTTGGAATCTCCGGCAAAGCGTGATACCTTGCGATCACGTCTCGCCGAAACTGCCGCCAAACTTGGCGGCCGCGGCGCTCACGAACGGGCGGCCCACGCAGTTGCACGCTGGCTTGAAGATTGACCCTCGCAATCCAGCGCCCTCTTCTCTACTTGCCTACAAGTCTCACCCACCCTTATTCCATGAAACGCCTTTTTCTCCTCGATGGCATGGCCCTCATTTATAGGGCTCACTTCGCAGTCATCCAAAATCCGATCCGTAACTCCAAGGGAGTCAACACCTCCGCACTCTATGGGTTCACCAACACTTTACTCGCGATTCTCGAAAAGGAAAATCCCACCCACATCGGCGTCGCCTTCGACACATCGGCACCAACCCCACGCCACATCCTATTTCCAGCCTACAAGGCCCAGCGCGATGAAATGCCCGAAGAACTCGCAGCCGCGATTCCTCACGTCAAAAACCTCTGCCGTGCCTTCAATATCCCCGTCCTAGAACTCAACGGCTTCGAGGCAGATGACATCATCGGAACTCTCGTGAAGCGCGCCGAGTTGGATGAATTCGAGTCATTCATGGTTACTCCCGACAAAGATTTCGCTCAGCTCATTTCCGAATCCACTCAGATGTGGAAGCCTGGGCGCAAGGGATCGGACCACGAAGTCATCGACCTTCCAACTATGTTGGAAAAGTGGGAAATCGAGCGACCATCGCAAGTCATCGATATTCTAGGCCTTTGGGGTGATGCATCCGACAACATTCCTGGCATCCCCGGTATCGGCGAGAAAACCGCCAAGAAACTCATCGGTGAGTTTGACTCGATCGAAAACCTCATCGCCAATGCTGACAAGTTGAAGGGCAAACAACGCGAAAATGTTGAGACACATGCCGACCAAGCACTGCTCTCAAAAGAGCTGGCAACTATCATTTTAAATGTTCCGGTCGAAGTAACCTGGGAGGACCTCTTGCTGACCCCGCCCGATGAGGATGCGCTAAAAGCACTCTTCAACGAATTTGAATTCCGCTCACTCACAAAGCGGCTTTTCCCAGCCAGCACTGCGGACACCGTGCCGAGCAAAGACCTAACCAGCACCCCCGACCTCTTTGAAACATTCAAGACGATCCGAGATGTGGATCACTGCTACCACCTCGCAGATACCCCCGAACTGCAAGCACAACTCTTCGCCGACCTCGCCCAGCAGAAATCGTTTTGCTTCGACATTGAAACTACAGGCCTCGACCGCTTTACATCGCAACTTTTAGGTGTTGCCTTTTCGTGGCAAGCCCATGAGGCATGGTACCTTCCATATTCCGAGGCACTGCGCCCCACCCTCATCGCCGCACTCGCCGTTCCAGCTGAAAAAATCGGCCACAACCTCAAATTCGACCTTTCCATCCTCCATAACCATGGGATTCCCGTGGCTGGCCCCTTCTTTGATACCCTGCTCGCCGATTCCCT
>JARWZU010000007.1 GCA_029866215.1 Akkermansiaceae bacterium
ACAATTGGTTTCATTTTATAGTGGGATTGGATTTTGGATGATTGTACTCTGGAAAAATTGAGGCATCACAATCCAAAGACATACCAAATGAGGCATGCAAGGTTCCACTCTTCAACTCACGGCTCCGTAGCCAGAGGAAGATGACTGGGGTGACAATCAGTATGTGCAAGAGGCTCGAGATCATACCACCGATCACCGGGGTTGCGAGCGGCTTCATGATTTCGGCACCTTGCCGGTGACTCCACATGATCGGCAGAAGGCTGGCGACAATCGTCGCCACCGTCATCACCTTCGGTCGAAGGCGGAGCCGGGCACCATCTTTCACCGCCTGAACGAGGTCTTCGTAGGTGAAGGCCGCACCTTTCGCCGCAAGGCGGGTTTTCACTGTTTCCTCCAGATAGACGACCATGACCACGCCAGTTTGTACGGCGGTACCGAAGAGGGCGATGTAGCCGACCCAAACCGCACCATTAAAATTATAGCCTAACATTTTTTGAAAAAGCACTCCGCCGCTTAGAGCGAATGGCACAGCAAGCATGACGTGTGCCGCTTCCAGTGCACTATGATAGACGAAGTAAAGCAGGACAAAAATTACCATTAGAACGAGCGGGAAGACAAGGATCATGGTCTTGGTGAAGCGCTTCTGATTCTCAAACTCGCCAGTCATCTTGTAAGTCATACCCTCCATATCGATGGTCTTAAGCTTTCGCTCGATTTCTTCGACAAAGCCGCCGAGATCGCGGTCTTGCACGTTGACCTGGACGTAAGAACGCAGAAGGCCGTTCTCAGAGGCGATTTCGTTAGCTCCGATTTCTCGGGTGATCTTCGCAACCATGCCGAGCGGGATGTAGGGAATTTCATTGCCTTCGTTCGCGGGGACTGCGCTGGCGATCGATGCCGTACCAGCTCCCATGCCGCCGCCCATGCCGCCCGCAGGGGTTGTCGGTGCAGCACCCATGCCGGGCTTCGCTGCAACGAGGACGCGGCCGAGATTCTCGATGTCGTCGCGCTCACTGCGCTCCACGCGGATCTGAATGGGGAAGCGCTCGCGGCCTTCGATGGTAGTGCTAACATTTTTTCCACCGATGGAAATTTCGACGGCGTCTAGCACGTCCTTCGCGCTAAGTCCATAGCGGGCCATCGCTTGGCGATCGACCTTAATGTTGAGATAGGGCTTGCCCTGCACGCGGGAGGCGGAGACTCCGGTGGAACCATCGATCTCTTTGACAAGCTTCTCGATCTCGAAGGCCTTGCGCTGGATCTTGTCGAGATTGTCACCATAGATTTTAACTCCAACTTGGGCACGAATACCAGTGTAGAGCATCAGAATGCGGTTCTCGATGGGTTGGAGAAATGCTGGAACATAGCCGGGAACTTGTTTCATTTTCTCCGTAAGCTCGGCTTTGAGCTTCTCGATGGTCATGCCTTCGCGCCAATCTGGATTGCGCTTCACTCGGAATTTTCCGTTTGGGATGTATTCAGGTTTGAGCATGATAGTGGTTTCTAACATTTCCGTTGGTGCAGGGTCGGTGGCTGTTTCGAAGCGACCGAGTTTGCCGGCGACGCTGGCGACCTCTGGAGTCTCACTGATGACCTTGTCCTGCCATGACATGACACGCTGAATTTCCTTGAGTCCGGTTTTCGGAATCATCACGGGCATGAAGAGCAAGCTGCCTTCGTTGAGCGGTGGCATGAATTCTTTGCCAAATCCGGTAACGAGATCGGCGGTGCGTTCGTAGCCTCTGTCGCGGATTTGTTTCACGATGCTTCGTGGCAGACCAAAAGCTTCTAACAATGCGAGGCAGAGGATAAGGAATGCGAGGCTAACCACGGTTTTGCGATGTTCCAACGCCCAGTTGAGGGCGGGCTGGTAAAGCCAGAGTAGCAATTTCATGACGATGTTCTTGTCCTCCGAGTGGAAGGGGCCACGCACTAACACGGAGCAGAGTACCGGGACGAGAGTGACGGCGAGCAGCGTGGATCCGATCATCGCGAAGGTCTTGGTGAAGGCGAGTGGGTGGAATAATTTTCCTTCCTGACCGGTCAGTGCGAACACTGGGACGAAGGCGAGGATGATGATGACCATGGCGAAGAAAATGGGCCGGCCGACTTGTTTGCAGGCGACGAGGGTGGTTTGCCAGGTTTCCTGTGAGGTGAGTTTTGAGCCTTTTTCGTCCTCCGCCTTTTCGCAATGACGCAACACATTCTCGGTCACCACGATGGCGGCGTCCACTAGCACACCGATGGCAATTGCGATGCCTGTTAGCGACATGATGTTGCTGGTGATGTCGAACTCTTTCATCAGGAGAAACGAGATCAGAATTGAAATAGGCAGCGGCAGCGTGACAATGAGGATACTGCGGAAGTGCCAGAGGAAAAGAATGTGGGCGAGGGTCACCAATATGATTTCCTCGATGAGCGCGTGCTTCAGCGTCTCGATCGTATTATCGATGAGCTCGCTACGATCGTAGAAGGATTTGATTGTGATGCCTGGCGGCAAGCTAGGGGCGATTTGAGCAATCTTTTCCTTCACCCGCTCGATGACCGCCTTCGCGTTTTCACCCGTTCGCATGACTACGGTGCCACCGACGGCTTCGTGGCCGTTAAGGTCGAGTGCCCCACGGCGATAGTCGCCGCCAATCTGGACGGTGGCGATGTCTTTTAGATAAATCGGCGTGCCGTCTAAGACTTTTACCGCCACCAATTCCAAGTCTTCAGCGCTGGTGACGAGACCGATGCCACGCAGGACGAATTCCGCGCCGTTTTCCTCGACGGTCTTGCCGCCGACGTTGAGGTTGGCGTTTTGGACCGCGGTCATGACTTCCATCAAGGTCACATTGGCGGCGCGCATCTTGGTCGAGGAAAGTTCGATTTGATACTGCTTCACAAACCCACCGATACTCGCGACCTCGGCTACTCCTTGGACACTGGCGAGTTGATAGCGGATATACCAATCCTGTACCGAGCGGAGTTTAGCGAGATCGTAGCCGCCGTTTTCGGTCTTCTCAGGATCGACGTGGAGATAGTATTGATAGACCCACCCTAGACCGGATGCGTCGGGGCCGAGTTGTGGCGTGACACCCGCAGGCATCGCACTTTGAAGGAAATTGAGTCGTTCCAAGATTCGCGTCCGAGCGAAGTAGGTATCGACGCCTTCCTCGAAAATGATGGTGCTCAGCGAGAAACCAAACATCGAGGTGGCGCGGACTTCCTTCACACCGCTGAGTCCTTGCAAACTGGTAGTCAGCGGATAAGTCACTTGGTCTTCGACTTCCTGCGGGCTGCGACCTGCCCAGTCAGCATAGACGAGCACTTGATTTTCTGTTAGGTCTGGAATGGCGTCTACTGGTGTTAGAAAAACCGCGCGGACGCCGAGTGCGACGAGCAACAAGGTGGCGCAGCCGACGATGAACCTATTTTTCAAACTCCATTCGATGAGTTTTTCGATCATGGTTTGATTTCCTCTCCGCATTCGAGCATTTCGCTGCCGAAGTAAGGGTTGGCCATGCTTCTGGCACCGGTCTGGATCCATCGACCTTTTTTGGGAGCACCGGGAACACTTTCGTCGACCATCGGGCACTCGTAGATTTTAAATTCGGGCGTTTGCCCAACTTTGCGCAAAGGCTCGATTGCAGCAGTGGCGGCCATCGAGAATTTGTGGAAGGCGATGCGGGCGCTCTTCAGATCATCGATGCCGTGGAAGTGTCCGGCTTTGTCGAGGGCATCGAAAGCGTCGAGATTTTCCGCATTCGGGCGGAGGAGTTTGACGGTCATGCCGATGACTTCCATCGCGGTTTCGCTGGCGGTGTTGAATTTTGCTAGATCATCGGCAGCGAGAGCGGCGGACATGGCATCAGCGAGATTGATGAAGTCGGCGGTGGATTTTTTTTGTTCGTCATTGAGGGTAGGGGTTGTTTTCTTAGAGATGAAGGTGGATTCAGTAGTGGGCGACATGAAGGCGCGGTTCATTTCTGCTTGGCCGTCTATGAGGAGATTGCCGTTGGTGACGACTCTGTCGCCTGCTTGGATTCCTGATAGAATTTCAACGAAAGTGTCTCCGTGGCGGCCAAGTTTCACGGGGGTCTGGGCGTAAGCACCACCCTCTTGGGCGAGATAGACGACGGCATCGGGACTGGTTTGGATGATGGCGGATCGCTGGACGGTGAGGACGGCAGGCGAGTCCACTTGGACGGCCCCGTCGGCATAGAGCTTGTGAAGCAACTCGCGACGACCCTCTATTTTTGGATTGGGCAACTCGACACGCACTTTGGTCGAGCGGGTGGCCTCATCGAAATTTGGGTCGATGAAGGTGATTTTTCCCTCGAAGAATTTTCCTGGAATGGCTGGGGTGGTGATGGCGACGGACTGGCCGATTTTGATCCATGGTAAATCCTGTTCGTAGGCGCGGAACATGAACCACATGGTGGAGAAATCAGCGATTTCAAAAAGCTTTTCGCCGGTCGCTACATATTGACCTTCATAGACGGTCTGGCCGACGACAGTGCCGCCAATAGGAGCGAGGATTTGAGAGTTGAGCGAGTCGGCTGGCTTGCTGGAAACCGCCTCGATCTGTTCGGGTGATAGACCCATTTGGCGGAGCCGAAGTGCGGTGTTCGTTTTGAGGTCGCCAGCGAGTTGGCGGTATTCGCGCTCGGCTTGCAGGAGATTCGGGCTGTAAAAGTCGGCGAGAGGTTGGCCGCTTTCGACTTCGGCACCTATGTAGTTGACGTGGAGTTTGTCCACCCGGCCATCGACGTAGGCAGAGATGATGCGATGGCGGCTGGCGTCATCGTCGATCATACCGGCGACTTGCATGGTGCGAACGAGCGGCTGGATTTTCGCTTCTTGAGTCTGCACATGGAGGACTTGGATTTGGCTTTGGGTGAGTACCACCGTGCTGCCGCCACTAATGGCATCGAAGCCTTTTTCACCTGCATAGACTGGGGTAAGCTCCATCCCACAAATCGTGCATCGGCCTGGTTTGTCGCTCTTGATCCATGGGTGCATGGCGCTCTGATAGTACATGGGTTTCTGTTGCGAGGGAGCCTCAGGATCATGATAGTCGAAACGCAATGCCCACCAAGTGGCTAAAGCTGCTAGAAATACAGTGATTAGATAAGACGAGAATTTTTTCATGGACGTTCTGGAACGAGTTTATTGAGTTCTTCGAGCGCGGCCCATTGCATCGCAATGAAACGTCGGCTTTCAAGCTGGGTGGCGAGCAAGTTTTTGCGTGAGACTAACAGGTCCGAGAGAGAACCCTTGGAGCTGATCCATCGCGCTTCTTCCGCTTGGGATGCTTGGAGTTCGCGTTGGTAGATTTCGCCAGTGTAAGCCCGTGCTTGAGCATTGGCATTTGCGACTTCGGCCACAGCTGCTAGAACCGCAGATGCCACTGTCTTGCGGGTCGCCTCCATTTCCATCGCCGCTGACTTTTCGCGGAGCCGAGAGGCCTCCACGGTTGCGGCTGAGGCATTGCGATTAAAATAGGGAAGGCTCATTTTAAGCCCCAATGTGGCACTGCGGAAATCACCGCCTGAGTAGATCTCTGCATCGACCGCGACCGAGAGCTGCGGCTGGCGTTCAAGATCGGCAATGCGTGATTCCGCATTGGCTACGGAAACCATTTCCGCTGCCGAGCGGACCTTGAGGTTTGCACGAGTGATGCGGGCGATTTCCGCACGGGCGATCGGAACTGGCGGTGGGCTGGTTGAGAGCCTCAGGGCTGGCCATGGTGACTCTAATAAACGACCGAGGTCCAGATTGAGTCGCTGCGCCACGCTCTTACGAGTCCGCTGGGCGGCATCAAGCACTTGCTTTTCGCGAGCGAGTTCGGCTTCGAGACGAAGTGCGTTGATGCTATTTCCATCTGGGTCGAGGGCGGACTGCTTGGCATCACCCACCATCGTCACCAGCCATGCGATGAGTTCCGATTGGATTGCGATCGATTCATCGGTCAACGCCAGCTCGATCGCATCACGCGCGGCCGCAGCCCCGATTTCTATGCGCGAGTTTTGCCAATTGTCGAACTCGGCACGCTGGGCCGCCGAGGCTTTCGCTTCCTTCGCCGCAAAAAGTCCGCGCTTGGGAAGTGCTTGCTCCCACCCAATGCGGATGTCGCCATCGCTATGGCGTTTTTCAGATTCCGCAGCCATCAGGGCGAGCCCCATCGTTGGGTCATCCCACAGGCGAACTGCACGCACATCGCTGCTCGCAGCTGATGCACGGAGTGATGCGGCAATAGCAGTTGGATGATGAGCTACGGCTTCAGCTCGTAGTGTAGTGAGAAATGATCCATCAAGCAGTCGAGATTCCGATGCTTGCAGTATAGTGTTGGCGATAGTGAGTCCGATCGATAGGTAAATGAGCAATTTCATAAGTCATAGGAGTGATTGGAGAGATTTCCCAAACGCCCGAAACTTGAGGTCTGCTTGGCAGCTCAAAACAAACGGGCACAATGCACCTGCAAGGGTGCAGACTCAGATGACAAAACAACAGAACGCCACGGAAAGTAGCACACCCGTGAATCCTGCAAGGGGCTGGATCTGAGTGGCGAAAAACGGCGCCACTTGAGTGTGGACCGAGGCATCAAAACCCCGCTCGAGACGCATCGCTACTGGGGCAACCCAGCCCTTAAAGCCGACAGATTCAGGAATCAATGGCGCTGGTTTCGGAGCCTGCTCGTTTTTTGCCTCACATGGGCAAGACTTAAGATCCTTGCAGCAACTCATCGCTTGGCGATCTCCAGCACATGGTTCTGGTGCAGTGGCTGCTTGGCAAGACGACACTTGGGAGAGCTGGATCACCAGCCCCACCATCAATGCGAGAAATGCTCTTAAGCCCATCATCGAGGAAAGTATACGCTGAATTCGCCGGATTTCAAGGTAGATCCGTTCGCCGACCAAGGTCAGCAGTTCAGTCCAAACGAAAAAACCGCCTGCGCTTTCGCACAGACGGTTTTCAAAATCGACTTGTTATAGAGTTTTACTCTCCGGCGACCTCAACCACCGTTTCAGAGGCCTTTTTTGCCTTCTTCGGTGCTGGGGTTTCCTCAGCCGCGACCTCTACTGCTGGAGCTTCCTCACTGGCAGCAGGCTGATCGACCCACTCGATGATCGCCATCGGGGCGGAGTCGCTCATCCGTGCACCAAGCTTGGTGATCCGGCAATATCCGCCCTGACGGTCCTTCGAAGCAGGTGCCGTTTCGGCGAAAAGCTTCTTCACGGTCTCCTTCTGATGGAGGAAAGCGATGGCCAAGCGGCGGGAGTGAAGATCATCGCGCTTGGCGAGAGTGATCAACTTTTCCGCGACTGGACGAAGCGCCTTCGCTTTGCCGAGGGTGGTTTTGATGCGGCCATGCTCGATGAGGCTGCATGCCAAGTTGGCAAGCAGTGCTCGGCGGTGCGAGGCGTTGCGTTTAAGTTTTACTGTTTTGCTGCGATGTCTCATCGGGTGCTTCCGTTTCTAGAGTTTAAGGTTAGTCGTCGAGGTTTTGAGCGATCAGATCGGCAAGGCCGACGGGTGCTTCGTCTTCCGCACCGAGGCGTGGTCCACGGGATGCGGCGGATGGTCCGGAGAACAGCGATGGCTCGAAGGTCATGCCAAGGCCCAGGCCGAGTTCGACCAGCTTGTCCTTGATTTCGTTAAGCGATTTTTTACCGAAGTTGCGGTATTTGAGCATTTCGGCTTCCGACTTCATGGCGAGCTGGCCGACCGAAGTGATGTTCGCATTGTTGAGGCAGTTGGCGGCGCGGACCGAAAGTTCGATCTCGTTGACCGACATGTTGAGCTTGCGCTTGAGGTCTGCATTTTCTTCGCTGCATTCGGCAGGAGCTTCTTCGAAGTCCACTGCATTCTCGTCGTAATTGACAAAGACGTCGAGGTGATGACGAAGGATCGCCGAGGCTTGGAGCAATGCGTCTTGCGGCGTGATGCGACCGTCGGTCCAAACATCGAGGATCAGCTTGTCGAAATCGGTCATCTGACCGATACGAGCAGCTTCCACCGAGTACTTCACCCGAGTGACAGGCGAGAAAATTGAATCGATGGCGATGACACCAATCGGTTGGTCCTTGCGCTTGTTTTCGTCGCCCGTCGAAAATCCACGACCCACGCGAACTTCGAATTCGCACTCAAACTTGACCTTCTTATCAAGGGTGCAGATCACTTGATCCTTGTTGACCACATCATAGATATGATCTGGGATGATATCGCCAGCGGTAACGACCCCTTCCTTTTCAACCTTAATGGTGAGGATACGTGGGTCTTTTTCGTTGTGGCTGAACTTCACCTTTTTCAGGTTCAGCACGATGTCTGTGACATCTTCTACCACGCCGGGAAGGCTGGAGAACTCATGCTGAACACCCGCGATGCGGACGGAGGTGATGGATGCGCCTTCCAGGGAGGAAAGGAGCACGCGGCGGAGAGAGTTACCGATCGTGTGGCCGTATCCGCGCTCGAATGGCTCGGCGGTGAATTGGGCGTAAGTATCGGTCGATGTTTCCTCGTTGCGAACGAGGCGGTTAGGGAGCTCGAAACGAGCAAGTTTGACTGCTGACATGTATTTAATAGGTTGCCGGGTTACCCTCTTGCGGGTGAGAAGCCTGCCGAAACAGACGACTCAGAGGACCGACGGCGTTCTCAAGCGATCCGCGGGGGGCGAATTAATGACGAATCGGCGTTTCTTGCAAAGCATTTTTCACTGAATCTGCTTGAAAGTCCGAAATGCCTGATTTCGAGAGCATAACCCATCTGGGTTATTAAAAAAAAACCTTGCGAACCAAGCAGTTTGAAGGATCTTTGGGATGCTATCCATTAAGCACCTAAATTCATGAAATCCAAACGCAATCTAACTCGCTTCACGTACGAAACTGCTGCTTTTGAAGGCTGGCGCCTTTGCATTACCCGTGCAGGGACCACGTTCAGCAAGTATTTTTCGGACAAGCAGTATGGCAGCAGCAAGAAATCCCTGGCGGCGGCTGAAAAGACACTCGCAGAGCTAAAGCCCCTGATCGATGGCGCCAAGCGTGTCAAAGAAACTGTCGAAGGATCAAAGCCTAAGGACCGCTTGGCTCCGAGCACCCTCAAAAAGGCCGAAAAGTTTCTGTCGTCGATCAAGGCCTAATCAATAGGCAGTTTCAAGAGCTACAAGTGCCTTGAACCGCCTCTAATTCCATTCATGCCCGCCTCGAAGGCTTCTGTCATTCATTGGTTTCGCCGCGACCTTAGAGTCACGGACAACACCGCCCTCAGGGGTGCGGCGAGACTTGGGCTTGCCCTTGTGCCCGTTTACATTTTAAGCGACTGGCATGATTCCCACTCTTGGACGGGGCCGAATCGCCAACATTTTCTTTGTGGCTCGCTTGAGTCGCTGTCCAAAAATCTTGAGGCCCTCGGTGGGCGTTTGATCGTTCGGCAAGGCAAAGCCGTCGAAGAACTTCGCAAACTGGCGATCGAGGCCCAGGCCGTTGCCATTCATTTCAATGCCGACCCTGATCCTTTCGGCAAATCCACGGAACAAGCGGTGCGTCGATTGTGCACCGAGCTCGGGATCGAATGCGAAATTTCTGCGGATTCGGCGCTTCACGGCCCAAATGAGGTTTTGACCCAAAGCGCGCTGCCCTACCGCGTTTACACGCCTTACAGTCGCAATTGGCTCAGCCTGCCCAAGGAAACCCCGCTCGGAAAGCCAACGAGCATCCAGACGCCAGCCCATCTCAGCTCCTTGCCGCTCCCGACCGTGAGCATCTGGGGATGGCAGCCACCGTCGGGCCATGCGTTGCCAGAACCGGGCGAGCGAGCGGCTCGCGAGCGGCTAAAACTTGCAGTTCGAGAAAAAATCCAAGCCTATGCCGACAAACGGGACTTTCCGGCGGCATGCGGCACCTCGAGGATTTCACAAGACCTCCGATTCGGATTGATATCGATCCGCACCGTCTATGCAGAGGCCATGAAGGCTCGTGCCAGGGCCGATCTTGCAGGCCAAATCGGGATTGACATCTTCGTCAAAGAGCTCGCGTGGCGCGAATTTTATTTCGCCATTCTTCACCATTTTCCAAATGTCCTCGACGAGGAGTTCAACGCTGACTGGCGAGGGCTGCCTTGGAGTCCGCCGGACGAGCGCTTCGAAGCATGGAAAGAAGGGCGCACCGGCTTCCCGATCGTCGATGCCGGGATGCGCGAGCTCAAGGCCACGGGGTTCATGCACAACCGCCTGCGAATGATCACCGCGATGTTTCTAACCAAAGACCTCCACATCGACTGGAAGCTCGGCGAATCTTGGTTCATGCAAAATTTGGTCGATGGTGAAATCGCCTCGAACAACGGCGGCTGGCAGTGGTCAGCTGGCACCGGAGCCGACGCCGCACCCTATTTTCGGATTCAAAATCCATGGTCCCAGAGCGGTCGCTTCGATGCGGAAGGAGTCTACATCAAGCGATGGGTGCCCGAGCTCGCAAACACTCATCCCAGCCGATTCCTCGAAGCGCCCACCGATGGGAAACCGATCGCCGCCAGCTATCCATTGCCCTGTGTGGATCACAAAACCGAGCGAGATCGCACGCTCGCGATCTTTAAAAAACATCGAGAAAACAAGGCTTGATCAAGGCTTCGCCTGCTTCATCAACCTTTCGGCCAAGCCCTTGAGCTCCTCGACCGGGATGGCAAAACTCTCTGAGCGATTGGCCCGTGCGATGTTCATTCCAATGCAGCGGCCATCCAAATCCAGCAACGGCCCGCCCTGCACCGCCCGACTGCCGAGGATGTCGTGCTGAAGGGCTCGTGGAAATCCGCTTCGCCGTGGTGAAAAATCGCCGCTCATCTGGTCATTGCGATCCATCTGGTCCGTAAACAACTCCGCGCGTGCGGCCAATCGAACATCAACCGATACCTCCTCGCCCTTTCGGCGAAGCAGTAAATGAACAAGGTTGCCTGCCTTGCCATCCTTGAGAGCATCATTCAGTTCAGTCACTTTTTCGATCTTCTTCCCATCGATCGAGAGGATCACATCGTCTTTCTGCAAGCCAGCCTCCTCCGCGCCGCTCTTCTGCTGCACGGCTTCGACCTGCGGCACTTTGGATTTCACCTTGAGAATCACCCCGAGCGCCGCACCTCCAGAAGCAGGGATTTCACGGGTTTTGGCACTCACGATGCCGGCCAGCAGCCGCCTCGTCGTCCGACTCGTCGCCCCATTCGCCACGACCCAGGTCCCCTGCAGCACGTCGCTCGTGGGCGCGTAATCGACTGGAATCAAATCATGTGACTCGATCTTCAAAAGCGCCACATCCCAAACCAAGTCCTCCGCCAGCACCTTCACCTCATGGTAGTTGGTTTGATTTACCGTCACCGCCAAGCCGCCCGATTTCGGCAGCTCACTCGCCTTGGTTAGAATGTATCCATCGGCGGAAATCACCACGCCGTATCCAGTTTCTTTTCGTCCATCGAGAATGACCGCGCTCGACTGCTGCAGCACTTGGCGCTGTGCCTCAAAAGCAGCCACTACTGCACTTCCGGTAGTCCGGTAGCTCGACTCCAAGCTTTGCTGACCCTTCACCGTGCCCAGCAACCCAGCAAAGACAATCATCCAAATCCTGTTAGCGTTCACCGAGGTTGAAGGTAAAAGTTTTCGGTTTTCCACCGCGTTCCATTTCAAGAATAACTTCATCGCCCGCCGCCATCTCCTTCAGCAAATCTTGCATCTGCTCACGGGTTTCAAGGCTCACATGGTTCAACTTTAACAGCACATCACGCTCACGAATTCCTGCTGCCTCCGCAGGACTTCCATGACCGACCTTGGTCACACTCAAGCCACCCTTGGGCCGTGCATCCGTGGCAAGGCCAAGAAAGCCATTCCCTTTCACCGGCTTCTCCGCATACGGGCCCTCGCCGATGAACTCCGCGGCCAACATTTTATCCCAGTGATCGATGAACACCGCGGTCGGCACATGCATGTTCACCTGCATCTGCGCCCCGACCCTGGAGTGGATCGCAATTAGATTTCCTGCTAAATCAAATAACGGCCCGCCCGAGTCCCCCCCGATCACCATGCAGTCTGATTGAAAGGTCGAGTCGGCGATGCGGACCAAACGACCCAGCCGAACCACCGATCCTCGTTCATGGTCAAATCCCCCTGAATGCCCCAGCGCAAACACCCAGTCACCAAGCTGCGTACTTGCGTCGCGATCCATCTCCACAAAGGGATAGGTTCCCTTTTCCGTAATTCGCACCATGGCCGCATCCCTGTCCGCGACCAAGCCCAGCGTCTCGGCCTTGAGCCGAGTCCCATCCTCAAGCACCACCGTGACCTTCTGCTTCACCCCGGTTGCGACGTGCGCAGCCGTCAAAACCAGCCCATCGGGCGAAACGATCACCCCGCTACCCGACCCACCTTTAATCTCAATGCAGACCGTAGCCGCGCGCGCTTTTGGCAATGACGCACGCACCGCGTTCTGGATCATCTCAAGATCTTGCCGGTTTTCAGGCGCCTTGTGGTCATTCACCACAAGGCGCTCATTTACCGCCATTCCCGAACTCCCCAACAACAGCAGCAGTGAAAAAATCCGTGTGTATCTCATGGCTTGCTGAGCTTGGAGGCTACGTGCATTCGATATCTCGTGCAACTCATGGCTGCGCCCGCTTGCGAAATAGCCCGATCCATTCCCTGCCCTCACGTCCTGCGTATGCCGCGCGAGGAACCCAGCCATCGATCCGATCAAACCACGGAGTAAACCACCCGTCCAACTCATCGACCGTCGTGGGAAATGGTGGTCCACATGCCTCCTCGCCTGGATCAAAAGGTGTCAGGAAAAATACCCCTGCAAGTAACCCACCATCGGTTAGGCAGCCTGCTGCAGCCTCGGCATACTTCGGCCGTTTGCTCGGATCGATTGCACAAAAACACGTGTGCTCCCACATCGCGGAGAATTTCCTCTCACCCGACCACTCGGGGTCGAGAAAATCGCCCAACTCGTAGGCTTCGTCCGATGCTTGCGGCCATTTCCTCGCGAGCTCAATCGCGGTTGGCGCGAGATCCACGCCCACGATGGGAATGCCGAGCCTGGTCAGCGCCCGCACGTCGTGCCCCAGCCCGCAGCCGGGCACCAAGACTGGGCCCATCCCCCATGCGTCCGCTTCGAGCCGATCGAGCAATTCCAGCAGCGGCGGTGCTGCTCGCCCTTTTTCCCACGGCATGTCGGCACTCTGGTAGCGCATTTCCCAATCGGTCATGCCTCAGTCTGGCGGAGCTTGGCCCTTGGCGCAAGCGGTCCGCGTAGCCCTTTTCGCCGTGCGCCGTCCCGCGGCCTGAATGCTGGCTTCATGGAATTTAGCCCAGCCCTCGGTCCCAAGACCCCATGTTTCTCCTTGGAATTCAACAAATCCCACGCAAGCATCTCTCCGATGTCAGAACTTGTCCGGGTTGAACCCATTGCTTTAATGCCGACCCAGGCTGGGTGCGCAGTTTTCTTAGGCGACGGGGCAAAATCGATCTTGTTTTACATCGATCCTGCGGTGGGCGCGTCGATCAACGCTTCGCTGAGTCAGCACCGTCCGCCCCGCCCGCTCACGCACGATTTGTTTCTCATGACGCTAGAAACCTTTGGCGCCAAGGTCACTCGGGCCGTCTTGGTCCGAATGGAGGGAGAAATTTACTACGCTCGACTCTTTGTGGAGGCCGAAAATGAAATCATGGAGCGAAAAATCGTCGAAATCGACGCCCGCCCGTCGGATTGCTTGGCCCTGACGGTCCGCTGCGGCGCCCCATTTTACGTGGTGAAAGCGCTCTGGGATACCCTAGAAGACATGACGGGCGTGCTCGCTGACATGAAAGCCGACGCAAGCTCCGTTGAGGAAAATCCACCCAACTCACCATTTGCCTGAAGTTTGAGCAATCCCCCCTTGCCGCAAATCGAATCAGTTTTAATTTCCATCAACATGTCACAAGTCCTCAATCAAAACTCCCTACCTGACTACTTCCGCGAGGAAATTCTACTCCATCCGGAAAATCGACAATTCCCAGCTTTCAGCCTTTCTCGGCTTCTTGGAACGGTCTTTGCCCCGACCGAGGGCTGCAGAGTTTGTATTCTCATTGATTTTGATCAACCGGAGGCTCTCATCAAAAACTTCGCGTTCCTCAATCACGACGATTTCCCCGTTCAGAAAAATGCCTACAAGCATTTCTATCAAGGCCTCAAGGCCGGCGTGCTCGACGAGCTTGGCATGACAGGCGGCGAACTGTTCGCCTACCGCTGCACCTACGGCTCAAATCTTGATCTAGCCGATGACGTTTGGGACACCGAAGGCAATCACCTCTCCCTAGATGCTGACATTTATTCAAACTACGATTTGATCCTGTGCATCTCGACCTACTCCGCCACCGCGCCCCTGACCGCGAAGTGCAAGCAGTACGACTTCCGCGGCGCGACCCTTCATGGCCTAAACGATGTGATCCTGAACTCAGGCCTCGCCGTCGACTACCACGAGGTCTCTGTCGACTCAGAACGCCTGCGCCTCGCCCTCACCAAGGCAGACGCCATCGAGATCGACTTCGCCCTAGAAGACGGCCGCGTCCTCACCGCATGGCTCGGCCTTGATGGCCAAGAGGCACAAAAATCCCACGGGCTTTGCCTCGGAAGATCCCCCGACATCGCAAACTTGCCGGCGGGCGAAGTCTATTTCGTGCCCGTGGACGCACGCGGGCAATTCCCGATGAAATATGAGGATGGAACCCTTGGCGTCCTCGAGGTCAAGGACCGCTGCATCATCCATTCGACCCTCATCGAAGGAAACCAAGCCACGATCGATGCGCACAACGCGCGCTTGGCCGACGACCCAATGACCGGCACGCTCGGCGAACTGGGATTTGGCACCCAAGTGCTGCCGGTTTCAGGTGCCGACATTCAAGACGAAAAAGTCCTCGGAACCTGCCACCTTGCAACAGGCCGTGACGACCATCTTGGTGGCGACATTCTGCCGAGCATGTTTAAAAAACACGAAAACTCGACCCACGACGACATCCTCTTTGCCCCGCACAAGACCCCGAATTTCAACATCAGCCAAGTCCGGATGAGACGCGGTGCCCAATGCGAGGTGATCATTGAGAATTTCCGGCCTGCGCGCTATCTGATCGATGCGTTGGCGGCCGATCGTTGAGATTTCGGAAACATCACTGCCGATTCGGTCGTATTGCTCGGGTAACAAAATCTGCGCCATCGTGGATTTTGTCTTCCCGATTCGCAAACACTCAACCTTCCAAACCGGCCTCAATGAAGATCGCATCTGCCCTGTCCCTTGCCCTTGCGGTCGGAACCCTCGCTTCCAATGCTGCGCAACCCAAGTTCCGCTCCCTGTTCAACGGCAAGGATCTGACAGGTTGGGTGGGAAATGGCTACGCCGTCGAAAATGGCACCATCGTCTGCACCCCCGAGGGCAAAAACCTGGTGACTCAAGAGGTCTTCTGCAATTACGTCCTCGAATTTGATTTCAAGCTCCCACCCGGCGGAAATAACGGGCTTGGGATCCACTATCCCGGCGCTGGCGATGGCGCTTACACGGGGATGGAACTTCAGATTCTCGACAACACCGACCCCCAGTACAAAGACATCAAGGACTACCAATACCACGGATCGCTTTACACCATGGCACCCGCGAGGCGGACCGGCCTGAAGCCCGTGGGCGAATGGAACCATGAACGTGTCACGGTCTTCGATTCATCGGTGACCGTGGTATTGAATGGCGAGACCATCCTTGAGGCAAACCTCGCCGAGCTCAGCGCCACGCATCCAAAACACGAGGGCGTGAAACGTCGGGCCGGTCAAATCGGCTGGCTAGGCCACGGTGACCGCGTCGCCTTCCGCAACATCGAAATCGCTGAAACGGCGCCCTTACCGAAGCCCGACCGTGAAACAGCGTCAGAGTTCACTCCGCTTTTCAATGGCCAGAATCTCGACGGCTGGAAGCATGGCGGCAGCCCCGAATGGACCGTCATCAATGGAATCCTCAAGCACAGTGGGAAACCAGGAACCCCATCCGACCTCTGGACAGAAAAGGAATACGGCGACTTCACCCTCGTCTTCGATTGGCGCTGGAGCGGTCGTGGCCCAACCCAATCGCGACCCAACGTGCTGCCCGATGGCTCCCAGATCGGCCAAAGCGACATCGAAGAACTCGACAGCGGAATCTACCTTCGTGGCAGCAGCAAAAGCCAAGTCAACCTCTGGAACTGGCCGGTCGGCTCGGGAGAAATTTATGGCTACCGCACCGACCCAGCGATGCCTGCCGCGGTTCGCGCCGGCGCGACGCCGAGGTCCAAGGCCGACCGCCCCGTCGGCGAATGGAATCACACTTCAATAACGCTCAAAGGTGACCGGATCAGCGTAACACTCAATGGCACAACCGTCATCGAGAACACCCAATTGCCAAACATCCCGGCACGCGGCGCGATCGGCCTCCAGCACCATGGCTCGCGGATTGATTTCGCGAACATCGCGATCAAAGCCGATTGAACCCTCATTTTCCCCCAGCGCACAGGCATTTTCCCCCTCCGCAATCGACGCTTAAGCCCCCGTAACCGCCATTTAAGCTTTCTGCTTTCCAAATTTCCGCTTTACCCTAACCGCCTTTCGCCTTGCGAAACCCGGGCGTCGCGAGGATCTCGATGTAAACCGAGGTGCATTGACCTGCGGCAGCCTGATCAATCGCGGTGGTCAATTCTTCCACGTGCTTCGGTTCAGGGGCCCCATCGCCCATGCCGATTTTGCAATTAAAATCCCAGAAATCCACCCCTTCCGGCAGCGTCTTTTTCCGCTCCCGCTTGAGGTATTTCCGCACGTCATTTTTGATCTGCTCGATCACCCGAGCAGGTTGGTGATTGGACGCGCTGAGTGGAAATTGCTTTTTCATACCACCCGCTTGTGTCGGGCTGCCACCGATTTGTCTAGGAGATAACCTCGCGACCGACCACCGCGACGAGGGCTGCCACCCCTGACACGATCGATTTTCCGGACTACACCAACTCGGGATCGGCTCCCACCATGCCCACCAAACTTGCGCGGTAGGCCGCTGCGCTCACCTGATCCAAGGTCAACTTCGCTTCATGAATCCGATCTTGGATCCGCAAGCGCTTGAGCTGACCTTGATAGTTTGGCTTCATGAGGAAGCTCTCGAGATAGGCCACGTGGCGTTTCCACAGCGCTTGATCCACCTTGACCTTCGCATCGAGCCGCGCCTGGTACCAATCCGACTCCACCAGTGACTCGCGGGTGAACAACCCTCGGAGCTCAGGATCTGTGATCGTTTTGCCCTCGTAATTTCCATAGGCCATGATGTGCAACAGCATCTTGAGCGGAGGGCATGCCACTTCGATGCTTCCGTCGAGGAAGTAGTTGAGCGCCACACTGCGCTGAGTCCCGATGATGTTGTCCAGCCCGTCGACGAAGTCGTCCATCGATTGCAGCTCTGGCCGAAGCATGTCCTCACTGAAGAGCGTGTCCGCCGCTGAGAAAATCCGCCCAAAGAAGGTGGCCACGAAGCTCTCCGTGATCCGATACCCAAGACGGCTCGCTTCGATCAACTTTCCTTCATGCTCGAAATCCTCGATTTTCTCAAGGTAGCCTTTCTCGATGAGGTAAGCAGGTTCACGCTCTGGGATGAACATGCGCGACCAAACTTCCGGGACGAGCAAGCTGATGTCATGATCCACTCGGTACTTCCGGCCAATGTGGCCAGCAGCCGTCGTGAATCCGTGGTAATTTGTCAGCAAAAAGGAAACCAGCGCCGCGTTGAGATCATGGATCGGGAGGATTGCATTGAACGGGCCTTTGGTGAGAGCACCCTCGCTGCCAGCCCCAGTGGTCGATGGACTTTTCCCGGTGAGAGACGCGATGAAATCCATGAAGAGCTCAGGCAGCTCTTGGTAGTGGATCGGGTTGTACACCGCGAGCGCGCGGATCCCTGCCGCTTCGTCCGGCGGGTTGTTGCGCCGTCCCGCAAGAACCGAGTTCACGGGCATCGGCACTGGCGCTTCGAGCTCAAGGCGGCGAAAGAACCGCGCTCCCAGTGCTGCCAAATACGGCGAGCGAGGATCCTCAAGGTCCGGCCGATTTTGCAAGTAGCGTGGATTTTTCGTCGGCTTGCCATCGACGATCCGCGGCTGGTGCGAACTCACGACATAATCCGAGCCGCCAGACTCCACAAAGGTCGAAAGCATCTTGCGAAGCGGCGAGGTAAATTGCTCGAAGCGAATGGCGTCCTTCACCATCGTCCCAGCATCATCGCGGCAAATCGGTTCGTAATTTGAGAAAAACAACCCGCCTTGGCTGAAGTCATGCTCCGTGTGCTTGTCATAGCCACGGACGATCGCATCGTCAGGGCGCTGGAATAAGCGATACTCGCAGTTCTTGATGAATTTGAGCGATGGATTGCTGACATCGGGATGGAGTCCCGAAAGTGCACCGTGAGGCACAACCATCGATGCGCTGATATCATCTTCCGTTTGAATTTTTTTGGCCGGAGCGAAATCCTTGCGGATGCTAAAAGTCCGCCACGTCCCGTCTTCCGTGAATCCAACGCGCAGGTATTGAGTGATCAAGCGCTGGCGCCGATAGATCAATTGCCGACCTGGCTGGCCATTGATGAGATCTACGGTGAAGCGCTTGCGCCAGTCCTCGCCCCACGATTCCTTGTGAAACCGCTTGATGATGAACACCAGGTCACGGACCGATCTACCAATCGTTCCCAGCCATTGGTTGTACTCATCGGTATAGACAGGATTTGGCGTAAGCAAGCGAACCACCGAACCGAGCGAGCGCTCATGACTGAGCAAGGGCCGCCCCGATTTCGCAGATTCACCCGAGCCGCGGTAACGACCCGAGAAATCATGGTGAATGATATCCCAAGCGGCATCCAAATCACGCTTGAGGTCGTGGACCAAAACCGCCCCCGTGATCATCGCGTCGGAGAGAGACTTCGAAATCTCAGATTTCCCGCCCCCAGAAACCGTACACGGCTTGTGGCAGAACGTCCCCTCGGCAGCCGTGCCGATCAAACGCCAGCGCTGTCCAGCACTCGGCTTCATCATCTCCACCTTGTACCCAGATGGCAGCACGTAAGTAATCCCAGGCTGCAACGAAACCTTCTGCTCACCTTCAGTATTCGTCCATGTCAAAAACTGGTGATGAAGGTCGATGTGAACATCCTCTGGAACGTAGTGGATGTTAGAAAAAAGTTTGTCGATGCCGTATCCTTCAGGTTGGAGCGTGAAAATATCACCATAGCGGCTGATGACTTCCGAAAACTTGTGATCAACCGGCCGCGAGTAGCCACTGAGTGAAAAGTCTTCACCCAGGTCAAAGCTCGGGAAGGCGATCGCGCCGCCCGCGTGCTCCTCTTCGGCATTGCCAAAAAGATTCGCCGCGTAGCTGAGCTGAGTCTTCACCTCTTTTTTACAGTAACCGTAGTAGTTGTCGGCGATGATCGTGACGATGATCCCACGCTTGTCACGGCAGGTAATTTTGAAGGCACTGCCGTCGTTGTAGAGTTCATCGGGCGAAGCCCAGCACATGCCGTCGCGCTTCTGGAGTTCCGTGGCATCCGCAACGTTCGGCAGCCCAAGGTCTTTCTTTTTCAGTGTGACCAAGTGAGGCGCAAGGATCACGCAGCCGGTGTGGCCTGACCAATGCTGGGAATCAAGCCGAGCGTCGTTGTCTGGCAAATAGGGGTCGCCGGCATTGCCGAAAATGCTTTCGACGAAGTCCAGATTGCTCACCAAGTTTCCTGGAGCGAAAAACCGAGTTTCCATCGACTTCTCGGGTGAAACGCCCGGCACTTCTGGAGCCAAAACCGGCCGGAGAAGCAGCGAGACAAAAACCTTCGCCGGCTCATCGCTCGTTCCCGTGAATGGCAGCGTCATGATGTCCGGCGGCGGGACCAGCGCCTGCTTCAACAAGCGGGCAAAGGTGACCTTCGGCACTGATTTTTTGTCGGCGGCGACTGGCAGTCCACCTTCGGCCACGTGAAAGACCCCCTCGGTTGTCCGGCGGTCACTTGCTGGGTTGTGACACACCCCTTGGTGGACCCGGTACGAACTCAGGATGGAGGACTTGAACTCATCCTTGTCAGGCGGCAGCGAAAGCATCCGAGCAATCCCGTGGCGCTCCATGATCAATGGGCTGGTAGGCAGCAATGGTCCAGAATCCGGGAAAACCTCCGCCATGATTTCACTGCCCAAATAATCGCGCAGGAACGCATCGATCGAAGCATCTGCGGGGCATAGATAATCCGATAGAAGCCGCGACTTCTCCTGGAAATTTGCAATCAATGAGCGCCCCAGATCGAGGAACGGATAATCCGTTTCATCGCCAACGATCGCGTACCCACGGGCCGCAAGCTTCAAGTTGACGAATTCGCGGAGGCGATTTTCCTCTGCAGGTGACGCGAGAGCAGGACCATTTGCGGTGAAGCCGATTTTGTCTTTGAGATTAGGCATGGCGGAATTGGGGGCGAATAATGAATTTCAGCGCCCAATAAGCAAGCACTGGGCCACAACCGCCCGAAATCTTAGTGGAGACTCACGAAAACAACCAATTTTGAACCGCTTGAGAATCTCGGAGTGCTCACCATTCCCGAATCCACCACGCCCCCTACCATTCGCAGAGGGACTCCAAATACGTCGCCGATCCATCGCGGAGCCAGCCGTCAAGCTGCGCTGGATCCTTGAGCTGCTGACCGCGCTGGCGAGGAACTGCGATGTATTTCGTCTGGATCGACGAGAGCTTACTCATGTCCACCCACAATTTTTCAAACTGGCAGACTGGAAAAACATCCTCCTGCCCGTGACCCCAACGCTTCTTGACCTCTTTGAGGGTGATGTAAGTGGGCATCCGAGCGGCAAGGGCACGAATGGCCGTGTTCACTTTTTCCGCATCCCCAAGATCGGAGCGGTTAAGCTGAAAGGCCTCAAGCAAGGCATCGATCTGAATCCAGCAGGTGTTGCTGTTGTAGTACGAAAGATTGAACTCGTCTTCCTCGCGCGGCATCGCGAGACCTTCCACCAATTGCGGTTGACCATTCACCCGAGCCAAACCACCACCTCGATCCTCCAGTCGGCGCGTAATCACCTCAAAACTGAGGCCCGCCCGACTTTCAAGGTGATGTCCTAACAACGCCGCGTCCACATTCATACCGACCGTGTCGATGTTATGGAGCACCAGCGTTTGAAGCTGCGGCCTTTCATCTAACAGACTTTTCAAAACTCCATTTCTGAAAAGATTTGGGATCTCATACCAGTGCCCGACCGGATGAAGGCACTGGAGCGGCAGGTTATCGGTGTAGTCGGATGCCTCACCGGTGGATTCCGCCCACTGAATCAGCGCGCCACGGAGCGATTCACGGACTTTTTGCTGCTGCACATCCAGTACCTGCTGAGGCATTTCCTCCCACGCAAAGCGAAGATCCCGCACGGTCGGCACCATGCGCAGTCCGATCGCTCTTCCTTGAGAGAGATAAAGCGGCCCCTCGTAATGATAGTTGTCGTAGTGACTCAAAAACCGTTCGGTCGGATCATGAGAAAAATGGCTGGTAGTGAAAATGTGTGGCAGCGAAACACCTGACTCCCTGCTGGTCTTTCGGCTCTTCGCGAGGTGGGTTTCGATAAACGAGCGGTGACGCCCACCCAATTTGCAAAATGGATGCAAGGCCTTAACGACCCCCGCGCCTTGAGTCCAGCGCGACCCTGCACCCGCAGCGAGAGTCACCACCGCGACCTCACCGTTGCGCAAGGCTGAAACACCAAGCTCCCGAGTCGCCGCAGAAATATCGGCATATTGTGTTAGATCGGAAGCCTCGACGTCTTCAATCAACGAGCTCACTGGCAAACGATTCTGCGCGAGCCCGATCCGGCCTGCACGGAGATCCCCGCGGATCTGCTCATGGGCCGTGCGATCGAAGCCAATTTGCTGCAGCAGCTCTGTTAGAGATTGCCCATCCTGCCCGCCCGCGTGGCTGCGCGGGAAAATAGAATCAAAAAGAGTATGAACCATGCCGTGAAGTTCGGGATGGTCTCGACAAGCCGAGGCAAAGTGGTCCAACTCGACAAGGCGCAATGGCGAAAGCTCGTGACGGCCTTTCCGCAAAAGCTGCGGAATGATGAAACTGTAATAGCCGGACGGCATCAACGCGTCCTTGCCTACTAACAAATCCGCCCATGTGCCACGTTCGTTGATCGCAAAATCGTAGACCACTGGCTCCATGGCAAATGGCAGCGCACTGGCCAGCACCTCCTTGGTTTCGGTCATGATCGCTTGAAGCCGGACTTGGCCTTCGGCCTTCCGCGCTGGATCAAAAATAAAGCCCATCCCGCCGCCAGCCATCCCGCCTAACATCCAGAACCCCCAGAAATCCGCGCCAAACTCCGCACTGATTTTTTCAATCAACGTCTCGGTGTAGAGATTGCTCGCCCATGGAATGATCGTCTGGATCGGCTCACGAAAATTCTCCGTGGTGGCCGCACCGATCGTCGGAATGTCGCCCGTCTTGAGCGCTTGGAGAATTTTTTCAAGAACCCCGTGGGTTTGCTTGCGCGCGATCCACTCAGGCCCGCTGCGTAGCAAGTATTTCTCCGTCACCATCTCAAGAATCGGCCCGACATTCTGGGCCATGCCACCATGGACAAGCACCAGCGATTCCTGCAACTTCCGGCGCGCATCGGTCGGCACGTCGTCCAAATCTAACACCTTGTGCGTTGGCATCAACCGTCCACGAGAAATTCCATACTCGGGATCGCCTTCTTGAGCCTGCGTGCCTTGGATCAATTTCATCCCAGGCCAGACGCCACCCGAGTCCTGCCACCCACCGCCAGAGCCGCCGAGCCATTCGCCTAACAGCGCTCGAGCGAGGACAATCCGACGCTCATCTTCCTGCAAGGGCCCGGTCAGCGAACTCGCCTGACCCGTGGCACGCATGCAGACCCCGATGAGGGCCGCGAGGAGATTCGTCGACACCGCGAGACGCGACCCTTTTGGGATGTTGTTGACGTTAGAAACCAGTTCGATTCCTTTGCCTTGGCCAGCCACCCGTCCTAACAGATCGGCAAGGCTCTGGCCGGATCCCTCAATCCCAGGCGGGACAAGTCCACTGGCAATCACCGCAGCTTTGAGCAGGCCAAGGTAATCTTTGGCGAAATCAAAGACTTCGTTGAGGCTGGAAATTTCGGCACTGCATCCGAGGTCCACACTGGTGAGGCGCAACACGGGCTCCTCGATGATCCTGAGGCTCGCTTCGACGGGTGGGCTAGGAACCTTTCCATGCCCGTGAATGGCGAGATCGATCGAGATGTTTAAGACCCTCGCGCCCTCAGGATAATCCATCCCGAGGAAAAAAATGTCACTCCATCCGCAATGGGTGAGATCCATGCGAACGGGCGTGCGTTCACGGAGAATCGGATAGCCCCCGGTGACAGGGTCACACCGGGTCAGCTCTGGCCGGATGCGAAGCGGCTGATCCGCCGGGTGTCCCATGCGAAACATCCACTGATTCCCTCTCACACTGCGAACACTGCGACGCACTTGATCTGCTAGAGTCTGAAACGCAAGACGCTGATAGACCGAGGCAAGCGCACTGGAAATCCCATCGCTGGCTCCCTCGCTCCGCTGCGTTTGAAGGAACACATCGATCGCCTCCTCAAAGCGCCGACCAAGAAGATTCTCATACCCTTTGAAAGGAATTGCACCCGGCTTTCCATTCGATTTCACCTGCTCAAGACGCGATGGAAGATGGAAACGGTAAATCGAGTAGAGAAACAACAATGCCCTCACCCGGTGGTAAAGGTTCTCGCCCGTACGGCGGAATGCATCAAGCGCATCGGCCTCGGCAAGAAGCTCATCGCCAGTCAATTTTTCGCAAGCGCGATCCAGCGACTGGTCGCGCACGTCGTCGCTCGCAGAGGTAATGAGATTCAGCAGGGTCATGATCCAAATCTGTTAGCCATGGGATCGCGCGAGGAGCTCGACGATGTTAGAAAGCACCTCGTCGCGATCTTCTCCCGCGAGGCCCAGGGCGAGTTGAGCGGAGAACAGCCCGTAATGCAGGCCAATGTCATGACGGCGGCCCTTGAGCTCGTGAGCCAAATAGCGCTCACTGCGGGCGATTTCGGCGAGGGCGCTTGATAGATCTGCACGTCCGGCAATCAACTGGCGGCCCAAGATTCTCATCACCGCAGCGGTGAGGACGTGGAGTCCAAAAAAGCAAAGGTAATTTCCCGCACGCAGACCCGGAACGATGAGTTTCTGTTCGGCCTCGGTGGGGGTTGGCTTCTCGACAACCTTCTCAACTTGATAGAGCCGATCGCTCCCCGAGACCCGATGCCCGCCGACCGCACCATAGAGCGGCAGCTTGCTTTCGTGGGTGGCCTGCACCGCAGAAACGGCGCAGTCTTCGGCCGCTGCCGACTCGAGAAGCTGGGCGACGCAAGATGCCTCCACTTGGCTCAGGTAAAGGTGGTCGCCCACCATCAGGAGAAAGGGATCGTCTCCCGTAAAAGTGGCCGCACAATGAACCGCATGACCATAACCCAGCGCCTCCCGCTGAGCAATAAAGCACATGTGGCTTGCAAATGACCCAGCGGCGGCGGCGTACACTTCCTCATCACCCGGGCAGACAATCACCGCAATTTCCTCGATTCCCGCCGCAATGATTTCGCCCACAAGAATCGCCAAGACGGATTTTGAAGTCCCATCGCGATCGACCAAGGTTTGGAGAGGCAAGGTGCGCTGGGACTTCCCAGCAGCGGTGATGACGGCTTTTCTAACTTTCACTGAGTTGACTCTGCCAAACTGATAGGTGATGGCAACCCTTGAGATTGGCCCATGGGGCTTTTTCCTTGTAGACCAAACTTTGCCAAGATGAAGGTGAAGCTAACTACGAAAACATTAGGAATGATTCCCTCGACTTAGGGCAAGCGTGGCGCCAGCCAACGGGCAGCTAACACCCCCCATGCCGCAACCCTCGATCAAGCGGTCTTGCCATCGGCCTTCGGTTTTCGGAACTTGGGTTCCTTCACCGGCTCTAGTGGAATCATTTTTTCGATGTCTTCCAAAGGCACCCAGCCGCGGGTTTTGCTCGCAAAAGCAACATAGGCCCAGCGACCGGACTCACGAATGATCTCACAAAGCGAGCCCGGCGGCGCGTCGATCACCTCCGGCGAAGTGCGCGCGGCGTCCGTGTGCAAGGCCGCCCGATCTGCGACTACCACCGCTTGACGCGGGAGAGGTGCAAACTCGGCATCGTTCGGATAGCTGCTCCAACCGATGGCGCCTACCAAAACAAGCATGGGAGCAATCACCAACATGCAAACTGCCACAATGCGGAAGCGAGAACTGCGGCAAGTCGCAGGAAAAACCAACAGCGCAATCAGAACCGACCAAGCCCCGACCCAACAAGTGGCTTGCCACGCCGCCAGCGAGAATCCAGTGATGGCGTGTTGAAAATCAGAGCGATGAACCACGATCGATCCATGCTTGCGTTCAAGGAAACGGAGATTTTGGCGGGCTTCATGGTGGCTAGGATCTCGGAGCAGTGCCCGGCGATAGTAGAGCGAAGCTTGGCCTGGCGCATTGAAACGGTAGCAGGCGTTGCCGATGTTGTAGAGAGCATCTGCGGAAAGTTGATCGTAGGCACCAGCATGAAACCAAAGCCCAACTGCATCCTCGTACTTGGCCGCATCGTAAGCTTCAACCGCACGTTCAGAGAGATCCGCCGCATGCGCCAGATTCGTGAAGCCCAGCGCAAAAATGACGAGGCACCCGAGCGCCGCACGACGTAACAATTTCACAATCTCGTGGCGACGCTCCGTTGCAAGCACCACCATCGATGGGTCAGCACGAAAACAAACCGCATCTCGCTCGTCGAGAACTGCTTTCACCTCGGGGCTTGCATCGTTTCCAAGTCGGAGCTCAATGAAGGCGCCAGCCGCTTTGAGAAATGCAACCCCATCCGCAGAGCTAGCATTTTCAAGTTCGCGCAGTTCACGCTCCCTTGCACTGCGCAGTGGATCTTTTCCTGACCTATATTTCGATCTAACCCAAAAAGCCTTAGCGATCAATCCGAGTGCGATCAGCGCGCCCACGAGGTGGACTGACCAAATTCCACCGCCCGGATTCGCGGGCATGACGAGTGGACTGGAGCGGACGATACCAAGGATGTCCGTCATTTTTTCAATCGGAACTGGCTGGGGTTGAACCGCCACAGGAGGCGCAACGCTCACTGGCCCCGGTTGCATTTTTAATGCGATGGGCTCGGTAGTAACCGTCCGGTACGCTTGGTCCCTCGGATCAAAGAACACGAACCGGAAGGGCGGGATTTCCGCCTTCATCTCCAGGGGACGGATCGACTGATGGAATACCACCGCGCCAGAAATTTGTCGGCGTTCATCCCCACGCTGATCGTTCGTGGTACCATAGATCTTCCAGCCCGTTGCATCCTGAAGAGTCGGTGGGCGCAGCGTATCCAGATTTCCCCTACCGCTGACGACCAAGTCAACGGATACCGGATCACCCTCTTGGAGATCCGTAATCGCAGCTTGAGCCGTCACCTTGAAATTACCCACCGCATTATCAAATCCATCGGGAGCTCCCTCAGGCAGAGGCACCGCCTCCATGGCCAACTTGGGGACCTGAAGGTACACTTCTGCGTTCACTTGTTGTGGAAACGGATTCATGACCACTTCTCGGGTGGTCAACCGGATCTTCGCAGGGCCGATTCCAATGGCTCCTGTTCGAGTCGGGGTGATCGTGCTCGGATACGCCACCGACACATATCGACTTCCTAACAAATTGATTCGACTCCGCATGAATGACGGTTGAAAACGCCACGCGGTCACCCCATCGCGCTCAAAGTCTGGAATCCCCCAGTCCTCAACGACCAACTCTTCCGGAACAAAAACCTTGATGTCGGTAGGCACCGTTTCATTTTCAAAAGGCTTATCTTTCATGGCCTTGAAGAAACTTGCGTAGCGGATGGTTTTGCCACCGGCCTGCACCTCCGACCATTGAAGTTCGTCGGGATTAAAAACCTGAAAATCCAAAGTCTCAGTGAGAGACTTACTGCCATTGACCGAAACCTCAATCGGGCCGATCGCGTAAGTGCCGATCTCATAGCTCGAAACGATGTATTCAAAAATGTATTCAAGTTTTCTGCCCGGAAGCATTCTTGCCTGTGGCCCTCTTCCCGATGGTTGGATCGTCACACGCTCGACCCTGCCGACCTCAGGAATATCATCCGGCTGGCTTCCCACGACCGAAACCTCAAGCAATGCCTGCTCGCCACGGGCCAAAAACGAACTCGAAAGTCGGCTCGTAATCTGACCGTAAGCAGCTGCCGTTAGAATAAAACAGACAACCAGTGCCTCGGAGGCTTTTATTAAAAATTTGCTAGTTTTCATCGTGTTACCAATCCTTCTCGGGGTCTTTAAACTCACGCTGGCCTGGAGTAAGCGGGCCCTTTTCGAGATCCGAATTTTCCTTTAGGATTCGCCGCGCACGTTGTTCGGGCGACTCGTTCGGATCACCATCTCCCTTGTCTTTTTTCTGATCTTTGTCCTTTTCCTTGTCCTTGCCTTTGCCTTCCCCCTCGTCTTCAGGGTCCTCGCCGTTCTCTTCATCCTTATCGCCCTTGTCGTCTTTCCCGGCGCCTTTCTTATCACTTTTATCGCCGTTCTTGCCTTCCTTCGGGTCGCCTTCTCCCTCTTGAGGTTGGCCCTTGCCGGGTTGGGGCTGTGGCATCGCTTGCTCCGCTTCCTCTTTCTCCTCCTTCAACAGCTCTTCAAACCGCTTAAGATACTTCAATGCCAACTGGCGGTTTCCACCTGCCATCGGATCCGCAGGAGCGAGCTTGAGCACCGATTCGTAGTGCCTGACCGCATCCACCCAGTTGGTGATCAGCGACTCGATTTTTGAATAGCCTGCCGAACCACCTTCATCCGAAACATCAGACTCACGGAGCTTGGCAATCGCCTCCTTGGCGATCGTGTCGAAACGATTGAGATCTGGAATGGCTGCGGGCGGCGCAGGGTAAGGCTCGCCAGACAAGCCCTTCCAGCCCAGTTGAAACAACGTATTCGCCATGCCGAGGTGGCCACTCGCGAGAACCTGTAGATCCTCTGATGCCAGGGACTGGGTGAATGCCGTCCGAGCTGCTAGAAAATCCTCAGCCCGATACGCTGCGCTTGCCTCTCCAAGCCGGTACCGTGCTTGGCGATCGGGCACCCGAGTGTCCCCAGCGAGTTGACGGTAAAGATCGCGAGCTTTCTCACTGTCTTTCGCCAGCAGTGCTGATTTGGCCTCAGAAGTCCCGCCAGCCTCGGCATCATGCATTGTTAGAAATCCTGCCGCGATCACCCCCCAGAGACGGATCCCTTTCCAGCGAGTCCCGGCAATGATCGATAGTGCAAGTAAGACAATCGAAGGCAGAACCAGCCATTGATAGAACTCGACAAAAATACTCCGCTCGCGCGCATCCATCTGAAAAGCATCAAGGTCCTTGACCACCGATTTCACCAGTTCCGTAATGTCGAGGCCCGACCCCGCCACCGCGTAGCGCCCCTTGGTCTTTTCCGCCAACTCGCGCATCACTTCGCCCTGCAATCGACTGATCACCAACTGACCCGAACGATCTAACATCTGGCCGTTCGGTGCATTTGGATCAGGGACGCTACCACCATTTTCGGTACCCACCCCGATTGCGATGATGTAGACACCCGATTGCTCAGCCTCTGCGATCATGGACTCAAGATCTCCCGCATGCTTTTCACCATCGCTGAGGATCACCAGCGCGTTGTTTTTCTGCCCGGTTTTTTTGAGAGTCTCAGTGGCCAAATGAATCGCTGCCGCGAGGTCCGAGCCCCCGAGGGGTGCCCAAGATTCATCGATCTGCTCGACCGTCTCACGGACCGCGCTATGGTCGACGGTGAGCGGGGCGTATGTGTGGGCGTCTCCCGCGAATCCAATGAAACCGAATCGTTCGTTCGGCATCGCTTCTAGCAACTCATAAATGACGACCTTCGCTTGGGTGAGGCGATCGGGCTTCGCGTCGGCGACCCGCATGCTTTTAGAGATATCGAGTGCGACCAGCACATTCCGCCCCAAGGTTTTATCCGTCTTAACCCCGGCATCACTTCGGGGACGTGCGAGTGCAAAAATCATCAAGCCACAAGCCGCGATGAGAAAGAGCAATGCCAACCACCTCGGCAGCGAACTCGAGCGCTTGATCAATGCCGCGCGCAGGCGCGGAGCGGCAAAAGCATTCCATGGGTTCTGGCTCGCGCGCGCCTTTACCACCGCCGCCACCCCCAGAACTGGGAGCAGGACAAGCAGGACAAGCAAACCTGGTTGGGCGAAATTCATCGAGTCAAATGGCGTGGGGAGATTTGAAAACTCTATAAATCAACGAGATGAATGCCGCGATCAAGGACAACCCAACGAACCACGGAAACAACTCCGTGTCGTCCACCACCACCAAGCTTTTCCCGGCGGATTTCTCAAGGTTGTCGATCGTGGTGAAAGTTTTCTTCAGTGTTTCAAGGTCCTGTGCCCAGTAATGTTCACCACCGGTTAGAGTCGCGATTTTCTGCAAGGTGGGTAAATCGAACTCCTGATAAGGATAGCGCATGATCGTCCTTTCCACGCGGCCCTCGGTCGTACCGATCGCCACCGTATAGATTTTAATCCCGAGTGTCTTCGCATACTCGGCCGCTTCAAGCGGTGAGATTTTTCCCGAGTTACTCGCTCCATCAGTGATCAGCACGATGACCTTGCTTTTTGCGTCGCGCGATTCTAACCGAACCGACGCTGCCGCCAAGGCAGATCCGATGGCGGTTCCTTGTTCCTTGATGGTTCCAAGGTCACGTTGATCATTGAGGCGCAAATCGGCGAGCGAGTTTCTCAGCCAGCGGTGATCCAACGTGATCGGACTGGCGTCCCGCGGCCGCCCCGCAAAGGCAACCAGACCCATCCGGTCTTCGGTTCTTCGGTTGATGAAGTCATCGACCACTTTCTTTGCCACATCAATGCGTTTCACTCTTTGTCCCTGTTCGATGAAGTCATCGATATCCATCGAGAGCGAGACGTCGAAGGCGATCATGATGTCGATGCCGCTGGCCGTTCGGCTTTGGTATTCGCTACGCCAAACAGGGCGTGCCATCGACAGGATCGCGAAAAACAATGCGGCAAAGGCGAGGGGCAGCCCGAGGTTCCAAGCCACTTGATGAGCACGCCGACCAAGGCTGATGAGTACCGAGAGATTTGGAAAAACGACGGCAGACTGTGCTCCCCTCCCGCGGCGAAGCACCAGCAAGAACAATGCAGGCAAGAGCAGCAAAAGCCAACCCGGTTGAGCAAAGCGGAAATGTTCGAAAATCGCGCTCATCCTTGAAATCCGTGGTGAAGCGTTTCAAGCAGTTGGCGTGACTCAAGCACGATCGTTTCGCTCGAGATGTCCGCATTCATGGGCGAATATTTTAACGCAGCAAGTCGCGCAAATCCATCATGCGCACTGACTCGAGCCGCATCGGAGAATCCTTTCAGCGCATCATGCCGCGAGAGAGTTTCTTCGTGCGTCTCAAACAGCGCAGGATCTTTCGCCACGACAGAGAGGTACTTTCTCACGATCAAGGATGACATCACGGCAGCGTCTCGAGGATGACACGCTCCGATGTGGTCAAAAGATTCGATGGCCACCGCGTGAGCGGCAGCCCGTTGCGACTGAGGGTTGGTTTCTAACACTCTCCGCTTTTTTGTGAGAACAAAAACCACACAGGCCACGATGAAAAAAGCCACGGCAGCGATCACCCAAGGTGCCACCGGCGCATCAGGAATCAGCGCATCGGGTGAACGCGGCTCCAGCAATTCAAAATTTCCGGTTTGGTCGTTCATCCTCACTTCATCCGGAACGTTTGCGGCTACGCTTCTTGAGCAGCCGGTGCAATGCGGCCAGCGTATCACCATGGCTCATGAGATCGGTGGAATCGATGCCGTGTTTTTTAAAAATGGCATCGCAGCCTTCGAGTTGCCGCGCCATCAGTCGTGCGTATCCCATGCGAACATTCGAGTTGCTCGTGTTCACCAGCGTTTCAAATCCCGTCTCAGGATCGATCATCACCACCGGGCCAGCCTTCGGCAGCTTGATTTCAAGCGGGTCCAACAAGCGCAGAGCGATGGTCTCGTGTTTGCATGCGAGCTTGCCAAGCGGTTTTTCTAATGGATCCGAGAAAAAGTCCGAGATCATAAAAACGAGCGACTTGCGCCGCAACGTTCTCACGAGAAAGTCGCAGGCCTCTGCCACCGAGGTTTTCGGCTTCTCCGGTTTTGCCACGAGGATCTCGCGGATCATGCGGAGCAGGTGGCGACTGCCTTTTTCAGGTGGGATAAAAAGCACCGCCTCACTTGCGAAGATGAGCAGCCCGACCTTGTCGCCATTGTGCAGCGCGCTGAAGCCCAGAACTGCTGCGGCTTCTGCTGCCACCTCACGCTTGCTCATCGACACACTCCCATAGTCTGCTGACCCAGAAACATCCACTGCTAGAATGACCGAAAGCTCGCGCTCTTCACGAAATTTCCTAACAAATGGCTGGTTCATCCGAGCCGTGACATTCCAGTCGATGAACCGGACCTCATCGCCGTGCTGGTACTCGCGAAAGTCGTCAAAGTCCAAGCCCTGCCCTTGAAATGACGAACGATACTCACCCGAGAAAGACTCGCGCACCAAACGCCGGGCCTTCAGCTCCAGCTTGCGCACGCGCGCCATCATCTCGTCGATTTGTGCGTCCGTCAGCATTCGGCATCCACTTTTCCGCTCGTCGTTGTGATTTCTAACACCCTCATGGCACGGCGACCTTGCTCATGATTCGCTCGATGACGGAGTCGGTCGTCATTTCTTCCGCCTCAGCCTCGTAGGTGAGCAGGATCCGGTGACGCAGAACATCGAGCGCCATGTCCTTCACATCCTGGGGCGTGACGAACGCGCGACCTTGCATGAAGGCACGCGCACGAGCGGTGAGAGCGAGGTTGATGGTGCCGCGGGGTGAGGCTCCAGCGCGGATGAGGTTTTTCAATGAAGCATCCACCGAGCTGGGGAAGCGCGTGGTGTGGATGATTTGCACGATGTACTTGCGGATGGCAGGGTCGATGTAGATCTCATTGACCAGCTCGCGAGATGCCGCGACTTGGTGCGGCGTTGCGACCGTTTTCGTTTCATACGGCGGGGTGGAAGTCGCCATCCGATCGAGGATTTCCAATTCCTCATCCTTGGTTGGGTAGCCGACGTTTACTTTTAGAAGAAAGCGATCGAGTTGGGCCTCCGGGAGTTGGTAGGTTCCCTCTTGGTCGATCGGATTCTGAGTTGCCAGCACGAGAAACGGCTTTGGCAGCGGATAGGATCGATCGCCCAGGGTGACTTGACGCTCCTGCATCGCCTCCAGCAAGGCGGACTGCACCTTGGCTGGAGCGCGGTTAATCTCGTCTGCTAGGATTAGATTGTTAAAAATCGGACCCAGCTTCGGTTCAAATCGGGTTTCCTGCGGGTGGTAAACCATCGTTCCCACAAGATCCGCGGGGAGCAGATCGGGAGTGAATTGGAAACGGGCAAACGTGGCATCAAGCGAGCCCGACAGCGCCTTCACTGCGAGCGTTTTCGCCAGTCCGGGCACCCCTTCGAGCAAGATGTGGCCGTTGCAAAGCATACCGATCAGCAAGCGGTCCACCAGCCGATCTTGACCGACGAGGACCTGCGCCATTTCCTGCTTCACCGCCTGAATCCATCCGCTCGTCTCCGCGATCCGTTCTTGCAAGTTGTCTGTGGTCATTGATTTGTTGCCCGACTTTGGCATGCTCGCGCATCTTCGCAACCGACAAAGCTCGAAAGGCCGAGGAAATTGCGAAATTTGCACCTTCTCGCGGGTGCCACCTTGCTGATAGATCTCCGGTTGCGGCACCTTGGGAATGAAAAAGCCGCCCCGGTTTCCCGAGGCGGCTTTTCATGAGTGAGGCATCACGGTTTAGAACCGCGGCCTTGGATTACTTTTTCTTTGCAGCACGCTTTTCCTCAATGGCCGCTTGAGCAGCTGCGAGGCGAGCGACTGGCACGCGGTATGGCGAGCAGGAAACGTAGGCGAGACCCAACTTGTGGCAGTACACCACCGAATCAGGATCGCCGCCGTGTTCGCCGCAGATGCCCAACTTGATGTCTGGGCGAGTCTTGCGGCCCTTGGCCACTGCGATTTCCATCAACTGGCCGACGCCGGTCGTGTCGAGCGTTGCAAACGGGTTCTTCGCAAAGACATCGTTCTCGACGTATGGGAGAAGGAACGCGCCCATGTCGTCACGGCTGATGCCGAGTGCCGTTTGGGTGAGGTCGTTCGTGCCGAAGCTGAAGAACTCCGCACCTTCCGCGATTTGATCCGCAGTGAGTGCGCCCCGTGGGACTTCGATCATGGTGCCGACTTGATAGTCGAACTTCACCTTCGTCTCCGCCATCACTTGCTTCGCCACCTTGTGAACGATTTCCGCTTGGAGATCGAACTCGCGCTTGAAACCGACCAGCGGGATCATCACCTCAGGCTTCACTTTGATCTTCTTCTTCGCCACGGCTGCGGCGGCTTCGAAGATGGCGCGTGCCTGCATTTCGGTGATCTCTGG
>JARWZU010000069.1 GCA_029866215.1 Akkermansiaceae bacterium
AATTTCCACCAAGGTTCTCACCTCCAACAATCCCTAACTAAACACGCTCATGAGCATTGGAACCATTCTTCTCGTCATTCTGATCCTCGCCCTCCTTGGCGCACTTCCCACCTGGGGGCACAGCCGAAACTGGGGCTACGCGCCCAGCGGCGGATTGGGGCTGATCGTCATCGTTCTAATCATCCTGCTGCTACTCGGCAGAATCTGATTCTTGCAGCTCCCGCAGTTGGACTGGCCAACGCAGGACGCTTCGAGCCACTTGGTGGAAGATGAAGCGAAATGCCATCCTATTCACGAGTGCTCACCTTCGTGTTACCCAGGAAGACTTTCTATCAACCCGCCAACCATTTGAATGCCTTATTGATCAGGGTTTTTCATTCAAAATCAACTGGTGGTCCCGGGTGGAATCGAACCACCACCTACGGCTTCGGAGGCCATCGTCCTATCCATTGGACCACGGGACCAGTGCGCTTTCGCGTGAAGGCATAGGGTTATCGGGACGCATGGGGCTTGGCAAGAACAAGGATGCGCCACCCTCGGGATTTCGCTTCAACGCAAGCCCATCTGATCCCACGCCGCCCAAAAACTGCGGGTCTGCTCAGGATCTGGCCGGATTTCGAGCAACAACGCTCGATCGCTTGGCTCGAACCGATCGAAGTCGTCGATGGTGCGGATGCAGAGGTGATCCATGCCCCAAAGCGTGGCAAATCCAGAAAACTCGACCGTCTGCGGATTGATCATCCACTCGATGGCCCGTGGACTGAGCGATTGGAGTCGCGGCAGACGCTCGAAGATTTTGCCTCCGCCGTTGTTGATCACCGCAAGGACTCGCCCTTGGCAATTCACCTGCCCAAGCACAAAGGGTGCTGCAAGATCGTAGAGGGTCGTTAGATCGCCCACGACTGCCCAGGTTTCACTGACGTCCGCCGTCCAGCCGAGCCAGGTGCTGAGCTGGCCATCGATGCCATTGACGCCGCGGTTCGCCCGCACCGAAGGAACTGGCCGCCCCCATTGGCCGAAAAGATTCCACTCACGGATCGGCATGCTATTGCCGAGAAAAAGGCCACCACCCAACGCGGCGTATTGCGAAAGGGTCCGGATCAAGGCCGGCTCGCTGTCCGGATAGATTTCTAGCAACTCATCAATCCTTGCCGCTCGACGGTTCGCAGACGCCAAGTAGTCGAGCGCATCATCGATGAGTTCAATTTGCCCAAGCGCGGGCAGCACCCGGTCGAGGCTGCCACGGAGGACATTCGATTCCCTCGCGAATCCCGGCAGGCCATTGCGACAAACCGACCAGACGGAAATTTGAGGCATGCGGTCGAGATCGCGCCAAAACCGGCCACTTGGCAATCCGCCGAGCCGCAAGATCTTGCCGGGCGGGCGGGCCTGCAGCACTCGGTCGGCGTCATGGATGGCGAGCGACTGAAGTGCCTCACGCAGCCCACTGGTTGCCTCCGCGACGACAGGTGCGCCAAGATCTTGGCAAAAATGAAAAACCTCCTCGCGCTCGTCCGGCTCCAAGTCACCGATGAATACCACGAGACCTTTGTAGGCTTCCTCACGTAACCAGCGGGCCAGCGCAGCCACATCGAGACGGTCTTTTGCCGCAACAAACGTGCCAAGCGTTTCAGTCGAAAAATCCTCGGCGTCGGGCTCGAATACTTCGTCGAACTCGGCATTCAAATGAATCGGTTGCTTGCCATCCCAGTCGGCCAAGCCCCCGTCCCACGCGTGGCAGCCAAAGATTCCCAACTGCACGATCGATTGCGGCGCACCCGTCCCGCGATAGATGGCGGGACGATCTGCGGTGATCGCGACCAAGGGACGCGCTTGGTAATGCGCCTCGATGACCGCCGGCAACAACTCCGCCGCCGCCGTGCCACTGGTGGTGACCACCGCACAAGGCCGCGCAGTCTCCATGATCCGCCCCAACGCGAAAAAACCCGCACTCCGCTCTTCAAAATGCCGCCAGACCCGCACCAACCCTGCCGCCTCCGCACGCGCGAGCGCCTCCAGCAAAGCCGCATTCCTCGCACCAGGACAAACGACGAACTCGCCGATCCCTGCCTTGAGGCAAGCTTTCACCCAGTCAACTGCAGGATTCCATGGATTCACAAAACGGTTGGTAACGCACCCAGAATGAAATGTCCAAACGTGTGAGTCAAAAATGCGGATTTTATATCAACGTGCGAGTTTTGATCCACTCCCTGAATATCCCCCTAAATTGAAATTTAAAATGCTCATAACTGAATTGCATTCCGAATCAGGCACCATAGGGTTTTTACGAGTGTAGTGAAATGCGCTGCTGTCGCAAAAACGCAGTCACTCTCAGATTATCGAAAACCTCAGTTCTCCATGAACCCGCGTAAACCACTTCTGTTGACTTCACTGTTTTTCCCAAGCTTGCAATCTCAAGCTGCCATTCCTCCGCAACAGTACGATTACAGCACCCAAGTCTATCAGGAGGATGATGGCCGCATCCGCGTCGAGTCAGAGTACCTCCGCGGCAAGATCGAGCTCGATGAAGCGACTTCATTCCGATTTCAGTGGCTCAGTGACACGATCAGCGGAGCCTCACCCACCGGTGCCTGGCCCGGAGGAAGCCAACCTTATCTTGCCGAAGTCGAAGACGTCCGCAAAGGCATCCTCGGGGCAATTTCAAGACAGTTCGGCGATCACCGCGTGGAACTTGAGGTCTCACGAAGTGCGGAGGACGACTACATCTCCCGCGGCTTCGCGCTCAGCGACTCGTTAGAACTCAATCAAAAAAACACCACGGTCTCTTACGGCGCCAACTACCTCAATGACACGGTCTTGGTTCCCACCCTCGGCGAGCGGGGCAAGGACAGCTACGACCTTTTCTCCGGAATCACCCAAATCATCGACAAGGACACCGTGGTCTCTGCCAATCTCACCCTCGGCTACGGTGAAGGCTACCTGCACGATCCCTACAAGGGCGTCCAACGAGATGAAGAACTCACCATCCCCATCGGACCAAACCCGGAAGACATCATTGTCATTCCCCTAACGAATATCTACCGGGAAAACCGACCCACCAACCGGTTCCGCCAAGTACTCCAGTTAGGAGGAAAACACTATTTCACCGCAGCAGATGGAGTCCTCGACGGGACATTGCGGCTTTCCAATGACGACTACGGTGTGTTCTCGCAGACCCTGCAGGTCGAGTGGCGACAAGCAGTCGGCGAGCGATTCCAAGCCGTGCCGTTTTTCCGCTACTACCGCCAAAACGCCGCGGACTTTTTCGTCAATACCCTCAACGACTTAAACATCGATACCCCAGCGAATGACCCGAATGGCAGCGGACCAAACTACTCGGCCGACTACCGACTCTCTGCACTTGATGCCGTCAGCGGCGGCCTCCGCGTCAGCTATCAATTCAACGACCACCTTTCAGCATCAGCCTGCTACGAACGCTACGTCATGAATGGAAATGGCAATGCCAATGAGCGCTCGCCTGGCCCGTCTTACCCAAGCGCCGACATTTGGACCATCGGGGTGAGTGCGAAATTCTAATTACCTAACGATCTAACATCGAACCGCCATGCAACCGACCTGCAGCACTCCCGTTCTCCCGCCAGACATCCATGGTGTCCGACGCCTGGAGTTCAAGGCACTCGGGACTCAATGCATCATCAAATTCCGCCAGCACGATGAGGAAAAGGCACTCCGTTTCGCGGCCGATGCCCTCGGGTGGATAGGTGGCTTCGAGGCGAAATTTTCACGCTATCGCCCGGACTCCATGATCTCTCAGATCAACGCCGCAGCAGGAGGCAGCTGGATCCAGGTCGATGACGAAATGGAGCACCTGCTCAATCTAGCAGACGATCTCTATCGGCGCACCCATGGCATTCTTGACCCGACGATTCTACCGCTGCTCCAAGTGTGGGATTGGAAGACCGTTCACCACAAGCTCCCCGAGCCATCGGCGATTCACGCGGCACTCGAAAAAACCGGTTGGCAAAAAGTCGAGCGCAAGGCGGGTGCTGTCCGTTTGCCCGCTCACGGCATGGGCCTCGACTTCGGCGGGTTCGGCAAGGAATACGCGGTGGATTTCCTCGCTCGGATGGCACGCCAGCACGGCATCCAAGACGCACTGGTCGACCTCGGGCGTGACATTTTCGCGCTGGGCGGAAACGGCGAACATCCATTCTGGCACATCGGCATCGAGGATGGCAACCAGCCGGGGCAGTGCTGGGGCGGACTTGGAGTGAACGACCGCGCGGTATCAGCCTCCGGCGACTACACCCGCCATTTCACCCACCAAGGAGTCCGCTACGGTCACATTCTCGACCCTCGCACCGGCTGGCCGGTAGCGAACGGCATGCGAGCAGTGACCGTGATCGCTCCATCCTGCCTCGATGCAGGTGCCTACAGCACCGCCGTGTTTGTGCTAGGACCCCGCGAAGGACTCCAACTCGCAGCCCTCGCTCGCGACGTCGAAGTCTGCGCCCAATCCGAGTCCGGCATCGAAGGTTCTCGCGATTTCGGGCGCTGGCTCGTGAAAGCCGCATAACCCGATCAACTCCATTTCACCGAACCATTCTCCAACCATCACCCATTCTCATCCACTCATGAAATCCCTATTCACCACGCTCGTTCTTATTTGTTCCACGCTCGCCGTGTCAGCGGCCGATCCCGCAGCCGTCGGCCAACCCCTGCCTAAGCTCGGGCAGCTCTTACCGGGCGCCACCCTTCCTAACACTGCCCGCAAGGTGGTGCTCGTGGACTTCTGGGCCTCATGGTGTGCACCCTGCAAGGCTTCCTTCCCCTGCTTCAACCGCCTGCAGGAAAAATACGCGGCAAAAGGCCTCGTGATCATCGGCATCGGGGTCGACGACGAGGCTGCAAAATACCAAGCCTTCTCGGGGAAAATGGGTGCCAAGTTCCCGCTGGTTCATGACGCCACCCACCAAGCCGCCAAGTTTTTTAACCCACCCTCCATGCCAACAAGCTACCTCGTGGATCGCAAGGGCGTGATCCGCCATGTCCACACCGGATTCCATGGCGAAAAAACTGAGGCTGACTACACCCGCGAAATCGAAGCCCTTCTCTCCGAGGGCTCATGAGCGACCCAACATTGAAATCCCATCACCACACCATGAAACGACTTGCACTCATCCTCAGCGGCGCCATTGGCATCGGTGGATTCACCGCGTGTTCAAACCAACAACTTGTGAGGGTGAAACCCTACGAACGCGGCAATCTCGCCAAGCCGATCATGGCCGACAACATGGATCCCATCCTTAAGTCGATGACAGAACACGCCTACTTCTCCCGCGAGGCCAGCTTCGGCGGTGGCGGAGTCGGCGGTGGCGGATGCGGATGCAACTGAAATTCATTCTCTATTCTCTAAATCAACAACACTACAACACCCCCAATTCAATGAAACGCTTACTCCTTTTAACCGCTAGACCACGCATCATCACTTCGCGTCTGAGCTCACTCATCCTCTTGTTCCAACGCTCACCGTTGGTTCAAATGCTTTTCCCTGAGGCTAAGATCTTGAGCAGTCCAGGTTTTGGCCAAATCACTCAGTGGGCAGTCGTCACTGTGGCAGGCCTTGGAGCTTATGACACCGTCTCTGGAGCTAGTACAGTGATCCAGTCGTATCCAGCGGCTAATTCGACCACGATACCTGCGGCGGTGGGATCTGCTCCGACGGCAGTTTTTCAAAAAACTGGAATTTATACACCCGGCAGTTGGCAAATAACAGGCACACTGCCCCCCGGCACGACTCATTCAGACTCCAAGGGCAACATGACTGATACCATTTTGGGAGCACCGAATCAGACTGGAAACTACTCGATTACAGTAAAAGCGTGTGAATATAGCAATTATACTGGAAGGTCGGTGTCTGCATCATTCACCATCAAAGTGGATGCTGCAGTCATCACGACTCAACCCACCTCGGATGTGATCAGAAGTGGCACCACCAAAGCGCTCACCGTCACTGGGGCACAGGGACTCGGAACAAGTCTAAGCTACCAATGGTACCAAGGCGCATCAGGAACCACGACGAGTCCGATCACCAATGCAACTTCTGCAAGTTACACCACTCCTACACTTTCAGCAGCCACCAGTTATTGGGTGAAAGTAACGCGCATTGGCAGCGGATACTCCATTCCTAGCAACTCATCCACCGCCACCGTGAGCATTGCCACGGCGCCTGCCATCACGACCCAGCCCGGCTCAAAAAGCATCAACAGTGGCACCACGACCACCCTGACAGTGGCTTCATCTGGCTCGCCCACCCCGACCTACCAGTGGTATCAAGGCGCGTCTGGAACGACCACCAACCTGATCGCAAATGCCACATCAGCCTCATTCACCACACCCGCTCTAACCACCACGACGAGCTACTGGGCACGTGCGACCAATGTGGGAGGCACCGCAGATTCCAGTGCCGCCACGGTCACGGTGAACCAACCCGCTGCCATCACCACGAGCCCAAGCTCGACCACCATCACCAGCGGATCGAACGCCACCCTGAGTGTAACCGCCTCTGGAACCGGCCCGCTGAGTTATCAATGGTATCAGGGTGCCTCTGGAAACAGCACCAGTTCCATCACCAATGCCACATCGGCCTCGTACACCACGCCCGCTCTAACAGCCACGGCAAGCTACTGGGTCAAGGTCACCAATGCCGCCAATCCCACTGGGGCAAACTCAGCAACCGCCACGGTCACGGTGAACGACACCTTCGCCTCGTGGCAAGCTAGCAAGTTCAATTCAACCCAGCTCGCCAACACCACGATTT
>JARWZU010000087.1 GCA_029866215.1 Akkermansiaceae bacterium
GCGTTCGACTTGAGAAATACCACGCGATTTGAACGAAGTTAGATCATTCGGAATGATCGGAGGGCTCAAGGTCGAAACGGGATAGGGCAGAAATGCTCTCGATGGCTTGTTCTCTGGTTCTGACATGATGAAAACGTTGGCATGGCCTTCGCCCATGATTCAATGCAGGGCAACTAAAAACGGCATAAAAAAACCGGAAGGCCGCCTAGGACCCTCCGGTTTTTAACAAAATTCAGATCAAGATCCAGCGCCTGCGGATTTCGAAGGAGCCTTGAGAATAGGAGTGGTGTCGACACCCCAAACAGTGTCCCTGTCACCACCTTGCAAGAGAGTCTTGCCGCCACCCACGATCACCTTCTTGTCTGAGGGACGGACGGTTTCGATCGCAGCACTGTTGTCGATGCGGAAAACCACTGCCTTCTTGTCGTAAATGTCGGTGTCGAATGTTCCATCGGAAGCACCGTTAGCAACGGCTGCCACGAGCAATGGGCGACCGGAGTTGCCAGAGCTGGTCAACGGATCGGTCGAAGTTGCCATGATATAAGCAAATCCAACTTCACCTGCAGCGAGCGCTTTGGTAGCGGTCATCGAATTGTCAGGCTTCTTGGTGTAAGGGGCCTTGGCGTAGAATGGCTTCTCTGAATCGACATAACCCGCAGCAATCAGCTGACGGAAATAGTCATTTGAGTTGGTGCTACCAAAGGTCAGGCCGGAATCAGGATTGTTCGTCGAGACCTCTGTGCCCGTGGCTGTGCTTGGATAACTGCCATAATCTTGGTCGAAGTTGAACATCGCCATACCAATTTGCTTGGCATTGCTGATGGCCTCGGTACGTGCACCCTTTTTCTGCTGGCTGATGATGACCGGCGCGCCGACTCCTGCCAGCGTGGCGATGATTGCGATAACGACGAGAAGTTCCACCAGGGTGAAACCACGCCGTGCGTGATGGTTGGTTTTCATAGGTCTAATTATTGGTTTTTATGGATGGAGCAAGTGCCCCGGATTTAGGATAGTCATTTTCGATTTGCATCGAAGCGACTTCAACGAACGTATGCGACCGCGCCAACCTTGCAAGGGTGAAATTTCTCCGTACAAATCAAGTTTCGCCAAGCCCCAAACTTCGCAAACCGCCCGAGCGGCTCAACGTGCACCCGCCTCCGGCGCGGCCCCACGCAGAAATCCGTCCAACAGCTGGAACTCGCCGTCGCTGATCGGATAAGGCCCCGCAAATTCTAGGTTCTTTTCGTGGCCGAGATTCGTGCGACACGCGAATGCCTTGCGATTCTTTAAGTAATAGAGGATCAGGTAATTGCGCTGCGGATCCTCGGTTTCAGCCAAGAAATCGGGCAAGCCCTTTTCGGCAACAAAGGTGGCCAAATCGGGGTAAGCATGGGCCTGGGTCACCAACCGCTGCATGCCAAACGAAGGGGGATCTTCCCTCACCAGCATCATGTGATCCTTCGCAGCCGCCGCATTCCGCGAAGCCGAGGTCGGCACGCATGAGACCACCCCCCCCGCGATCAAAAGCATCCCCAGCCACCCGCAAGGACTGGTTTTTCTGCAACGGGTCATCGCCGCACCTCCCCGAACTTCGACGCGTCATGGTTTTTCAAGCGGTCCGCGCGGATCAGCGATTCAAGCAGCCGCACATTCGGGCGATTCCCCTCCGAATCGATAAAAAGCGCGGTTTCCATCGGCACAAGGAATTCAACCGCAGAGTTGATTCCGATCAATCGCCCGTAGGCATCGACCACAGGTCCCCCACTGTCGCCAGGCTGGAGCGGGAGATCGATCTTGAACTTGCGGGTGCCGGTAAACGGGCTCTCCGGCCCAAGTGCCGTGCAGAGTTTGCCTGTACCCGCATCGAAACCAGTAGAAATCCCGCCATGGATGACTCCATTCCCCGAGGGCAACCAACCATCCGGTTTCGTCCATTCATAAAAAAACGGGGTCTTCACCGGAATGTGCAACAGCGCTAAATCCGCCGATTCAGACCGCCAAACTACCCGCGCCTTAGCATGAGTGAATCTCCCACCTTGTCCATAAATGAGAAACACGTTGCGGCTCGGGTATCCTGCTAACACATGGTCCGCAGTTAGAAAATAGCCATCGCCAGTGATGGGTGCCGCAGAACCTCCATCGGCATCACTCGGTGTGTCCGATGCAATAAAATTTCTCTTAATCCACTGATCCACGTTTCCCTGATCGGTGACCACCACGGCACTCACCCGCTCAGCAACCATCATCCGAATCATCCGACCCGGAACCAATTCATCGGGCGCGGGAGCAACCGAGCACGCTTGTGCCAGCCACCCGAACAGAACCACGAAAGACCACCACCGAAGCTTTTCCATCAACAGCCATTTAAGCACACATTCGGTCTTTCGTCCTATTCGAAATCACCTTTCGGCAATCAATCGACCAATCGCACGCCGGAAAGGCGAGGGCATTGCTAGAGCCAAAACCGCGTTAATCTCCTGCCAAACCTCATCCGCAGCCGTTTGAAACGTTTCTCTAACTCCATCGCCATCATGAACGATCAGCCTCACCCGATAACGCGTGATCATGTAGCGACTTTCATCAACCACCGGCAGCGCAGAGATTTCTTCGGCCTCACGCGTTGGTAATTTCCACAATCCCTGCCGCCGTTTTCCTCCCTCACGATGCAAAAGCAATCGCCCCGCATCATCACGCAACCACACCGCATGCTCATCCATTTCCGTCACCACCGTTTTTTGGCGCTTCACCGGCAGGAGCTCGGGCTCTTGGGACTTACAAAATCCCGCGACCGGGCAACTCAAACAATCCGGAACACCCGGCCGACAAATCGTCTGACCCAGCTCCATCAAGGCAGAATTGTAAACCCGCGACCTCGCTGGATCTGCTAGCACTTCCGCCCACTCCCACAGTTGTTTTTGCCCAGCCCCGTCGTCGACCGGACTGATATATCCCATCAACCGCGCAAGCACCCGAGCCACATTTCCATCGACCACCACAGCCGGCAACCCTGCCGAAAATGCCCGCAAAGCACCCGCAGTGTACCGACCGACTCCCGGCAATTTCATAAGCGCATCAAGCTCCGTCGGAAACTCGCCACCATGATCAGCAATCACCGCGCGCGCGGTCTCCCTCAACATGCGAACCCGCCGATAATATCCCAAACCTTCCCACGCTTTCAGCAAGCGCTCGTCATCCGCCGCCGCGAGCGAATTCACATCGGGAAACGTCGCCAAAAACCGCGTGTAAAATCCTCTCCCTAACACCGTCGCAATCTGAGTCTGCTGAAGCATGACCTCAGAGATCAAAATCGCATAGGGCTCCTGCGTCCGCCGCCAAGGATAATCCCGTCCGTTTGCCGCAAACCAAACCGCCAGCGCATTACGAAAGGCTTTCTTGGCCTCAAGCGCATCACGTTTCCATCGGGGTTTCAACATCGCCCCGCAGCCTCACCGATCCCTGCCCCCAAGCAAATGAGAAATTTCACCTATGCCATCTCACTCAAAAAAAAGCCGCCCAAAGCGGGTAGGGATGACTTGCCATCACCCACGAAATTAGAGTAAATTGCTCGGATCGAATCCCCCCAGTCAGGTCCCGCTCCCTTCGAAGGCCGCCGCTCGATCCTTGTCCGCTCGATCTGCGTCGGCGCAAATATCGACACCCGCTCCCTGCGCAAAGCCCGCAGCCTTGCCGCATCTCCTCTCACGCTTGAAGCCGGGCACTGCGGCCGCGCCGTGGTCTTCCGCTACGGTGCGATCACGTTCTTCGACGTGAGCCCGATCGAGCAAACTGCATTTCTCACCCAGTTGGGCTCGCGCATCCAGCGACCGTTGGACGCGCCGATCATCGAGGAAATCGAACTATCTCTATCAGAAAATGTCCATGAGATCATCGAAGCGGGCGCGATCTTCGTACAGGAGTTCTCAATGCCTACCCTCCAAGTAGTCGCAGAGGTGCTATCTCGAAGCGTCGTTCTCGAGCGCTTCGAGGGACGGGTCGGAAGCGCGTTCGAAACCCTCCACCCGATGGCCGCGGGCCTCGGCAGCGGGCGACTCACCCGCATCAACTACCGCAACCTCCTCAGGCGTCTCGGCGATGTGCTGTTAGATCAGCAGGAAATGGTTGGCCGCATCGCGATCACCGACAAGCCCGATGTGCTCTGGGACCACCCCGAACTCGAGCGCCTCTACGCTCGACTCAACGATGAGTTTGAAATCATCGACCGCTTCGAGGCCGTGGAATCCAAGCTCAATCTCATCGGCCGGACGATCCAAACATCCATCGACCTCGTCCAATCCCGCCGCTCCTTACGCGTGGAATGGTACATCGTACTTCTCATCGTCGCCGAGATCGGCCTGACGCTTTATGATCAATTCATCCGACACGCTTGATCACGCTCCCCGCGCTGCATAGCGATCGAGACGATTCGATAGAATAAGAAATGTCGGAGCCCACAAGCCGACGAAAATGCCGAAACGCTCGGCATGTGCCATCGACTCAGGCGCGCTACCACCCGCCATGAACCAAATGATGATCGAGCCAAGAATCGACGCAAAGCCGAGCACAAAACATAGATTGCTGAGAGATTTGAATGATGCCGTTTTCATCTCAACAACATCGCGCATTTTATAGATTTTTCAAATCACAAGCGCTTCGGCATTCGTGAAGATCAAACAACGAAATGCATCGCCCTATGAAAAACTCAGCGCGTCCATGTCGAAGACCACGGTGACATCTTCCGGCAGCGAGGTCTTCGCCAACACCGCTTGAACGTGGCGAGTCAGCGGCCGAGCCTTGGATGACCGCAGCGTGATTTGAAACCGAAACTGACCGTGCGACCGAATCAATGGTGACGGCAAAACCTCACCCAAGGTGATGCCTGCAGGGAGATTTTCTGCTAGCCGAACGTGCAAGGTCTGCAAGGTGAACTCAGCACGCCGCTCGTGAGTCGAGCGGGCAGTTAGAACCGCGCAGTGGCCATACGGTGGAAACGAAAACGCACGGCGAAACTCCATTTCCTGCTCGGAAAATCCATCGAAGTCATGCTTGCGGGCATACTGAATCGATGGCGAATGCGGGGTGAACGTCTGGACAATGACTTCTCCCTCAAGCTCACCACGCCCCGCGCGCCCAGCCACCTGAGTGATGAGCTGGAACGTGCGCTCACCCGCACGGAAGTCAGGAACATGAAGACCCAGATCTGCATTGAGAATGCCCACCAACGTCACATTCGGAAAATGCAGGCCCTTGGCGATCATCTGAGTGCCTATGAGAATGTCGATCTTGTGCGCCTTAAATGCATCCAGCGTGTCGCGCAACGCATGCTTCCGCCGCATGGCATCAGCGTCGATCCGCGCAAATTTCGCCTTCGGCAAAATCTTTGTTAGGATTTCTTCCACCTTTTGCGTGCCATACCCTTGGAGAAGAATTCCAGGATCACGACACTCAGGACACTTCCGTGGGACGATCGACTGATACCCGCAGACGTGACAAACCAAGCGCTCGTCGGTGCGGTGATAGGTCAATGCCACCGCGCAGTGCGGACATTGGCAAACATTCCCGCAAGAATTGCACTGCAGCGACCGCGCGAATCCACGGCGATTGAGAAATAGAATCGACTGCTCGCCTTTTTCTAATCGCTGCTCAAGCGCCGTACGCAGTTTGTCCGATAAAATCGCAGGACCGCCCTTGTGCTTGGTTTGCTCGATCCGCATGTCGACCACGCGAACCAGCGGCATGGATTGCCCATCCGCACGCTCGTTCAGGCGAAGGAGTTCGTACTTCCCGCCGAGCGTGTTGTTCCAAGATTCCAACGATGGCGTGGCCGACCCGAGAACGATGGCACACGGCTCGAAGGCCGCGCGCAACACTGCCACATCGCGCCCATGGTACCGTGGCACATTTTCCTGCTTATAGGTATTTTCATGCTCCTCATCCACGAGGATCAACCCGAGATCCGGCAGCGGCGCAAAGACCGCAGAACGAGCCCCAATGACGATGCGGGCGACGCCCTTGCGGATCCGATGCCACTCATCGAAGCGCTCGCCCTGTGAGAGATTCGAGTGCAGCACCGCGACCTGCTCTTGCATCGCCGCAAAGCGCGCTTTGAAACGACGCACAGTCTGGGGTGTTAGAGAAATCTCCGGGACGAGCACCAGCACGGTCTTGCCAAGATCCAGCGCGCGCTGAGCCGCTTGGAGATAGACCTCGGTCTTGCCAGATCCCGTGACTCCGAGCAGCAAGATGGGCTTCGATTCCGCTGGATTCGCCACCGCTGCCAAGACCCCTTCGAGCGCTGCGGCTTGGCCCGCGTTGAGCGCAAGCGGCTTGGACTCCAGAATCTCCTCCACCAAATCCCCATCCGGTTCACGCCGGACTTCCTCAGATTCCAACCGAAGCAACCCAGCCTTTTCCATCGCTTTCAATGCAGCCGCACTACCCTCACCGAGGTCCGCCACCGGCAACCTCATTTCTGGCGCATGCGCCAACAAGGAAAGAATCGCAAACTGCCGCGGCGCACGCTTCTCAAGCTTCGCCAACACCTCAGGATCTGGCGCGACATCTAGCACCGCAATGCGCCGCGTCTTCGCAGAATTTTCCTCAGACCTCACACCCTCTGGAAGCACCGATCGAATCACCGACTCCAAACTAGAACCGTAGTAGTTCGCAATCCAATCCGCGGCACGCAACAAAACCGGCGTGATCAATGGCTCCGGATCAATCAAAGACTCAAGCTCACGCATCGCGAAATCCGCCTGCTCGGACTCGCCCGTCGCAAGCACGGTGCCCACCGCCGACTTCCGGCGCAGCGGAACCCGCACTCGACATCCGGGCCGCACGTCCAACCCCGACGGAATCGCGTAGTCGAAGACAAGCTCCGAGGGTCCATCGATTAACACGCGCGCATTCACTCCCCCGAGCCTGACCACTGAAGCGGGATGGGCCAAGATTCAATTCTCAGATCTCCCAAACGCGTGTTGCCGCATTTCAATCGCCATCAGACCAGCGCCGCAAAACAATGTTCGCGTGAACATTCTTCTTGCACGGCGGTATCTCAGGTGAAATTCTGCGCGCGCACCCCAACCACTACCCCACCATGCAAGATCACACCCCCAATGCCCCACAATCCCTTACCGAGCGCTCCACCGATTACGCCATCTACAAGCCGAACTCCCGCGGCACCGGCGGCGTGGTCCGCTTCGGCCTCAATCCCGCGAAGGCCTCGATCTTTGTCGATGCCGCCTCGCAGTCCGGCGATAAACAATTCGACTGGGAAAACAAATTCACCATGAAGTGGGGCTTCCAAGACATCGGCCAGATCCTCGCCACCCTTCAAGGCCGCCTCCCCCAAGCCAAGTTGTTCCATCAGTCGGAAAAAGCGAACAGCGCTTGCGAATTGACCTACCAAGACGACCCCGCACGCTCACCCTACCTCCTCAGCATCTCACGCCAAATCACCGCCGACAAATCGCTCCGCAAAGTCACCATCCCCCTCACCCATGGTGAAGCAGCCGTCCTCGAAGCCGCACTCCGCGCAGCGATCGACCGCATCCTGGCATGGTAAGCCAGACCTAGCAGCGCCCTTCATTGTTCGGCTATTGTATTTCTTACAGAGTTTTCAATGAGCGCTTCGATCTCCTTCCGCGCCTTAAAGAATCTGTAAATACAGTAGAATGCAAATGGGCAAAAGATGATCAGCGTCACAAATGTAGCAAAGACCCCGGCGAAAAAAGAAGCCCCTGCCCATATCACAGAGTCCTCAGATCCGCTGAAGAAGGACACTGCTGCTCCTAAGATGGAAAGAAGTAGCGGTGATGCGGCGAGGAGCATAAAAATCTGTGCCAAGATAAACCACTTACGGTTCCTACGCCGACACTCATCTGCCTCAGTGGAGTATACAGCTCTTACTACCGCATCTGTTAAGGGTGCATTCATAGCTTCAAATCATCTGCCGAGCGATGAGCGCATGCACCACTACCAGCGGCGGTGCACGTCGATCACGGGGTTGGTGTTGTAATTGCGGGAATTCTTCGAAACAGGGCGGCTGATAGGGGTTGCTGTGTCTCGACTTGTTCGACTACTGTTCTTTTAGTAACTGCATGTAGCTCTTTCCGGTCTTTCGATTCTCCCAAGCACCTTTGAGGTGCGCTGTCAGAGCCGGTATATCGCTCTCTAGCGTTGAGCGCCACAAGTTGGGTGTGTATTCCCAGACTCGCAGCATGCTATCGACATCGAATATCGGGGCGGTTCCTTCTGCTCTGATAAGTGCCACAGGCTTGCCGAACGCCATCCGCAATCCTAGTTCAAAGAGAACATTTGGGTTATGATCGGTGAGATCCGCCACAACGAGATCAGCGTTAAGCAGTTCGTTCACGATCGTAGCCTGAATAATATCGGATCCATCCTTCCGCGCTGTCTCGACCTGAAATCCTGCATCAACTCCAGCCGGTGTAATCAAAGCATTGAGAACCTCGCTGAAAAATCCCTTCGGCCACTTTCCGCTCTTCTCGCTAAAAGGCAGTGCAACGAAAATCTTAAACTTGGCACCTGCCTTGGGACTCGCCAGCGTAATAACGTTTGAGCCTGTAATTCCGACAGATTTAGTGCCCGGAGGTGAATCCGGAGTGGAGTCCCCAAATTCGCCATATTTCTGAATGAACCGACAGTTCGCCTGAAACAGCCTATGAAAATCTTCGTGGTGCTCGGCATTAAGTTTGAATTCTGCTTTGAGAGTGTTACCGAGGTATTTGAGTTCGGGTAGCGTAGAACCCTTGTAGTGATTGTAGACGTCCTTAAAAATGGACACGCTGAAAAAGGCCTCCTGCAAGCCAAGCCGTTCCTCTTCACAGTTACCGGCGTAGACGAACTTTCGACCGAGATCCGTTAGTGATATCTTTTCGGTATCACGAGTCCCCTCTGTGAATCCGTAGTCGCGAGCGCCTGCTGCTAAGTAGAAGAAGGGGTTTGTCTTAGGGCTTTTGTCTAGAGCTTTGGCGATATCTGCGGGAGGCCATGGATTGCCACCGTTCAATTCCTTGATCTTTTGAGGAATGCCAATCGCCTCCTCAAGAGCGACAACCGGAAACGGACGTTTCTGCTTGGCTATCTTCTTCGCTGCTTTTTTTGCTGCGCCCTTTTTTTTGGGTTTGCTGCTTGTGATCTCTGATGCTTTGGCTGCTGGTGTGTCGTTGTCTTGCATAGGGTGATTTTACTGTCGAACGTTCAAAGTGAGCCGCGAGCATGGCTGGCGCGTTTTGTGCTGCTCAGAGCACAAAACGTGACAGCCATGCTCGTTGGCTCCACTGCCTTGTTAGGCTGAGTTCATATTTTCAGGTCTTTTATCTTCGCGACCTGCTCTTTGATGTGCGCCTCTCCGGCTTCTTTCGTCTTCATGAAATCGGTCGCAGCCTTAATAATATCCGGCATCGTGGCTTCAGCATCAATCGCAGCCTTGAACATTTCGCGCGCGCGGGCGGCGTCCATTTGGTGAGACGCAAAGATGACATCAACGTCACCAAAGCAGCCGGGAATCTTCTCAATCCAGTCTTGGTTTTTCATATGTGGTGGGAAATTGGGTCGTTTTGTTTTTTGCCTAACAGTCTCATTGAGTCACACGCAGCATTTTACCTGTAATTGTCGCGCGCGGTTGTTTCAGGGCAAAGGCAGCCCTGGAAAGTGCAATTCTGGGAATTCCAGTCATGAGTGCTGCCTCTGTGGCCACCCAAGAAGTGGTCAGTTGGAGGCGAGGGGATTGGAAATTGGGGAGCGAGTTCCTGCGCATGGAAGGTCGCCGTGATTGAGAGGACACCGAAAGAAAATGGATTCGCCGCGTTGGGACGGATTCTGATCGGTGGAGGTAGATTGCGGGAGGATGCATGACGTATGGAACGAACCAGCATGGACGCTGGGACGAGGGGAAGTGGAAGGTGTCAGATACCTGACGGCGGTGAGTTAATGATTCTGCGGATTTTCGTCAAACTAAAATCAGGCGTTGGTGGATGTTTCATGAAGTTGCAGCTTTCCACTTAGCTAGAAAATTGAATTAGAAAGCCGAGAAGCAGTACTTGCGAACCGCAAAATCTAGCCCCCCTGCATGGCAGCATCCAAGGTCCGCAGCACACCTCGTATGAGATAAATTACAGATGCCTTAAAATTGAAGTTTCGCCTTGTCTCCCGTTATCAAATAGACAGTCTGTCGCCCGTGATTCTGTCCCCCCTCACGGACCTCAAAAGCTTGACGACTTTACAGTCGCTGAGTCCGCGACGCCGCCCACAGGAACGGGCTTCCGTCCGACCGCTGCCATTTCCTTGGCGACTTTTTTGTAGCCAAGAACCACACCGATTCACCCCCGCAACCACACCGATTCACCCCCGCAACCACACCGATTCACCCCCGCAACCACGCCAACTCACCCCCGCAACCACACCGATTCACCCCCGCAACCACGCCAACTCACCCCCGCAACCACGCCGATTCACCCCCGCAACCACACCGATTCACCCC
>JARWZU010000023.1 GCA_029866215.1 Akkermansiaceae bacterium
GTGCCACCAGTAATCCGAGTCACGCTGCAAGGGCCAATATGAGCATGATCCCAGAGAAAAAAACAAATACCTCCTTTGATTTGAACACCGGGAAAGGCCTCGCTTGAGTCGGGAAAATCAGTCAGATTACGAAGATGCCCACTGGTAAGCATGTCCTTGCGAAACTCATCGAGCCCACGACCGCCTGCGAGCCAACGAGCGGGAACGACCATCGACAGGAACTTTGGTTCAAGCTTCTTCGCTTGCTCCACGAATAGATGATAAATAGATGAGTCGCTTGAGCCGCCTGCGCCTCCCTTCATCTGATATGGCGGGTTTCCAATAATGACGTCAAATTGCATAGGTTTTCCAAATATCTCGGTAAGCCGAGTCTTGATGTTGTTGGTGTGAATAAACGCATAAGCGTAGTTCTCTTGGCCTGCGTCGCGATCCAGAATTGCTCGTGGTGCGCCACAAAACTGACACTTCGTCTCGCCCCACGTATGCTCCATGCGCTCGAACCAGATATTGCCCTCGTCGCTTTTGAAGCTCTTGGCGATGGAGTGTTCGCCCATCGCACGTTTCGAGCAATAGACGCTGCGGCGGGCAAGCAGGCTGGTGATGCGGGTGATACCGATGCCGAAAACCTGTTTGGTGAGGATGTGATCCACGCGCTTTTGCAGGTTGGGGATCTCTTTCACTAGGCCCTCGGTAAGGCGGCGGGTGATCTCGCGGAGGAACACGCCGGACTTGGTGCAGGGGTCGAGGAAGGTGACGGTCTTGTCCGCCCAGAGATTCGCGCCGCCGTGGTTCGCGGCCCACGCCTCGGTCAGCGTGTCGAGCATGCGGTTGGCGAGTTCGGGCGGGGTGAAGACCTCGTCGTTGGAGAGATTGGCGATGCAGGTCAGCACGTCCGGATTCCGCCCCCGCAGGGTGAAGCTGGCTTGCTCGCTCTGGGGAGTGGTTGGCATGGCTTCTAAGTGGTCTTGTGAAAACCTTTGTTTTTTGGATTCTTTCGATCTGCCAAAAAATAAAAGAAATCTGTTGAAGGTAAAGGCTTTGAAGTCACTCCTTTGTTTTTGTTCCTTTGTTTTCTTTGTTTATTTGTTCAATGGAATCAGAGATCAAAGTCCAACGTGGAGCGCCGCGTGTGCCCGTGTTTCGAATTTTGCGCAGTCGGTGTGCTAGGGACATCATCAAATTATGGATTTTAGTCAGTTTTTGCTCATGACTGAGCACCTCGGGTAATTTATCCAGAAGCACCGCATCCACATCCTCGCGGGTAACGGGCTGGTGGGTGCGTATGAGTTTCAGGATCATTTCCTGATAGTAGCGGTTGTCCAAACCCTTGTCCCGGATATGGCGCGCCTTGTCGCCAGTGGCCGCCGCAATTTCGGCTGCCACGACGAGATTTGGATACCTGCCTTCCACGAGGCCGAGGCGTTTGAGGCACTGATGTTCTTCCTTGTCTATGGAGAAGCGCTTTTGCACGCGGTCGAGCAGGATGATCGCTTCCAGATTGAGATCGGTGCGGTGCATGAGGATGCGGGCGTAGCGCTCATCGAGGATGCGCCCGGCGAGTCGCACGACGACGCGCTCAGGCTGGCTGAGATCGTAGGTGGGCAGCGGGAAGAACCTGCTGCGCTGCTTGAGGAACATTTTCTTGATCCCGCCGCCTTGGGTATCGATGAGGTTGAGGTTGACCATGGCCTCTGCGAGGAAAGGGTTGCGGTAGATTTCCAAGGGAGCGTCCTGCTGGATCACGGTTTCCACGCTGCCGGGTAGAAAGTTGCCGACGTTGGTCAGGATGAGGAAGTCGGGAGTTTCCACGATCTGGACGCGCCCGCGCAGGAGGTAATCCTGATGTGCGATGCAGTTGTGCAGTGCCTCGCGGATGACCCAGGGATCATACTGCGTCATTTCCATGGGAAACAAGGTGCCTCCGGGAAGTTCGCGCACCTTGAGGTTGCGGATACGGGTCATCAGACGGTCGCCGAGAAGCAGGAGTGGCGGGCCGAAATGCTCGTAGTCGAGATCCTCGTTGCGGTCGTTTTTCAGGAGCCAACTCACCTTGGCCACGGCGGGGTTGAGCAGGGTGGCGGACTCCGGTTTACCCAATAGGAGCAGAGCTGCATGGGTGATGCGCCCTTGGATGGCGAGCTTCGCTTTGTTGAGAAAGGTGATGTCATCCCAGCCAGCCACCTCGTCGGCCTGTGAGAGGAATTTCGTGAGGAACTCCTTGCGGGCTTTTTGCAGGGCCTCGGGATCCAAGTCTGCGACGGATGCTTGCTCGCAAATCGCGGCGCTCCAATCCACACGCCGCATCCAGAGCTGGCGCTGTTTCTCGGGGTGGTTCGCGAGGGTGGTTTTGGAAGTCCCCACACGGATATGTGCAGTTCCGTAGAATTCCACCGGACGGTCGAAAGCCGAGTTGATCTCGAAGATCACGAGCCGCTTGCCCTGATATACGAGGGTATGGCTTTCAAAGCCGACATTCGGCCGCAGGCCCAGCGAGAGCCAGAGGGGCAGGAGTTGGGCTCCATTGCCTTTTGCGTTAGTGGGATCAAAGTCCGTTCCAACGACTTCATGAGTGCCATCCTTGATTCCAAAAACGAGATAAGCGCGCGGCTTGCCGATGAGACCGGCAGCATTCGCAAGAGCGGAAAGGTATTCACCCAATACCTGCGGCTCGTAGCGATTGGCCTTAAACTCAAGCCATTCGGTTTCACGTGGCTCGGCGCGAAGGCGATCTATCAGCGCCGTCAACTCTGCGACGTTCATGGTCGTACCTCCTTCGCCGCGGCGGCCAGTTCACTCACGGTCATGGGTGGGTAGGTCTTGGTGGGGGTGAAGAGTTCGTGTTTGCCGAGGTCTGCGAAGAGCGAGTCCTCGGTGCTGTAAGAAGAGGATCCGGTCAGGCAATCCAGCTTGAAGTCGCGCCGTTGGAACTTGCCCTTGCCCAGGTAGCCCCACTCGGCGAAGCGGATGGAACGCCCTTCATGGTTGAGCATCTTCATGGCATCGCCATGGACCAGGTTGAGCGAGAGCACATGGAACCCGGCGAGGTAGAGGTCGTCCGTGGGCTGGAGATCCAGGTATCCGGCGAAGATCTCCATCAGGTTGGCGCGGCACTCGGCGATGTTGTCCGGCAGCAGCTCGATGCCGTAAATGCACATGAGGGCGAGGAGGGCGAAGTGACGCCGCTCGAAATCCGACTTGCCGTATTTGAGTTCCACGGCGGCGAGCTTGCGCTGGAGGATCTTCACGAGAAAGTTGCCGTCTCCGCAGGCTGACTCCAAAAACCGCGAGTCGATGCGCTCGGTTTCGCCCTTCACCAGATCAAGCATCGCCTCGACCATCCACTCCGGGGTGAAGACCTCCCCGTGGTCGGCGACGCGTTGTTTGGATTTTACGAGGCTCATGAGGAAATTACATGTAAGATGAGATGGGGCATCTGAGAGTTATGAAGGTTTGTGGCCGGAGAGTCGAACGAGATTTACGAGGAGATTTTCCGTACTAATGCGGTCGGTGGCGAAATTGCGGCGCACGGTTTTCTTCAGGAAGAAGCGATAGTCTTTCGGAATTTCGGCGGCCTTGCTCCTGGAAATGACGTTTTCGCGGAATCGCCCGCTGATGTAATCGCCGCCGGACTGGATCACGAAGGCTTTCGTCTTGAAATTAACCGCGATGAGAACTCCGTCGATTTCCACGTCTTCGGTGAGACTGTCGCTGACGAGGTCGATGGTTTCCTTGAGGTTCTTCCAGTCTTCAGGGGTCTTGGTAAGCACACGCTGGATATTGCTGTCGCGCATCCAGGTGAGTTTCGAGCCCATCCCGGCTCGGACATGGTTGTGGCACCACTCGGAGAACGCCCGGATGGGTGCGACGCCGAGATTCTGTGAGAAGTTGTGGACCTGGTCAGTATCGGTGCTTTCGGCGATGGAAATGACGGTGCTGACGGCGAGATTCATCGAATCCATGAGATCGCGACGGTTTTCCGCGACGAGGGTGATGCCGACATCGCCCCGCAAATCTCCGCCGTCACAATAGCCGAGGCGCAGGACTGACTCGGCGACGGCTTCCTTGGACAAGCGCCCGGTATCTTTGGGTTTTCCGAGCATCTGGGCATCCATGGTCAGACCGATGGTGAGCTGGAATCCGCCAATGGCATCAACAATCTGTCGCACGGGGAGGAAATCGTTGCCTTCGGCGTGGAATCGGTAGTTGCAGACGTCCATCCATTGTTTGCCCGCGATCACCTCGAAGCGGCGTTTCAACTGATGACGCAACGCTTCCATGCCGGGGATGTTAAGGGTCAGCGAGTCGCTCTCCGGGCTGTTCTGCAACTCACGGTTGGAGCGGTAGATCAGGGAATCAAGCCTGAGTAATTGGTTGGCAATACAGGCGAGTTCGCTCATGGCACGGGAAGTATGGGGAAGCCTTTTTTGCCGGTGTTTCCGTGGGCAGAGAATGAGTCGAAAACAATCTCCTCGAATTCTTTGATGAGATGGATTTTGGAATCGTTAGGAGGAAATTCCACGAGAGCAGATAGATCGCACGAAAGGCGTTCGGTATGGGCTTTGTCATTCATCCATCCGACCAGCTCGAGTAAGGAATCGTCTCTTGTAACGCCCGAAGGGATGCGCAAATGGACTTGTGCAAAACGTGGATCCTCATGATCCACCACGAAGTCACCACTGACCCACACTTTTCCCGGCGTCTTCGCATCAACGATCTTGGAATGTGCAGTCTGAAATCCTTCCCAAATATGAGGCCGGGTCGCGGATGTCGAGTAATGGTTCACGCAAACTGCTTCTACCTGTCCAACGGTGGAAACTACGGGGCTAGGCCCAAACAACGGCTCGGGAAGGATCATCCGATGATTCTCTTGCGTTTAGGTTTGGTTGACAGAGGGACAAAACTGGTCTCGGGCTCCATATCGATCATTCTCCGTCGTTTTCGGGGGGGAGGGGCAGCAACAGATCCTGATTTTTCGCTCAATGTTTTAGATTTCCTGACCTCATCGCGATTCTTTGTGTTTTCTGCGGCCTTCCGAGCTTGAGCCACAAATGGATCCTCATCTGTAGTCACATTGCCCAATTCAGCAGATCCATCAGAAGACATCGATCTTACTTCCAGAC
>JARWZU010000047.1 GCA_029866215.1 Akkermansiaceae bacterium
ACAATATCGCCCACGGCGACGACGTTGAAAGTAGTTCCTAGGTGGCCTTGTTCGACGAGGGCACGAAAGACGAGGCGGCCGATGCGGCCGAATCCGTTGATGGCGATGTTGGTCATGTCAGTATTTGAAGGTACCAAAGCGACTATTCCGCCCGGCGGCGGGATTGTGCACGATGAATCCCAGCCGTCAATCATCGGAGCAAAAAGGATGCAAAAACTCTGCAAATTTGAGAGATTTACCCGGAAAATACGGAAACCTAACCAAGCAAGTCCGTGCCATGCAGAAAAGACCCACAAGGCCAGTCCAAACAAGTGCTTGCCTAACATACTAACCGCGCCGGCTACCCGGTGCCTTGCGCCGCTCACATCTCCAGTAGGAGACGGGTCGGCGACTCCAGGCAATCCTTGATGCGAATCAGGAAGGTGACCGCCTCTTTACCATCCACCAACCGGTGATCATAGCTGAGTGCGAGGTACATCATCGGGCGAATCACCACTTGGCCGTTCACGGCAACCGGACGCTGCTGGATCGTGTGCATGCCAAGAATGCCGCTTTGTGGTGGGTTGAGAATCGGCGTGCTGAGAAGCGACCCATAGGTGCCGCCGTTCGAGATCGTGAACACACCGCCAGTGAGATCCTCAAGGGTGATCTTGCCATCCTTGGCCTTCTTTGCGTAGTCAAGAATCTCCTTTTCGATCTGCGCGAACGACTTCTGATCCACGTCGCGGAGGACAGGAACGATCAAGCCCTTTTCCGTGCCGATCGCCACGCCGATGTCATAGAAATGATTTTCAATGATATCCGTTCCATCGATGCGGCCATTGACTGAAGGCACGTCTTTGAGTGCTTGCGCCACCGCCTTGACGAAGAACGACATGAACCCGAGCTTTACTCCGTGTTTTTTCATGAAGTCGTCTTGCACTTGCTTGCGGAGATCCATCACTGAACTCATATCCACCTCGTTGAAGGTGGTGAGAATTGCGGCAGTTTGTTGGGCGTTCACCAAATGCGTGGCGATCTTGCGGCGAAGCATGGACATCTTCTTTCGGGTCGTCCGGCCCTCACTGACTACCGATGGCACCACCCGTTCGACGGGGCTTGCGGGTACCGAAAAATCTGGCTTCACTGCATCAGCGCTTGGGGCAGGTGCGGACGCGGGTGTTGGAGTCGCCACTGCCTGAGCTGCAGGTGCGGGCGCGGCCACCGCTTGTGGTGTGGGAGCCGCTTGAGGCGCAGGAGCCGGGGCCGGGGCCGCCGAAGCCGTTGCGCTTGCATCGATGGTGGCGATGATCGCGCCGATCGAAACTTCCTCACCCTCGGGTGTTAGAATTTTCAAGCAACCAGAAACGGGGGCTTCGAGTTCATTCGAAACCTTGTCGGTCTCCAGGGTCACCAGCACCTCGCCCTTGGCCACCATGTCGCCATCGTTCTTGCGCCACTTGGCAACGTTTGCGGAAGTGATCGACTCACCTGCGGCGGGCACCTTGAGTTCGATGACACCATGAGAAACCGTCGCCGGCGTTGGCGAAGGAATCGGAGCTGCCGGTGCAGCCACCTCGTTTGGAGCGGCGGCGCCTGCTTCGCCAGAAATCCGGGCAATCACCGTACCGATCGAGACTTCCTCACCCTCGACCACTAAAATTTCCAAAGTGCCCGCGGCGGGTGCTTCTAACTCGTTCGAAACCTTGTCGGTCTCAAGCGTTACTAAAATTTCACCCACCTTGACGGGATCTCCATTTTTCTTGTGCCAGCGGGCAACATTCGCGGAAGTGATCGATTCGCCTGCGGCGGGAACTTTAACGTCGATGGACATGGATGAAGCGTGTTGAGAGTTGAGAAAAAATGAGAAGTGTTAGATTTCAAAAGCTCGGGCAACCAGTGCCTTTTGCTCGCGGTAGTGCATGGCCTTCGATCCTGCTGCGGGACTGGAAGCAGTTCCTCGGCCAGCGTAGCGGATTTTTGAACCGGCGACCTCTTCAAGACGAGGCGCGATGTAAGACCAAGCCCCCATATTTCGAGGCTCTTCCTGGCACCAAATGAAGTTCGAGCAGTTCGAGTAAACGCCGATGATCGCCTTCACGAGATCTTCATGGAATGGATAAAGTTGCTCGATCCGCACGATCGCTGCGTTGCCAATCCCCTTCTCATCGCGAGCCGCAACGAGGTCGTAGAAAACCTTACCACTGCAGAAAATGACCCGATTCACCTCGGCGGGATTTGCGAACACCATGGGATCGGGCAACACCTCTTGGAAGCACGTGCCTTCGGTAAAATCAGATTCATGAGAGACCGCTTCTGGGCGACTGAGCAAACTCTTGGGCGTCATGAGCACCAAAGGTTTGCGATAATCGCGATGCTTTTGGCGACGGAGCGCATGGAAATACTGAGCGGGGGTCGTGAAGTTTCCGACGATCATGTTCTTGTCCGCGCAAAGCTGGAGGAAACGCTCAAGACGTGCACTGGAGTGCTCTGGGCCCATGCCTTCGTAGCCATGAGGCAACAACATCACGAGATCGGTGGGCGTCTGCCACTTGGACTCCGCCGAGGAAATGAATTGATCGATGATCACTTGAGCGCCATTCGCGAAGTCGCCGAATTGAGCTTCCCAAAGCGTCAGCATGCTTGGGTAGGACAACGAATAGCCATAGTCGAATCCGAGCACTGCGAATTCCGACAAAAATGAGTTATGCACACAGAACTTTGCCTGCGTGGAGTCAAGGTGCTCTAACGGAATGTACCTTTCCCGCGTCTCGTAATCGTAGAAGACCGCGTGGCGTTGCGAGAACGTTCCGCGGCGGCAGTCTTGGCCGGACAAGCGCACCGGCTTACCTTCTAATAGGAGCGATCCGAAGGCGAGCGACTCCGCGAAGGCCCAGTCGATCGGGCCACCATTGGCGAGCACTTCGGCCCGCCGCGGGATGAAACGCTTCTCAAGCGTAGGGTTCAGATTGAAGCCTGCTGGAGTTGTGGTGAGGACCTTGCCGATTTTCTGAAACTGCTCCGCAGCGATGCCCGTGGCAACCGGTGCATGAGAGTAGGTGGGCTGAACCACTCCCGTGGAACCACTGAATGCCGTCCGATCGCCCGCCTCTTGAAGGGCAACCATTTTCTGATAGCCATCTTCCAACGTATTCCAAATCGATTGTTCAAGCGCCTCGAGGTCCGCTTGGGAAATGACGCCCTCAGCGACCAACTGCTGCTTGTAGATCACTCCGAACGTCGGGCGGTCAGCGATTTTTTTGGCGATGATCGGTTGAGTGAATGCCGCTTGATCCGCCTCGTTGTGGCCTTGTCGGCGGTAGCAATACATGTCGATCACGATGTCGCGGCCGAATTTCTGGCGGAATTCCAACGCAAAGAGCGCGGCCCAATAGAGCTCCATCGGCTCCTCGCCATTCACATGGAGGATGGGTGCCTCGACCATCTTCGCCACATCGGTCGCGTAGTCCGTTGACCGAGCATCCGCGGGAGAGGTGGTGAAACCGATTTGGTTATTGATGATCAAGTGGATCGTTCCCCCAGTACGATACCCCTTCAACTGGGAAAGATTGAGCACTTCCGCCACCGAGCCTTGGCCCGCAAATGCAGCGTCCCCGTGAAGCAAAATCGGCAACACCCGGCCGCGGTCGATCTCGCCGGCTTCCTCGCTCAGGACGCGTTGGCGGGCGCGCGCTTTGCCTTCGACGATCGAATTGACCGCCTCCAAATGGCTTGGATTGGCCGCGAGGCTGACGCGCACGTTGCCATCGGAAAGTTCACGGACACTCTCGTAACCAAGGTGATATTTCACGTCGCCGTCACCCGCAACCAAGTCAGGCTCGTAGTTCGGGGTGAACTCGTACAAGACCGTGGTGAGCGACTTGCGGACAAAATTGGCGAGGACGTTCATGCGCCCACGGTGCGACATGCCCATTTCGATTTCCTTGACCCCGCTGGACGGGCAGGCCTCTAGCAAGACATTGAGGAGAATCATCGCGCCCTCACCACCCTCATTCGAAAAGCGCTTTTCCCCAAGGAATCGTTTGCCGAGGAAATTCTCAAATGCCTCTGCCTCTAGCACCCAGCGGAGCGAGCTGAGTTTTTTGCTTGGGCTTTGATCGAGGTGCAGCGCGTGATTCTCAATCCGCTCGCGCACCCAGTGGCGCACGGTGGTGTTGTGAATGTGCATGAACTCGAAGCCGATTTTCCCCGAATAGGTCGCCTCAAGTGCGGTCACCATGTCACGGAGCTTCATGCGGTCGCCATGGCGGAAAAAGGCATTCCACACCTCACGATCAAGGTCTGCAGCGCTGAGACCGAATTGCTCGATTTTCAACCGCGGATTGCGCTCAGGCACACTCAGCGGGTTGATGGCCGCTTGCGTGTGGCCGAGAGTGCGGTAGTTGTAAATCAAACTCACCACCTTGCCGAAAAATGCCAGATCCGCATCCGAAGCTGGTGCCGACGAACCCGTGGAAGCAGCTGCGGCATCCTCCTTGCGCTTCACTTGGGCGGAACCCAGCTCAAATCCTTCAAAAAAGGCGGCCCAGGTCGGTTCAACCGAACTCTGATCCTCGCACCAATGGGCGTATTTTAGCTCCAACAAATCTGCGTTCTGTCGCGGCGAAACCGAAGAGTTCATGAGAAATAAGTAAAAGATCAGGCGAGCCCGCGAATTTCCCGCTTGGCCCGCCACGCACGGCCCTTCATTAAAGGGCGTACACGTGAACGTCAACCGTTCAGCTACGAATTTCACCGCAAATCCAAAATCTGGCCATCATGATCGAAGTCCACCATCTCACGAAGCGTTACGCACGCCACGAAGCCGTCCGTGGCATTAGCTTTTCCGTGGCCCGCGGCGAAATCGTCGGGTTCCTTGGCCCTAACGGCGCGGGGAAGACCACGACCCTGCGGATGCTGACCGGCTATCTCCCACCGACCTCGGGCACCGCCAGCATCGCCAACCACGATATTTTTCGCGACTCGATCGAAGCGAGGCGAAAAATCGGCTACATGCCGGAAAACGTCCCGCTCTATGAGGACATGCGCATTCGAGAATACCTAAAATTCCGGGCCGAGCTCAAGGGCCTGAGTGGAAGCGACACCCGCCGCCGAGTGGACGAGGTGATCGACACGTGTGGCCTTGGCAACGTACGCCGCAAGATGATCAAGACCCTCTCGAAGGGCTACCGCCAGCGCGTGGGATTGGCAGACGCCCTCGTTCATGACCCCGAACTGCTCATTCTCGACGAGCCCACGAACGGACTCGATCCGAACCAAATCCGCCAGATTCGGGAATTGATCCGCCACCTCGGGCAGTCCCACACGGTTCTCATTTCCACCCACATTCTCTCAGAAGTTGAAATGACCTGCAACCGAGTGATCATCATCGATGGCGGGAAAATCAAAGCCGCCGACACCCCTGCCAATCTCGTCGGACAGATGCGGGCAGCAGGCAGAATCCAAGCCGAAATCCAAGCCAATCCAGAGGTCGTGACTGCCGCGCTGAAGCGACTGGATAACGTGAAAAAGGTTACTCCCGAGCTATTAGAAGATGACTGGGTCCGCTACACGATTTGGGAAGATTCCAGCTCAGACACCCGCGAGTCCATCGCGCAACTCACCAGTCAATCTGGCTGGCCACTCCGCTCGCTCTTCCGCCACGTGGCGACACTCGAGGATGTCTTCGTGGAGCTCACGCGCAAGGATTGATCGCGCCTAACCGATTTCCCATCAGTCGCCCAAGCCCTTCGCGTAAACTTCGTCCTCGGTGAAAACAATCATCATCGGGCGACAACAAACTTCACAGTCGTAATCCACCTCAGCGGGCATTTCATCCGGATGAGGCACAGCAACTTCAAAGACCTCAAAACAGGTCGGACAAGTGACTTCGGCGAGTTCCATGCAGAATCTTTGCACGATTCTCGCAGATTTCAAACCGAGATCCGCAATTGCTCACCGACCCAGGAAATTTTCAATCAGCCGAAGACCCGCGTCTTGACTTTTTTCCGGATGAAATTGGCAGGCGAAAAGCCTTCCCCGTTCCACGGCTCCCGCAAAGGTCTGCGTGCCATAGGTCGTCTGCGCCACCACGTCATCGTGGCACGCCGGCTCTGGAAAATACGAATGAATGTAGTAAAAATAAGGATCGACTCCAAGCCCCTGCCAGACCTCAGTCTCGCCGCGCACCGCCATGGCGGAGTTCCATCCCATGTGGGGGATTTTAAGGCCATCTTCCAATTGAAAGCGCCGGACCTTGCCAGACACCACGCCCAATCCCGAGACCCCAGGTGCCTCCTCGCTGGAATCAAAAAGAATCTGATAGCCAACGCAAATCCCAAAATAAGGCCGATCGGCCGCAATCCAATGTGTGAGCAAGGAGGCAAGCCCACGCGCTTCAAGCCTTGCCATGGTATCGCCAAATTCACCCTGGCCCGGAAGCAGCAAATGGGTGGCATCTCCCACCTGATCTGGGTTCGCAATGATCACCGGATCCTGCCCCAGCGCACGCAAGGCATTGGCAACGCTACGGAGATTACCCCCGCCATAATCGATGATACCCGTCCTCACAATGCGTCCTTGGTGCTCGGAATCCCCACGACCCGCGGGTCACGCTCGCAAGCATCCCGCAAAGCCCGGGCAAGGCCTTTGAAAATTGCTTCGGCGATGTGGTGCCCATCGCGTCCGTAAAGCAATTCCACGTGAATGTTAGCCCGCAGATTGGAGGCAAGGGCGCGGCAAAACTCCTCCACCAGCGTGAACGGCATGTTCGGTGCCGAGGGCGTGCCCACAGGTGCCCTGAACTCGAGATGTGGCCGATTGCTCAAATCAACAACCACCCGCGCCAAGGTTTCATCCATCGGCAGGTAGGCGCAACCGTATCGGCAGATTCCCTCCTTCGTCCCAAGCGCTTCACGCAGGCATTCCCCAATGACGATTCCCGTGTCCTCGATGGTGTGGTGGTAATCTACCTCGATATCCCCAATCGTCTTCACCTTCAAATCAAACAGGCCATGCTTTGCAAACAGCGTCAACATGTGATCAAAGAACGGAATCCCGGTGTCGATTTCGGAAATTCCTGAGCCATCAAGATCGATCGACAATTCGATGGAGGTCTCGGCGGTCTTGCGGCTTCGACTGGCAGTGCGGGTGTTAGACATGAATCAATGATTTTGGAATAATCCTAAGCGAGAAGTGTAATTTAAGGATTTGGCTGCTGCAAACTCGCACCCTGCAATGCTTCCAGCAATGCCTTGGGAGTAGAAACAACCATGCCTTCTCTCCCCGCAAAACTGACGGAAACTGATCCATCGGGCACACCCTCATCAGGCACAGCTTCACGACGCTGGATCACCCGAAGCGGAAGCCTTTGCACCGCCAACTTGAGCTCGCTTGTTAGATTCGCACCGATGAGCAGAGTCACCGGATAGTGACGAGCGATCATTGCCGACAAAAGGTCGGTGTGAACCATCGGTTGATCAAAAGCAAACTTCGGCAGCGGCGTGACCAAGTCACTGAAGCTTTTGAGCAGAGGCCGCTTTTGCGCAGCGAGACGGCACTCGACCGAAGAAAAAACTCCCGCGGTGGACTCGCCGAAAAGCATCGAAAGATCGGTAATCGGCAAATCCAGAACCTTGGCATCATCGGGGCATTCCTTGAGGAAGCTAGAATCCACAAATGATTCGGTCGCGGTGGTCGCCAAATCCTCGGACCAATGGGTCCATTTCCGATCCAAGGTAATGTCTGAAACATCTAGGCCTGCCTGCAAGGCTAGCCCGTAGTGGAAAGCCCGCCCCGCACGAATCGATTTAGGCGCATCCTTTGAGAAAATATTGAGCCTCGGCCCGTCAGCAAAAGCCACCTTCGACTTTTCTAACAACGCGACCGCCTTGTCTCGATAGCTCACATCCCCTGTCACACCAAATGCGCTCGCATAGGCTGAGACCATCAGAAAACTCGAAGTCGCATAAGAAGAGTCATTCCGGATGGAATTCCCCAAGCGGCGGTTCCGAACCTGCAGCAACTCATTTCGGATTCGCTCAAGCCGGCCAGAAAACTCCTCGATCGACTGGGATTGTTCCTTGGCAAGCTCTGCCGTGGTTTGGCTGAATCCCAAGCTATTGAGCCGGAAATTCGAGCGGGAGGGATCCGCATCCATCGGCAAGTTCCCCAACTCTGTCACGCCATTGAGCTTGATCCACCAATCCGCATCCTCAGCCGATAGTGCCTTTTTAATGTCGTCAATCTTCCAAAGCCACTGCGACGGATCCGCCGTCAGGCTCATACCAGCCGCAAACAATCCTTCCGATGTCATGAATTGCTTCTCGGCGTAGGAGATCGCCGCCAACATTTTTTCCAAGACTCGCGCGTCGTTCGTCGCCCGATAGACATTCCCCAATGCCGTTACCGCCCTCGCTTGAGAAAAACAGTCGTTTTGGAAATTGGGCAATGCCCACGACAACCTTGCACGCGATAAAAAGACCCCTCCATCCAGCGGATCAAACATCGCGCTGGGCAGCAAATCCGCCATGAGTTCATGCGTCACCCCCAAGCAGCGAGCACGCAACTCTTTTGGCAACCCGGGATGGGTGGCAACGATCGAAAGCAAATCCAATGCGCCCGAGGGGAAGCAACCTCCTGAGTTGTCAAGGTTGCGCGAGACCGAATCATAGAATCCAGCGAGACGGTCAATCGCGCTCAGGGAATCCTCGGAGGGCTGAGTGCTTACCTGAGCCGCGAGCTTGCGCTGAGAGATCCTCTGCCTCCGGTTTTCATTATCCATGCCGCTATTTCGCCGAATGTATGCAGCATCCTCCGACCACATGCGGGAAACTGTTTCGTTGGAGTCAGAGAATTGTGCCACCGTATCAGCGGGTGAGGAAACCATCGGCACCCACGCCACCGGCATCCGCTCAGGGGTGAGCCAAATGAAGAGCGGAAATTGCACTGGCTGCTGGATCTCCCCGCAAAGATCTGCACACAGCAGCCCGATTTCCCGCGAAGCATCGCCGTCAACCAAGACTGGCACGTAACGCTCGTTAATCGTGGCGAGCACATAGGAGTCTCTCGCAAGGCGCTCCATCACCTCCTTGGACTTGAAATCTTGCGGCATCGCGACCACTGCAAACACCAGCCGGTTTGCCGCATTGGCCCGCTCAAATGATTCCGCGGTCCATGGCTGCCAGTGGATCGCTGACGTCGCTTGGCTCTGATAAACCTCACCCGGCAGACTACCCACCCCATTCATTCTCAACTCAGGAGCGATGACCGCTTTGGGCATGTCCTCCTCCGCCACCGCGACATTTGGCTTGCGACACCCACTCAGGACAAGAAACAAGCCACATAGCACCGCCGCGTTCGCAACCCAATGGATAGAGCGTTTAGTATTTGTCATAAAAAAGAAAACAACTCAAGAGCAACATGGCAAAGCGATCATGAAGAAAAGACTTCCGCAATTGCAAGCCCAAGCTACGGTCGCCTCAACAGTTCCTGACTCTCGCGTGACCAGCATTGCCGTTTCAAGCCAAAAAGGAGGGGTGGGTAAAACCACCGTCTCAATCAACCTCGCCCACGCATTCGCAAGCGCTGGGACCAAAACCCTGCTCATTGATGCCGATCCCCAAGGCTCGGTCGGCCTCTCCCTGACCCGGCAGTCAAGACTGCTGACCGGCTTTTACGATTACCTCGCCAACCCACAAATCACGATCGAGCAACTGATCATCCCCACGCGCCTACCCACCTTTTCGCTCATGGCCAGCGGCCAGGCCAGTGACTACGAATCCGGCAGTGGCGGCATGGGTGCCCACCTCGCACGCGTCCGCTCGCTGATCCGCAGTGTCGCCGCTCAGGGCTTCGACCTCTGCCTCATCGACACCGCGGCGGGCCTCTTCGGCGTCAGCGGCGACGTCATTTCATCGGTCGATGCCATCATGATCCCGCAGCAATCGGAGCCACTCGGGATCCGTTCAGTCCCGAAACTTCTTGAAGGACTCAACCGTCTCCGCGTGATGAACCCTCGCCTGAGCGTCTTGGGAATTTGCCTCACGATGGTGCAACACGACCTCCTCGAGAGCACCGAGGCGGCCGCCGCCCTGCGCCAATTGCTGCCACCCGAAATGATGCTTCAAACCCAGATCCCGCGCGATGGCCTGTTCGTCCGCGCCAGCGCCCGTGGCCTACCCGCTGGAGCCCTCCCAGAGGGTGCCGCCGCTCAACAGATTTTCCAATCCCTGCGCGCAGAGATCGAAACCAAACTCAATCCCCACAGCAACTTTCAACCCCGCCCCTTCTAATGGATCCGATTCACACATGGCTTGACCCCGCCGCCGTCCGAGAACTCGCAGATCGCCTGCTAAATCCAAGCCCCCAAACCGCGAATGCCCCCACAGGAATGGGCTTCAACGACTCGTTTGTCGGCTTCGAGGCTGAGGCATCCGCAGCCGAACAAGCCACACCTCTGGCATCAGCCACATTTTCCGCGCGCCTCACCTCATTTGCCGACTGGCTCCGCCAAGATTTTGCTACCACGGGAATTTTTATTCTCGATAACGAAGGGGGCCTCGCCATGAGCGATGGGAAACATGAATCCCTCCACAACCTCGCGAGAAGTCTCGCTCCTTCCCGATCCCTCACCCCGTCACTGAACGCTCCAGTTCATTTAAAAATCGCCGCAAAAATGAATCTGGTGCTGATTCCCACCCAGCCAACAAATCCACGCTTTCTCATCGCGGCGTTGATGCCGGAACTTCCAGGACCTTCAACATTTCAACGGATTTTGGAAAGTTTCCCAACACCATGATTCATTAGCCCTCCTGAATCTCGCATCCGCTCTCACCGAGTAATCACGACTGATTCGCAACCAAATCATCAAATCCATGCCCCGCATCACCATCCATGTTCCTGGACTAACGGCCCAGCCCTACCACATCGAATTGGACCGCCCCCTGATCACCTTGGGGCGTGGAAACGACAACGACTTGGTCATCTCTTCGAGTTCGGTTTCGACCCATCACGCGAACCTAAAGCGCACAGCAAGCGGCTACGAACTGCACGACGCCGGATCCACCAACGGGATCATGGTGGATGAAGTTCGCCACATGATGCTCTCCCTCGACAAGGATTGCACCGTTTACCTCGGCGATGCCTCGATGCATTTTGTCCTCACTGAAGAGGAACTCGCGGCCCTCGCAAAAGAAAAAATGACCCCACCCCCGGCTCCCCGCCGGGTCAAATCGGCAGCCGTAACCCGAAACGCATCTTCTGCTTCACTGCTCGATCACGTGGTCACCACGACGATCATCCTGCTGCTCGCCGCACTGGCATTTTTTGCAGGACTCGCGATCCGCCATCAAAAAGAAACCGGAGTCTCCCTGATCCAAAACATCATGACGAGCCCGATTCGTAAAGTGCCCTAGCACTCATTGATCCATCGCAAAAACCCGCTTAGGGGCCCTGCGGCTCATTTAGCTTGAGCCAGCGTGCCAAGCCGTAAGCGACCAGATAGACCACCCCAAACGACCAAAGCACGTCGCTCGGCCAATGCGCCCCCTTGGCAATCCGAGCAAGGCCGACAAACACGCCGAAGACGATCCCCGCAGCAAGTAGCCCATGAGCCAAACGACGGCGACGAGTTAAAAGAATAAAATAGGGCGCCACAAAGAAGAACCCCATCGCAGCATGCCCCGATGGAAACGATGTCCGCCTATCACCCGCAGGACTCTTGACCCACGCAGGCTGATACTCAAAGCGTCCACCGAATTCCTCGGTCTGGCTCGGACGTGGACGCCCCCATTGGTCTTTTAAAACCACATTGACTAACAGCCCCGGACCAAGTGCCAGCAACAAAATCAAAAACCACGCAGGCTTCCGAAACCGTAGCACCCGCCGATTCCAAATTGATACCACTAACACCGCGATGGCCAGCAACGCTGGAATCCAACCGACCATCTGCCCATAGCGATTTGCCAACCGAAAGCATGGAATCTGACCCATCGGCCAAGTCATCAATTTCGGATCAAACAACCACCTCGCCACCGTCAAATCGATCGGTACCACCCAGGACAAAATCGTGCCGACGACGAGGAATACCAGCACCCCTTTGATCGCATATGGCTGATTACTCCGGTTCATTGCTCACCCCCCATACTCCCAGCCTGCTCGAGCCCTTCATAGCGCCCACGATACAATTGGTAACTCAGCCTACGCCCATTGCCCAAATCCACATCGACAAAACCAACGGATGTAATGCCCGAAAAATACCGGGTCACAGATCCAGCTAGATTCGATTGATCCGCCTTTCTGAAATTGAAAACCACCAAGAACTCACGGCCTTTCAAATCTTCCAAGCCCCCCCAAATCTGGTACTGGCTGTCAATTTTCCCTGGCGCAGCCCAATGATAAACCTGAGGGCGATCGGGCAAATAAAATGCCAACGCACTCGCGTGATAACGGTGACCCACGATGAGAATCGGCATGTCTTTAGGCAATTCCGCCCGCTTCAAATCGACGCGATCCGCGTATTCCTTCCATCCTCGCAGACGGGCGAGCGGATCCAGCTTTCCGCCAGTGAGACCGCCCACCTGGATGACCACCGGCAGCACATAGACCAAGGCACTCAACGCCACAGAAATCCACAGCCCCGGCACCACCCAGCGTCGGGTCCGCTCAGGAAGCCACAACCCACTCGCACCACCCGTCGCCTTTGCCCACCCGGCTACCAGCACAAGCCCCGCCGGATAGAACGCAGCACCCCAGTTGCCGTTCAGCCCTTGCCGCAGCAACATCAGCAACATCACCGACAGTGGGATCCCCGAAAATGTGACCAAAAATCTCTCCCTAGACGCCAAGTGCCGCCAACGCCACAACCCCGGCAAGACCAATCCAACCAGCAACGCCACCGTCACCGGGGAAATCACCCCAAGCTGCATCGCGACAAATTCAGCAAAGCGCTTCGGTAAATCCGCAAGCAAACTCCCCTGAAAGTGATGCTCCGTATGCTCGAAGGTGATCCATCCGTGGCTCGCATTCCAGAGCACCATGGGAATCAGCGAGGCGTAAGAACCAACCAACGCAATCCAAATCCGAGGCGCTCGCAACCTTGCCCGCCCATCCTTTCCATCGGCCAGCAAATACAGGAACGCCAGCAGCGGAAACGTCCACATGATCTGCTTGGTGAGATGCCCAAAACCCAACGAAAACAGCAGCAGCAACGCCGAAAGCATGCGCCCCCGGCGACTTGGCGCGTGCTGGCATCGATCGAACGCAAACAGCGAGACACACCAAAAGAACATCAGTGATGCATCCACCGTCATCAGTAAACTGAACAACGCCGCCCCCGGCATCGCCGCAAACAATGCCGCCGCCAGAAAGCCCGTGCTCGCACCATACATCCGCTTCGCGAGCAAATACATCGGGATCATGCTCCCCGTACCTAGCAACGCCGCCCAAATCCGCACACCAAACACGGTATCGCCACCCAGCCAGCCCGCCCACGCCATCAACCATGCAATGAACGGCGGCTTGCTGAAATACCCCCATGAAAGCCGGCGACCCCAGTCCCAATAATACGCCTCATCCCCTGCCAAATCGACGGGAACCAGAGCAATAAACCCAGCTCGTAGCATCAAAACTCCAAAAAACAGAACCCAAAACCATCGGGCCCACCGAGCATCTTCCTCGCATGAATCGACCGTCCTCATGCACTAAAGTCCGTTAAATTTTGCCCCACGATCATTCATTGAAAAATTCTATTCAGCCCCAGCGCACCTGAGCATACCTCGGTGCGCCGAAGGCTTAGCGCATGGAAGCCACTGAGGGCAAACCGTTTCTCGGAGCCTAAAGAGTTAAAATCATCGATTCCACCCCCCACCCCTCCCATACGATCAAGTTCTACGGGCTACCCAGTGCGTCAAATCAGCCCATCCGGATCTGATACCGAAGCCCTGGCCGATTTTTCACCCGAGCTTCACGGACTTTCTGCCGCACCTTTTGCCCGGGTGACCGCACCCGGCGCACGCTGACCAAGCGGCGTCAATTTCGAGAGGCCTTGTCAGCATCGAGAACGTGGAGATTGCCTCGTCGACGAGCGCGCACGAGCAAATCCGGACCTCATCGACATCGCCAGCAAAGCTTAGTCCGCTATCACCTTGAGCCGGACGAAGGTCTTTCTCTCAACCGTGCCGGGCTGTATCTCGTAGGACACCTCTGTGGCGATGTTGCTATTCAGATCGTTAGCGCCCACCACTGTCCAACTCACCAAATCCGACGATGTTTCCACGAAGAACTTGCTGCCATAGGCGCTGCTCGGGATGTTGCCGCCATTTTCCCAAGTTATCGTGTATGTACCGTTGTCATTTGGGACGATACTCGGAGGAGTGATGCGACCGGTCTCGCCCATGAAATAGGCGATGCCGTTAGGGACACCATCTTGATTTGCATCCGCAGCGGCAGCTCCGTCCACGCCGTTGGCGAGGGCCCAAGCACCGTAGGAGTCCGCCGGTGGCCCTGTCAGCGTCGAGAGCGTGGAGATTTCCGCGCCGCCGAGCGCGCGGGAGTAGATCCGGACATCGTCGATGTCGCCGGAGAAATAAAGCCCGTCGAGGGTGTTGCCGCCGATGTGGATGCGGCCGTTCGCATGAAGCAACCGGGTCGTACCGGTCGCGATGCCGTCAAGAAGCCCATCGACGTAGATCTTCATCTCTCCGGTCGTGCCATTGCGTGTTGCGGCGATGTGCACCCATTCGCCTGTGTTGATCGGAACCGTGCCATTGACGGCCGTATCCGAGATTCCGGTGAAGAAGGAGAGCCGGTTGACACCAGTTTCGCTGCGTGTGGCTCCAAGGATGAAGTCAGCATCTGCGCCACCGACATCGGACCAGATAATGCCGGTGCCCGCATAAGTTTGTGTCGTGGTCGGAAATTCCTGCGTGGAGCGAATCCAGCACGACAGGGTGAAGTCGGATGCCGTCTGGTTGGCGATCGAGACGTAATCGTCCGCGCCGTCGAAGTGACACGCGGAACCGTTGACGCCGGGCACCAGGGCGTTGGCCGGCATATTGAACAGCGTGCCGTCGTTGCCGAATCCTGACGAGTCTACGGCCAACCGGCTGCTGCCTTCGTTGAGACGCAGCCATGTCTCCAAGTCCGCAGCCAGACTGTCGTAGGTCAGCTCCAGGGTATTGGAGGCGTAGTTGCTATAGGGGCCCGCGGTCACGCGGCCCTCGGCGAACTGCACAGCGATGGAAGCCTCGGGTTGCGGCTGCACAACCACCTGATAGAGAGAACCGCTCCCGCTGACGCTGGTAACCGTGGCGTTTTCCAGGGAGAACATTCCTGCATTGATCATGCTGACGTCCTCCGAAAACTGCGCCTGAATCGAAAACGGCCCGGAGACGACCGTGGAGTTGGTGCTCGGCGTGCGGCTGAGAACCACGGATGGCGCGGGGTTGAGGCTGTTGATCCATGAGGCAATTACCTCCATTGCTGCCGTGTCGACCACGTTTTTCGCCAACGGCGGCATTTGCAGCTGACCGACTTGGTTGGCGCGCACGTAGGTGAGGGAGTGCGTGAGATCCCGCGGGCGGATGTAGCGGTCACTTGGTCCATTGATCTTGTCCCCTGGCATGCCGTGGATGAGATTTTGCTCGGCGAGCGGGGTGGTAAAGCGGGCGTCGAAGCTGGCCCGGACGCCGCCTGGCCGGTGGCTATGCGAGCAGTTGGAGTCTAGGTAGGAGCGTGCGCGGATTTCCAAGGAAGCGTCGGTCTCGGCGAGCCCGCGCGCTCTCGGATATTCCGGAATCTGCGCCTCACTGAACAAGCCACCGCTCAGAAGGCCGACATGGGCAAGGGTGCGCAACTGGTTGTCCGTACGCCCGGTCACGGGATAAAGTAGATCCCGGTTGAGTTGATAGGTTTTCGCACCAAGCACGTGCTTGGAGTTGGAGTTGTGGCACTGCGTGCAGTCATTGCGGCTGGGAAACGGCCAGGTCTGAGACCGCGTGCCGCCGCCAGCGGTCGCGATGGTGTAGTCTTGGCTTGCGCCGGTGGTCAGCAGATCGGCGTCCGAGCCGTCCGCCCGCCAGCGATAGGTGACACCGTAGGAGCCGCCGTTTTGATCGATGACAAGGAAGCGCGTCTCCAGCCGCTGGGTGAGCGCCGGATTCCTATCGTCGATCGGCAGCTCGAAATGTTTCACGAAAACCGTCCCGCTTGGGAACTCCCACTCGCTATTCGCCGAGAAGGTGATCCGCTCCTGAGGGGTGTCCGGCGTGCCATCGTTGGGAACCGCCATCCAACGTTTTTTGGCCGCGTTATCCGACCAGAATGGAGAATTCACGTCGTACGGGATGAATCCGGTGCTGGGCGTAAGCGTGGCGAGATCGGTGAAAGCCCCAGTCTGGGAAAGCAGCGCTGGAGGCTCCGGTGCACCGGCGGTCTGGCGGGTCAGCTTGAGAATCTGGGTTTCTGTGAGAAAATAGATTTCGCCATTTGCGTCGACACCGCAGGACCGTGGCCCCGGCACACTCCCAAGATCTTCCACGGACTGGAATGTCTCGCCGCTGGTCGTCAATGCGAATATCCGGCCCGTGCCATAGTCGGTGAAAATGTATTTTCCCGCCAACTCCGCCGCCAACTCGTGGCCGCGATAGACATAGCCGCCGATCGCACACCCGCCTTGATCCCGTCCGTAATCCCAAATCGGTTCCTTCAGTGTCCCGATGATGGAGGCAGGTTCCGCTTGCGGGCCGGCGACTATACCTTCGCGAAACGCCCAGCCGTAATTCGCGCCCGCCTGCAGAATATCAATTTCCTCGCGCGTGTTCTGGCCGACGTCTCCTATCCAGATCTTCCCAGTCACAGGATCTTGGGAAAAGCGGTAGGGATTGCGCAGTCCGTGCGCGTAATACTCCTCGAGCACGCTGCCGTCCGGATTCACGAAAGGGTTGTCGTTCGGAACATTATAGTTAGCGGTGTAACTGGCGGGCCAGCCAGCGGGAAGGTCGGGATGGGCGGTCGGCTGCCGCCGGATCGCGTGGCTGCGCGCCGGGTCCTGATCCACATCGATTCGGAACATGCCCGCGTGCAGGCGGGCGTCGATCTGCTGGGCGACATTGTATTGATCGTCGGCTCCGCCTTCATCACCAATCGAGAAATACAGATAGCCGTCGTGCCCGAAGAGCAAGCAGCCAGCATCGTGCCATGTTTGGCGGTCAAAGTTCTGCACGAGGACCAGTTCCGAATTCGGGTCCGCCGCCGTCTGGCCATCAGGCACCGTGAAACGCGAGAGCCGGATGTAGCCATATTCAGGGTCCACACTGCCGGCGGGGCTGGGTCGCCATTTGTAGGTCACGTAGATGTAGCCCCGGTTCGTCGAATCGGCCTGGCCAAATTCGGGGTGAAAGACCAGTCCGGTCATGCCAGAGTCCGAGTATTTGTAAACCCGGCTGCTGATGTCGAGGATGGTCTCCACGTCGGCATCCGTTACATCGGCACGGTTCTCGAAGCGATAGATCAGTCCCGGTTGCGTCACGATCGCCAAGTCGTTCGAGTTCGGATACGGCGTCAGGAACATTAGCCTGTCGAAACTGAGCCCGGGGAAAGCGTTCGCCGTTGCGAGGGTCGCGTTTGAACTCGGCGCAATGGTGGGAAAATTGCCGTTAAGATACGCCCCGAAAGGTGGCGCACTATCCAACCCGTACGACTGGTCTGAGTCCGGGGTCCCATTGTTGATGACGAAGTTGCCAGCTGGCCGCTCAGTGAGCGTGTTGTAGTTGGT
>JARWZU010000034.1 GCA_029866215.1 Akkermansiaceae bacterium
GAGCTGCTAGGAATTTGCTTTCTGCGGGAGGCCCCTGAAAGAGCCATTGGTCCGGGCCGGAGGGCGGGGAAATGGGGGTTGGCGAGGCGCCGCCGCCTACACCCGAGGCGGGTGTGCTCCCCAACGAAAACCCGGTGTCGCTGCTAGGAATTTGCTTTCTGCGGGAGGCCCCTGAAAGAGCCATTGGTCCGGGCCGGAGGGCGGGGAAATGGGGGTTGCATATCCGTGGCTCATGATGGCGGCTTGCGCAGCCCTTCATTCCCCATCCACGCAGAGGTGTGGCACCCGCTACCGGGAGCGCCGCTCCGGAACAGGGTTAAGGGCTAGGGTGGCGGGTGGCTTGAGGACTGCGGAGGAAATTGAGTTCTGATCCCACGTTTCTGCTCGCGCCGCCCCATAGAACAGCCGCCAGGACTTCCCGTCGATGAGGAGAAACGGCGTGACATGGCCGTGGGGCGACTCGTCGTCCTTTGGATGGAGCAGGCCCTCACCCTTCCAGCCGATCCCGTCCTTGCTACTGGCCCATCGGGTGCCATCGCGCGACTCGATGACCATCACGAAAACCTCTCCTACCCTTGAAACGTGAATGCCCCCCGCATCATCCCCGAAAACGGGCTCCTGACGCCTCTTCCACTTCAATCCATCGGTTGATGTGGCATATCCCACGAAACGCCGCGAACTGTCCGATTTGGGGGCATCACGATCCGGGGCGCTCGGTGGCAAGTCCTTGCGCCCGTCATACCAGAGGTGGAAGCGCTCCCCATCGTGGGAAACACTCGGACGCCCCACCAAAAGGGAGTCCCAGGCAGGTGCGGGTGAAGCTGAAAACACCGCTCCCCGGTCGTTCCATATCCGTCCGTCAGCGGAGGTTGCCAACCCGATGGCATCGGTGACGCCGGACCCGGCCAATGTGTAAAACATGAAAAGCCCGCCGGCTACGGCAATGACGGACGGATCGTTCACATGGTTGACTCCCTCGGGAGCGAAGACGACGCCTGCCTGCTTCCAATCCTCTCCGTCTTTTGATGTGGCGAGGTGGATTCGATCATGCCCGTCTTTGCCCTGCCCGCCGAAGAACATCAGGAATTCTCCCCGGTGCTTGAGAATCTCGGGAGCATACAGGTTGCCGCGGCCGTGGGGAGCTGCGGTTGACTCCGCGAATGAGGAAATCACCCTCTCGTCGGCATGGATTGTGCCGGCGAACGAGAGTGCGAGACACAGTGCCGGGAATACGGGGCTCATCGATTTTTTGAGAGAACGATTTAAGCCACCCACATCATGGACGGGAGGCAGTGAACGACGGGGGAATCATACAAACTGCCGCCCTTGTCGATTCCAAACAGCAGCGTCTGTTGCTGCTAGGAATTTGCTTTCTGCGGGAGGCCCCTGAAAGAGCCATTGGTCCGGGCCGGAGGGCGGGGAAATGGGGGTTGGTCCGGGGCGCTGGCACCCGCTACCGGCAGCGCCAGTCCGCTTCACGTAAAGGGGTTCTCATCACGGTTCAATCTCCGACTCGCGGCGGGGTCGCGAGTTGTCCAGCCCGCGCCTTCGCCTCGTTTCGTCCCGCCGTTTAGCTGCTAGGAATTTGCTTTGTGCGGGAGGCCCCTGAAAGAGCCATTGGGTCGGATCGGAGGGCGGGGAAATGGGGGTTGTTAAAAGCACCCGATCCTCTTCACCGAGGATCGGGTGTTTTTTTGTGTCTATTTTGAGCAACGCGATTGGGTGAAATTCACCGCTGGATCGGTGCAGTCAAAAACCCGAAAACATTGCGTTCAAGAACTCCCAAAATGCCAGCGCTCAAGTGCGGTAATTTTCAGCCTGTTCCACCGTAGGCACGGGCGTCGGAAAGCAACGAAATTGTTACACAAGAAAAATATCCTCAAGAGAATTTTAGTCAAAGTATGCCATCGAATTTGTCACCAAAATCTTAATTTACCATCTCCTCACCTCCTCAAAAATGAAACTTTCCCCATCCACTCTCCATTTCTGCTTGGCTTCTATCAGAAACAAAAAACTTGCGATCGCAACATTCTCCACTCTTTTGTTAGCGGGGGCAAGCGCTCAGGCGCAGACTTCTTATACAGGGACGGCTTCCACAGGTACCTGGAATTCTAGTCGTTGGAACAACTCAGCCGACGCTTCTCCCTACACCTCGGCCTGGATAGCAAATGACGCAGCATCATTCGCAGCTGGCGCCTACACGTTCACTACCGCTGCCACGTCAGGTGTTACCGTCAATGTCGGGAATATTACTTTAGCCAGCGGCGCAACTGTTAATTTCTCAGGGGCATTGGGTACTTTTGGAACGGGTGGAGCTGTCAGGACTCTGGACATTGGAACGGGATCTCTTCTTAATTTTGGTACACAAGCCGCGTCAACGGCAGCTGGGACCGGATTCATCAAGAACGGTGCAGGTGTTCTAGCCACAGCAGGAGCGGGATACTCGGGGGGATTTACCTTGAATGCCGGAACAGTCATCATGCGTGGCGTTGATGCCATGGGTGGGAGCGCGTCTAACGTGCTCACTCTCAATGGCGGAACTGTCGCCTCTAATGCCAGCCGTGCAATGGCAAATACCAAATATGGTGGTGGTATCGTCATCGGTGGGAACGTGCAGTTTGGTGAGCTTGCAACTGTTAATACACTTGCTAGCAGCACAGCCAACCTGTCGTTTGCGAACAATGTTTCCCTTGGAAGTGCTGCGAGAACTTTCACCGGAGGAAACAGTGGAACGCAGACATTCAGCGGAGTCATTTCCAACACCGGATCGGGCGGCATCACTTTCGCCGCCAACGCGAACACTGATGGCCGGTTTGAAATTACCAACGCAGCCAACACCCTCACTGGTCCAATCAACATCACTGCCGGTGAAGTGCGCTTCACGGCGGACGGAAGCATGGGCGCCGCGGCGAATGACATCATCCTCGATGGCGGGCGGTTTGGTAAGGCGAGTGATGCCAATACGGTTACACTCGGGGCTGAAAGGGACATTTTTGTTGGAGACGGTCTGGGAACTTCAATCAGCTCTGCAGGCACGGGCATTCTGATCTATAACAAAGCCATCGCGAACAAAAGTGGTGAAACTGGTTCTTGGGCTAAGCAAGGTGGCGGGACCCTCTCCCTCGGCGGCGTGAGCACCTACAGCGGTGATACCGCGATCAACAACGGTATCCTCCTGCTCACCACCGGTAACGACCGCCTTCCCACCGGAACCGTCGTTTCCCTAGGCCAAGCAGCCAGCGCCAACGTCGGTACTCTCAATCTTAATGGTCTTAACCAGCAGATTGCAGGATTAGCATCGACCACTGGAATTAATTCATCTGCTAACAAGAACACGGTGACATCGACAGCGACCGCCACTCTCGATATCAATGTGGCTGCGGGAGCGACAAGCTCGTACGGAGCAGGCACAGCGGCGAATTCTGGAGCGATCACGGGCGCTATTTCTCTCAATAAGAGTGGACTTGGAACTCAAATACTCGGCGACACCAACACCTACACCGGCGCCACCACCGTCGATGCGGGAAAATTAGTGATCAACGGTAGTATTTCCACTAGCACCACCACTGTGAACAGCACCGGTACACTGGCTGGCTCAGGCACGGTCGGAGCGGTCACTGTCAAGGACGGAGGATTTATCGCCCCCGGTAACAGCCCAGGAATTCTTAACACGGGCAATATTACCCTAGAAGCGGGTTCCTCCCTCGGCATCGAGATCGACGGGGCAACCGTCGGTACCCAATACGACCGACTCAATGTCACCGGCTCTGTGAGTCTCGCGGGCTTAGTCTCGATGACGCTGAGCGACAGCTACGCTCCCGCGAATGGAACTTTGTTCTTCATCCTCGCCAACGACGGCGCAGATGCAATCACCGGCACCTTCAGCAATGCATCCGTGAATGGTGGCACCTACACCTTCGGCAGTCAGCAGTTCCAAATCAGTTACGCGGGTAACACTGCTACTAGCACCTTTACGGGTGGCAACGACGTCGTGCTCCAAGCCGTGCCCGAGCCCGCCTCTCTCCTGCTAGGAGCTGTGGCCATTCTCACACTGCTGCGCCGCCGTCGCTAAATTTTCTCCCTAGGTTATCGCACGATTGCATTTGGCGAATCACTTCGGCTGCTAGGAATTTGCTTTGTGCGGGAGGCCCCTGAAAGAGCCATTGGGTCGGATCGGAGGGCGGGGAAATGGGGGTTGCGGGGGAAAAGGGGACGGAAGAGGTGTTTCGGTGCTTCGGGTAACGGTGTTGCTGCTAGGAATTTGCTTTCTGCGGGAGGCCCCTGAAAGAGCCATTGGGACGGACCGGAGGGCGAGGAAATGGGGGTTGTCGCGGCTTTCTCGGCTCGTTCGGGAATGATGTCACAACAAGCCACCAACTCGACATGGGGCGAAGCGACCAGCGTCGGAAAATAGCTGCCCGAAACATTGCCACAGCCGATCACTGCCACCCGGACCTTGCGGCCTTGAATCAGCCCCGCGGCAACAGGCTGTGCTTGAGCGGATGAAATGTTGTTTGTTGGTAGGACAGCGACAGCGACTCCGGCGGCAAGGGTGTTTTTAATGAAATCGCGGCGCATGGAAATATCGGGATCGATCATGGGATTTTTTCTTGATTAATGGTAATATACGGCTCGTCACGGGCAATCTGTCTCGCACGTGAGGGAGATTCCTGGCCATGTTGGTATTTCATCAACAGGGAAGGTCATTCCGGCTTTGCGGCTTCATCGCGGTGGCCAATCACGCCGGTGCAACCAAGCTTCACCCTGCGCTCACAACATCATGATCGGCACTTCCGTCGGACCGTCGCCGGAGATATGGAGAACCTTGTTAGCCGCATCGAGGATGACGATCCGGATTTTCTCGAACTGCATTCCTGAAGTAGCCTCCGCGGTAAAGTTCGCTGAAAAAATGAGTACCAGAGTGACCACATTGACATTCGCGAAGGTTTTGTCGTTGAGTTTGAACTCCTTGTGGAACTGTGCGATGGCGTGATAATCGAGTCGACTCGAAGGCATGGCATAGCTCTTGAATTGCTTTGTGGCATTCTTCGTAACAAGATCTGCGTAGGCTGCTAGGAATTTGCTTTCTGCGGGAGGCCCCTGAAAGAGCCATTGGTCCGGGCCGGAGGGCGGGGAAATGGGGGTTGACATCGTGATGGATCTCGATGTTCAAGGCGCAGCCCAAGTGCGTGCCTGCACAGATGCGGAGATCCGCCTCGCCGCTGTCGATCTCTTCGTCATGCCTCGCAATGAGGAAGAGCTTCTCGCCCGCCTCTCCGGCCGCGGCACCGATAGCGAGGAAGTCATCGCCCTGCGCATGAAAAATGCCCTCGGGGAAATGAGCCACTGGCCGGAATACACCTACCGCCTCCTCTCCGGCGACCGCGAGGAGGACTTCTCCCGCTTCAAGTCCCTCGTCATCGCCGAGCGCATGCGCGTCTGCCGCCTCCTCTAAGCATTTCAGGATCATAGGAGCCTCAAGCTCACCGGACAATGCAAAGGCGGCATTGTCGCTGCCTCCTGCCGAAATTTTGCCCTTCCCGTAACCCAGCGGGTGGATAGGCTAAAACGCATGATGATTTGTAAATTTTGGCGCAATATGGAGAAGGGTTTTGCAACCCCTTTCACAACCCGAGCCGATACACAATAAGACCAGTCCTCCGTAAAGGGATTGCAAATCCCTTCTCCTTAATAGCTCTACGCTTTGATAAGCTCGCCGTCGCGGCTACGGCTTCGTGACTTGGATCACTTTCGCATTCACTACGAGATTCTCCGCCGTCGAGCTTTGATCCACCGTACCGCTTACGGTGACGGCGCTGAGTTCCTTGAGGCCTTTCACTCCTTTGAGGCCACCGCTTAGGACTTTGCCTTCCGCATCGATGATTTGGATGGAGGCGATCCCTTCGCGCTTCGCTTCTTTGGAATCGCAGCAGCAGTCCCATGGAGTTTCACATTCGTCGCCAGGCATCTCGTTGCAGGGGGTGAGTTTTTCGCGGTCGCCGAGGAGAAAGGAGGCGCGGCCATCGACGAAAACTTTTCCGCGACCCATGATGAGACCGTGGATGACGATTTCGTCTCCAGGTTTCGCATCGGTGTGGGCTAGGTGGATCGCTTGCGGATCGGCGATGGGTTGGTCGGTGAAATGGGCATCGAACGCGGCGGCGGGCGGGGCGTTTTCGACGGCGGCGGTGGTTTCCTTTTTCTCGCAGGAAACGAGAGCGAGGACGGCGATGGCGAGCAGGTATTTGGTTTTCATAGTTTTATGATCTGAGAGCTTTGGGAAGGGGCGGGCGGAGGCAGCGGATGGCGGGCGGCACGGCTCCGAGAATTCCTAATAGAATCCCGGTGACTAGCCCAGCGAGCGCCACTTGCGGTGTAACAGAAACCGTGAAGGCACCGATGGAAAATGGAATCGTGCGACCATCGAGCAGAAATAATGCGACGGCGGAGGCGACCAATGTCCCGGCAAGGCAGGCGATTAGGCTTTCTTGGACGAGGCTGAGAAAAATCGCACCGCGCCCGAAACCAATGGCTTGAAGGGTGGCGAGTTCGCGGATGCGGGAGGCGAAGGCGGCGTAGAGCGTGTTGAATCCTCCAAAAACCGCACCTGCCGCGATGAGGCCGGCGGTGATCCATGTCATCACGCGGAGAGGTTTAAAGAAGGAACTGAGCGCCGCGTAGTAATCGCTTTCACGCAGCGCGGTCAGCTCCAAATCGAGCCGCTGCTGGGCGAAAAGATCGGCATCGGGAAAATCTGCCGCCCTGGCCATGCGCAGGACGACACAGGAAACGGTCTGGCGCTGGGCGAGCATGTGGAGATCACCAAGGGCGGCCCAGACCTCGGACTCCATCACGGTGCCAGGCGCGGCGAATACGCCGGAGACGATCATCGGCGAGCGATCGATGGTGACGGACGCGCCGGGTTTCAGGGAAGCCTCGGGAATGCCGAGCTTGCGCCATGCGAGCCTGCCTACCATTACCTCGCCGGAACGCGGGAACTCTCCTTCTAACAACCGCACCTCGGGATGCACGAGCAGCGCGCGCGGCGTAACTCCGCGGAACAGCCCCTGCCCTTTCCGACCCTCCTTGTCCGTCAGGTAGGACATGTAATGAATCTCCACCGAGGCGGCAGGGCGACCGAGAGTTTTGGTAACGCCTAGCACACCCGCCTCCGCAATGCCGCCGAGCAACGGGCTGACCTCGCTGCGCTGGATACTTTCCTCGCTGCCTGCGCCGAGTAGGATCACATTTTTCTCCGAACCCGATGCGGAAAGAACCTGCTTCATCCCGCCGTTGAGCGCGGTGGCAGCGATCACCAGCAATACCACCAACGCAGAGCCGCCAACCGTCTGCGCGAGGCGGGGCTTGTCGCGGAAGAGATTCCGCAGGGCGTAGGTTAGAGGGAGCATGAAACTTTAAATTTTAAACCCTAATTAAGAGTCGTTGTTAGATGCGCTTGGGTCTTTCTCTTCCTTGAGATTTAAAGTTTAAAGTTTAAAGTTTCAGGAACGCAGCGACTTCACGATGGGTTGGCGGATGGCAACGAGTGCGGGATGAATCGATGCGATGACCCCGAGGACGAGGGCAGCTACCGATGCGAAAATGGCGGTGGAGATTTCCGGGAGAATGGCGAGGGTGTGGCCTTCGCTACCCATGGTGAAACTCTGCCAGCGCAGGAATCCCCAAGCGAGGCCGGCACCGAAGACGCCGCCCGCGAGACCTAACAAGCCGCCTTCGCTAACGACGAGAAACATGATCGCGCGTGCCGGATATCCGAGGGTGCGGAGCACAGCATTTTCCTTCACGCGACTGCGTACCATCAGCAAAATCGCGTTAGCTACAAGCGCGACCACCGCGATTACTGCACCGAGACCAAGCCAGCGAGTGAAGCCGATTAGTTCAATGAGCTGTCCGGCAGTTTCCGCGAAGAAAGCTTTTTCAGGTTTCGTGTTTGTCGGGAGTTGGTCGGATTTGAAACGCGCGTCGATGGCGGCGGCGACGGGCTTCAGATCGGCGGAGCGGTGAACGCGGACGTTGAACTGCGTGACCACGCCCAGCCCGGTGCGCGAGGCTTGCTGGAGAAAGGGTAGCTTCACGTAGGCAACGTTGTTATCCTGCGCAAAGGGCGAGCGGATAATTCCCGCGACATGCACGGTGATGCCCACAGCATCGAATTTATCGCCGGGTTTCAGGCCCCGTCGTTTCGCGAACTGCTCACCGAGCAGCGCACCATCGTCGCGCCGCGTCCACTCCGCATCGTCGCCCGCGATGATCTCAATCTCTGGTGCGAATTTCCGCAGCATCCCCTCCGGCACGCCGCGAAACGTGATCACATCGAGGCTAGCTCCGCAGTTATTTACAATGATCTGGATGGGGATCACCTCGCGCACACCGGGCATGCGGCGGATCTCATCCTGATAATGCTCGGGCAAGCGACTTGTCGCCGGGCAGAAGCGATTCTCTCGATATACTACGAGCGTAGTATCAGCGGCGGTCTCTTCCGTCGCCGCGCCAAGTGAACTCTGCAGCGTTTCCACCGAGGTAAAAAGAAACATGCCGGAGGCGACTCCGAGCACCGTCAGAGCTGTCCGCAGCCGGTGACGTAGAAGTTGTTTCAGGGCGAGGGAAAGTAGGGCGGTCATGCGCGTGCGAGGTTGGGATCTTCGGAAAGCAAAACGCCTTTCTCAAGGTGCAGCGTGCGGTGTGCAGCGGCGGCGGCGCGGGCATCATGTGTGACCATCACGATGGTTTTTCCACACTCACCAGAAAGCGATTGGAGCAGCGAAAGGATGCTGTTGGCGGACTCGCGGTCGAGGTCGCCGGTCGGTTCGTCGGCCACAAGCAGAGGCGGATCAGCGACCAGCGCACGGGCGATGGCTACCCGCTGCTCCTGCCCGCCGGAAAGCTCGGCCGGCGTGTGATGTGATCTATCCATGAGGCCGACGAGATCCAGCGCCTCCTCCACTTTTGCCCTGCGCTCGGCGCGGCTGATCGGCGTTATAAGCAGGGGTAGTTCGACGTTTTCAAAAGCGGTTAGAACCGGGATGAGATGGTAGAGCTGGAAGATGTAGCCGACCTTTTGTGAGCGCCATTTTGTGAGCTGCTTTCTGGAGAAATCGGCGATGTTCTGGCCGTCGATCACGAGCGTGCCGGAAGACGGCGTATCGATGCCGGAAATGAGGTTGAGCAGCGTGGTTTTTCCCGAACCGGACGGCCCCATCAGCGCGAGGAACTCGCCGCGCGGGACTTCAAGGTTGAGGTTTTCCAGCGGGGTCACGACGTTTGCGCCCTTGCGGTAGGATTTGCTAATGGATTTGCAGGAGATCATGGCTGTTCGGTGACGCGGGGTTTGAGGCGCTGGCCTTCGCGCAGGTCTGAGGGATCGGCGATGACCCACTCGCCGGGGCGAATCCCGGAATCGACGCGGATCAGGCCTTCTGAAACTTCTGAGGAAACAACATCGCGGCGTTCAGCGCGGAGCGAATCCACATCGCAGATCCAAGCCGTGCCATCGCGGAGGGCAGTGGCAGGGACATAGACAGCGACACCCATCGCACTTGCCACAACGGATGCGGCGCGCGGGGCCTCGAGGAATTCCACGCGGCAGAGCATTTCCGGGCGGAGCTTTTCACTGGGTGCAGCGATGCGGACTTTTGCTTGAAGAGTGTTGCGCTGAAGATCTGCTGCGCCCTCGATGCGGGTGACAATTCCTTCAAAAACCTCGTCCGGCAAAAGGTTGCAGCGGATGCGGGCAGGTTGGCCAACGCTCAATCCAGCAGCATCCGCCAGCGGCACATCGACTCGGACTTGCAGGTGCGCGGGATCGTATAGGATCGCGATGGTGGAGCTGTCCTCCTCGTCCATGCCAACCATCTTCTTCGCGCCCGGAGCGGCTTTGAGTGAAAGGATGCGCCCGTCCGCCGGCGCGTGGATGCGCGTGCGGCGGTGTGCTAGTTCCGCTTTATCAAGATCCAGCTCCGCGCCCTTTATCTGCGCCTGGATGGCAAGGATTTCGTAAGCGATCTGGGTCAACTCCTCCGCGATCTCGCCGATGCGCGCCTTCGCGAGATCGACCTCGGCGAGCCTGCGTCGGTGGTTAAGTCTCACGGTGAGCCGCTCGTCGCCGGTGATCGCGCCCTTCGAGAGATCGCCATATCGACCCAACTTGTCAGCGGCCTCCTCGGCGTTCGCCTCCGCCACTTCGAGCATCGCTTTCTCCGCGTCCATTTTGCGGATCGCAATTTGCGTTCCGACGCAATGCGCGCTGAAGGAGGCTTTCATATCGGCCAGCTTCGCGGCCATCGCGTCGCGCTCTATGCGGGTGTCTTCGTCAATCAGAGTGGCAAGCAGGTCGCCCTTTTTCACCAAGGCACCTTCAAGCACATGCACCTCGTTGACGATGCCGTCGGTGAGCGCGGTGGCCTTGGTCGGCAGTGGATCCGGCTCCACCCAGCCGGATGCTTGGAAGAGAATTTTACCCGTGGCTTTCGTGGTCTCCGTCGCAACAATGGTTTCCTCGATGCCGACCGCCGGGACGACATCCACCGCCTTGCCTGGCAGCAGGCGGTCGCGGAAAAGCAGGGCGAAAAGCAGCGCGAAGCCGAGGAAGATTCCGAGCGGCAAGAGCCATACGCCGAGCCTGCGTTTGGCGGGTCGAGAGAATGGTGGTTGTTGAGTAGGCATGGTGGTTGCTGCTAGGAATTTGCTTTCTGCGGGAGGCCCCTGAAAGAGCCATTGGTCCGGGCCGGAGGGCGGGGAAATGGGGGTTGCGGGGGAAAAGGGGACGGAAGAAGTGTTTCGGTGCTTCGGGTAACGGTGTTTCGGTAAGAAAAAGTCTAAGTCCACAACGGTAATCGGAGGACTCGGGAGATTTCACGGCGGTTTTCATTCGCCGCGAGCGTAGCCTTCCAAACCGCTGTGCCAAGATTTCTTTTGGCGACGGTTTTTTGGATTGGAAAACAGGCGGGACGCCCGTGCCCCTTTCTTAGGTGGATTCGAGAACCAGGGTGCTGCCGTCGTCGAGTTGGATTTCCTCGGGTTCCCATGTGGGCCTTTGGTCGAATCCGTCGGAATCGGGATTTGAAGGATTCCGGGGACAGTTGAACCAATCGAGATCAGGCTCTTCGTCGGGGATCCATTCCTTGATCGCCTGCCAAGGTGGTTCGATGGGCTCCATGGTGTGGATGTCGAAGGGCGGAGGCGGCGGGCGCGGGAGCGTGACGATTCCCTCCCAGAGGCCGTGGAGGCGGAGAAAAAATTCAATTTCCTCGCGGCGGATGACTTTGCGGACGGGTTTCATGGTGCCCTTGCAGCAGGTGCACTGGAGCGGGTCGCCGCCCCAAACCTGGAGGATGAGGTCGCGCCAGAGGGGGCGCATGTCGCGGGCGGATTGTTTCGGTGGTGCGGGGATGAGGAGGATCTGGGCGGGCGGCGGTTTTTCGGGCAGAGGCTCGGGTTTGGGTAGTCGGATGATACGGTCGGGGATGAGCGGGGTTTGGCCGCGGGTTTTGTTGGAGTAGGTTCCGTAGTAGCGGACCGTTTGCTGGCCTTTGGGCGGGAGGTGAAGCAGCGCTGCGGCGATGAAGTCGGGGGCTTTGAAGATCTCGAAGTTGCGCTTGGTGGTGTGGTGTCGCTTGGACCGGTAAATGACGGTCTGGGTGCTGGCGTTCCAGGTGATTTTCTGGAGGGAAAAGGGATGGCGCAAAAGATACTCGGCGAGGCGTTTGCGGCCGGCGCTGTCGTGGGCGGCGACGGTTTTTTCGCCGCCGTCGTGGATGTGAAAGCCGGAATGTTTCCAGGAGAGCATGTCGGCGAGTTTGCCGGGGCTGATGAGCTTGGCTTCGCGCAGGGCGTGGAGGAAACGGTGACGGAAGAGTTCAATGGCAGGCGCGAGGTCTTCAGCGGGCATGCAGTGGAAGCGGCCGTCGGGGGTGAAGAGGCCGTCGGCGGCGAGGACGTGGAGGTGGGGGTGGAAGATGAGGTAGTCGCCGAAGGTGTGGACGGCGGCGATGGCTCCGAGTTTGCCGTCGGGGAGATCGAGGCGAGTGCGGAAGGCGTCGCGGAGGGTTTCGGTGGCGGTGTGGAAGAGATGGGCTAGGAGCTGGCGGCGTTTGCGGAAGATGCCGCGTAGGACTTTGGGAATGGTGAAGACAAATTGGCGGTGCGGGACTTCGTGGCAAACGGCGGTGGCGATCCAGTCGCTGGTGGAGCGGACGCGGCGCTGGTGACAGGATGGACAAAAGTGGCGGCCCTTGCAGGTGAAGGCGAGGAGGCGTTCGTGGCCGCACTCGGGGCACTGGAGGCGGGTGAAGCCTGAGGCGAGGTCGCCACAACGGAGGAAGGATTCGACGGTGGTAGTGGCTGCGTGGTGGAGCGGGCCGAGATCGTTGCGGTGTTTGCTTTCGTAGTTGGCAAGGAATTCGTCCCAGCCGTGGTGGACGAGTTGCCAGAGTGGCGAGGCGCGGGGGCGGCGGGGCTGGTAAATGGAGGGCACAAAGAGTGTTCATAAGAACATTTTTTGTGCGGGGCAAGATTTCGGGTGATGGATCGGTTTTGTGGAAGATCAGAGTGTGTGTATTTACGATGGGAGATTCGGACCTTGAGCGAGAGCGTCCGACTGAATGGCGGAAAACGAGCGGTAACTGATGAATGAATGGCGCAGCACGTTGCGGGGCCATTCCATTTTGAGGGCGCGGGCCAGTGCGCGCTCTTCGCGGTGCATTTAAGCGTGGCGGACGAGCCGAGTGGCTGGAATACACCACCCGGCAACTCATAATGGCTACGCTCGGGCGTCCACCTGATAATGCTTCTTCAGTGCGGCCAGCACCGCCTCAAACTCAAACAGGTAGAACCGCGGAGTGATTTGGATGTAGGCGATCACTCTTTTGGCGACCCAGGTATCGATGGATCGAGTGCTCACCGACAGGCGCTTTGCCAGTTCCTTCTTCTTGATCAGGGTTGGATGATTGAAGCCCGAGCTTCCACCTCCTTCGAGCGGTTGGCTTGTGTTGGAGGTCCGGGCGGGATGTTTGAGGATTGTGGCTTTCATGGTTGCGCATCGTTGGCTGTGTCAACGCATGGCTCGTCCTGACGACAGGACAGGCGCTCCAATCGCTGTTTGATCGACCATTTGAGTTCCGGAGGCACCCATCCTTCAGGCGGCCGGATCGACCACCACGCCTTCGCCGCCTCGCCGTCCACGATCTCGCGGTAGTGGCGGAAGATCATTTTCGGGGAGTTACCAGCCTCCAGAGAGGTCCGTGCTACGTCGCCGGTCTCCGCTACCCGATAGCTGATGAACGAGTGTCTGAGGGCATTCTGACGCCATCCGCCGGGAATCTTGGCTTTCACGGCAGTATCGCTCAGAGCGCCTGAGTAGTCGGTGATGGAGATGATCTTGCCAGTCTCGCCGCGCCAGGGGGCAAGCCATGCTTTCAGGTTGTCCGATAGCGGAACGAGTCGCCGCGCTGCTGTCTTCGCTTTCTTGCCTGCGATTTCGATGTGGCCGCGATCCCACTTGATGTCTTGCCAGTTGAGGCGACATACCTCGGCTGATCGGATGCCGGCGAATCCACCAATGGCGATGAGCGGCAGGATGCGGGCGTGGGCGGTGAGCAGGAGACTCTGCATTTCCTCCGGAGTGAAAATCTTGATCTCGGTTTCCGGCTCCTTGTACAATTCGGTTTGCTCGGCAGCCGTCTTGCGGTCGGGATGGAGGTATCCCTGTTTTTTGGCAAACACGAACAGGGTGACGATGTTGCGGCGGATTCCGTTTTTGCTAACAGGGCCGAGCTTCTTGAGTCCATCGAGAAACCGGTTGATGTCGGCCACCGTGACGTCTGCGATATTCCCGGCCACCGCCTCCGTGAACCGCTTCAGGCTGGCGGTCGCGTTCCGGACATAGATGTCGCTTACGCCTTTGCGCTTGAGCGACACGGAGAACTCAGCGGCGGCTTGGACATTGCTGCGAGAGGGGAACAGGTCAGCACGGTTTGCCGCGTAGAAGCGGACGGCATCCGAAAGCGGGACGTTGCCGGCAGTGCGCCGGGCGCTCGCCCATTCCTCGATGGCCGCCGCCAGCGTCACTCCGAATTCCGTGGCGGTGCGCTCGCAGTGGCGAAGGATGTCGAGGTCCCGGCGGGTCGCCTCGCAGGTATCGGTGAAACCATTGATGAGCCGAACGGTCACCTGCTGGGCGATCATCCTGGCCTCGTCCATGCAGGATAAGCAGCGGGTCCGTCGGCTGCCGCCCTCCTTCCATGCGAGGGTGAACTGCTCGTATCCATCCTTTCGGTTGATCGTGTAGATCCGGACCTTGGTCGGACCTGTTCCAATTTCCACGATTGCACTGCGGCGTTTGCGTTTCTGGGTCATCGAACCCGGCTTCCGCGTCAACTTGTGTGGAATTGTATGTGGAAAACCTGTCGCGGTTTCCGTTGATGGCTCGCAATCCTTTGATTGATAAGGCTTTGCGGGGATCGTGCTAGACGATGGCGGAGGGGGTGGGATTGACTTCGCTTCGCTCCGTCCAAGCGTTTTGGCTTTGCCTCGTGATAACTGCTCGCGACCGCTCGCTCTGCGTTCAAACCCGACTCGCTAGCGCTCGGCAGTGTTCTCGGCCCACCCCAGAAACGCCATGACCCCACCCCCGCGTGCGGGAGTGGGGTCATGGCGGAGGGGGTGGGATTCGAACCCACGGAACCTTTCGGCTCTCCAGTTTTCAAGACTGGCGCAATCGACCACTCTACCACCCCTCCGGTGTTTGAATATCAACGATCTGAATCGCTGGGTTTCCTGATGTGCTGCGAGGCGAACGCCCTGCGGATAATCATCTCGCGAGAGCGTTGTAGGATGAACTTGGGGTAGATGGCAAGCGTTCTTGATGATTCTCGCTTGTTCTTTTTTACCACCGCCACCGGTGTGGTGGGTTCGGGATTCTCTTGGGATTTTCCTCGCAACTGCCGCGAGGCTCAGAGGTTATAGACAAGTAGCCATGCCATTATGAAAAATCCTTGGATCTTCCCAGTTGCAACTTTGATCGTCGGTGCTGCCGTCGGCTACCTTTCCGGTAAAAACTCCGATTTTGCAGGGAATGCTGCTTCCCCGGAATCCTTCGCCCAGCGCACTCGCTCCAGCGAGCGTTCGTCGGCGGCCTCCGCGATCGGTGGTGCGAAGAAAAGCCGGATCGGCGGGGTAGCGGACGTGGCTCGCTTGGCAGGGAACTCCAATCGGGTGCAGGCGTTGATGGATTTTTACGCGGGATTGACTGCGGAGCAATTGGCTGAGGAGGCGACCAAGCTCGATAATCTGCCGATGGGCGAACGGATGATGGCGTCGTTTTTGTTGTTTGGGCGCTGGGCAGAGGTGGACCCGACGGCCGCGATGGCATTTTCAAATACCATGGGGATGGCGGGGGGCTTTGTGCGTCCGACCATTTTACAAAGTTGGGCGAGTGTGGATCCTGCGAATGCGGCGAAATACTTGAGCGTAAATCCCCGTGAATTTGCGGTGATGGACATGATGGGTGGGTGGCGCGGCCGGGTGGGTGGACAGAGCGCTTCAGCGATCATCGCGACTGAGTGGGCGCGGCAAGATCCGGCAGCGGCCCTCGCGTGGGCGAGCTCACTGGAAAATGGTAAGGGTGATGCGATGAGCGCTGTGGTGGGTGAAGTGGCCAAGACTGATCCGCGGAAGGCTGCGGAGATGGTTGGCAAGATGGATGAGGGTGACCGTGCAGGCGCGTATCGGACGATCGCAGCGCAATACGGTGCCTTGAATTTCAATGAGGCTCAAGCGTGGGTCCGGACCTTACCGGCCGCGGATCAAGAGGCGGCGCTGGCTTCGGCGATCGGTGGGCTTTCTAATGGTGATCCCGCAGGTGCGGCCAAGCAGGTGAGTAGTCTGGCGGCAGGCGATGCCAAGGATCGTTTGATCGCGGATGTGGTGGGTCATCTTGCGCGGAAGGATCCGCAGGCGGCTGGGGATTTCTTGAAGGAGCAAGGCAGCAGCAAGGCGATGGGAGATGCTATGCGTCAGCTCATGCCCGCATGGACGCAGAAGAATCCGATTGCGGCGCTGGCGTTTGTGAATTCTTTCCAGCCGGGAACTGCGTATGACAGCGCGGCGCAAGCCTATGTGTGGAGCAATAACATTGGGTCACCAGCGGATCTGATCCAAGTGGCGGAGACCATCACCGACGAGGGAGATCGGAGCCGGACCATGGGGGTGGCGGCCATGAGATGGATGCGTGAAGATCCGACGGCGGCCAAGGCTTACATCGAAGCCTCGACGGCTCTGTCCGACGAAGCGAAAAAATCGATCCTCGAAGGTCGTGGCATGTGGGGCGGCGGAGGTGGTAGCAGGAGACAAGGTGGGGGGAACTGATTGATGTTCGTTTTTTGATCGATAGGTTCGAATCATTTCAAACGGTGACTCTTGAGGGATTCACGGTTTGTTTTTTTGGGGGGGAGGATGATGGGTGTTGTTCGAGAACGAGGAATGCATCGCCCGCGCCGTGATGATCTGTGAGGAAATCGTGGGCTGCGTGGGGGGCGGTGGATTTTGATTTTGAGTGAGAGATGAGAAAATCACCGAAGGTCATGAGGCGTTGTTGGGAGACCCATGGTTGGCTCCAATTTTGGAGGTCGGTGAAATTGACATCGGCGGTGAGGTCTTGGCGGCCGATGTTTTGATAGATGGCGAGACCCTCGAGTCGTTGTTGGAGGAGGTAGGCTCGGAGGGTTCCGTGGGGGCGGCGATGGTAGAGGGTTTCGGCCTCGGCCCCGTAGTCGATGGTGAGCATTTTGCCCGACTTCCAGAGTGGCAGCCAGTCGGTGAGGTGACGGTGAAACGACTCGTGGACCTCGATGCGTTGGCCGATGGGATGCGAGGTTCGGAATCCGGATGATTCCGGCAGTGGGCCGAGCGGCATGAGCGACTCGCGCGGGACGTGTTGGTCCTCGAAGTGCACCGCGATTTCTTGCCAGCCTGTGGTGGTTTTTTCGAATCGGCGGACGGGGAAGGCATCGACCCATTCGTTTGAGTAGATCACTGCGTGTCCGTCGCAGGCGGTGAGGGCATCGTGGATCGTGTGGTGCCACGTTGCGCGGCTGCCGAGTCGGTGGCGTTGGATTTTGGTGAGTGGCTCGGAGGTTTCGACAAGGTGCAGGCGGGTTTTCCAGCGGGTGAGCGAGGGGAGCGATTTCATCACGGCGGCAGCGAGTGCGCCAGTGCCGGGGCCGATTTCGATCAGGTTTCGGCAGCGGGATTCGCGGAGGGCTCGGTTGGCCCAAGTGGCGATCGCGAGGGCGGGGGTATTTGAAAGCATCGGTGCGGTGGTGAAGTCGCCGCCGTGGCCGATTGTTTGGATTTTGCGGGCGTAATAGCCGTGCTGGGGGTCGTGCAGGGCCTTGGCCATGAATTGCTCGAAGGGGATCGGTTTCATGAGGGTGGGTGAGGCTCAAACAAAACAACCGCGATTCCTTGCGGAATGCGGTTGTTTGAAAAGATGAAAATTGGAGGGCGAATTAAGCCTTCGCAGCTGCGGTGCGGGCCTTGCGGATGATGCTGTTGACCGTTTCCGAAGGTTTTGCGCCGACGCCGAGCCATTTATCAGCGATGGCGAGGTCGATCGTGTAGTTCGTTCCTTCGAGAAGTGGGTCGTAGGTGCCGAGTTGCTCGATGAAACGTCCATCGCGACGTTTGCGGCTGTCAACAGCAACGATTTTATAGTAGGGGCGGTCTTTGGTTCCCTTGCGGTTGAGTCGGATGGATACGGACATGATGGAATCGTCTATTTCGTTTGCCCGAGAAATGGGCGGGGGCGGAAATTGCAAGATCTGGCGGGGAATGCCAAGCAGAATCTTACTGAAATTGGGGATTGGGGCAGATTTCGAGAAATTTCCGGTGATTTGTGAGAATTAACCAGCGGTTTCTGGGCGGGCGATCAAGGCGGAGAACTCGTTTTGAAGTTGTGCGAGAAGGTCGGCGTCCTCGATTTTTTTGCCATCGGGGGTGGTGATGTAGAGCGTGTCCATGGCCACCCCTTTGTCCGTGCAAATCCGGGCGTGTGCGGTGTTCAGGTGATGAGAGTTGATCGTTTGGAAGAGGTCGTGGAGCAGGCCGATGCGGTCGAGGCCTTGGATTTCCACGGTCGTGCAGGTGGGGTGGAGTGAATTGCTCACAAAGGCGCGGACGGGGACCGTGATGCCGTGATCCGAGCGGGGCTTGAGGAAGTTCACCTTCCGGCGGAGGAATTTCTCGGGGTCGTAGGTCTCGGCGATGAGGATGGCTTCGAAGGTTGCGAGGAATCGCTTGCGGATTGAAGCGTCGGAGACGGGTTCGAAGTTCGTGGTGCACACGCGGAAGATGTTCACCACGATTCCGTCGGTTCGCGTGAAGAGGTCGGCGGAAAGGATGTTGATTTGTTCGGATGCGAGGGTGCAGCAGATCTTTTCTAACAGGAGTGGTTTGTCGCGGGTGGCGAGGACGAGCTCGGTGTAGCCCTTGTCGGTGTGGTCGATCCACTTGATGCAGGACGCGAAGGGGTCGGAGGTTTCTGATTCGCGTTTCAGGAAGTGGCGGACCGTGCGGACTTGGGTGACGATGTGTGGGGCCTGCCTGAAGTGGAACGCGGCGGCGGGCATGGCCGTGAAGTGTTGGTCGACGTCTGGGTGGTAGTCATCGCGCATCAGGCCGATTACTTCGGCGCGCAGAGCGATGCGATCCGTATCGAGTTTTATCGAATAATTTTCGCTGCCATTTTCGAGGAAGTTTCGGGTGGCCGAGTGGAGTTGGAGCATCAGGCTTTCCTTCCAGCTGGTCCAGCTTTCGGCGGAGGTTGCGTTGGAGTCCGCGAAGGTGAAGAGGAAAAGTGCGTCGAGGTTTGAGGGGGTTTTCACGATGGCGGCGAACTCAGCGATGACGGCGGGGTCATCGAGGTTGCGGGTGGTTGCGGTGCGCCAGAAGCTCAGGTGGTTATCGACCAAGAACATGATGAGCGAGCGGCGTGCACCTTGGATTTGCAGGCGATTGCAGAGGCGGGCGGCGAGCATCGCGGAGCCGTCGGTGTGTTCGCGGACGTTTTCAGCGCGGCCAGTGTCATGGAGGATGACGGCAAGGTAGAGCGCGTATGAGTCTTCGATTGCGTGAAATAACCTGCGGTAGATTTCGCGGCGCGGGTCGGTTTCGGCAATCAGTTGGTCGAGTTGATCGACGCAGCGGAGCGTGTGTTCGTCGGCGGTGTAGCGGTGGAAAAACTCGTGTTGGACGAGACAGTCGAGAGCGCCGAATTCTGGGAGGTAGCGGCCGAGAAATCCGACGCGGTGCATCTGACGGAGGGTGCCGGCGACTTCGCCTTTGCGTTCGAGGATTGCTTGGAGCGTTTGGCGGTTGGCCTTTGAGTAGCGGAATGGGCGGTCGATGTCGGCCCAGTGAGAGGTCACGAGTTTACGGATCGGCGGGCTGAGTCGGAGGCTGCGGAGTTGGCAGTGTTGGAAGAGCCGCATCATCCGGTTCGGGTCGTCTTTGAAGATTTCGGGGTTGGCTGGATAGATGCGGCCTTCTTGAGCGATGAAGCCATCGAACTCCTCGCGCTTTTTTTTCCGGAAGGTGAGGAACGAACGGAGGCTGTTTTCTGAGAGGTTTTCGTGTTCGATTTGGAAGCTCTCCATGATTGAGCCCGTGTGCTGATAGATATTGCGCGTGTGTCGGTAGTAGTCGCGCATGAATGCTTCCGTGCTGCGAAGGATGCTTTTTTGCGGGTAGGAGAAAGCGGTGGCGACGACGCCTTGGAGTTGGAGTGTGAGTTGGTCGGTCGCCTTCTCCGCGTGGTAGTGGAGTTCGTTGCGGACGCGGTGGAGGAAATCGTAGCCTTCCTCGAGTTCGCGGAGGGCGGTTTCCGTCAGGAGTTTCGCGTTGACGAGGTCAATGAGAGAAGAGGTGCCGCGTTTCACGAGGGCGACCCAATGGATGTTTTGGTAATCGCGCATGCCGCCGCAGCTTTCCTTGACGTTCGGTTCTTGGAGGAAAACGGTGCGCGAGTATTTCTGGTGGCGGTTGCGCAGGTCTTGGCGGCGGAGCTCGAAGAAGGCGGCTTGGTCCTTGCCGATGCATTCCTTGGCGAAGCGGGTTTGGAATTGAGCGAACAGTTTTGCATCCCCGGCGATGAGGCGTGCGTCCATGAGCGAGGTTTTGTTTTCTTGATCCAGCCTTGCTTCTTCGATGCATTCAGGGATCGAGCGGCAGGCTTGACCGACCTTGAATCCGACATCCCACAGGAGGTAGAGCACATTTTGGACGAGCTCTTGGAGTGGGGGTGGCAGTTTCGTTGATGCGCGGGGAAGCAGGAAAAGGATGTCGATGTCCGAGCGCGGGTTGAGTGTGCTGCGGCCATATCCGCCGGTGGCGACGAGGGCGATGGGAAGTGGGGCGTCGTTACTGGTGCGGAGTGACGCTTCAAGGATCGAGCTGAGCACGAGATCGATCAGGGCGGCGCGGGCACGTGCGATTTCGAGGCCGCCTGCTCCGGCGCGGTGTTGGAGTTTGATCCGGTGCTCCTCGACTTTGAGAAACTTCTTGTAGAGGTCGATGCGCTCGGAGGGCGAGAGTTGTACCTCCAACGCGGGTCTGAGGGCCTCCTTGGCGTGATCTTCCAAGGTCTTGAGGTGGGTGAGCATTTGGGAGTGAATGAGATTGAGGATTTGCCGCTGGCGGTGGTCAAGCGGAGCGGCCCATGCGGGTCCCGACGCGGGCGTAGAGTTCGACTTGCTGGGACGAATGTTCGAGGAGGTCGTTTTCCAATTCGATGGCACCCGGTTCGAACAGCGTGAGGGTCGATGAGCCGCCAAAGGCAAAGTAACCTTTTTCGACACCCTTGGTCACGAATTCTCGGGGGGGGAACGTTTGTTGGATCGTGCCGACGCAAGTTGCGCCGATTTCCATGCAGAGAACCGTTCCGAACTGCTCGGTTTTGAGCTCGGTGATCGTGCGTTTGTTCGTCCAAAGGTAATCGAGACGTTGGCGAAGAGCGATGGGTGAAACCGAAAACAATGGGCCAGCGATCGTGCGCGTGGGGCCGGGGATTCCGGCAGCGGGAAAGTGGAAGCGGTGGTAATCGACCGGGCAAAGCCGTGAGAGGACCAAGGACCCATTGGCATAGCGGGCTGCTAGATCGGAGTCGCCCAGCAGGGTGGGCAGGTCGAATCGTTGGCCTTTTACGAAGACGCCGCGGATTTCTGAAGCCTTTGTGAAGCCGAGGTGTCTGCCGTCTGCGGGGAACACCACGCTGTGTGGGTCGGGGTCGATCGGGCGGGCGGAGGGCTTGAGTTTTCGGAAGAAAAACTCGTTGAAGCTCTGGAATGAGTCGGGAGAATCGGCGAAATCGTTGGGGTCGAGGCCGTAGTGCGCGATGAATGGTGCCACGCGGGCGGCCGACTTCGCGGTGCTCATGCGGTGGCCATACCAGGAGGAAAAGAACGGGCGCTTCACGAAGGCATTGAGCGAGATCGCGCCGAGTGGGTGGCCGTAAGTCCAACGCAAGAACCCCTCGCCGTAGACTTGTTCGGTTTCGAGGTTACCGGTGTGTCGGTTGAAGTAGCGGATAGGTTCCACGAGAGTGGTTGTAGTCGCGGGGCTGGCAAATCGCAACGGCGAATCAAAAAACCATCGGGCGGTAAATGCGAGCAATCTTGGCAATTTCACTTGCGCGGGGCAGGGGGCTGCCTTATCCGGATCTCATGAATTTTCGTGCTGTCTGCCTTTTACTCGGCAGTCTGATTTTCATTTCCTGTGAGAAGCGAAGTGAAATTACCGTGACCGAAACTCGTGAAGTGACGACGCGGGACGTGGCCCCAAAGCTTTTCGCTACCAGTGATGAGCGGTTTCGTGACGCAAAGCCGAGTCCGGTCAAGGGCGATACCCCCGAGGGTTGGTTGGTGCTGCCAGCCTCACAATTTCGTTTACTGAACTATCGGTTTGGTGAGAGTGGCATGGGTGAGGTTTGGGTTTCCCTCGCCTCGGGGACCGTACTCGACAACGCCAACCGCTGGCTAAAACAATTCGAAGCGAGTCCACTGGACCAAGCTGCGTTGCGCCAGTTGCCGACACTCAATCTCGCAGGGGCCAAGGGAGTTTTTGTGAAGGCTGAGGGCGACTACGCGGGTGGGATGGGAGCACCGGCCAAGCCTGGATTTGGCCTTGCGGGGGTCATTGCCTCGGTCAAGGGGCAGATCCTCACCGTCAAGATGGTCGGGCCAAAGGCTGAGGTTGACGCCGCGAAGCCCGTGCTTGAGCGCTTCACCCAAAGCCTTCGTATGGCTGAATGATTCGCCGATCAACCCCGTATGATTTTTTGTAATTGACCATGGATCTCACCAAAGCACCATCTCCCCAGAAATCCGCGAAACCTTTGTTCGAGGGGGTTTTTGATCTTCTTTCTGGGTTTGGACTTGCGACGGTCACGCTGCTTCTATTGGGGTTGTTGACTTGGTTTGCGACGCTCGAGCAAATCGACAACGGGCTCTATCCCACGCTCACGAAGTATTTCGACTGGAAGTCCATTTTCCTGTTTCCGGAGATCAATGGCAAGATGGTTCCACTGCCGTTGCCAGGAGGTTATTGGGTTTGTGCAGTTCTGTTAGTGAATCTGATCTTGGGCGGTGTCATCCGGATCCGCAAGGGATGGAGGCACTATGGCAACTTGATTGCTCATTTCGGCATCATCTTCATGCTGGTGGGCGGCGGGGTGGCCCATCATTTTTCCGAACGTGGCAACATGGCGATCGGCGAGGGGGAGTCCTCAAACGTCGCGGAAGATTATTTTGAATACGTCGTCGAAGTTTCCGAGATTAAGGACGGCAAGACTGGAAAAATCCATGTCATTCGTGGCAAGGACATTGATGACCTTCAGGGTAAAGCATTCCGGACCTTTCGGTTGCCGGAGTTGCCGTTCGACCTGCAGCTCACCCATTATTTCAAGAATGCCGTGCCAGTTTCTGCCAACGAGCGTGCGCCTGACCATTCACAAGACATACCCGATGGCTACTATCTGATGGAAAAGCCGAAGCTGGCGAAGGCGGAGGAGGCTGAGCGTTACACCGCAGCTTGCTATGCGAGAATCCTTGGGCGCGACGGGGTGAAGTCTGACCCGTTTATTTTGGCGGGGGCAAGTTTCCATCCATTTACCTATCGCTGCCAAGATCGGGTTTTCACGGTGGACATGCGCAAGCGGCAGTGGGTGATGCCATTCACGCTGAAGCTCGACCGATTCACTGCGGCGTTTCATCCGGGGACGATGCGGCCCTCCAAGTTTGTGAGTAAGGTGACTCGCCTTGAAAACGGCAGCGAAGCCAAGGTAACGATCCAGATGAACGAGCCAATGCGCTATGAGGGCATGACATTTTTTCAGGCGAGTTATGGGCCACCAGGAGCAGGTCCCGAATCCAAGATGTATTCGGTCTTTGAAGTGGTGAAAAATCCTGCTGACAAGTGGCCGGAGTATAGCCTCTGGATTGTCGCTTTGGGAATGGCAGTCACCTTTCTTTTAAAGCTTGGCTCGTTCCTTGCCGCAAGCTCACGCAAAAATCGTCATGTCTAAATCATCATCACGTGTCGGTCGTTGGATCGCTGCCGTACTTGCGGTGTCGGTGCTGGTCGCGATTTTCATCAATCTCGTCATTGACACCATGCCGAAGGGCGAGGTTCGTAAGATTGAGGGCTACGTTCCATGGAGTTCTCAAACCCTTGACGTCGCAAGTATGCTGCCGGTTCAAGATGGCGGACGCATCAAGCCGCTTTTGAGCTACGCTGGTTTCACGATGCTCGGTCTTCACGGGGCAAGGTCGATGAAGGTCGAGGATGGTAGTGGCAAGCAAATCACCATCAAGCCCTTAGCATGGTTGATGGACTCCTTGTTCCGGCCGCAGTTGGCGATTCACCTGCCGACCTTCCGAGTCGACAACTCAGCGGTGATCGAGGGCATCGGCTTGAAGGCGCGTGGCAAGCGTGATCGCTACAGCTATGAAGAAATCGAGGCTGGAAGGGAGAAGCTCATCGAGCTCGCCAAGTCCTATGAGGCGATTGAAAAAGTAAAACGGGATCCGGTGCAAAGTCAGACCATCGATCTTGCGTACAACGTGCGGAGCTATGAGAGCCTGCTAAGTTATTTCGATTTCGCGCGTTACGGTGTGGTTCTTCGCGGAACGGGGAAAGACGGGGCTGCGGATCAGCATGCAGACATTAGTGCGGTGATGTTAACCGCACCGCAAATCCGAGAGCAGATTGCGAAGACAAAGGCACAGGGGTTACCGATGGAGCCGCATTTGCAGGAGTTGTTGGAGCAAGTGGTTGAAGCAGCGAATTTAGGCAAATTTTCACTTTTCATTTTGCCTCCTGCGGATCCCAAGGAGGCGGAGTGGGCAAGTGTGGGTGCGGCAATCATGACTGCGATCGGTGACCAAAAGATCGATCCTCAACTTGCGATTTCCGACATCAAGGTGCTCGAGAGCACCGCGCGGTCGGCGGCTGGTGATGAGTCGGAATTCCGATCCGAACTGAGTTTGCTCAGAGATCGATTGGTCAAGCGGGCAGAGGCGCGGAACGAATATCAACATGTTGCGATGGAGGCCAATTACTATCAGAAAAACTGGTTTCTCTATGCGTTGATTTTTTTCATTTTTGGGACAGTGACAGCACTTGCTATGTGGCTGTTGGGCAAGAGTAGGGTCGGGAAATTGGTTGCGTGGGTGACGCTGGCGACCACCGTCACGGGGTTGGTTTATTGCATTATTCCGATCGTCGAACGTTGTGTGATCATGCAGCGCCCGCCGGTGGGGAATCTCTACGACACCATCATCTTCATCGCGACCACTGCGGTTTTATTCTCGTTGGTGATTGAATGGATGACGCGTCGCCGCTTCGCGTTGGGCATTGCGCCAATTCTTGGAACGCTGCTGATCATCCTCGCGCGTCGATTTGAGCTGGGTGATGCGAAAGATCACATGGATCCGTTGGTGGCGGTGTTGAATTCCAACTACTGGCTGACCATTCATGTGTTGACGATTACCTTGGGCTACGCGGCGGGTCTGTTGAGTGCATTTCTTGCGTTCATCTATTTGTTGATGCGCGGGCTTCAGTTAGATAGGGGCGACAAGGAGATCCGGCGTTCATTGACGCGAGCGGTTTATGGGATGCTCTGCCTTACCTTGTTTCTTTCCTTGGTTGGAACAGTGTTAGGTGGAGTCTGGGCGAACGACTCTTGGGGGCGCTTCTGGGGATGGGATCCCAAGGAGAATGGCGCTTTGTTGATTGTGCTGTGGATGCTTGCCATTTTGCATGCTCGGTTGGGCGGGTACATCCGCGAGTGGGGGTTGCATTTAGCTTCGGTTTTTTCGGGTGCTGTGGTAGCCTTCTCATGGTGGCACGTCAACTTCCTTGGGGTAGGACTGCACAACTATGGGTTCACCGCCGGGAAAGAAACGATTTGGTTATTCTATCTCGTTATCCTCGCCATTTTGATCTTTGGTGTGGTGTCTCGTGCCATTGAGCAAAGCAGTAAGTCGACCCCGAACGATTAGGACGGTTCGCCGCTTGGGAAGATTTCGGCGATTGATGATTCGGTGTTCTCATCCATCCATCGTTCTAGAGCGGCCTGCATTGGTGCGAGCACTTCGGGTCGTTCCTTTGCGAGATCGATTTCACCGGTGGGGTCGTTTGCCATTTGAAAGAGCCCGAAATGGCGACTTTTTTGCGCAGTTGGCGTGCATACAATTTTCCAGTTTTGCGTTCTCAGGCAGCGTTGCTTGGCCTCGAGTAGTGGCGCAAGGTATTGCGGATTTAGAACGAACTGATAGTTATAGGATTTATCGATGAAGGTGCATTCATCCATCGGCGGGAGCTTGGGACGTTCAACACCCTTCACGCCGAATTGAATGAAAGGAAATCCAGTTTCACCATAGAACGGGCGTTCTACGGGTTTTTCAGTGCCGCGTATCCAACCCGCGAAGCTTTTGCCCTGCCAAGTGGGTGGTTTTTTCTGACCGACGAGATCGGCGAGGGTTGGAGCTACATCGATTAGACGCACGGTCTCAGGAATCACTTGAGGTTTGGTCCCTGGGACGTGGACGATCATGGGCACTCGGTTCGCTTGGAGGCCACCATTGAACGTGAGCCCATGTCCGAGGGTCACGCCGGGTTCGTAGTGGTCATCGCCGTGGTCGGAAGTAATGATCACGATCGTATTCTCAGTGAGTCCGTTGCGCTCGATAGCGGCAATGATTTTTCCGACACAGTCGTCAAACTGGCGAGTACATCCATCATAGAGTGCTCGTATCTGGCTTACTTCCTTGGGTGGTAGGGCTTTCCATTTTGACTCGAGGTCGGTACCGCCGATGAATGAATCGATGTCGAAGTCGACCCCGCTGCGATTGCGGCCCTCATAGCCATGGGTGCTGAACATGCTCACGTAGGGTTCGGGGCTGCGGTAGGGCAGATGATTGCATGAAAAAAACACGTGCCAGAAAAAGGGTTGGCCATCGCTGGCGGCAGATGCGAGGCGTTGTTCGACGCGCTGGGTCACCACCTTGGGCGTGACAAACTGAGCGAACGACTCGAGTTGAGGAAACAGGTGATAGCCAAGTGGATTGTCAAAATAGAGTGGCACCACAAAGTGCGCCATCACCACTGCTTGGCTCATGTAGATTTTAAAATTGTCGAAACTTGAGACTGAGATGTCCTCAAATCCGAGCGGAATCACGTCATAATAGCCGGCACACCAATCGCCGATGGCAGCGGTTTTGTAGCCGCGCTCGCGGAGCAATTGAGCTAGTGGGACGATACGTTGATTGGTTGCGTCCACGGTCGCACGGTCAGGATACATTTGGCGGATCCCATGGCTTTGCGGATAGAGAGACGACATCAACTGAACGCCGGATTCCATCGTTGATGCGATCGATGTATAGCATTGTTCAAATCGGGTTGAGCGGGAAGCGAAACGGTCAATTTGTGGAGAGACTCCCGCGGCAGCTAGACCATCGCCGCGCTGGGGGACGTAACCGGAGCAACCGATTCGGTCGCCGCGCAACGAATCCGAACCGATGATGATGATATTCATCGGCTTGTTAGAGTTGACGGTGGGAGGGGATTGGGGGTGGAAGGGAAAATGGATGCCGGAACTTAGCACCATGATTGGAGCTGCAATTGCGGCGGTCAGCCAGCCACGGCGATTGCTCCGGCGAATGTGCCAAATGAAGGCGATCGCAATACAAGCGATGGGCAGCGCAGTGAAAACACCCCAGAAAAACAAGGGTTTCGCAAGTTCTGGAACGAGTTCGAGGGAGCGGTAATACCATTGCCCGGACGCCTCTTCATTCAGGAAATAGGGTCGCGTCTTGGCAAGGCGGAGCATGAAGTAGCCATGCATGAGAGCCGTGAGCGCTAGGCTGCGGAGAATGTTCGCCCGTGTCGATTTGCGCGTTGAGCGGTAGGACCATTCGTTGACCCAAGGCTGAATGATGAAGGCCGCGGCCACCGCCAAAACGATGTAGGCAAGGATCATTTGGAAATTCTGAAGAATCAGAAATCCCAGATGTTTGTCGCGTGCTAGGGCGCTGAATTTGTTTTTCATCTCACCCGATGAAGCAGTGAGGTTCCAGAGTGCGACGGCGTACTGATAGCCGAGGAAGCTGGCGGATCCTAGCAGAACCGTGGGGAAACGTGCGGCAACGACTCGCGGCCCGCTGTCTTTTTGCGAATCCAAATTCATTAGAATCTAAAGGGTCTCAATCGTCGGACACGGGCGAGTTCAGGAAAATCCAACGAGGTGCCATGACCTTTTCAATCACCACACCCATTTTGGATTCGATTCCAATGGGGACATGAATGCGGAGGGTTCCCGCCGCTTTTTGGTTTGAGTTTTCGGCGACCAATTTTGCGAGAGTTGCAGCGGTTTCGGTACCTGCCTTTGCGTAGCCAAAGAGGGTTTTCTCCTTCTCGAGGACAGTGAGCTTGTAGCAATTCCAGATGCTTGAGTTTTTGAATTCGTGACTGAAAAAATTGTCGGTTTCGATGTATACACGGAATTCGAACGTGGATCCAGCTGGGCGTTCTTTTGCAAAAACGTCCCAGTCCATTGGCTGGTAGTGTGCGTAGGTTTCCCAATCAATTTTCGCTTCACCGGTTTTGAGCGATTCTACGAGCAATGAGGTGATTTTTTCCGGACCAGTCTCGAAGCTGACTTGCCAAAAAGTTGCGTGACTGTCGAGGGTGATAGGTTGGAGCTGGGTGAGTTTTTGCGCATGGAGGTGATCCAGTGGATTGGACGCATAGAATGTCCGCATGAGTGGGGTAACGCGATCGGCGTGGCGAATGAATGGAATCATTTCATCGATCGAACTCGCTTTTAGGAAATTTCGGGCGGCGCTCTCGATTTGGGAAATAAGTCTTTCCGCGTCCTGTTCTTCCGTTAGATTTTTTTGATAGATCAAGTTTGCGGCGTTTTGCTGTTCTTCGATCTTTGGAGAAGATGATTTGATGAGCGATAGCGACCAGGCGAGGCCTGTGGCAAGAATAAGTGCGATTAGGACAAACCATGCCCATGGGATGCTTTTTTCCTGATTGGATTCGGATGCCCACGATTTCTCAATCAAGCCAGAATCAGTGAGAATCTGTTCTTCCAGAGCCTCAACGCCGGGCTGGTGAGTACGCAAGTCATCTTGGTCCGAGTTGGCAGGCAGTTCGAGGCGTTGGCTTACCCCTTGTTCGGACTCTGGAACCTGAATGCGCAACGCCTTGGGCTGTTGCTGTGTCTCGCGATTCTCAATGCGAGTGACGGGAGTTGGCTGGACAATCGTCTCGTCCACTGTCCTCAGACTGAATTTCTTCCTCTCGCGTACCATCTGCGGATCAAACAAAGCTGCAAATCTCAATCGACGCAATGCAACTCTCACTCTAAATAACCCCTGCAAGCCGACATGTCTACCGCACCACGCATTTTAATCGTCACCGCCGCCTTCGGCGAGGGGCACAACAGTGCTGCCCGTAACCTTGCCCTTGCGCTTGAAACCGCCGGGGCGGTCACTCAGGTCAGCGACCCGTGCATGCTTGGTGCGCCGCGGATGACTGGGATGGTCAACTGCGCCTACCGCTACGTGACGACGCATTTCCCGAACCTGTGGGCTTGGATCTATCGGTCCACCGATCGCTGCGATTTGGGGCAGCAGCGCAATTTGCCATTCGAGCTCGCTGAGGCGGCACTCGAAAAGTTGGTGGCTGAGTTTCGGCCGACTGCGATTGTTAGCACCTACCCGCTTTATCCGTATTTTTTGAGTCGGATTTTTGCGGAAGGTCGGATCAAGCCCCCCATTTTTGTGGTGGTTACGGATTCGATTGAGATCAATGCTGCCTGGCTGCGGGCGCAGAGCGACTGGTGGCTGGTGACGGATGCTGCCACGCGCGGTGCGATGGTGGATAAGGGAATGGCTGCAGAAAAATTAGTGGATACAGGATTTCCGGTGAATCCGGTTTTTTCGGAGCTGGCACCTTTGGGCGACCGAGGAGAACGGGACGCATTTCAGGTTCTCTACTTTCCGACGGCCAAGTTGTCCTTGGTTGCGCGGCATGCGAGGGCCGTGCTGGATGCCTCACCGGCGGTTTGCCTCACGATGGTCATGGGCCGAAATGCGCGGCGTCTGTGCCCGCAAGCCATCAAGATTCGGACGGCCTACCCCGGACGGGTGCGGCTGGTCGGTTGGACCCGTCGAGTGCCTCAGTTGTTGAGCCACCATCACCTGGTGGTGGGAAAGGCGGGTGGAGCGACCGTCCATGAAGCCATTGCGGCGCGGTGCCCGATGTTGATCCATCATCTGGTACCTGGGCAGGAGGAGGGAAATCTGCGCCTGCTGGAAATGATCGGTGGCGGTCATCTCGCGGACACTCCGGAGGCCCTTTCCGCCTGCATCCGTAGGCTTTTGGCAAACGATTCGGCTGCTTGGCGGGGCATGAAAATGGCATTGGCAGTTCATAACCGCAACGCCGGAGCGATCACCGCCGCACGATTTATTCTTGATCAGACCGAAAGGTCAGCTGTCACTGGTGGCCCGCATGACCTTTCTCTTTGATATCGGCCGAGTCCTCCTGGACTTTGACTTTGAATCCTCGCTGGTGCGACTTCTACCTGAGGGGACCGCAAACGCTGCCGAGCGACTGAGCCTTTTGCTCGAGCGCAAGGATGAGTTTGAAGCCGGCCTGATCGCGGTGGATGCCTATGTCGATTGGGCGCTTGAGGTCTTGGGGAGTGATGCCACTCCCGCAGCGTTTCAGCATGCATGGCAGCAGATCTTCACGCCTAACCTGCCGATGTGGGACTGTGTTCGTAAGCTCGCGGCGGCCGGTCATCGATTGATTCTTTTTTCCAATATCAATGGGATTCATTGTCCGTGGATCTTCACCCAATTCCCAGATTTCTCACTGTTTGACGCGGGGGTTCTTTCGTTTGAGGTGGGGGCGATTAAGCCGCATGCTGCAATCTATCAGCACGCGATCGATCATCATGGGCTCGTTCCAAGTCAGACGCTTTACATTGATGATTTACCACAAAATATCGCTGCGGGGCGCGAATTTGGGTTCCGCTGCTGGCAGTATGACCTTGCAGCCCACGACCAGTTCGAGGTCTGGCTCGATTCACAAACGAGCTCTCAAATTTAATTTTCCGCTATGTCAATTCTCACCATCGCTAACCGCCAATTCAATTCGCGTCTATTCCTCGGCACCGGCAAGTTCCCGTCTAATGAATCCATGCGCGACGCCTTGGTCGCAAGTGGCACGGAAATCGTGACGGTCGCTTTACGGCGTGTAGATCTAACAGGTAGCCGTGATCCATACGCTAACATCCTCGAATTCATCGACTCGAAAAAATACCTGCTACTGCCTAACACGAGCGGTGCCATGAATGCCGACGAGGCGGTGCGACTTGCGAGGCTTGCTGCCGCCGCTGGATTGCCAAAGTGGGTGAAACTTGAGATCCACCCCGATCCCACCTACCTGCTGCCCGATCCCATCGAAACCTTGAAGGCCGCTGAAATCCTTGTCAAAGAGGGCTTCACGGTCTTGCCTTACATCAATGCCGATCCCGTGCTGGCCAAGCGTCTTCAAGAGGTGGGTACAGCAACCGTCATGCCGCTGGGTGCACCGATTGGATCCAATCGTGGCTTGGTCACCCGCGATCAAATTCGTATCATCATCGAGCAAGCGATTGTACCGGTGATCGTCGATGCCGGGCTGGGGGCTCCCAGTCACGCTGCCGAAGCGATGGAACTTGGGGCTGACGCGGTGCTGGTCAACACCGCCATTGCGATCGCGAGTGACCCAGTGCGGATGGCGATGGCCTTCAATCTGGCCGTCCAAGCGGGCAGGGAGGCCTACGAACTCGGGCTGCCTGAACCGCTTGATCACGCAAGCGCGACAAGCCCTCTGACTGGATTTCTCCAATAGCGGCGAAATTTTCTAGTGATTTTTCCAAGTCTGGACAGAGTGATGGGCTAAAGGTAAGTTCGCACCTTCGGCTGGGCAGGCTGAGCATTTTCTTGAAACTGCGGCGTAGGCTGCAATCTCAATCCCGAATCTACCTTTCATGAGTCTATTGTTTTTTAAGCGCGTTCTCGCGAATCCGATTCAAGTCGGGTATCTTGTCCCGAGTTCGGGGTTTCTAACGCGCAGGACCGCGAGGCGGCTTGATTTTTCAAAGCCGAGGGTCATCGTGGAACTCGGGCCGGGTGAAGGCTGTCACACGCGCCAAATCGTTCGGTGCATGAACCCCGAGTCACGGTTGATTTTGATTGAGCTGGATCACCAATTCGCAGCTCACTTGGAAGAGCAATTCAAGTACGACCCGCGGGTGACGGTGGTAAATTCCGATGCCTTGCATCTATCAGAAGTGCTCAACCGCCTCGGTGTGTCCAATCCCGACTACATTGTCTCGGGCATTCCGTTTACGATCATGGAGCGTGACCTGCGCGAGAAGCTTCTGGCGAGCATTGCCGACAGCATGGGGCCTGAGAGTGTTTTTATCACCTATCAGTTTTCCATGCAAATTTCTGAGCATGGGCTTTTTGAACTGCTTCGGAGCGATCTCTGCTTGCTCAATTTCCCGCCACTGCGGGTGATGGAACTGCGTAAGTCACTGCCAGCGATCGCGCGCCAACACCCCTAGTTGGATCGTCTTGCTGACAGCTCGGGACCGGTGTCAGTTTCTGCCGATGGTCGACGCTGGAGAAAATTGGCAGTTAGGTGAAATTCGGTTGATTCGGTGTGCCGGTGGCGGATTATCTTGGTATCGGGCTGAGGGAAGGTTAGTTTCTCCGTCGTTCGGTGGTAACTGTCGGCGAGCGCCTTTTAGGAATGTCATCTCACGAAAATATCCAAGTCATCCGGCTCACATGGAGGCGATTGCGTGGAGCGTTGCAGCAGTTGATCGGTTCAGAAAAAGGGCCAAAGGCAATGCTGTTTGTGGGGACCCTGCTGCTACTGATGCTTGGGATCAATGGACTGAATGTGGTGAATAGCTACGTGGGTCGTGATTTTATGTCGGCGATTGAAAATCGGGACATGGGGATCTTCCGGCAGCAGGCAATTTTTTATGCAGGCGTGTTCATCGCATCGACGGTGGTGGTCGCCTTGTATCGCTTCACCGAGGAACGATTGGGTATTCTCTGGCGTGAACAACTTACCCGTGGGCTCACCGATTCGTACCTAAAGGACCGAACCTACTACCATTTGGGTTCTGCAACGGGGATCGCAAATCCAGACCAAAGAATCGCGGACGATGTTCGTGCATTCACCACGACTACACTTTCGTTTTTGTTGCTGATCGTCAATGGCACTCTAACAGCGCTCTCATTTTCAGGCGTCTTGTGGACGATTAGCCCAGTGCTCTTTGCGGTGGCAGTGACTTATGCGGTTTGTGGGTCGGCGATGACCATTTTTCTCGGAAAGCCTTTGATTCGTTTGAACTACGACCAGCTCGACATGGAGGCAGATTTTCGGGCGGATTTGATTCACGTGAGAGAAAATTCGGAGTCCATCGCATTGGCGCATCGAGAAGGGCGCTTCAAGGCGCGTTTGGGCAAGCACCTTGATGCTCTCACTGCAAATTTTCGTGGCCTCATCCGGATTAATCGAAATCTTGGCTTTTTCACGAATGGCTACAACTATTTCATTCAGATTATTCCCGCGTTGATCATCGCGCCGCTCTTCATCCAAGGCCATCGAGAGTTCGGGGTGATCACCCAGTCGACCATGGCTTTCGCCACCTTGCTAGGCGCGTTCTCTTTGATCGTCACGCAGTTCCAATCAATCTCTGCATTCACTGCAGTGGTTTCTCGACTGCATTCTCTAACTGATGCAATCGAAAAGGCTCAGGAAGCGACGACCTGTACCATCGCGGTCGAGGAATCCCCAGATGTGGTGGCTTATCGGAATGTGACCTTGCGCTCAGCGGATCAGTCGCGCCTGTTGATTGAGAATCTTAGCCTTGAGATTGTTCGTGGGACACGATGGCTAGTGATTGGCAAGGATGATGCTCCGAAGGTGGCTTTGTTCCGAGCCACGGCCGGGGTTTGGGAATGCGGTGGCGGTAGCATCGTCCGCCCTAGCCTCGATGAGATTCTATTTCTTCCGGAGAGGCCCTATCTGCCTCCTGGTACGTTGCGCGAGGCGTTGTTGCGCACCGGCATGGAGTGGGTCACCCCGGATTCGGAAATCATGGAGGTGCTCGGCAAGCTCGGACTCGAGGATGTGGTCAGCCATGCAAATGGCTTGGACACGGATCACGACTGGGACAATTTGTTATCGATCGGCGAGCAACACTTGCTTTCGGTTTCACGCATTTTCTTAGCTAAGCCCGCGTTTGTTTTTTTGGATCGCCCAGGAAGTTCACTGCCGAAAAACCAAATCTCAAGCATCCTCGACATGCTGACGGAGCAAGAGATCGGGGTGGTCGTATTGTCGAAAAACGGGGAGTCGCGCCTTCGTTATGATGCAACGATGGAAATCAAGGTGAACGGCCAGTGGGATGTCCGCTACGAGCAAGTTCTAGACGAAGATAAGGAGCTGCGTGACCTGAGTTGTTAGTCGGGAATTCCTGCGCCTAACACGATGGTAACGGCATGATTCTTCCCATCATCGAGCATCGGCCAGCGGGCGATTGAATCCACTACAGGCATGGCCACACCGTCAACGGTTAGGGTGAAGACTTTTTCGGAATTTCCGTAAGGATTGGTGACTTGGATTTGATAGAGCGTCTGGCCAGATGGAGTTTTGAAATCGATGGAAAACCCGGGCCATGAGTCCGGCACACGGGGATCAAGAACGAGGGAATCGCCATTCTCCATGCGGAGTCCTAGGATGGATTCCACCGTGACGCGGAACATCCAACCCGCAGATCCTGTGTACCATGTCCAACCGCCACGACCGATGTGAGGGGTGGTACCATAGATATCGGCCGCCACGACGTAGGGCTCGACTTGGTAGCGCGCCACCGCATCGGCATCCCGTGAATGCCAGATCGGGCTGAGTCTTTGAAGCAATTCAGCCGCTTCATCTTTCCGGCCTGCCTCTGCCATCGCACGAATCACCCAGCAGGCAGCGTGGGTGTATTGTCCTCCATTTTCGCGGACTCCTGCCACATAGCCCTTGATGTAGCCAGGGTCATGGGCGGTATTCACGAATGGCGGATGCAGTAAGCGGATGATGTCATGATCGCGATCAATCAGCTCAAGATTTAAGGAATCTAACGATTTTTTAGCACGGTCGGCGGGTGCTGCTTTAGAAATCACCGCCCATGCCTGGGCAAGTGCGTCGATCCGGCATTCATCATCGGTGTGTGTGCCAAGGGGTGTCCCGTCGTCGTAGTAAGCCCGCCGATACCACTCTCCGTCCCACCCAGCATCGTTGATTGCAGTTAGAAGCTCGTCGCGGTATTCGCGGTAGGCATTGGCACGAATCAATTCGCCCCGTGCTTCGCAGAGTGGAATCCAGCGGTTGAGAATCGTGAAGAGGAAAAATCCCATCCAGACACTTTCTCCTCGGCCTTCGCGGCCGATCCGGCTCATGCCGTCATTCCAGTCGCCAATCCCCATCAACGGCAGCCCGTGAGCACCGCGGGTCAATGATTTGTCGATGGCGAGGCAGCAGTGCTCGAAGATACTGGCCTGTTTCGCTGAAATCCTGGGCTTTAAGTATTCCTCGTCCTCATTTTCAGAGAGCAACGGGCCTTCGATGAAATGACGAGTCTCTTCTAACAAATGATAGTCGCCGGTGACCTGCAAGTAGTGATCGGTTAGATACGGGAGCCAGAGTAAGTCGTCGGCAAACTTCGTCCGCATGCCTCGTCCCATCGGTTCGGGATGCCACCAGTGGGTGACATCGCCTTCGGGAAATTGTTGTGCAGCGTGCAAGAGGATTTGCTTTCGCATCAGTTCAGGATGCAAGGCGACCATTGCGCCCGAATCCTGCAATTGGTCGCGGAATCCGTATGCACCGCCCGATTGATAGAACGCGCTTCTCCCCCAAATCCGACAGGTTAAATTTTGATAGATTAGCCAGCCGTTGACCATGAGATCTACTTCCGGCAGCGGGGTACGGACATGGATATTGCCGATCCATTGCTGCCATGTTTTGGCGACCTCAGCCTCGAGGGAATCGATGGCGCCTGCGAGTTGATAGCGATCCGCCAATGATCGGATATCCACGTCGTTCATGACTTCTCCAAGGGCCACCACGATCTCGACCTCGGTCCTCGGTGGAAGCGTGAAGGAGATTTTACGCGCAAAACAAGCATCGTGGCCAAAGCCAGGTTGCTCATTCCATGGGATATTAGAATTCAGTGCAAGCGGCTCAGCCATGTCTCCCGCGCCGAGAAATGCAGCGGTCGAGTGCATCGTTTCATCCGTCATCGAGAACGCTCCATGGAGTTTCACAAACGAGAAGATTCTGCCGCCGGCAAAGTCCCCGGCGCGTGGGTTTACTGCGTGCTGGATTTTGTTCGGAGCAGTCCAAGCAAATGCTGCGTGATGCCGATCGGGGTTCGACCCCATCTCCAGCGCTTGATAGGCGGCGAATGCAAGATGGCGGGGTCGGGATGAATCATTTCTAATGCGGACTGTGATCAATTTGATTGGATCCGCAGGTGGCACGAGAAATTTCACCGATTGAGTGAGGCCTGAGTGTGAGGAAAGGAAGCGTGTCATGCCGAACCCGTGGCGCACCACGAATGCCGACCGTGCGGCGCAAGGGCCTGGTAGAGGAGACCACACGTCTCCCGATTCGCTATCCATGAGATAGAGTGCCTCAACGTGAGGGTCACGGATTGGATCGTTTGACCATGGGGTCAGTCGGTTGGCTTGGCTATTGCGCGACCAAGTGTATCCAGCGCCACGATCGGTTACAATGCAACCGAAGTTCGGGTTGGCGAGGACATTCACCCATGGCATTGGAGGGAGGTGGAGTCGGCCATTTTCGAGGGCCATTGGGATCACATATTCGCGACCACTTTGTGAGAATCCACCATAGCCATTGAAGTGCTGCAGCGTTTCGTCAAGATCTGGTTGGGAATCCGGTGCTTGCTTGGTGGTAGGCGGTATTTCGTTAGTTTTTGATAGGATTTCCTGAGTGATCTCAGAGCCCACGACAAGTTGCGCCGATGCGAGCCACCACGATCGTTCTGCATCAGTGAATGTGGTTGGGTCGGTGAGGGTGATTTCATCGGGTAGGTCGGAACCTTGTGCCTGATCCATGATGAATCCTTTGATCTTAAGGCCGAGTGCTTTCCAGAATGGCAAGGCTGCCAAAAAGTCTTGAGTGCCTGGGCTGGTTAGGCCCGCAGTGGCCACCACGCGGATTTCATCCCATGCCAGTGGAAAACGATGAACGACATCTGATCCATCAAGTGTCTTGGGTGCCTTCGAGTGGCGTGTTCCAATCAGCATCTGAATGGAGAGGGCTTCGTATCGCGAGGCAGTCTCTGTGGGTAATCCAAACGAATTCAATCGCGCTGCGTCAGTGGCTTTTGCATCGTCTAGCAGATGCGAAGCATCCATCGCGCATGAGACACGGTGGAGGATTTCGGTCACGGAGGCTTCATCCTCAGCGGCTGCGGTGAGTAGCCAGATGTGTTGTGATTCGTGAGGACCTAATGAAACATGAGTTCTCCACGCCATGATCGGATCGAGAACATTTCCCGTCTCGCCCGAAAGTGGATCATTCGAATCCATGGCGGCGGGTTCGAGCCGTGTGTTGCCACGACCGAGGAAGGTAGCGCGGTTGGTTTCCCATGATGGGGTTTTTCCTGGGGTGATCAATTTCTGTGCCACCCACGGCCAGCGCTCGTTGAGCCCACGCGGGCGACGACGTGCAAGCAGCATGGATGTATCCTGCGAAGTGGAAGTCTGAACGAATAACTTTGAAAATGCCGGGTGCCCTGCATCGCCGAGCGGATGATTCAAACTGATCTCAGAGTAGGTGGTGAGCTCGATCTCGCGCGTGTGTGACGCATGGTTCGTGAGCGTGATTTTACGGAGCTCGAGGTTGAAGGTCGGATGGATCCCTGCATCAAGGGTTGTGCTGAGGCGGGTGGGATTACGTTCGGTGCCCTCGCGGACATAAATCATCGGGCCGCAGGATTCATGTGCGGTTTCCGAGAATCGGGTCAGTGCCACCCAATCGAAAAATAATCCACCTTGGCCGCCTGGGAGGAGGAGGCTTCGGAGGGTTCCATTGCTGAGAATTCGCGCGCGGTTGGAGCAGAGCATCATGGGGTGGACAGGCCGAGGCTGAGGGTTGCGGTGACGGGGAGGGACTTAATTGAAATTGATTTGCCATCGGCGCTGATTCCTAATGGTTTTCCATCATCGGCGTTGGCGGTGAGGATTTGCACTCCAGTTGGCATCGGTGGCGCGACGGATAAGCCGCCGTGTGGCAATGAAATCCGTTCACTGATTGCGATGGAAATCTGGTTTGAATCGGGTGCGTGGATGGCGAAATCCAGTGGGCCGTAGCGCGTGAGGAGGCCAGTGACTGCGAAGCCATTTTCCTCAGCGATCCATGCCCATGGCAGGCCAGACGCAAGTACCATCTCGCCTGATGCTTCGCGTTCGCTCGCGACCATCGATGTGAGAGCGAGCATGTATTCTGCGGCGATCCACGTGTGTGGAACATCGCCTAGGTGGCCCGGTGCATGTGGGTCCCTCCACGAGATTTCTGGCCATTGGTTCCACTCGATGGGTCTACGGTCGGACAGGAAAAAATCCAATAACTCGTGTGCTTCGTCGCGCATGCCAACTCGGACGAATGCACCGATGATGCGAATTTCGTAGGCAGTGTATTTGAACCATGGAATTTCATCGCGATGCTTGCGGCGGAAATTTGTGAGGTAGGTATCTAACATCTGATAGAGCGGCCCAGCGGGAAGATCGTCGGCGAAATCGAGTTGGCCGATGGCATTTGCAGTCGCAGTGGGATCGAAATCTGCCCATTCCATTGAGCCAGGAATGTAGTTTAGCTTACGGTCGGCGATGACGTGGCGTATCGATTTTAGAACGTCTTGCAGGAAGTCCTGAGCGTTAGTCCGCCAGAGCTGAGCGTCCTCTTGATGGTCGAGGGCATCGGCGAGTTCTGCGGCGGCTTCCAAGCCACGGACGCCCCAGAAGTCGTCCCAATACGAGTGAACCGGATGGGCGAGGTAGCCCTCATGGCTCGCCGACTCTGGCAGGAGTCCATAGCACGCCGATCGAGCAGGCTCGCGGTAACTCGGAGTCATTCGTTGCGCCCGTAGATGGTTGAGGTAAGTGGCGGCCGATCGAACTGATTTCCAAAGCGACGAGGCGAAATCGATGTCACCATCGTTGCGCAGATTTTCGCAGATTCCCCAGAGAAACTGGCCATGGCTGTCGTGTTCGACGAGCCAGTCGACTCCGGTGCGATCGACCACACATGGGACGAATCCATCGTCGCGCTGGAATTCAGTGTACCATGTTAGAAAATCGCGTAGCACATGGGGTTGGCCCGCCTTCGCCATTGCGGCTCCCATGATCACGCTGTCGCGGATCCACGAACGTGTGTAGCGGCGGGGGCCTGGCTGGATCGCTGGTCCGTCGCGGTTGATGAGAATGTGGCTCGCCGCACTGCGAAAGCTGGCGATCGCATCACGCGCGATGGCTGGAACCCGCCAATCCGGCAATGCGAGTGTGGCCTGCCAATGAGCCGCTGCGTTGGCAAGGCTGTTAGGGGATGGCTTCTCGGCATCATCGAAAAATGGCACGGTGAGCGTCACCTCAAATACATCGCTGCTGGGTGGTACCGACCATGCCATGACGGCGGATGCGAGGCCTGCTGGGTCGGTGATTCGATCGCGTGGAGGCATTTGTCCCAGTGCGATAAATCCCATCACGCCGTTCTCTTCGAAGGCTGCAGCGCCCCATGCATCGGCGGGGTGGTTTGAGCTAACATATCTTTGATCTACCCTCATTTCATCTGCGGTGCAGGTGATCGAGTGGATTGGGCTGATGCCCCCGAGTTTACCAAACTTCTGCCACGGAGGATTGACTTGGAATGGGCGGACCGCCACTGCGAGGCGCAAGGCGTCGGGGGTTCGATTTTCGATTCGGTAATTCACTCGCAGGGCCAGTGAGTTGCCCGTGCCATCGACCCACGGCTGAATGGTGAGCGCTGCATGATCCGTCTCCCAAGTGATGAATGGAAATGGAGCGCCATCGGCTGGGAGGTGGCGAGTTATTTTCGCATCTGCCCAACTGATCATTGCTGATTTTGTTAGAATAAATGGTTCTAACGAGAAACCTGCCTCATCGACCTCCACCATGCCTTCCTCATTGAGTAGGCCACGACGCGTGCCTTCTGGGGAGCCAATCGGAGTCCAGTAGGATTGCTCGCGATGCCAATACCGAGGAAACCAACTGCGCGGGAAGTCAGTGGCCACCGAGTGAATGAATTCATCTGGCGTACTTGAAAATGCATCGGGTCGCATGGTGATCGATCTGATCCCCGCGCATTCGTTGCTTGCAAATTTGAATTTGAGGAAGCGAGCTTCCGCGCCTGGTGTCGGGATGTGGCTGCGGCTGCCAGAAGCGTGGGTGGCTCGGTGCAGGGTGGTCCAAGCGGTTCCATCTGCCGATTGCTCAAGATCGTAGGCGCGTGATGCGACAGACGATGGCCAGTCGATCACTAGACCGCCAAAACGGAGGATGCCGCCGAAATCCACCGACCACCATGGTGCGGGGTCATTGGGCGCAGCTTGCCATCCGCCGGATGGTGACAACTCCAAAACCGCGTTGGGCGGATGATTAGGGATTTGGCTCGATGCCGCAGCGGAGCGCGTCAAATGAAGCGTGGGATCTTCTAGTGATATATTAGAAAACGAGACACTGCCTTTTCCGCCAGGGCCAGCAACGATGACGAGCTCGATTGCACCGACGACTGAGGGTGCGCCGCCGCCGGCAGGGCCCCATGCGAATGGGAGATCGCGCTCATGGATCTTGAGTTGCGTCCAGTCCGCTGGCATCTGGAAACATTCTCGCAGATACCGCCATGCGTTTGATCCGCTGGGATCGATGAGTTTGAATTCAAAATGGTTCTGCGGACCTTCACCCCGAATGGACAGTATCAGATCGAAGATCTCTGTTAGATTAAACTCGATCTCCTTGCGTGCGACGATGAATCCGGCACCTCCGCGAAAATCATAGTCGAGCTGCAGTCCGATTTTGCCATCGGGGGCCTTCACGCTTGTAAGTGTGCCCACGGCCAAGCCTGAGGGGATCACTCGCCAAGTAGCGGGGTCATTGAAGCAATCGGCAAGGGATGAGGAGGCCATAAGGATCTAAATTTCAAACAAATCTACCCGATCCGCTGGCCCATGCCAGAGCCGATTTTTACGATTTCACTCCGCAGAAGTTTGCTTCGGATGATGGCGCTCCGATGAGTCCGCCGGATGCATGAGTTTTTCGCGGCGCTCGCGCACCAATCGGACGACGAGTGCGGTCCATCCCGTTTGGTGCGAGGCACCGAGTCCCTCCCCGGTCTCCGCATGGAAATACTCGTGAAACAGCAGGAGGTCCTGCCAGTGGCTGACCTTAGCGTAATGCTCTGCCTCACCGAAACAGGGCCGATAACCTTCGGCATTCGGCAAGAAAAGCGAAATCAAGCGATCACAAAGGTCGATGGCGACCTCCCGAAGCGTCGCAAGGTGGCCTGATCCCGTGGGATACTCGATCTTGAAGGTGTCGCCATAAAAATAATCGTAGCGTTCGAGTGCTTCGATGATCAGGAAATTGATCGGGAACCAGATCGGGCCGCGCCAATTTGAATTGCCTCCGAACATGTCGGTGGTGGCGTCGCCGGGAGTGTAGGGGACCTCGTGGCGTTGGTGCCCGTGCTCGAAAACAAAGGGTTTTTCGCCGTGCGCCTTGCTCAGCGAGCGAATGCCAAAGTTGGATAGAAATTCGTTAGGGTCAAGCATGTAGGTGAGACACTTGCGAAGGCGTGCCTCAGAGGGAATAGCTAACAAACAGCGACCAGGATTTTTATCTCCTGTGACGCGGCGCACGGTGATGTATTTCAGGAGGTCGGGCCGATTGGTTAGAAACCAGTCCATGCGCCTACGGAAGCTCGGGAGTGCATCGATCGTTTTCTGTTTGAGAACCGTGACGGCGCACATCGGCAAGAGTCCCACGAGCGAGCGAATGCGGAGTGGGATCGGATCCTTGTGGTTGATGATCAGTTGGTCGTAGTAGAAGCCGTCGTGCTTATCCCAGAGGCCCGTGCCGCCGAGTGAGTTAATGGCATCGGAGATGTTGACGAAGTGCTCAAAGAATTTTGAGGCGATGTCTTCATAGACCGGTTTTTCTAGTGCCAATTCCAATGAGATGGCGAGCATGGTGAGGCAGAATGAAGCCATCCATGCCGTGCCGTCCGCTTGGTTGAGTCGGCCGCCGCCTGGCAGTGCATGCGAGCGGTCGAAGACTCCGATGTTGTCGAGTCCGAGGAAGCCCCCACCGAACACGTGGCGCCCCTCGACATCCTTGCGGTTGACCCACCAGGTGAAGTTGAGCAGGAGTTTTTGAAAGGCGCGTTCGAGAAACAATAAATCGCGGTTGCCCTTTTGGTCGGAGATTTTATAGACACGCCAAACTGCCCATGCATGGACTGGCGGGTTTACATCGGAAAAGTTCCACTCGTAGGCGGGCAGTTGTCCATTTGGGTGCATGTACCACTCGCGGAGGAGGAGGAGGAGCTGGTTCTTCGTGAATTCTGGGTCAACTGCGGAGAATGGGATCATGTGGAATGCTGTGTCCCACGCGGCGAACCACGGGTACTCCCACTTGTCCGGCATCGACAGGATGTCGCGGGCGAAGAAATTTTGCCAATCGGCATTGCGGCCCTTAAGGCGCGCCTCGGAGGGGTCACCCTTGGAGTCGCCCTTCAGCCAGTCGTCCACGACGTAGTAGAAAAACTGCTTGGTCCAGAGCAGGCCGGCGTAGCCTTGGCGGCAGATCATGCGTTCGTCTGCGGAAATTCCGGGCGTGATGACTTCATCGTAAAAGGCATCGCACTCTTCGATGCGCTGGGCGAAGGTTTCGTCGAACTCCTCGAAGCTGGGAAATCCATTTGATTCCTGGCGCGCATGCAATCGACAGCGCACGGTGATCGATTTTCCGGCAGGGATGATGAAGGAGAGATGTGCAGCGGCCTTGGTGCCGGAAGGGGTGGGGGAGATCGCTTTTTGATCGCCGTGGATCAGGTGTCGGTGAAAGGCATCCTTGACGTAGGGTGACCGATTTTCGGTGCCGAACACGCTGTGGTTGTTGGTTTCATTTTCGGTGAAGAGCCATGGCACGCGTCTCACAAAATCGGGGGAGTCGACGAGAAATCGGAATTCACCTAGCGATTCGTGGCGCGCGTTGAGTGCGTGGCCATCGCCGACGATTTCGGGCTTGGTCAGCGGGGTTTCCCGATTGTTTTCCCAGCTCCAAGTGTTGCGGAACCACAGCGTGGGAAGCACATGAATCGGTGCAGCAATCGGGCCGTGGTTGGTGATGGTGAGCCGCCAGAGGATGTCTTCTGGGCTGCGTTTGGCGACCTCTTGCAGCACGTCAAAGTAGCGGCCCTCCTCAAAGATCCCCATGTCCGCCAGCTCCAACTCGGGTCCGGTGCGGCCGAGTGCCTGGTTTTTCTCGCGGATGGCGGTGTAGGGGAAGGTGGCGTGGGGGTACTTGTAGAGCGCTTTAGTGTATGAGTGGGTCGGGCTGGAGTCGAGGTAGTAGTAACATTCCTTGACGTCCTCACCATGGTTTCCTTCATTGCCACCAAGACCGAAGAGGCGTTCCTTGAGGATCGTGTCGGTTCCATTCCACAAGGCGGGCGCGAAGCACATGCGGCACTGGCGGTCGGTCCAACCTTGCAATCCGTCCTCGCCCCAACGGTAGGCGCGGCGGCGTGAGTGGTCGTGAGGGAAGCTTGCCCAGCTGTTTCCGTGGTCCGAATAGTCCTCACGCACGGTGCCCCACTGGCGCTCGCTTAGGAACGGTCCCCATCGCCTCCACTTTTTCACTCCAGCCTTATCTTGGGCCAGTCGTTGTTTTTCCGAATGCATTTACACGCGGTTGTAGCAGAAACCGTGCTGAGCTGCCAGCGAACAAGCCGATCGTCAAAAAGTTGCAGGAAATTGATGGCTTCTGGCAAAGAAAAAAGCTTTTGCTTCGATCCCCAGCACTTGGGTGAATTGTTTCTGTCCCACTTGGGTTTTCCGGTTCGTTCGGCTTTGAACATCAGGAGTATAGTGCTCGGCTTGAAGCATTGGCGGGGGACACAATCGAGTGCTCGACAAAAATTAGGCAATCTCTCCGCGCAGTGGTACCGCTTTTGCCGATGTGGTGCGAAAATAAGGTTTGCCAAGCAGGTCGCAAATGCTAGAACGCATTTCGTTCGCCCAGCAGTTTTGAGTAATCAGTGACTTGCAGCGATTGGAATTCAGTGGTTCCACTTAACGCCTCGGTAGCTCAGTCGGTAGAGCAGTTGACTCTTAATCAATTGGTCCTTGGTTCGAATCCAAGCCGGGGTACCAACTCTTAAACGCCTAGCTCACAATGGGGCGGGTCTACACCAACGGTCGTAAAGGGGGTCCTCTTTGAGGTCAGTGAGGCTGCTTGGAAGAGGTTTGTAGGTGATTTTCATCGTTTGCGGATTGTAACGATTGGATTTGGCTAAGCAGTCCAGTGCCTCGGAAAGGGTTATGGAGTGAATGCCGCAGCGGAGGATTTGGTCTCTGGGTTTGGGTGCGAGTTTCGGCGGGATTTGAGAGCACCACAGGGTTTTCCGATGCATGGGCGATTTTCGGGTCGGAATAGATCGCCATCATCGTCGCGTGCACTTTCATGCGCGCTAAGGCGGGTTTGAAGTTGGCTGAGGTGAGCTAGATTTTTGGACTACCATCTCCATAATCAGCCCAGATGAATCCCAAACCACGCAAACGCTACACCCCAGAGTTCAAAGCCCAAGCCGTTGAACTCATCAACACCGGAAAGCCCGTGCCCCAAATCGCCGAAGAACTCTGCATCGGGAGCAGCCTACTCTATAAATGGAAGCTGGACTCGCAGGGTGCGCAGGTCGGGAGCGAAGGACTGCGAGCCGTAGGCGAGAAGTCCGAAGCGGACGAGCTGCGCACCCTGCGACGCGAAAACTCCCTCCTCAAACAGGAGAATGACATTTTAAAAAAAGCCGCAGTCATCCTCGGCACCAGACCCCAACTCAACTCCGGCAAATGATCGATGACATCCACCAAACCACCGGCCATGGCATCCGACCGATCTGCAC
>JARWZU010000048.1 GCA_029866215.1 Akkermansiaceae bacterium
GATGGGGCGGTTTTCAGTGGGTCGCCGGCGAAATCGGCAGTTGCAGGCCAGCTGGGTTACACGGTGGAAGGTTCTAGTGAATTGAAGGTCTTTGATCGAGAAGTGACTGAATTATCGCCTCTCACGGAAGGGCTGCCTGCACTCGATGAGGGGTGGACTTATCGGAGTTTTAGACTGAATGGCGCAATTGACCCCGCAACTCCTCAGCCATTGGCGGGTTTCCTTCGTACTAAAATCACGGCAGTTCCCTGATCTTTAAACAATTGCCCTGAAGTCATACCAGAAAGTTGCATTAAATTTCTCGACGAGGTCGGAATTGGATGCGATGAATACGTCTGTCCTTCAAACCCATGAAAACAACCGAACAGCCTCAGTGCCGCAGGAGTGGATTCACTCTTGTCGAAATACTTGTCACTCTCACGATTGTCGCCGTGCTGGCGGGCGTGGTGTTTAGCCTATCGGCGAAGGCCAAGCAGTCGGCCTTGTCGGCGAGTACCTTGAATAACCTCCGTGAGATTGGGGGTTGTGCGGGACTCTGGATGTCAGAAAACAACAATTTTTTCCCTCCCGCATGGGACAACACGAACGGTGCCAATCGGTCCTATGCGCAGAGTTTTGATCCCTACATGCATGGAGTGCCGATCTACCGTTCGGACCGCAGCAAGTTCATTGGCCCTGATAAGAGAATCGCTGTAAAAGTGAATAGCAATTCTCACCCACTCACTTACGCCATGAATCGTGCGGTATGCCGCGATACTACTTCTAACGGAAAGCCGGGCGAATCCCTGGTGCACGTGACCAAAGTTTCACAACCCACCCAAGTGATCCTTCTTGCCGATGGCTGCCAGAACCCAGGAAACTTAGGACAGTCGAATGCGTCCGCCTATCGGTTGTATGCCGCAACAGGTCAGTTTGGCCCACCAGGCAAAGGCACGCAAACGATTCCCATTGGGCCTGACGTTGATACCGCAGCTGGCGACGGTTGGTTCCGCTATCCATGGGGCAAATGTCACGCCTTGATGTGCGATGGATCTGCGATGGTCTTCGCGAAGGGGACGATCAAGAACAAAAACATCTGGATCGATAGCGATTTATAAGAATGCATAGTGTGCCCCTTGCGTGCTGTGTAATTTTCCGGTGGCTTTTGACAGGGAATTTACCGGTGCCGATGCACCACGAGCAACGGGGGCGGCGCATGCAGATAGAGGCAGAAAAATGACCGCTGATGAGACCCAGTCCATATATGCTCCTTGCAACGATCACCATGTTGGAACCCACGGCAAGATAAGATACTGTTAGAATACTGGCTCTGCGTTCGAGACCAATCGATTCGAATGAAGATCGCGGGCGCACTGGTGATCAAATCCGGCGCGCGGCAAGATCCATGCGCATTACCTTGCAGGTGGCCTCATCAAGGCCGTAACGCAGGAAGAAGATCGAGAGCACCAGCAGACCTGCTGCAGGAATCAAACTCGACAGAAGTAAGATGCCATGCAGTGAAGCAGTCGTCTGTTCGGCATTGGCCACGTAGCCAAAGTAGCTAAGCAACCATCCAGCGAAGGCAGCACCGATGCCCATGCCTGCCTTCTGTGACGAGGTGGTCGCTGAGAAAATAATCCCGGTGGTACGCACATTGAACTTCCACTCAGCATAGTCTGCGGTATCCGCGACTAGGGCCCAGTAAAGTGTCGCGTTGATTCCTGCGAAGATCATTCCAAGAATCTGAAAGGTGAAGATCAATTCCGTTTCGTGGGGTTTGATCCAGTAGAACGGAATGGCGGTGAGAGCGACGAGAGCCATGCTGATGATAAAGGAGTATTTCTTGCCGATCGACCGCACCGAAAACTTCGTGAGCATTGCACCGAAGATCATGGCGAGGCCGCCAACGAGGAAGTAGGTAGCGATTTGTTTGTCGTCCCACTTGAGGTAGCTCTTGAGGTAATAGACACCAGCGGTTCCGCGGACCACCGCGAAGGTGATATTAATGATTCCAGCCGCAAACATCATCAACCAGTGGCGGTTCGCCAACAGGGTTTTGATGTCGCCGACAAGTTTGGTTTTCTGGGCAACAGGTGGGTGGATTCGCTCGCGGGTGGAGAAGAATGAAACGAGAAAGAAGACGATCGAGATCGCGCTGAAAAGGATCACGGTGCGTTGGGCACCAAGTTGTTGGTTTTCTCCGCCGAAGGTTTTGATCAACAGAAGAAAGCTGGAGTTTGCAACAATCCCCCCGATTTGAGCGAGGACCATCCGGAAGCTGTTGACGCTCGTGCGCTCCAAGGGATCATCCGTCATCACGCCGGACAAGGCCCCGTATGGGATATTGATGGCCGAGTAGAGGAGCATCAGTAAGTTGTAGGTGGTCCATGCCCAAACCAACTTGCCCCATGAACTGAAGTTGGGTGTCGTAAACGCAAGGACGAATACGACGGCAAGTGGAAGGCAAAGCCAAAGAAGGTAGGGGCGGAATTTTCCCCAACGCGAATGGGTTCGGTCAGCCGCCGCGCCGATGAAGAAGTCTACGATTCCATCGGTGCAGCGTGCGAACAAAAGCATGGTCCCGGCGGCCGCTGCGGTAATGCCAAAAATGTCGGTATAGAAGAACATGATAAAATTCATCATCAGTGCCCAAATGAAATTGCTGGCAGTGTCGCCTAGGCCATAACCGATTTTTTCTCGAATTGAAACTTTCATGGGTTTTGAGAAACAAATGTTAGAAATTAGTCACTAGGTCTTTTGGAAGCTTGACCGTGATGGACTGGATCACATGGTTGCGCGCGAACAACGCTTTGCACTCTGCGGATGGAAGTTGATTACCGTCGATCTCGAGGATCTTGCCATCCACGCGATTAACCGTAATGGATGATTGTTCTGCGAGTTGATAGCAGATCGGCGTCTGAAATGCGGTGAACGCAAGGGTCATGGCGTCGAGCTTCCACGCTTGGATTTCGCCATTGACGTCGATGTATTGGAAGACATGCGAGGTCGTGAAAAACTCGTGAATTGTTAGAAGTGTGGGGTTGAAGCGTAGGCATCCGCCCTCGATCTGAACCCCTAGTTCTCCGAGGCGGGTGAGAATTTCCTCCTTCACCTGACCTGTCATGCCTGGTTGCTGGGCCCCTCGGTGGCGAGGGGAGTGCGAATAGGGATCGGTGGGAAATGCGCCATAGGTAGGTGCATCTTTGGTGAAGCCGAGTCCATTCCTGATGTCACGATACGCGGCCGCAAGTTGGCGGGATTCAACCGAAGTTGGGTCAACACTAGATGATTTTTGATAGATCTCTTGAATTGCTAATAGCAACTTCGCAATCATATGCCAGTAAATGCTGCCCAATCCCTCGAAGGCGAACATGGATCCGCTTCTACCCGTGAACGACTGGTGGCGAAAGACCTGCTCCCAAAGCTCTAGCAAGCCGCTGCGATCGGTTGAGAGTGCATCGTGCCAGCGTGGCTCGGCGGTCAATCGATCTATGAGCGACTGAAGATCACGAGTGTTGGTTAGATCCGGATGGAAGTGTGCACGGCCACGGCTGTCTCGGCGGATGAGGCTTCGATCTCCATGCTCGACGATTTCGGCGAGTTGAGGGATCTGTTTTTCCCAGTGCGTGGGTAGTGTGTTGCGCTCGAGGAATGGCTGGATGGTGCGGTCGGGGTAGAGTAGGTAGCTGTGTTGATCTGCGCGGTAAAGCGTGCTCGAACGCAACGAGCTCAACAAGCTAAGTGCTTCAGCGGGATCAAGGGTGCCGCTGCTCAATGCGGCGACTTGGCCTTCGAGCATGAGATCTAAATGATGAACGATCGCACTTTGATCGCGTTGTTCTAACAAGTTGTAGCTGTGGAAGAGTGAACTATCCCGGCGATTGATGCGGAGCGTGGCATCGACAGCGGCAAGGCCCATCGAGATGAAGTCTTTGAGCGTCTGGTGCCCGACAGGAGTGAAGAATTTGATCCCGTGGGCGTAAATGGCTGTACGGTGTTTCTCTCCTGCACGTCCGAGTGCCTCACTGAGGCGACCTCGTTCCAGATCGTCCATGCGCCCAACTGAAAGTTCTGGCAGGATTTTTGTGAGGTCGGCGAGTAGCTGTGCAACCGGCTCTGATAGAGAGAATTCAGCGACTTCGCCATCGATGAGTTTGTCGAGGAAAGCCAGATAGCGGCGCATGTGACAAACGGTTACGACGGATAGACCCCAGCCCGCGAGAGCGTTGTTGGCATCGTTCCACTCAGGTCTTTGGGTGTTGAGCCAGATGCCACCGCCAGGAACTAGGTTGCTCAGCTTGACGAGCAATGGTACCAGTAGCTTTTCTGCTAGAGTGACCAGCGTGATATGGCCCGTCTCGTCCGCGAGCAATTTGCCATCGCCTCCTATCACTTCTGCCCGAGCGATGAGTTTTTCGTGGAGGGTGTGATTGAAGGTGATCGAGTTTTTCGGGTCTTTGCGGAGAGCATCAAATCCAGCGATCTCGTACGGAACACATGCGTAAGGGTGAGTGCGTCGATTGAGGGTTTGGCTCAGCTGGCCAGGATGGAAGTGCTCGTGGCCTTCAAGCAGGCGGAGCAGGTAGACGATTTGGTGGTCGCCCCAGTAGCCGATTTGGCTCCAGGGATCATTGGCTTCGAGGACCTCCCAATCGATGCCGTTGCGGGTGATCCGGTAGGGGTTGTAGCCATCTGCGGTGGAGGCGTTGAGGAAGATGGCAATCATCGACTCGAAGCAACGTGGGTAGCTGTAGGCTAGGCTTTCCCAGTTTTGGAAAATGTCGCGCCAGTTTCCTGCATAGGCAAAACGCGGGCTGCCCTCCGCATCCTTGGTGTGGATTTCAAACCGGTTCCAAGGGCGGCTTGGATCGCCATGTCTGCGGCTGAAGCAGATGGGAAGATATTCGCCCGCAATTCGGGCGAGGTGAGGGTCGCTGGTCCCTGTCGCGTGAGATAGCAGCCTGTCCAGCGAACACGGATCTGGCAGCGTGGTGAGCCATTCGGTGTGTTGCGAAAACAACTCGCGGTTGCGGCATTTGAGAAATGCGGCGAAATCGCTGCGCGGGAAATGGTAATTGTCGTGGAGGGTGCCGCCCCGCATGCAGTTGAAGAGGACGTTGGCAAAGTGGTGGATGCTTGCAGGCGCATCAGCACTCTGCTGGATGGCGTCTGCTCCAGCGATGCGTCGTTTCAATGCAAGCGCATTTCCGGAGAGGTCGGCCACCAGTTGAGCTTGAAGGGCCTCAGGCTCAAGAAGCCCTTCATGCAGGCTCCAGAGCGCGGTGTGGTCGAGCCCCGTATCCGCCACCATGAACCACTGACGTGTCTCTGCGGCCTCAAGTTCGATTTCAGCAACCAGCAAATGAGCCCCAAATACCCCACGCACCTCTGACTCTTGGGTCACGGGTAGGCCGCGTCGAAAGGCATCGATCTGCTGGTCTGACAGAAGCGGTGTCGCATGCTCAAGGCCGAGTGACCACGCGCAAGAAACGCGGAGTGATTCACAAGGTTCAGCACGGTCAGTGACACCCGAATTGAGCGTGTAAATCCCTATGCCGCTGCCCGCCACGATCTCGTGCCGCATGTAAGCCGCCGCCAAATAACTATAGCGCGAATACGTTTCTTGGGTCACACCATGGGGTAAAAGGTGGTTCCAGCCGTCAAGCATCCGCAGGTCTCTCCGAGAGTCTGTTAGGTTTTCTAACTCGCATGTCCTCACCAGTCCAAAGCGATCGCTGGCACTGAGTGTCCACCGGAAGACAAGGCCTAAACCATGGTTGATTTCCTCAAAAATGACGCTGGTGCCGGTGACGTGTTTGTAGAGGTTCCGAGTGATTCCATCGGGCGGTGACTCAGGAGCCCATGGCTCCCAGATGACACCATCAATGATTAAGAGGCTGGTGACGCCGCTGGCTTTTGGTTGGCTGAGGATTTTGTCGGCGGTTTGATAGGGGAAAAGTGCGTGGTCCGGATCGACACGCCCCGCAGTGAATCCCCCATTGCTGCCGACAAAAAGCCATAGATCAGAATCTGAAGCCACGCTCATGAGGAATGGCAGCATTTGATCTACATTTTGGATGCAGAGGTATTCTTCGCCGCTGAAGTGCGTGGTGCGTTCGCTCGCAGCATTGAGAGTTTGTTCAAAGCGAGTTGAAGGCGGTGCCTGTCTTGCTGGTGGACACAAGGCGGATGGAGTTCGCATGGCGGCTGGTTGGATCTTAGGCTAAAATTTCGAAAGCGAGTTCACCCCCTAGTCCTGGTCTAGGTCCAATCTTGGGTTTTTGCGGTGTTGTAGGGATGGAGTAAGCCTGACCGAATGGTAGGAAGATTCTTACTTGTGAATAATGGAGGAGGGCGGTGTCCACAAGCGAAAATTGCATTATGTTGCAATGCTATCGCGCCGTGAAAACTCCGTTTTGCTTGCTCTGCTGCAGGGCCGTGTGGAAGGGAGGACGGAAAATCCCTAACTCGCAGGGCCAATCGTGGCACCGGGCCTGAGACGGCAATCGATCAGCACATGTTGTGCGGAGCCGAAGCGCTTGGAGGCTCGTTCGATCAGGCGCTGGGTTCCGGTAGTCCCGATTTCCCGGAATGGGATGACCACAGTGGTCAATTTGGGGCAATCTTTGGGAGCCTCGATCCCATCGAAGCCCGTGACCGAGATATCTTTAGGCACCCGGAACCCACGCTTTTCAAGGCCTCGGATGAGGTCGTAGGCTTGGTGGTCGGCCGCACATACCCAAGCGGTGACACCTGTGCGAGTCCGTTCGACCGCGTAGTCGATGCTGCTTTCGTCATCCCCCTCACGCGACGGAAACACATTGACGATGTCCTCGATGGCCACCGGCAACCTCAGGCGAACCATGGCCTCCATGAATGCAGCGTAACGCCGGTATGACCAGCTTGCTTCGACCTCGTAGCGTCGGGTGAAAAATCCAATTTTGCGGTGTCCATGTTCGGCAAGGTGTTCGACGATGGAGGATATCCCTTTGTAATGATCGACATCGACGCAATCGATTCCCGTGTGATCGAACTGCTCGACCAAGGACACCAGCGGAATTTTCGGCGCCAAATGGTCGAGTACGGTGGCTGGGAATGGATAAACTAACAACAGTCCATCCCAACGGTTGCACAGCTTTTCGATCCGAACAAATGCTGGATTATCGAGGGCGCAGTGCTTGGGGTCGATCAAGTGGACTTCGACCTCGGCCCCGCTGAGGTGGGCGCAATCGGCTACACCGGTTAGAATCTGTTCGCTTGGATTTTGATAATCCGTGCGGAGGTATTCTTCTTCTGCCGAGCAAATCAACACACCGAAGATTTGTTTCACGTCGTTTTTGCGTTTCGATCGCGGTGTACGCATTTGCAAGTGCACATAGCCGATCTCGGCCGCCAACTGAAACACCCGCGCGCGGGTCACTGGATTGATTCCAGGATGATTGGTAAAACAGCGAGACACGGTGGAGCGAGAAACATCCAAGCGATCAGCGATCAATTGTTGATTCACTTCGGGAGATGGTTCGTTCATGCTGATGCTACGGATTGTATGAGGGTGATTTTGGTTAGACAAGGATCAAACGGGTAGCAAGTTCAATCTAGATTCGGAGGTATTTGGCGATGGATGATGGAACCACCGATCTCGGTTCATGTCCTGCCGCTTAGAGGTTCCTTTTTCTTCGATAGGCCAGCGGACTGATTCCTACGGCTTGCTTGAACTGGCGTGAAAATGAAGACTGGTCGGAGTAGCCGCAAGCGAGAGCAATCTGAGCGATGGGCTCGGTGGTGCTGAAGAGCCTGAGGCAAGCGGCATCGATCCTGACCTTTACGAGATATTGGCCTGCGGTGACGTGGAATAGTGAGCGAATGCGCTGGTCGAATTGATAGACCGAAAGCCCCGCCATTTTCGCCAGCTCCGGGAGCCGGAGTGCCTCATCGTAATGCCGGTGAATGTGATCGACCGCCCCCGACAAGGCGGCAAAGTCTTCTTCCTGACCACCGGGTGCGCGGAGGTCGCGCGAGATTCCACAGATCCCCGCGATGCGTCCATCTTTTCCCATGATGGGTTCCTTGTAGGTGAGGCACCAACCGCAGTGGCCACCAAGATAAAGGTGCAGCTCCATGTGATCGCGGATCGGATGGCCCGTTTTTAGAATTTCGCGGTCTTGAAGTGCGAAGGCCTTTCCGAGAGGTGAGGGGAAAAGCTCATCCGCCGTCAGACCCAGCGCGGCATCCTTGCTCTGCAGGCCGCAGCGCGCGGCCAGTGTGTCGTTGACCGCCATGTAGCGACCCACCGCATCCTTGACGAAAAAGACGATGTCGGGAACGCCATCGAAAAGTCGATCGATGGGCAATAACCCGTTAAGGGATTGAGCAAATGATTGTCGAACGGTGTTGAATGAATTCATGGCGAAATTGCGAACGGCGGTTTAGTAGCCCGATTCGAGAGAGAGTGCTAGAGGATTCGCCAAGACCCCAATGCTATCTATACAAGGAACGATGAGCACCTTCCCACTACGAGTGATCGATTCTCATACTGAAGGTGAACCCACCCGGGTGGTGGTCTCTGGCGGGCCTGACCTCGGCTCAGGAACGATCGCCGAACGCGCCGTGATCCTCCGTGAGCAGCACGATTGGTTGCGGAGTGCGGTTTGTAACGAACCCCGCGGTCACGAAGCGATGGTCGGTGCTCTGCTTTGCGAACCTTACGAACCCGATTGCTGCTGCGGAGTGATCTTTTTCAATAACGTCTCCACCTTGCACATGTGCATCCACGGCACGATCGGTCTCGCCGTGACACTCGCCCATTTGGGGAAAATCGGACCTGGGATTCACCGGATCGATACGCCAGTGGGCGTGGTCGAGGCTGAACTCCGGCCGGATGGATCGGTCGAGGTGGCCAATGTCCCGAGCTTCCGGATGGCCGCTGCGGTGACGGTGAATGTCCTAGGCTGGGGCGAGGTCCGCGGTGACATCGCTTGGGGCGGAAATTGGTTTTTCCTCGTGGGCAATCAGGGGCCGGCGATCCAGCCATCGAACATCGAGGATCTAACAACCTTCGCTTGTGACATTCGTAACGCACTGGAAACACAGGGCATCACGGGAGACCATGGCATGGAAATCGATCACATCGATTTGTTTGGCCCGCCGAGTGACCCGGCCTTAGCCGATAGTCGGAATTTCCTGCTCTGCCCAGGGAAGGCCTATGACCGCTCACCTTGCGGCACCGGCACCAGCGCGAAACTTGCCTGCCTCCACGCCGACGGCAGAATCAAACCAGGCGAAATCTGGCGACAAGCCGGCATTCTTGATACAATTTTTTACGGCCGCATCGAGGAGATTGCAGATGGCAAGATCATCCCCTTTGTCTCGGGCCGTGCTTGGGTAAATGGCGAAAGCACTTATTTTTTCGATTCAACTGACCCTTTCCGCTACGGCATCCCATTATCAATCTAACCAAAAAACACAAAACTGATGAGCATCCAATGGAAGGGCGTCATGCCCGCGACACTGACCCAATTCAACGCCGACCTCACCATCGACCATGGTCTAATGGCAGAGCACGGCAAATGGCTAATTGAGAATGGTTGCACGGCCATTGTCGCGCATGGTTCGCTTGGGGAAGGAGCGACGCTCTCGTTCGATGAAAAAATCGCGCTGCAGAAAACCTACGTCGCCGCGCTTCCAGACAGCCCGATCATTCCAGGAGTGGCTGCGCTTTCGACACGTGAAGCCGTGGACATCGCCAAGGCTGCCAAAGACAACGGTTGCCGTGGCTTGATGGTTCTGCCTCCTTACCTTTACGCATCGGATTGGCGCGAAATGAAGACGCACATGACCGCAGTGATCCATGCGACCGATCTGCCGTGCATCATTTATAACAACCCCGTCGCATACAAAACCGACTTCACCCCGGCGCACATCAAGGAGCTCGCTGACGAGTGTCCGAATGTCGAGTCGGTGAAGGAATCATCCACGGATGCGCGTCGCATCGCTGGTATCCGCGAACTTTGCGGGGATCGCCTCACCCTTGGTGTCGGAGTGGACGACTGCGCGCTTGAGGGCGCTGCGATGGGCGCGAAGTTCTGGATCACCGGCGTGGGTGGCGCATTTCCGAAGCACAACGTGAAACTGTGGGATCTCGCCACCAGCGGACGCATCGAGGAAGCCATGCCGCTCTATCACTGGATGCTCGACATGCTGCGCATGGATACGGTGGTCAAATTTGTCCAGCTCATCAAGCTCCAGCAAAACCTCGCAAGCGGTGGCAAGCTCGGCAACAATCGGGTGCGTTCACCACGGTTGGAACTCGTGGGTGATGAGTTGGCAGCGGCCACTGCGATCATTGAAAAAGCACTTGCCACGGCTCCTGCAATCTAACATCCACACGCATGATCACCCCACTACTTGGCTCGTCCTTCATCGGCTACTCGCGCTCCACTGGTACCGAACCTTGCGGCACTGCGGTGCAACCAGGAACCGGCAGTGTGTTAGAGCCGGTCTATCACTCGGCCACCCCCGACGAGGTGGAGCGTGCGATGGCACTCGCGGCTGCGGCGTTTCCGATTTTTTCCAATCGATCTGCCGCAGATCGTGCGGGGTTTCTTCGGGCGATCGCGTTGGAGATCGAAGGGGTGATTGATGATGTCGTCGAGCGCGGCATGTTAGAAACGGCACTGGCCGAGCCACGCTTGCGAGGCGAGATGGGTCGCACCACAGGCCAGCTCAGGATGTTTGCCAATCTCATCGAAGAAGGTTCTTGGGTCGATGCCCGGATCGATCGCGCGGATCCAGACCGCAAGCCGATCCCGAAAGTGGATTTGCGGTCGATGCTTCGTCCACTCGGACCGGTGGCGGTGTTTTGCGCGAGCAATTTTCCACTGGCCTTTTCGGTGGCGGGTGGTGATAGCGCCTCGGCATTGGCGGCTGGATGCCCCGTGGTCGTCATCGCTCACGCTTCGCATCCAGGGGTTGCTGAAATCATTGCTTCCGCAGTGATTCGTGCGGCCAAACTCACCGACATGCCAGAAGGAGTTTTTTCGGTTCTTTACGGCGGCGGCCGAAAGGTAGGTCAAGCGGTCGTGAAGCACCCCGTCATTCAAGCCGTGGGCTTCACCGGGTCACGTTCGGGGGGCACCGCACTGATGGCGACTGCGGCGAGTCGGCCCCAGCCGATCCCCGTGTATGCGGAAATGAGTTCGGTGAATCCGATCGTCGTTCTGCCCGGTGCGTTAGATCGTGGCGAAGATGAATTTGCCACGGCATTTTTTGGGTCGCTCACGCTTGGGGTTGGGCAGTTTTGTACGAACCCAGGATTGGTGTTTCTCCCTGCAGGAAAGGGTGATGGATTTCTCGCCAAACTGAAGAGCCTCGTGGAAGCGGGTGCGCCAGGGACCATGCTCAATGCCGCGATCGCTAAGTCCTTCGTCGACTCGACTGCAGCCATTGCTTCGGTACCCGGCGTGAAAACTCTCGCGCGCTGCAGCACCGAGGCGGGACAAGATCAAGCCGCACCTGCGGTATTTGTGGTCTCGATCGAGGACTTTCTCAAGAATCCCTTGCTGCAACATGAGATGTTTGGCCCAGCGACCTTGGTGGTGCGCGGGACCTTGGAGGAAATCGAGTCTGCGGTTCTCGGATTAGAGGGGCAATTGACCGCGAGCCTTCACGCGACCGAGGCAGAGCTTGCTGCTCACTCAGGCCTTGTCTTCGCATTGCAGAATCGCGCGGGGCGCGTCATTTTCAACGGCTTTCCGACGGGGGTGGAAGTCTGCAACAGCATGGTGCACGGTGGACCCTTTCCAGCGACCTCCGATGGACGTAGTAGTTCGGTCGGCACCATGTCGATCTTCCGATTCTGCCGCCCCGTCTCGTGGCAAAGTTTCCCAGATGCTGCGCTGCCCGCAGAACTTCAAGAGGCGAACCCACTTGACATCCGCCGGATGGAGTGATGCTCGCACGAGCGGCGTTTCAGTGGAAATCGTGCGATCGAGCGGCATGCTCGGGCTCGATCCCATCCAGTTCTTGGACGTGGATGACATAGACGGTCGGTTGGTCACCCTCCGAGCGCTGAAGGATTCCCTCGATCCAGAGAAAGGGTTCGCTGCTGATCACGCGCCGCAACCGGTGGAAGGTGGTCTTGGGAACAAAGAGGTTGGCGATGCCCGTCTCGTCTTCGAGCGAAATGAAGCAATGCCCCTTCGCGGTGCTTGGTCGCTGACGGCAGATGACCATCCCCGCGATGGTGACCGGAACGCCGTGTGGAAGGTTTTGCAAATCTCTGGAACGTAGCACATTGCTGCTACCACAGGCGTCCCTCCAGAGCGCCATCGGATGGGTGCCGACGCTTGCGCCTTGGGTGGTGAAATCGGCCGTCAGTCGCTCCCCCGCCGACATGGGCGGCAACACCGCCCGATATCCCGAACGGCAGGGGATGAGCAGATCGTCATGGAGTGGCAATTCGACCTGCCACAAGGCGTCCCGCCGGTGCTGGATCTCCGGCATCCCATTCAAAGCCCCCGCCTTGGCCAACATCCGCTTCTCGTTCACGCTCGGACGAGCTCTTGTTAAAAAATTTTCTAGTGAGCTAAAATGCTCTTTCCGCCGTTCTTCTGTGATCCGGTGCATGGTCTCAGCGGATACGCCTTTGATCCGGTGCAGGCCGAGGCGTAGCGTTTGATCATCCACCACCACAGTCAGCACCTCGCTGAAGAGACAGGAAACCGGTTTGATGCGAATGCCATGTCGCTTCGCATCCTGCATGAGCGTGTTGACCGAGTAGAAGCCCATGGGCTGATGGTTGATGAGTCCCGCGTAGAACTCGGCCGGATGATGCACCTTGAACCAGCAGCTGGCATATGCGATGAGCGCGAAGGAAATGGCGTGGCTTTCCGGAAAACCATAGAGCGCAAATGACCCGATCGACGCGATGATTTTCTCTTGGACTTCTATCGAGATACCGCGCTCGGTCATGCCATGGCGGAGTTTGATGGTCACGCTTTCCATCCGGTCGTCGCTCCGCTTGAATGCCATCGCCCGCCGAAGCTCGTCTGCTTCAGCTCCGCTGAAACCCGCAACAGCCATCGCCATTCGCAACACCTGCTCTTGGAAGAGCGGGACGCCTAAGGTGCGGCGTAGAATTTCCTCACAGGCGGGATGAATGAAGTCGATTTTTTCACGGCCATTCCTGCGGTTCAGATACGGGTGGACGAGATCGCCGACGATCGGGCCGGGCCGGATGATCGCCACCTGAATGGCGATATCGTAAAAGGTTTGGGGGCGCATCACGGGCAAGGTGGCCATCTGTGCACGGCTCTCAACCTGGAAGGTGCCGATGGTGTCAGCGCGACACAGCATTTCAAATACGGCAGGGTCGTTCTTGGGAATGGTGGCAAGATCTAACGGATGACCGCGACGCGAACGGATTTCTAACGCGTGCTCAAGCGAGGCTAACATCCCGAGACCGAGCAGATCGATTTTGACGATTCCCATGTCTTCGCAATCGTCCTTGTCCCACTGAACGACGCATCGCCCTGCCATGGTGGCAGGTTGCAAGGGCACGACCGCATCAAGCCCGTGATCACAAACGATCATCCCGCCAGAGTGCTGGCCGAGATGCCGTGGGATCCCTAACACCGCGTGATAGAGATGGGTCAGCGCGGGAAGCCGTGGATGCGATGGCGGTAAAATCCCAGAAACACGCTCCTCGAACTCGGCCTCATGGTCTCTTCTCTTTGATCCAGCTCCGCCAAACGACGATGGGCTCGCCGAAAACCGCTCCGCCACCGATGGTGGAAAGCCTAGCACTTTGCTCATCTCGCGGAACGCGGACTTCGGCCGATACGTGATGACATTCGCGGTCATCGCGGCGTTGCGAGTCCCGTATTTGCGGAACACGTGTTGGATGACTTCTTCGCGTCGATCGCCCGAGGGGAAATCGATGTCAATGTCAGGCCAGCTCCGACGGTTTTCTGATAGAAATCGCTCAAATAACAACCCGCCGCCGACAGGGTCCACCGAGGTGATGCCCAAGGCGTAGCAAACCACCGAGTTTGCCGCAGATCCGCGGCCTTGGCAGAGGATGCCGCGCCCACGGGCGAACTCGACAAGGTCGTGGACGATCAGGAAATAGCCGGGAAATCCGAGCCGGTGAATCATGGCCAACTCATGCTCGAGCTGTGCCCGGACCTTGCTACTACAAACCCCGTAGCGACGTGACGCCCCAGCATAGGCGTGCCGACGCAGCAAGGTCGATTGCTCGGTGAGTGACAAGGGATGGCCGTGACCATCGGGGAAATCGGGGAAGCGGTAGTCGAGGTTTTCCAGGGTGAAACCGATTCGCTCCGCTAGCCGCCGCGTGTTTCGGATCGATTCGGGTAGATCGGCGAAAAGCGCGGCCATCTCGTGGGGCGACTTGAGGTGGCGTTCGCCATTCGGGGAGAGCAGGCGGCCGGCGCGGTCGAGTGGCACGCGGTGGCGAAGGCAGGCAAAGGCATCTGCGAGGCGGCGGTCACTGCGGGTCGCATGCAGCGGCGCGTTGCTTGCCAGTAAAGGAAGTCGCAGGTGACTTGCCAGATCGATGAGTTCGCGGTTCAAGCGGCCATCGTCTCTCAAGCCGTGGCGGTGGATCTCGACGTAAACGTTGGCTTGTCCAAAGACGTGGATCAAGCGTTGCGCTGCGTGCAGTGCGCCTGTTCGATCATTCGCGAGCAAGCGGCGGCATAGCGGCCCGTCACGGTCGCCAGTGAGGGCGATGAGATGACCTTCTAATGGAAAAAACTCATGCGCTGCGTCTGGCATGAGATGGAAATCGGTGAGGTGGCGCGATAGCAGCCGGTAACCCTCGCGTGAGGCACAGAGTACGGGGATGCGCGTTTGATCGGCTAGAGTGATGGTACTTCCGACCAAGGCCCGGATGCCACAGCGTTGCGCTGCATGGTGGGCGCGGGCGGAGCCGTAAAACCCCGCGACGTCGGTGATGGCGATGGCTTCGCAACCGATTTCCGCCGCTCGCTGGACCATCGATTCGGGCTGGCTTGCGCCTAATAGAAATGAAAAAGCCGAGTGTGCGTGTAACTCACAAAAAGTTTTTTTCACCGGTAAATTCCCTCCAGTGTCCAGCGGTTGGGTGTTTGAAAAACCAGGCGGAGCAGGTGGTGGCTCATCAGTTGGATGTCCCACTCGAGTCTCTGCCATGAAGCATCGGGGTTCCACCAATCCCCAGAGATGGGAAATGGGCCGCGGCGATCCGTGATTTCACCCGGATGTGGGCCAGTGAGCAGCGCCAAGGGCCATGGCTTGCGGTTGCGCAACTCGTGGGCAACGGCGACCTCACGCGGTGGCCGGAACCGATGCAAGGGAACTGGGCATGCGGGGTGTATAGTGGAATTCAGAGCTGCCGACGGCGCTCTAGCCGCTGGATGGAGGACGAAAGCATCGGGGGAAAATGAGTCGCCAGGTGCTGGGATGCCCACACGCCCATGGCCTAACAGCGCATCCAGTTTTGCCAGTGTCTCGGCCCAGCGTTCGGGTTGGGGCAGTTGGCGGCCAAACCACTCACGTTGTGCTGCGGTCGCGAAGGTGGTTTCCACATCGAGTCGCAAGGCGGCGATCGGCGCAGCGGGTTTTAGCGAATCTATCAGCGTTTGCAGGGGTGAAAGCATTCCCTCGACGGCGGTTTGCGGCTCGGGCAGACGCACGCGCCGCATCCATTCGGCGCCGGATGTTAGGACGAGGCGGATTTCCAAGCAACTCGCCGCGAGGTGGCGTGATGCCAAGCGCCCCGCAAGCGTGTGAAGCAGGCGCTTGAGTGCGAAAACCAGTGGGTCAAGTGAGACCAGCGGGTCATCGAAATCCATCACCTGGCCGAACGATTCGGGTGGGCGGTGCAGGCGCAAGAGGCGGCAAGTCTTGCCATGAACGAGGTCGTGCCAGGTACCAACATCCGGTCCAAGCCGCTCGGTGACGGCTTGGCGCGGCAACTCCATGAAATCTCCGAGAGTTCGCAAACCCCAGGATTCCAACAATTTTCCGGATGGGTGTCCCGCAGCAAGCAAGTCGAGCACGCTGAATGGCAGCGGCGCGAGATCTGCCGGGGAAATCATTTTTCCACGCGTCGCGGGGTGCCGTGATGCCAGGTGGGCGAGGTCTGGCGTCAGTGCGCGGGCGTGGTGGATCGTGGCGCCTGCCAATGTCAAACGATCCAGCGCAGCAGTCACGGGGCTGGAGCGGCCTGATAGATCGACAATCACTGCATCTGGCGCCGTGAGTTCGACATCTGCGGCAAGCGACTCTGCGATGAGAAAAAGCTCGTTGCGTAGGACGGCTTCTGCCGCGGGATCTCGTGAGAGGATCCTCAGGTCAGGGCAACGCACGAGTGCGCGATGAAGCGGCCACCCGCTGCGGATTCCGGCGATCCGTGCCGCAGGGTTGGTGGCGAGCAAGGGCAACTTTTCGCGGCTGGTAGATGCGGGTCCCGCCTCGAGGACTGCGCAGGGATATGCTCCCTCCATCGCGTGATTTCGCAGGGCGGCGATGATGAGGAAATCCTGGAGACAAAGGGCGGCAAACATCGGAGTTAGGTGGCGCGGCGGAGTTGGTTCGACGATGCGTGTACGCGTGGGAGCAGCTCCGCTTGGGCGCGGTCGAAGTCTGCCAGTGAAAGCCCCGCGGAGAGTGAAACCCTGAGGCTCGCGCAAGGGACCAGCGGGGAGGTGGCGAGCACCACCAAGCGCAGCCCAGTGCGCTCGATCGCTTGTTTCATCCGCCACCACGCGGCGGCGGGGAGCGCGTTGAGATCCTGCCGTTTGACACCGGTAGAGTCTAACAGCACAAAGGGCATGTTGCCATCATGCACGAGCAAGTCTGCCGCCTTGAGCATTTCGAGAGCAGACGTGCAGCGAACCCACACCAATTTCGAGCAGGCATCGCCCGGGAAGGAATTGGGGTCAAAGGCATCCGCGCCATCGATCAGTACGAGTTGTGGCAGTGAATTGACTGACTCGGACTCGTCTAGCAGGCCGGCCATGAACAAGGCGAGCCCTGCGCTTGGCCCAGCAGGTAGGACTTCCGAAATGGCACCGATGGGGAAGGAATCGACCGAAAATGGCTTCTCTAGCAACGGGCTGGGAGCTGGGCTTGTGCGCAGTCCGTGCGCTTGCGGGAATTGATCACGCAGTTGCTGACGTAAGATTTCTACTGCCGAGGCCGCCATGACTGGACGCTAAATGTGAATCTATGAATGTTCAAGTGAACACTCATAGATTCGTCGCATTTGAGGTCAGGCGATGGGCTACGGCCACCGTAGATCCAAGCCAAGATGGGGCTAAAACACCGCAAAATCCTACGATTTATTTCATCGGTGCAATGAACATGCATTCCTTGCCCTTATCATTTACCATGACCATTTTCCACTGGTCGCCACTTCGACCGGGAGGGCCGACGTGTTTGATGGTATATTTCTGTTTGCAGGAGTTGCAATGGATCATGCCACCATTGTGGCAAAGGGCTTGCGCGTCTTTTTCGTTGGCAACTTCTTTCACGCTCAACGATTTGCATTCCATGCAGACCAATGCATAGCGGTTGCCTTTTTTCATGCTTTGGATGTTTTGTGGGTTCGATTCCTCAAGGTAAGTTCCAGTGACGAGCGGACCCTTGCCGGGAGGGGCGGCAGACACTGCGGTGACGAGACTGGCGGCGAATGCGGCCATGATCAGGCTTTTCAGGGGGGATTTCATATGATGGGGGGGTATTTGGTTCGTTTTGGCACCATTTTCATGTTGCCGAGTCATTCATGATGGGCGTGCCTGAGTCCATCCGTTGGAATCAAGACGCTTTTTTCAGTATACCATGAAATGCTGAAAAAATCAAGAATGCGTGGCGAAGTGATAAGTGGCATCATTTATATCTGGGTGTCATTCTACTTGGCGCAATACCCCCCAACACCAAATCAAAGAATTCACTGGCAACGGTAAGGAGACCACTTCATCTCCCCAGCCGCCGTCAGGAAGTCACCAAGCGCTGTCAGTGACTCACTTGGAGCTGTCAGGGCATTCCCAGGCGCTGTCAGCCCGTTCCTAGGCGCTGTCAGTCAATTCCCAAGTGGTGTCAGCCAATTCCCAGGAGCTGTCAGTCAATTCCCAGGCGCTGTCAGCCAATTCCCAAGCGCTGTCAGTCAATTCCCAAGCGCTGTCAGCCAATTCCCAAGCGCTGTCAGCTCATTCCCAGCCGCTGTCAGTCAATTCCCAAGCGCTGTCAGTCAATTCCCAGACGCTGTCAGAGACTCCCCAAGTCCTGTCGGCCCCAGACCCGTCGCTGTCAGACATTTTCCCGTCCCTGTCCATCGATTCCTTATTTCTGTCAGTTGCATAGCATTCCATCGCTGGCTCACCTCCACCGCCAAGCCCAGCACCCCCTTCGGTGGTAGCGGGAGCTCGCCGCCTCGCCCACACCGATTGGCTACGAGAGGACAAGGCTCTCCATGCTCTACTGGGCATCGAGCGTTTCCCCAGCACCGTGC
>JARWZU010000044.1 GCA_029866215.1 Akkermansiaceae bacterium
CGGCCCCTCCCGAGTCGTTTTCGGCCCCTCCCGAGTCGTTTTCGGCATCTTCGGTGTCGTTTTCGCCTTATTAAAATTGTTTTCAGGGTCTTCCGAGTCGTTTTGACTCTCTCCGCTTTCATTTTTCGCGGCTCCCAAGTCGTTTTAAGCGTCTCCCCACCTGTTTTCTCCCTCTCACCCTCCGTTTTCCCCTAATCCCCACCTAATATACCATGAACAAAGACCAAATCGCCGAGATCAACATGTTTCAGACCACCGCTCTGATCCTCACCGCCCCTGCCAACAAGCCAATCACCGCCGGCCTCCCCGCCTTCGTCCGCGCCATGACCGGACTGGAGGGTAGCCTCAACCTCCTTTCCGCCCTCGCCCAAATGCAGGACACACCCCTCACCGGCATCGCCCTGGACAAATTGCGACTCCAACGTTCCCTCATCAATCGCACCCTCATCGTCGCCGGAGCTGCCGGGGCCTATGCGTTCGAATTCCCCAACCTCACCCTCGGCGCCAAATTCGATGTCAAAGAAGGTGAGTTAAATAACACCAAGGACGCCATGCTCGATAAGGTCGCCCAAGGCATCTACGACGAAGCGGCGGCCATCGTAACCGCAGACCCCGTAAAAACCGCCGAGTATAACCTCAAGCCCACCCTCCTCACCGACCTACAAAGCGCCATCACCGCCTACAGCTCCACCCTCGGCACCCCGCGTGCTGCCATCGTCGGCCGCGTCGCCGTCACCGAAGCCATCGCCGCCGAGATCGACCGCGCCAAGGACAACCTCACCAACGTGCTCGACCGCCTCATCCTCCAGTTCCAAGCCGAGCACCCCGCCTTCGTCTCAGCCTACGAAGCCGCCCGCAAAGTCATCCGCACCGGCACCCGCACCGAACCGAAACCCGACAGCACATCGAAACCCGACAGCACGCCGAAATAGCATTGAAGCAGCGCCCTAGGTTCAGCCCGACGTCTCCACCACCATGATCTATCTCCACGTCACCAACCGCCCAGGCGCAGGGGCTTCCAGCCCCTCTGTTATCGATGCTCCATTCTATTTTTAACCTCAGGCCCGCGTTTGATGTTGGCTCCTGCTGGTGGATGCTCCATCACTTAAACGTTAGTTCAAAACCATTAACTATCGATTCTTATGCTAAAACACGTACTTACGACCGTCATCACCCTTCTCGCACTTACACTCGGAGCAAGCGCTGCAGAAGCTGACGGTTCTGCCAAGTTCAAGGACAGCCTCAGGGCGGCAATCACCGCGAAGGATCATCAGAAGCTCGAAGGTCTGATTTATTCAGAAGGCTCCAGTCCAGCGGACAGACAGCGGATGTCATCCCAGTTGCGGACGATGCTTCTAAATGACAGAGAGGTTGAAGAGATCAGCCTTGAGCCACTACCGAGCGATTTCGATTCATTTTACATTGTACGCGGGCAGAAGTTTGAGCCGACGGCAACACCTGTGGGGATGATCAAGATTACTTTTAAGGGCGACGCCCAAGGTCCATCGAAATCCTCCAGCGCTTATACGATTGTAGAAGGCAAATTGTTTTTTGTCGGAATGAAGAGCACGGACTTGGGCTGGAAGGGGCCGCCAGATAAGAACATTGGGTTTAGCGTTTTTGGGAAAGGGGCCGCAGAGCTTCAGATCCAAGGGGTGTGGAATGCAAGTGGCGTCCAGCTGAAGAAGACTTTCAAAGAGGGTAGTATAACATTCTGGGGGCAGTATATAGAAGAACTGAACGTGACGAGCGGTAATGATGATTGTGATGTCACAGTAAGCATCACTGAAGATGGCAAAAAGATATACTCCCAGCCACTTAAGGGCAAAGGCTCCGTCCAATACAAAAAGAACAGCTAACAAGACGCGCCGTGACAACCCCTAGCAGCCACCCTATTTCGATGGCCTCTCTTAACTACAACCTCTGCCCCATGTGCGACGTCGCCCCTCGTTCGCGTCAAAAATTTGAGACATTTCGGTAAATCACATAAACATCAATAATTATATGAGCTTAGCTTGGGACGTGCTTCAGCACTATCAGATCGAAAAGGCCAAAACTGCGGCTGATATCGCCTCCATGAAGGTCGATAGCCTTTCCGCACGGAAGGACAACACGAAGCAGGAACTTGAGGAATTAACTTTGGCGTGCCAAGCCATGTGGGAGCTTCTGCGAGATCATATCGGATTCACGGACGACCATCTGAAGGCGAAGATCCTCGAAATCGATGCAAGAGATGGATCGGTAGATGGAAAGATCGGTGCCGAGTTGATCGACTGTCCTCATTGCGGACAGAGGGCCAGCACCATCAAGCCAAGCTGCATGTATTGCGGCAATCGTTTACCAAGTCGGCACGTCATGAAATGAAGCAAGCGAACCATAAACGGTGCTGCGGGGGGGGGTGCATTCATAGGCCCAGACAAAATGGGCATGAACCACAACACGACCGCCTCACTGCCATGCTTTCCGCTTTGACAGCCCCCATTTTTAAAACATTTTAAGAACATGACGAAGACCATTCATGTTCCCAGACAAACTGGGTAGGAGTCTGCGTTCAGGAAATCGACTCTCACCCAGCTAACAGCTCGCGCTGCAAGTCCAGCAACGAGATTGCCTCGACCTCCGGTTTGAGGCGGTAACGGTCGTCGCCGCCATAGACGACGAAGGCTTTGTCCGGTTTGAGATCGTCCAGAGCGGTGAAAAACCCTGGGCTCAAGACCGAGGAGAGGCCGCGTTTGATCTCCACCGCCCAGCTCTTGCCATCGCGGAAGGTCAGCACCAAGTCCACCTCCGCGCCGCTGGCGGTGCGGTAAAACGATGCCTCTGTGCGTGGCGGCGCGCGATCACCCTGCAAAAACAACATGATGATGCATGATTTGCAGGGAGGATTCCCCATGGTGGGCTTTGTGTTACTCTCTACTCCGTTCCGTCCGCCGCCATGCTTTCCGCTTTGACAGCCCCCTATTTGTAAAACATTGTAAGAACATGACGAAGACCATTACCAAGATCGGCAATTCCCACGGCATCATATTCGACTCCACCCTGCTCCAGTTGGCCCGCATGAAACCGGGCGACGAAGTCAACGTGGAGGTCCACCCCGGCGGCACGATCACCATTGCCCCCCTAAACCCTCAAGAAATCAACGCATCCGCTGCGGCTGATGCGGCGGCGCGCCTCATTGCCAACAACAGCGAGCTCTTCAAGCGCTTGTCATGAGTGCCGCGCTCAGGCACCCCACCGTAGAAGCGGTGATCGCGATTCACGCGCAAGTCCTCGCGGCCCACGGCGGAGCCACCGGCATCCGATCCCGCGAACTGCTCGAATCCGCCATCGCTACCCCGCAAGCGACCATGATGGGCCAGTCCATGATGGCCGACCCCATCGAGATCGCCGCCGCTTACTTCTTTTACCTCTGCAGCAACCACCCTTTTGTCGATGGCAACAAGCGCATGGCACTGGCCACTTGCTTGATTTTTCTGAGTGAAAACGGCCTCTTGGCAAACGAAACCTTAGAAGTCGATGCATGGGAAAGCCTCACCCTCAACATCGCCGCAGGCTTGCTCACCCGCGACGAGATCACCGAGGCACTACGCAATCTCCTGACATAGGGGTCCTGTTTGAAGATCTCATTCACATTCCCAGAGTCGTCATCCAGCGGATGAGATAAATCGGTCGCGGAAACAGGAATTCGCGTGCGATCGCTCTGGGATCGTGCATTTTCACGGCTGTGGCCTACTTGGAAATCAAAAATCTTCACACGCATTTCAGCCAGAAGACGGGGTCGGTTTTTTCACCGGGGCGTCACTTGGTCCGCGCGGTGGACGGAGTGGATCTGGAACTCGAAAAGGGCGAAATCCTTGGGCTCGTGGGTGAGTCTGGCTGCGGGAAGTCCACGCTCTCGCGGACGATCATGCAATTGATTCCCTCGACCTCTGGCTCGGTGACGCTGGATGGCGAAAACCTATCCGCTCTCTCGGCGGCCGAGGTGCGGCAGCGTCGATTGGATTTCCAAATGGTGTTCCAAGACCCCTACGCTTCGCTGAATCCGCGGATGACCATTTTTTCCACGCTCGCTGAGGCGGTCCGCCAACGCCGCCCAGGACTCAAGGGTGACGCGTTGTTCGAACGGGTCGAAACCTTGATGGCCACGGTCGGGCTCGACGCCCGCGTGATGCGGAAATACCCGCATGAGTTTTCCGGTGGTCAGCGGCAGCGCATCGCCATCGCCCGAGCGCTCGCGCCCGAGCCGAAGTTGATCATTGCCGACGAGCCGGTTTCCGCGCTCGATGTTTCGATCCAATCGCAGATTCTCAACCTCATCACCTCGCTGCAAAAGGAGCTCGGGCTGACCATGATTTTCATTTCACACGACCTCGGGGTAGTCCACTACATCGCCGACCGAATCGCGGTGATGTACCAAGGCAAAATCGTCGAATCGGGCGCGGCAGGGGCGGTATTTCACGAGCCGCAGGCGGATTACACCAAGCGTTTGCTCGCCTCAATTCCCCGGCTTGCAGCGAATCATTAAATGATCTGCCTCGAAGGCGGCGCGCAGGGTTTGGAGCATCTGGACGGCGGTGGGCCCGTCGCCATGGACGCAAACGGTCTCAATGGTGCCGCTTGAAATCAGGGCCTGTGCCTGTGCCAACGCCTCTTCGACATTCGAAATGACCGCACCCGGTTCGGCGCGCGGCATCAGCGATCCGTTTTCCAGGTAACGGCGGTCGGCAAATCCCTCAGCGCAGACCACGAGACCCGCCGCGCGGCCCGCCTCCGCGAGTTTGCCGGCAGGTGGGGCGAAAAGAATCAACTCCCGAGAAACGCGGACGATGCCCTCGACCACTGCGTTGGCCAGCATTTCATCGCGGTCTGCTTGATTGTAGAGCGAGCCGTGGGGTTTCACGTGGTGCAGCCGACCGCCCAGTTTTTCCGCCAAGGTAGCGATCCGCTCGACCTGACGAAAAACCGAATCGCTGACCTCATGGAGCGGGATCACCATCGCCCGGCGGCCGAAGTATTCGCGGTCCTCGTAGCTTGGATGTGCGCCGAGCGAGACGCCCGCAGCCAAAGCCGCTTGAATGGCCTCTCGCATGCTTTGCTCGTCGCCTGCATGGCCGCCGCACGCGATGTTCGCAGAGCTGATCAAGCCAAGAAGGGCGAGATCATCCGCACCTCCTTCACCCAAGTCCGCATTCAGATCGATGGCACGCATGGTGTCATTTTAGCAAATTTAACCCCGTTCGCAACCATGCAAAATCTTGGGCCTCCCGCCGCTTCAATTCACGCGCCTCTTCAAGCGAGATCCGCTGAAATCTCACGGCGGTTCCCGGCCACGCCCGCGCCAGCTTCGGGAGGTCCGCAGAAATCACATGGGCGATCTGCGGATAGCCTCCGATCGTCTGACGCTCCGCCAGCAAGATGATCGGTTGACCATCCGGCGGAACCTGAACCGACCCGCAGGCGACCGGTTGAGAAACCATTTCGATCGGGAAATTCAAGTCGAGTGGTGGCCCGGAAAGCCGCGCGCCCATGCGGTCTGCCAAGTGGGTGAGCTGATAGGTTTCCGAAAAAAGCCGCGCGTGTGCCTCCTCGGAAAACCACCCATGCTGCACGCCGGTCAAGACCCGGAGCCGTACCCGCTTGGCGCGCCCTTCTCGCCCGACGTGCCAATGCCCCGGCTGAGGGATCCTTCCCACCTTGCCCGTTTCCAACCGATCTCCCGCGCGCAATGCCCGTCCATGATGCCCGCCGAAACCCGCCCGCACATCGGTGGCAGCGCTGCCTAACACCATCGGCACCCGCAGTCCACCCGCCACCGCGAGGTAAGCGCGCACACTGCCACGAACCCGCGAGAAATCCAGCGTTTCGCCGGCAGCCACGCGCATGGATTTCCCACTGCCTCCCACCCATGCCACGGTGGTCGCCGCGTGAAATCGCAGGACCGGCCCGCTCATGCAAATTTCCAAAACGGCGGCACCCTCGGCATTGCCCACCAGCAGGTTCGCGACTCTCAACGCATGGCGATCCACCGCACCACCCGGAGAAACCCCAGCCGACTCATGCCCGGGCCGCCCCAAATCCTGCACGGTCGTCAACGCACCAGGCTGGATCACCTCGATCCAATGGTCCTCCGCAATGGGCAACGCCGCCTCGTCGCCATCGGGCAATTCGAGCTCGCGGACCGGCACAAACTTCACTCGGTCGCCGGCCCGTAGCAGCGCTGGACGCGCCGCCGTCGGGTCAAACAAACGCACCGATGTCCGCCCTAAAATCTGCCATCCCCCGGGTGAAGCGAATGGATAGATCCCCGCCTGAGCGCCCGCCACCGCCACCGAGCCCGCCGGAACCTCGCGCCGTGGCGTCGCCCGCCGTGGCACCTTGAGGCAGTCGGGCAATCCGGTGAGATAGGGAAATCCGGGAGAAAAACCCACCGCTGCCACCGTGTAAATCGCTTCGCTATGCAAGCGGATCACCTCATCCTCCGACAACCCGACCTGATCCGCCACATCGCTGAGATCCGGCCCATCTTCCCCACCATAGACCACTGGAATTCTAACCTCCTTCCCATCGAAGTCTTGATTAGAAACCACCGCCGATTCGATCCAAGCAAGGATTTCTCGCCCGTCAGCCTCGCCGAAATGAACAGCGACTGAGTCAAATGACGGAACGACGTCGAGGACCCCTGGCGGTCGGTCATTTTCCAACGCAGCGACCAGCCCCATGATTTTCGCCAACGATGAATCCGCGGAAAATTCCACCAACCATGCCGAGTCACCAAGCGGCTTGAGCGTCATGAATCCATTCTCGCACGATTTCAATGACTTGCCAATCCCTTGGAACGCCAGCTGCGTATTGACGCACCGCGCTCTGTCCGCCACGCTTGCCGCATGAATGCAGCACCTACGGTAGGAATCATCATGGGAAGCACCTCCGATTGGCCGACGATGGAGCACGCGGCTCGCACCCTCCGCGACTTCGGCGTCGCATGGGAAGCCGAGGTGGTCAGCGCACACCGCACGCCCGATAAGTTGGTTTCCTACGCGAGCAACGCCCGCAGCCGAGGGCTGCAATGCATCATCGCCGGTGCTGGGGGGGCCGCTCACCTGCCGGGCATGACCGCCGCCATCACCGACCTGCCAGTGCTCGGCGTACCAGTGGAATCGAAGGCGCTTCAAGGTGTGGATTCCCTGCTTTCCATCGTCCAAATGCCTGCCGGGATTCCCACCGCCACCTTCGCCATCGGCAAGGCGGGAGCCACCAACGCCGCGCTATTCGCCATCGCGATGCTGGCCAATCATGACGCCACTCTTGCCGCAAAACTCGCCGCATTTCGCCAACACCAGAACGATGCCGTCAAGTCCGCCGCATTGCCTCCGCTCGATCCCATTGACTGATTTCATGCCTTCCTCACATCCTCTTCACGCGCCTCATTGCATCGTAGGCGTCATCGGTGGCGGTCAACTCGGCCGCATGATCGCCCTTGCAGCTCGGCGAATGGGCGTGCGGACCGTGATCTGGACCGGGGGCCTCGAAGCACCTGCCGTCGAGGTTGCGGATGAGGTGATCGACCTTCCCTTTGATGATCCAGCGGCCCTTAAAGAATTCTGCTGCCGCATCACGGTGGCGACCGTTGAGTTTGAGAACATCCCGCGCGAGACGCTCGAAGCGGTCGCGCAATTCACGCCCCTGCATCCATCACCTGCGGCGATCTCGATCTGCCAGAACCGCGAGCGTGAGAAAAATTTTCTTAAAACCCACGGCATTCCCCACACCGCGTTTGCGTTGATTTCCAGCGCGGCTGACCTTGCCTCCGCCATGCAGGAGCTCGCCGGCCCAGGGGTGCTGAAGACCGCAGATTTTGGCTACGATGGCAAGGGCCAGATCAAGCTCGAAGGCGGCGAGAATCCCGAGGAAATTTGGGCAAGCTTCGGCGCCCCACGCGCGGTGCTGGAAGCGTGGGTGCCATTTGAAAAAGAAATTTCGGTCATGGTCGCACGCGGCGCAGACGGCGTCACGGTCACCTACGACCCCGCAGAAAATCGTCACCGCCACCACATCCTCGACGTTTCAATCGTCCCCGCGCGGATCGAAGCGAATGTCGCCAACGAGGCCGCCGCCATTGCCCGCCGCGTCGCAGAAGCGCTCGATTACCGAGGAATTCTCGGAGTCGAATTTTTCCTAAAGCCGGACGGTTCGCTGCTCGTCAACGAGATCGCCCCACGCCCCCACAACTCCGGCCACCACACCTTGGACGCTTGCGTCACTTCGCAATTCGAACAGCAACTGCGCGCGGTGATCGGCCTACCGCTCGGCTCGACCCGCTTGCTCACGCCGGTGGTGATGCTCAATCTGTTAGGCGACTTCTGGCAGGATGAAACGACCCCGCCCGATTGGCTGCCGCTCTTCCAAGACGGCGAGGCGATCCTCCACCTCTACGGCAAACGCCACGGCCGCGGCCGCCGCAAAATGGGGCACGCCAACTTCCTCGGATCATCGCTCGAATCCGCGCTCACCCGCGCCGAGGCACTCAAGACGCTCTGGCTGAATCGTTAGAAATCGCCACCCTTGACCGAGGCCGCTGATATCTCGTCGTTTCTCCGTGACTCGCGGTGGAAGGATCGTTTTGACGATGAAATCCTCGTGGCGGCAAACTCGCTGGTCAGCAAGGTGCGCGAATTGCGAATCGAAGCGCCCACCACCGATTCATGGAACCTGCTAGGCCTAGTCGCCAAAGATGAGACGGAGGTGAATATCTGGAAGACTGAGGCAGCGTGGGACTTTGAAACGTTTTGCTCATGCGAGATCGGCAGCTTTTGCCATCACTCGGCGGCTTTGTTGATGCGTGCCGCCAAGGAACGCGATGCGTCGAGGCTGCAAGGAAACACAGTTGCAGAAGCCGTCGCTGCGACGCTAACCGATCGAGCAGAGCCGCCCCGCGCGCCAAAGCGTGAGTTACCGCGAGTCCGCTTCGACCCCCGGTTTGCACTGCATGTCACCCGCGCCCCAGCAGATCGAGCGACGCGCTTGTTGCTTCAATCGCTCGGACAACCCGACACGGATTTCCTGATCTCCGCGGAAGCCTCGGTGATCTACGGGAAATATCGTAGTTCGTTGCGAGCCACCGCGCCGGAATGGATGAGTGAAATCACCGGCCCAGATGGCCAAGCCGCCATCCTCCAACACCAAGCGGGTGCCGAGGGTGCTGCTACCCAACAGCTTCGCGACACCGGGCTTTCATCGCTGCAATCGAACTCCGCATGGAGATTCATGCTCAACCTGAAGTCGCGCGATGGCCACCGCGATCAAGCTCCAGACCGCTGGTTTCCCGACCCCAGCCGCATCCCGACCGATGCCTTTTGGCACCAATTCCGCGGCGAATGGGTCGCCCGTCTCGAAGCCCTCGGGTGGACGGTTACCATCGCAGATGACGTCGGCCACCGTGTCCATGATGCGGACCCCGCAGACTGGCAGAGCTCGCTCGACCCCAAGGACGGCGGATGGTTTGGCCTTTCCGTCGGCTTCGATGTGGCAGGTCAGCGCTACGATTTGCTGCCGATCCTTGCGGGGTTGTTAGAAAATGATTTCCTCCAAGAAACGCTCGACCGCCCCGACAACGGCCACGTTTATGCCCCGCTGCCCGATGGCGATGCACTGAGGCTACCCATCGGACGGGTTCGAAAAATCCTCTATCATCTCGCCGCGCTGATTGATCCGAAATTCCCCGATCGGGCGCGGCTTCACGCGCTCGATGCCGCTGCCCTCGCGGGCTTGGGCGGCCTCGGACTCGACACTCCGCCCGATCTCTTGAAGCTTGCGGCAAAGCTTCAAGACTTCTCAGGCATCGATCCCATCCCGCCAGCAAGCGGATTGCAGGCGACCTTGCGTGACTATCAACTCGCCGGGTTCCACTGGATGCAGTTTCTCGCACGACACGGGCTTCACGGGATCCTCGCCGACGACATGGGCTTGGGCAAAACCCTCCAGACGCTCGCACACATTCTCACGGAGAAAAAATCTGGCCACTCGCGCGGCCTACCAGTGCTCGTGGTGGCTCCTACCTCTGTGGTCCCAAACTGGCGCGCTGAAGCACTTCGATTCACCCCAGAGCTTCGTGTGCTCGTGCTCAACGGACCCGATCGGAAAAAATATTTCCGCTCGATCCCCCACGCCGATCTGGTCCTCACCTCGTTCGCGCTACTTCAGCGAGACATCGATAAGCTCGCGGAAATTCCCTTCCACCTCGTCGTGCTCGACGAAGCTCAATACATCAAGAACCCGCGCTCAAAGATGGCGCAAGCCGCGTGCAAACTCGATGCGCGCCAGCGACTCTGTCTATCAGGCACGCCGATCGAGAACCACCTCGGCGAGCTTTGGAGTCTCATGAATTTCCTCGTCCCAGGCTTCCTTGGCACTGAAGACGCCTTCACCAAACGCTTCCGCACCCCCATCGAAAAAGATGGCGATTCCGAACGCAACGCGCTGCTGAAACAACGCGTCGGTCCACTCATTCTGCGCCGCACCAAAGACCAAGTCGCCAAAGAACTCCCGCCGAAGACCGAGATCGTTCATCTCATCGAACTCAACACCGGCCAGAAAGACCTCTACGAAACCGTGCGCGCCACCATGGACAAACGCGTCCGCCAAGCGATCGCGGCCCGCGGCATCGAGCAATCGCAAATCGTCTTCCTCGATGCGCTGCTCAAGCTGCGCCAGATTTGCTGCCATCCCCGCCTGCTCCCAGAGGACTACGCAAACGAGGTGTTGGAGTCGGCAAAACTCGATTTTCTCACCGATCTATTAGATGTGCTAATCGAGAGCGGTCGACGGATTTTGCTATTTTCACAATTCACCACGATGTTCGAGCTCATCGAGGCGCATCTCATTGCTCAAAAAATCGGCTATCTGAAACTGACAGGAGCTTCAAAAGATCGCGGCAAACTCGTCGAGGACTTTCAAACCGGCAAGGTGCCTTTGTTCCTCATTTCGCTCAAAGCGGGAGGCACCGGCCTCAATCTAACCGCTGCGGATACTGTCATTCACTACGATCCATGGTGGAACCCCGCTGCCGAAGCGCAAGCGACGGATCGCGCTTACCGGATCGGCCAAGACAAACCGGTCTTCGTTCACAAATTGCTCTGCCAAGACACCGTGGAAGAGCGCATTCACAAGCTCCAACAAGAAAAGGGCAAGCTCGCTGCTGGCATTCTAGCCGATGCCGATATTTCGAACCGCCTCGACGCTGCAACCGTACGCGCATTGCTGGATCCATGATCGACCTCAATCTCGAATCCATGGGATTGCAAAACCGTGCTTCCGCCCGCGTGATTTCTGTTTACCATTCCCCCATGTTTCATCGCCGCCATTTTCTCGTTCTTGCCGTGGGTTTACTCGGTGCCATGGGTTGCAGTGAAAAATCTTCACCTACCTCCAGAGCTCCAGTCTTGCGAGTGGGCATGGATCTGAGCTACCCGCCGTTTGAGATGCAAGACGCTTCGGGTCGGCCGGATGGTGTGAGCGTTCGCCTGGCGGAGGCACTCGCGGCACATCTCGGACGCACGCTGCAAGTGGTGCCCATGGATTTCTCCGGCCTCGTGCCCGCATTGAAAACCGGCAACATCGATCTGATCCTCTCGTCGATGACCGCCACCGACGAACGGCGGGAGTCGATTGATTTCTCGAACCCCTATGCGTTTACCGGTCTTGCGTTGCTCGTGAGTAAAAATTCCGCGATCCAATCCATCCAGGACCTCAATCAAGCAGGCCGGACGGTCACCGCCAAGGCTGCCACCACGGGCGAGACATGGGCGATCCATCATTTGCCAAATGCCAAGCGCGTGGTGTTCGAAGATCAAACTGCATGTGTGTTAGAGGTCGCGCAAGAGCGGGCGGATGCGTTCATCTACGATCAACTGAGTATTTACAAATACGCGACTGAGAACAAAAACACGACGCGTGGGTTATTGAAACCATTCGTCGAGGAGTCGTGGGCTATCGGGATTGCCAAAGGCCACGAAGCGTTGCTCTCTCAGGTGAATGCGTTCCTCGATGACTTTCGCAACCAGGATGGCTTTAGCAAACTTGGCGATCGCTACCTGAAAGATGAGAAAAAGTTTCTCGAAGCCGCGGGAGTTCCATTCATTCTCAGGTAGAGTTTCCGCAATGTCACGCCACCACCGGATTGCCAATGCCATCGTCGCCATCGCTCTCGTGCTTGGCTTCAGCTGGCTATGCACGATGGTGTTCGCGTTGTTAGGCAACCAAACGGATTGGTCGAAGGCATGGAATTACCGTGAAACGCTGTTTCGTGGGTGGTGGATGACCTTGCGGATTTCCTTAATGGCATTGGTAGGTAGCACGTTCTTTGGGCTGCTCTTCATGTTTGGGCAACGTTCCCCACTGGTAGTGGTGCGTTGGACCTGCCGCGCCTTCCTTGAGTTTGTGCGTGATACCCCTTTGCTGGTGCACTTGTTGTTTGGATATTTCGTGATTTTCGCGCCGTTGTTTTCTCGAACGCTGGGGGATCAAGGGCTTGATGATAAATTGATCATCGGCGTGCTTTTACTTTCCGTATTTGAGGGCGCGTATCTCGGTGAAATCCTACGAGGTGGGGTAGAAAGCATCCCGAAGACTCAGTGGGAATCCGCGCGGGCCGTCGGTTTCAGCCCGATCCAAGTCTATCGCTATGTGATTTTTCCCCAGGCCTTGCGCCGAGTCCTGCCAGCGATGGCGGGCTTGTTTGTCTCGCTCATCAAAGACTCGTCGCTGCTCAACGTGATCGGCGTGGCGGAGTATTTTTATAACACCAAAAATTTCATCTCTCGTTCTTACGCCGGGCTGGAAGGTTATGTGCCGCTTGCCTTGGGTTATTTAATTCTAACACTTCCCGTCGCGTGGTTGTCGCACTGGTTGGAAAAACGCTTCCGTCATGAAACTTGAGGTTACCGAGCTGACGAAATGTTATGGCAAAACGCGAGCGCTCGATGCGCTCTCGTTGGCGGTCGAGTCATCGCGGGTATTGGTCCTCATCGGCCCATCTGGTGGCGGGAAAAGCACCTTGTTACGGGTGTTAGGCGGCTTGGACGTTGGCGATAGCGGGCAAGTCACCATCAATCGCCAACCGATTCTAACAGACCCGAATGCGCTTCAGGCGTATCGGCGAAAAAATGGATTTTTGTTTCAGCAGTTCAACTTATTTCCGCATCACACGGCACGGCGGAACATTGCATTGCCGCTGGAGAAAGTTCATGGTTTTTCGCCGGCCGAGGCCGCCGCGATGACCGAGCAGGCATTGGCACGCTTCAGCCTGCTGGAGCATGCGGACAAATTGCCATCGCAGCTTTCAGGAGGTCAGCAACAACGTGTCGGCATTGCCCGTGCGGTGGCGCGTCCGCCAGAGATTTTGTTTCTCGACGAGCCCACATCGGCCCTCGATCCCGAGATGACCGCGGAAGTCTTGGAGCTCATTCAGGAGCTTTCTGAGGCGGGTCAGGACATCATTCTCAGCACCCATGAGATGGGGTTTGCGCGCGCGGTGGCCAACCAGGTGGCGTTCGTCGCCGCAGGAAAAATCGAAGAGCTTTCGCCGCCGGACGAGTTGTTTGGTTCACCCAAATCCCCGCTCTGCCAACGCTTCCTCTCGCGCGTCATGCGGTACTGATGGATGAAATTTAAGACAACTTGATAATATGCGCTTGCAGTGCTGGGGATTTGGATTATCAAAAATGCCGATGAAAATTACTCTATTGATTTCGATCGCTGCGGCATCCGTGCTCCTCACTTCATGCAACACGATGATCGGCCTCGGCCGTGACATGCGGATGGGTGGTGAAAGCCTTGAGAGCTCGGCGAACAAGGCCACAGGCGGCTCCACGAGCAGCGAAAGCTCCGGTGCCCCAGTTTACTAAAAACTTGAGACTCCAACGCGCCGCGCGGATGCCCGCGTGGTGCACACTTCCCCTCTGGCGAGCTCAGTAGCCACGCCAGAATGCGAGCGCGCAGACGAGCGTCGCAACCCCGTACCCGAGGCCAGCGAGCGCGCACCATGTCCAACGTTTCGGCTCAGCCGTCACCCACTGGACTGCGTCACGGAACAAATAGGGCATCCCAACACAAAACAACGAGGCCGTAAGCATCGCGTAGGCAAAGATCGGCACGAGTAAGCGCGAGGATGGCTCCTTAAGGAAGGCCGCGCCCAACAGAGGTGCCGCGACCATCAGCCCAAGGATTCCGAGGGCGCGAACCGCCAGAAAATCCCGAATGCTCACGCTGACCAGCACCACCGAAACGGGAACCAAGATCCGAAGAAGGCCCTTGGCATTGTTGAACTCACCGAGATCCATCGCTAAGGCACTCAACTTGCCAAGCCCTGTCGGGGCGATGAGGAGCCAAAACCATCCAAGGCCAATTCCCAATAAAATCTGGCCGATCGTGACGTTGCGCGGGAATTTCTGAAGAAATCCTTTAGCCGCCGCCGGTTTCGCCAGCATCAACGCGTGAAGGCCGATTAGCCAAATGGCCAGCACCAAGCCGGTGGTAAAAAGCGGCAGGAGCTGGTAAGGGTGCATTGGATCCATACGACCCCGAGGTAGGCCAAAAAACCCGAACATTCAAGCTCCATCTGTCAGGCGCTAGGATCCAAACGGTGCCAGTCCGAGCCCAGCGGCATCGGCCTTGCATCAAGCCCACAGAACCCTTAAACAGCGCCTAGTGGTCACCGAGTCTACGATCAACCAACCGATCCGCTGGAAATGGCGCGCCGAAGCCCTCGCATACGCGGCGATGGAATCGGTGCTCGGCCTTTTGCCTGGGTCAGTGGTTTTCAAGGTCGGTGAGGCGCTCGGCGACGTTGCATGGCATTTCATGCCGAAGCGGCGGCGGGTGATTTTGAGAAACCTGCGAATCGCATTTCACGGGGAATACAACCTTGCGGAGCTTCAACGCATGGCGCGTGAGACCACCCGGCGCACCGCTGCGAATTTGTTTGCCACCGCCCATACCGCAAGACTTTCCAGCACACAGATCGAAGAGATTCTGACCGTAGAAAACCAAGATCTTATCGAGAAAGCTCTATCCGGAGCGCCCGGCCTCGTGCTTTTGCCACCGCACATGGGCAACTGGGAAATCCTCAGTCGAATGAATCGGGTGTTTCCGCAGGGCCACGCGATCGGTGCATTTTACCGGCCACTCAACAATCCGCTCATGAACGCGCGGGTGGTCGCCCAACGCCAAACCGACGGCACCCATTTGTTTTCCAAGCGTGACAGCCTGCACCTCGTAACGGGATTTTTGAGAGATGGGGGCCTCGTGGGAATCCTGGCTGACCAACGCGTCGGTAGGCAGGGGGAGCTCGTGAGGTTTTTCGGCCGCCTCACCCGCGCGAGCCCATTGCCAAGCCTCATGGTCCGCCGGAGCAAAAGCGAGGTGCTTTCCATTTCCGTAATCACCGAATCGCCCGGCAAATGGAGGGTCTGCTATCACCCAGTCAAGCCGCCACTCAAAACCGCCGATTGCATGGCCGCGCTGGAAGTCGCGATGCGCGCGAGCCCGCTCGATGTGTTCTGGTTCCAAGAGCGCTGGAAAGTGTACGTCAACAAACGCCGCACGATCCGCGAATGGCTCGGCCCAGAAACCCCCGACCAAGGCAAGCCCCACCGCGCCCTGCTCTGGCTAGCAGGAGCACCACTGTCATGGCAACTCCCCGAATCATGGGTCCACGGCGATGTCATTTACGAGGTCGTGCTCGCCGAAGGTCAATCGCGACCTTCGTGGCTTAGCGGAAATGAAATCGTCCACACGGTTCCGGCAGTCGGTGGGCTTCGTGCCCTCCAAAGAGCCATCGCCGCAATCGACCTCGCAGCCGCTTTGCCCGTCGACTATATCCTCACCTACGCGGCTACCAAACCTTTGTCACGAGCAGCCCGCCGTGAAGCCATCCCACTGGTTTCGCTTGCCACACCGGCTTGAATTTCTCCTTCTTGAATCACAAATGAAGCAGTCCGTGATCCTTAGCACGTACAATCAGGCCGATTGGCTTGAGAAGGCGCTACATGGCTATCTCTGTCAAACGTTCACGGATTTTGAATTGCTCATCGCGGATGATGGCTCGGATGCACGTACCAAGGCGGTCATCGATACCTTTTCTCAATCTGCACATTTTCCAGTCCACCACATCTGGCACGCCGACGAGGGGTTTCAGAAAACCCGGATCTTGAACAAGGCAATCCTAGAGACCACCGCCGATTATTTGGTGTTTTCAGACGGAGATTGCATTCCACACCCAGAGTTTTTGGAATCCCATGCAAGGCAGGCACGACAAGGCCAGTTCTTGTCAGGAGGCTACTGCAAACTGCCAGCGAAACTCAGCAGGGACATCTCTGCGGATGACATCCGGACTAGGCGAGCATTTCAGCTTGGCTGGCTTCGTGCACGCGGACTTCGCGGATTTTCAAAATGCCTCCGAATCGGTTCACCGTCCCACCTCTCGCCATTACTGGACGCATGCACTCCCACCAAGGCCACCTGGAATGGGCACAACGCATCTGGCTGGAAATCGGATATCCTTGCAGTCAATGGATTCAATGAAGCCATGCAGTATGGTGGTGAAGATCGGGAAATGGGTGAACGCCTCGTGAACCTAGGCATCCTTGGACGCGGAATCCGACACCAAGCCGTCACGCTGCACCTCGACCACTCACGGGGCTATGTAAAACCTGAAATGATCGAGAAAAACCTCGCGATTCGCGAGCACACCCGCAAGTCGCGGAGCACCTGGACCGCAGACGGCATCCACAAACGACCGCAAGGATGACCCGTCCGATTGGAAAGTCATTAGAAGCAGCAGTCCGCATGCTTCGGCCCATGGTGCTACCATCCTACCGAAGAGGCTTCAATCAAATGCTCGCTCGTGGGTTGACCGAACGCCGAAATGGCGAGCCAATTGTTTGCTGCGACTTTTCGAAACCCGCCATCGATGCAGTGGGTGGCCGCTACTATTTCGGCCTCGTCCGTGACATCATCGATGCTGGATATTTTCCAGTCTTCACCGCGCGGAGACGCACCTTGTCGACCTTCGCCACAAGCCCACTCAAAGCGTTGCTGCTGCACGAACGCATGGGGGTCATCCGTTCGCTTGATGAACTTCAAGAGCCGTTTTTCCTCATTACCGACGATGCCAACGCAGCACCCAGACATGCGGAGAAAATCGTGGTGTTGGATGATGAATGGCGTATCTGCCGAGCTGCGGATGAAATTGCGTTTCCGTTTTTTGTTCATCCATGGATTGCTGCGCTTACTCCGCCACAAGAGCCAGAATCCCGCAGCGCCCGTCTATTTTTCGGAGGAAATACCGAGGAAGGCAAATACGACAAAGAGGTCATCCGTGAAACCTACGGAATGCTTACAAGACGTGAGATGCTAGAAATCGCTGGTAACTCGCTTCCGCCCGAACAGATTTTTAAACCCAACGATGCTGCGACATGGCTCGCCTCTAACTCATTTCATCCATACGTCTACTGCGAGACTCAACATTGCAAGATTCCACCAACTCGCTGGTTAGAGGCACTTACCAAATCAGATTTCTTCCTCGCATGCCCGGGTGTAGGTATGCCACTCTGCCACAACGTGATTGAAGCTTTAGCCTCGGGCTGCATCCCCATCCTACAATATCCCACCTACCCTACCCCGCCCCTGCAAGACCGAGTCAATTGCCTTACCTTCCATGACGCGCAGAGTCTGCACGAGGTCATGGATCTTATTTTCTCGATGAGCCCTACCGAGATCTCGACTCTTCGCGCAAATGTCCGCGCCCACTACCACGCGTACCTCGCGCCTGGCAGTTTCGCCCGACGGCTCTTCAGCGGTTCGCCAAAAAGACGGGTGCTTTTGCTCAATGATTACCGCGTCCCGAGACCATGACTGAACGCCCCACTCTCCACATCGTCTCAAACGCTGATGAACGATTTTACCCCGGCCTCGCGGTGGCGGTTGCATCAGCGGTTGGTGCAGCATCTGGCAAATACGACTATCATATTCGAATTCTTGATGGAGGCCTTCAGCCGGAATCCATCAGTCAACTGCGAGCGACGGTTGAATCCATCGCCAAAAAAAAGGGGATCAAGGCAATTCTCGAAACTCTCGAGGTTGACCAAAATCGGCTAATGAAGCTGCCGGCACTTCGAGGATCACTCATGACCTATGCGAAGTTGATGCTCCCCGAAATGCTTCCGCACCTTGATACCATGGTCTATCTTGACGCCGATGTGCTTTGTTTCAAAGGCCTCGAAGCGGCACATCCTCCCGAGGTTGAACAAAGCCAATGGCTCCTCGCAGGAGCGCGGGATCACATCAACGTAATTGGCAATGATTGCCCATGGGCGAAAGACCTATCTCCCGTAGAACGTCAATTGCCCTACATCAATGCTGGTATCATGTGGATGAACCTAAAAGGCCTCCGAGAGTTAGGAGATACCTCCGGCACGGGAAATTCATCATCATTGCTAGACCGCACCGCGAAGCTATTGCATGATCTGGTAGAAACTCAGAAGTTTCGACACGATCAGACGGTCTTTAATTTCCTTTGTCGCGGAAAATCATTCATTCTTCCTGAGTCCATCAATCACCGAACCTCCATTGGCTCCACCCGTCCGCTCTGCGAAGGCAACCTCGATCTCAACCTTCATTACATCGGCTCACCGAAGCCTTGGCTCGGAGCCCCGAAAACCAGCAACTGGCTCGCACACCGCCTCTGGCACCAAGCACGAGCATGTCTCCTCCCCGAGACGACCGAGTCCATGAATGTCCCTCCACCACGTGATCTAGCAGAAATTCGTCGCAAAGCCATGGCCTACAGGCTTTTCAATCCCGTGCGCGCCACCCACTACCGCAGCGATCTACACTCGCTCAATGATCCGAGTGGAGTGATCCAAATGGCTCAAGATCACTGGCATACTTTTATACGCAGATGAATCCCCTAGAAACTCTATTGGCTGACGGCCGAAATCACAGTTTCGGCTGGCGTACCTCACTAGCACGTTCGCTGGGTAGTAACCAAGCACCTCTCAACCGCATCGCGATGCGCGCGATCTGGCCGCGACGATTGAAACACATGCGGTACTTGGCAAATGGGATTTCAATTAAACCTGAGGTTGGCCATCGGTTTACCATATCCAGCAATGGAATCTCTTTAATAAAATGCTTGTCTCTGGCTGAACTTCTACCGTCCATGGAAATGCCAATAAGTATTGTCGCGACAGGGCCATCCGCGCGGGATTACCCATGGGAACAAGTGCGGAATCGAGAACGTTTTTTGATCGGGGTGAATGGTGCACCCACCATGCTCAAAGGCCTCGGAATAGTTCCTGACTTGTTAGTTGTCACCGACCGTGAATTTGCTCTAACAGGTGCTAGACATCTAGAGGCTGCTCCAGGGGTGCCATTGGTAATCGAGTTTCTCGCTGCTGCAGCCCTTGCGTCCGTAGCACCTCAACTCTTGATAAATCGCTCAGTCGCTCTAATTGAGCGAGTAAACATGTGGTATGGCTTACCATTCTTAAAGTTCAAAGCCTTGAATCAGCTCAATGCAGAATCGGGGATGCCATTTGTTTTTCCTTCTGCGCGGGATCCTGCCCACGTGGTAGGCTGGAGCCATCGCCCAGAGTTGGGGTTCTTTCCAGGAAGAACAGTGGTGTTTGCCGCACTCCAAATTGCGATCGGTCGAGGAGCCAAGGATCTTGAAATTATTGGTATGGATCTTAGTGGCAGCGGGAGATCTTATGCAGAAGGTCCAGAAAAACGCCCTACTCAGTTACAAGAACATTATGATGCATTCATTTTGCCGGCATTCCAGATCATGTGCCGCGCGCTTGCAGGGCGAAACGTCATAATTTCGAACCACTCTTCCGTGTGTCCACTCCCGGCAGAACTATTCGGAAATCATCCCTAGAGCATTGACATTCCGTACCCGGAAAGAATTCTATTGCTCAAGAAGGTGATCTGCTAGCTCTGCGTGTGCCTTACCGCGATGAACTTTTTATTCATCAATTCGCGCAGGTTTAATTTTTAGATTTTAACTCCAACCAACAATTAAAAGTGACTGACTTAAGCACGAACCCGGATTACGAATCATGGCTCGAGTCCAATAAATCCTTGAGGATGGATGCGAACAATCCGCTGTTCGACGAAGGCCGCAGACGTTTCCACCTCAGTCGATATGAATTCGCAAAAAAATTTGCATTAGACAAGGTGGTCTTAGATGCCGCATGCGGCACCGGCTACGGTTCTGCACTTATGGCAGACGTCGCACTCAAAGTCAGCGGCATGGATATTAGTCAGCCGGCTGTCGCGTGGGCCCAAAAAGTCTATGGAAATGACCGTACTACATTCCACGCGGGATGCGTGGAGTTTACTCCTTTTGAGCAAAACACTTTTGACCTAGTCACATCGTTTGAAACGCTTGAGCACACGCTCTCGCCACTCACTGCCTTGTGGGAATTTGTCCGCGTAATGAAATCGGACGGGATGGGGATTTTTTCCGTGCCGAATGGATGGGGCCTCACGCCAAATCACTTTGTTGATTTCAATCAAGAGCTACTTGAACAAGTTTTGGCCGAATGCTTCGATCACGTGGAACTTTATTATAACAATTCGGGGGGACGGATGAGTCGGACGGCTGGCATCGGCCCATTGGAAACCCTTGATGATGGTAAAGCTGAATGCATCATAGCCAAATGTAGCGGCCCTAAAAAATCAAATCTGCCAGAGGACCTTCGGGATTTCTGGACTCAGGAGATCTATGAAAGCGTGTTCAAGCGTCACCAAGAATATGTGGCGTTGCGGAAATCAATTCCGAAGCTCCTACTGCGCTTTTTTATCAAAAATTAATCGCCTACAATTGAGAAGGCTAGCAGCCGACCAAGCCCTCGATATGGCAATTCTCAAGGAAATTGCGGAAGAAAAATGCTAGGCTAGGCCCACATGCACTGGGCGGTGGCGCATGCATACCGGCACCCAGAAGCGCGCGGGCGCGGGGTCTGCAGGACTCCCACAATGGATTTATCAAGGCTTTCCTAACTCATTGCCGCAAGCATAGGCCACGGTGTCCCTTTCAACGGGGTAACAAGGAATATTTCACGTCCGAAGAAACACCTAAGCAAACGGCACATTCACTGTGGCATAGCCAATTGCACCCACCGCTCAATTTCGAAAAAAAAAAAATTATGAGAATGCGGTTTTTGCTGTTGCCGTATTAAGCTGATTGCCATAGGACCTCAATTGGCCCTGTGGAGTAGGGTTTGATTGATCAAGTGCCAACTACTTGCCCAGTCAACCCCCTCCAAGGCTTGAATCCACATAAATATCCCACAACCCTAATGATGACTCACACACACATGTTTTCGAGGTTCTGCGAAACATTTGCAAAAATTTTTCTCATCTTTCTCATTTTCGCCGCAGGCAATCCGGTTGAGGCCGCGACTGGAAGTTGGCGATCGGTAAAGCTCACCATTGCAAGTGATCGCAAAACCGCCTCCGTGACGGTGCCCGAGGGCATGACAAGCATTTCCCTGCAGAAATTCCAGCGACCCGGTGGCTGGAAAACGGTTAGCTCGCAAACCGGTGTGTCTGGCGAGTACACGTTCAATTTGGGCTCGAACAGCAAGAAGATTTCATGGCGAGTGCTCGGTTGGTATGTAGGTGCCACCCCATCTCGTGCAAAATTTCCCACAACCTTTTACAAAGGGAAAAATAAGTTTGGCCCTGTGAATTCGCCCAGCGCGTCGAGTCTAGCTTCATCGCGAGGAGCCTACTTCGACGCCTTGCCGGCACTGGTCAGTGGGGCAGTCGCCGAAAATCCTGTCGCCGATGTTCCAACCGTGGAACCCGTAGAGGCCGACATTTGGAAGGTCGATGGAAACACCGTTTACTTTTTCAACCAACTTCGTGGCCTGCAAGTCCTCGACTTATCCACCCCCTCCGATCCACGCCTTGCTGCCTCCTTGAGACTTCCAGCGGTTGGAGAGGACCTGTACCTCATGCCGTCCAACGGAAGCGATCGCACCGTTCTCCTACTGACTGGCAACTCTTTCGGGCCGCAAGCCACAACCCGGATCAACCAGGTCAAAATCGCGGACGGAAAAGCTGAAATCGTTTTCTCCCAGGACGTACCGGGACGCGTGATGGACAGCCGGTTGGTGGGCGACCGCTTGATCTTGGCAACCCATGATTGGAATGCTCCAGCGCGCCTCACCCAATGGATCATCTCGGAAAGTCAAACACCACAAGCCGCTGGCGAGACCATCATTGAAGGCATGAGCCCCCTGATTTCAGCCGGCTCTGACTGGCTGGCGGTTGCGACCCACCCGATTGGCCAGTGGAACGTTTCAGACGTCTCGGTATTCGCGATTCGGTCGTCTGGGCTCATTCCCATGGCGCAAGCAGTCCGGACCGAAGGCTCGATCTCGAACAAATTCAGGGTCCAGTGGGCAAACAACGTTCTCACCACGATTTCAGAAAATCGCAGCGCGGAAACGGGTTGGATCCCCAAGACGATTGTCGAAAACTTCCGCGCATGGTCCCCTGACGCCGTTCATCCCGAGGTCGTTGAAGATCGTGTCCTTGGTCGCTTAGAGCTCGAGGAAGCCCACGGCGAGAGTCTCTACGCTACCCGGTTCGCAGGGAACAAAGCCTACGTGGTCACCTTCCTACAAACCGACCCGCTTTGGGTCATTGATTTGAGCAATCCTCAACTTCCTTCAGTCGCAGGAAGCGTCGAGGTTCCAGGTTGGTCGTCGTATCTCCAGCCAATGGGAGACCTTTTGTTTTCAATCGGTTTGGAGGATGGCAAAGTCAATGCCTCCCTCTTCGATGTTTCCGTCCCATCGGCACCGAGCTTGGCTAGCCGAGTTTACATGGGAGAGCCATGGGCCTACAGCGAGGCGATCTGGAATGAAAAAGCCTTGAAACTGATTTCGAGCGCGGGGCTCGCCATGGTTCCCATGTCCCAGAGCTATTGGAATTCGAACGGGGCAAGCATCCAGTTGCTCGATATTGATCTCGAAGCCAAGGAGCTACGCCTTCGAGGGAAGATCCCCCATGCCTTTGATGCACGCCGTGCCGACATGGTTGGAAACTCAGTGGTTTCCATCTCGCAACGCGTCATGGAGGTCGCAAACATCGAAAACCGAGACGCCCCGGTAGTCACGTCCGAGACGTCGCTGGCATGGCCAGTCGATCGCGTGATCGAAGCCGGTGAGTATCTGCTCCAAATCGAAGATGGCCGCTCTTTTGGCAACAGCCGAGCAACCCTAAGATTTTCTCCAGCCATGGCATCTGAACAAATCCTCTCAGAAGTCGATCTTGGTGACGGCACCATCAAAATCGCGGAGTACCGCGACAGCAAACTCTATGTCCTTCGCCAGATTGGCTCTTCTTCACCATGGATTTACTGGGCTCGATTCATGGGCGACTCTGGCACGCAAGCCACCCAACTCATTTTGGATGTCTATGAAGTCAACACGACTCCCTCTCTCACGCTTCTAGGAACTTGCTCGATGAATCCCAAGTCAGGCGCGCAACTCGCCAGTGACCATTTCCTCTGGCCGCAGGCAAACCGCCCTGCCGTTCCCATCAGCTACCAATTCGCCTACGGGTTCGGACCGTATCCGATTGACGATATCATTTCCGTGGCGAGTCCGCAGGTGGCCAGCCTAAGAGTCAGTAGCCCGATCGCCATCAGCTATCTCCCAAAGCCCTATACTTCGAAGCCATACTGGGTTCCTGAAGATGCTCCACAATTGTTGGTCTTCGATGTCTTCCAGCCTACCGCGCCCACCGCGGGTGCGTTGGTGAACATTGGCCCGTCGGGATCGATCCTCACCGATGCGCGTGAGGCAGCGGGTGGCCTCGTGGTGATGGGCGTCACTCAATGGCGCGACACCTCTGGCCAATGGCTCGACTCCAGCAAAGCGGCACATTCCGTCGCCGTGATCAAAATCTCACCAGTAGGGACCCCTCTCGTACGGCCAGCCATCGACCTTCCCGGCGAACCCTTCGGGATCACAGAACTCGACGCAAATGGCTTTCTTGCGTTCACACGAGCCATCGACGAAAAAGGACAAAAAAGCATCCAGGTGAGCGCCTGCGATGGATTTGATGCTTTTCAAATTAATTCGCTGGCAGAGCCTGCGGATTCGCTTTCCGTGGTTGCGAATCGTTCGCTGTTCACCACCAATTCGCTCGGTGTCGATCGCTACACGCTCGACAATCTTGGCCGTTTCACTGCCGGATCCGCTCTAAGTGTTGGCTGGAAGCCAGATCGTTTGCGGTGGAGCAATAACACACTCATTGGCTCCAAATGGGGTTCGTTTTTTGCCGCCGCTACCAGTGATAACGTCGCCAAAACGTGGAATTTTAACTCGTGGAGTTTTGCACTCGACCAAGTGATCGTCGCGGCCAACGGGGATCTAGTCGTTCCATTTGGCGCATTTGGGGCAGACCGCTACCACCGTTAAGCGAACGGTCCGCCTTGTCCTAAAGGCAGCGCTCACTGTCAGATCCGTGTTGTACAGTTGAGAACTCACGCCAGAGAGATCAAGTCTTTGCGCCAGAATTCATGATCCCTGCGTTTGGTTTGGTTCTGGTCCCTTGGGTGATTTTGACAAGTTTTTCCGCAGGAGCGGACGGAGTGTAGACGCAGGGGTGGGACTCGCCCACTCATACCATTTTTCTGCCAGTCTTCTTCGATGGCCTCAACGATGACGAAAACCCCTCCCAAATGCGCGCCAATTTCGCCCAACTTTTGACGGCAGCATCTACCGGGACGAGTGCCGCTCGTGTGGCACGAAGTTGAGCTCTGGTTTCTTCGCTGAATTTGGCGCAGGTGGAGAGCCCATCGCAGGGCTTAGCGAGAGTGACCTATTTCCTGCGAAATTGACTGCCTATCCGCCGGTGCCACTCTACTGAGCACAATGAGCGCGCGCAGACGCAACTGAAATAGAACTTGAATCCTCTGCCCAAGGTTGATAGATTTGGTTTGATTTTCTCATGAGAAGGCGTTCGTCTAGTCGCGCAACTCCAAACTAACTCGTTAAAATCCATTCGACTACCCCCACTCTCAACACTAGAATGCCCACCGTATCAGTCATCATTCCAACTTATCGGCACCAGGCCTTCATCATTGAGTGCCTCAATTCCGTATTTGCTCAGACCTTCAAGGACTTTGAGCTGATCGTTGTGAACGATGGCAGCCCGGACCAGACGGAAATCATCCTGCAGCCCCTAATCGCTGCCGGCCGAATTCGATATATTTCCCAAAAAAATTGGGGGACAGCCGCAGCTAGAAACCGCGGACTATCCATCGCCAAGGGGGAATTTGTTGCATTTCTTGACGACGATGATGTCTGGCCACCCGACAAACTGGAGTGGCAACTAGACTCGATGATGGAGGGCGGCCCCATCGCTGTGGTAGGAGCACGCCAAAACTTTACGGACCAAATCGATCAACCAACAACTAACCCGGCATCGCCTGAACGGACCCTCCGATTTGAAGACTTCTTTGACCGAAATCCGATTGGATCACCCGGACAAGTTCTCATGCGCCGATCAACCCTGACAGCACTCGGTGGATTTGATGAAACCATTTGGGGAGCTGACGACCTTGACCTGTGGCTTCGCCTTTCCAGACTTGGGGAGATCAAATTCCCCAAGAAGTTGGCACTGCGCTATCGGGTTCATCCCGGGAATGCATCAAGAGATCGCCTAACGATGATGAGAAACGTTGAGCGAGTCCTTCAAAAACACCTGACCTCGAACGATAACCTCAAACACCGGATGCTGAGTAAAAAAGCAAACCGATACCTTTTTCGCTCGGCAGGTAAGGATATCATCAGACAAATGGTGGCTCAGTACCGGAACGGGAAAGTCGTTGAAGCCAACCAATTATCGTCAGTCTTCTATCGCCACTTCAGCAAAAAGATTTTCCAGGACCCCAAGCTTCTGATCTCCGTCTGCACCACATTCGTCGATGCCCTAGCACGCTCACGCAATTCTAAAATCCTCTCCCATAATTGATCCATCCGCCATCGCAAATTCCTATGCTAGACGGAACCGAGTTGGCATGAGTGGCTTTATCATGTTGTTCCAACAATATTAAAAAAATCAATACTCGAAATATCTTACTGGTACCTGTACTAACCTAAAGCCCATCATTTTTTGCAGGTTCCGTGGATATCTCCTCCACTACGGCATCGGCATGCCTATCCATTTCTTGATAGATTCTCCACGTGTACTCTCCGAGCAACCCTAGGAACATGAAGGCGCAGCCATTTAAAAATCCTAACATTGCAGCAAGGGCTGTGAATCCAGGAACATGGATCCACCCCAGTAGTTTACCAGTCACAACGATTACCGTGTAGCAGAAACAGGCAAATGCAATGATAAAGCCAAGTGAGGATGCGAGACGCATTGGCCTGACCGAAAAACCAATACTGGAATCGATAAAATAATTAACCTTTTTGCGGAATGTCCACATCGAGGTGCCATGCTCACGCTCTCGTCGATGGTAACTCATGATCCGCGCTGGAATACCTAATGACCAAGCGAACATTGCTAGATTTTTGTTATAACCACAGCGTAGCAAGTGAGGCAAGAATGCCCGATCCATGATTGCCATGTCGAACCCCCCGATTGGATAAGTTGGCATGATCAACAAACGCACCAACCGATAGTTTAACCAGGCAAAAAACTGGCTTAAGGTAGGATCCGATCGGGAGGACCGTGTGCGCACCACAAAACGATCTCCACCCCGCCAGTGCTCTACCATCTCAACCAGCATTTCAGGAGGATCCTGCAGATCCGCAGCAAGGAAGGTGAAACAATCCCCAGTCACCCGGACCAAACCCGTCTGAATGGCCGACATGGACCCACGGTTCGCAAGGTGGTTCAAGACAATGTTCACAGGTCGCCGCAGCTGCATCTCACGAAGAATCTCAAGCGATCGGTCCCTAGACCCGTCATTGACAAAAATCAATTCCAGTCCGAGGCCTTTGCTCGCAAGATCCGTCTCCAGCGCGTTGAGCGCGATCTCCAGTGAAGGGAGAGAAGCCTCATTGAAATAGACTGGGATGACAATGGATAAGATAGGCATTTTTATAACATTTTAATTGCCTCTAAAACGGCTTCAATCACGCGCTCCTGAGAATCTAGCGACAGATGTGGACCTAAGGGAAGACTAAGAGTTTCGGCGTGAATCTTCTCGGCAATCGGAAAAGCTTCGTGGAACAGACCCAGTGATTCATAAGCCTTTTGTCGATGGGGCGGAATTGGATAGTGAATCAACGTCCCGATACCAGCCAGTTCGAGATGTGCCCGAATTGCATCACGGTTCGGATGACGAATCGTATACAAGTGCCACGCATGGCGAGTTCCCGGCCTTACCACGGGAAGCGTCAGATCAGTTTCGGCAAATGCTTCCTGGTAACGGTTTACTAGCACTTCGCGCCGCTCGTTCCACGCATCTAACACCTTAATTTTTTCCCGTAAGACTGCAGCATGAATCTCCTCAAGCCGATTGTTATAGCCCGGCACATCATTCACATAGCGAACGGCGCTGCCATAATTGCGGAGCATTTTCAATTTAGAGGCTGTCTGCATATCGTTAGTGGTCACCGCTCCTGCATCGCCTAAGGCGCCAAGATTCTTAGATGGATAAAAGCTCCACGCAATGGCATCACCGTGGCTGCCCACGCGCTTACCGTCCACCTCCGCGCCATGCGCTTGCGCGGCATCCTCAATCACCTTCAATCCATGCCGCCTAGCAATGCTCATGATAGCATTCATATCGCAAGCGTGTCCGTAAAGATGGACCGGCATGATGGCTTTAGTCCGGAGGGTGATCGCCGCTTCAATCTGCGCAGGATCGATGCAGCAAGTGTCCCATTCGGGTTCGACGGGAACCGGGGTGGCACCCGCCATGGTAACCCCCAGCCATGACGCAATGTAGGTATTCGACGGTACAATCACTTCATCACCAGGACCGATATCCCACGCTCGAAGAATCAGATGCAACGCGTCAAGGCCGTTGCTCATTCCAACCGCGTGGGAAGCTCCGCACCATTCGGCCCATTCAGACTCCATGGCTTCGAGCTCTGGCCCCAAGAGATACCATCCGCTATCAAGGACTCGCTTAATCGCGGCATCAATTTGCGGACGCATCTCAGAAACCGCATCGCCAAGTAGTAAGAATGGAATTCGATTCATACAGATTTGCTCGGGATTTGAATTACCTTCAGAAACTCATCATAATCACGGATGTAGTCAGCGCTATCATAAGGATGAGACGCGAAAACAAGCAGGACGGCGTCAGCGCTATATTTGTACTGGACACCCCACGTCAATGGGGGGATGTAGATTCCCACGTCGGGACAATCGAATTGAACTTCCTGCCGCTCGTGACCATCGTCAACCATCACCGACACATGGCCACATGCGGCGATCAGGAACTGATGACAAGCGTGGTGTGCATGCTCACCGCGAACCTCCGAACCCGGCACGTTCAGCACAAAAAAGTAGCGGGCAGGCGCGAACGGGATCTCATCCGCAAAATCTCCGACCGTAAGATCACCTCTCAGATCTCGGACGTACTTAAAACGGTGCACCGTCACGCCCGCAACGTTCAGCGGAGTAATCCCTGGCTCGGCAGCAATCGCTGGCGTTGTGGATTTGGCGTAAGCGTAGTCCCAAGCGCCTTTGATAGAACTTTGCTACGGCGGTATCATAGGTGTCATCGTTTGCAGATCGATGACACTTATGAAGTCAGGCTACCTTACGAACGCTTTTCCCACTGCGGGCTTTGAGCCAGTTGGCT
>JARWZU010000052.1 GCA_029866215.1 Akkermansiaceae bacterium
AGAATGACATTTTAAAAAAAGCCGCAGTCATCCTCGGCACCAGACCCCAACTCAACTCCGGCAAATGATCGATGACATCCACCAAACCACCGGCCATGGCATCCGACCGATCTGCACCACCCTCGGCGTCCCCCGCAGCAGTTACTACCACGCTGCACAACCGACTCCCAGCCATGAGCCGTTACGAATAGCTGGTGATTCAAATTCTGTGGGAATAGGTAATGGAGAAAATAGGGCCATGTGCGATCATTCAATGAAGAATATTTCGCGGGTGGTTTCTGGCCTGACGAAAAAGGCCCCGCCTTGTGAGCGGAGCCTTCGTTTTGAAGCAGGATCTCTACAGTCTGCTTATTTGCGGCGGCGAGCTCCAGCCCAGCCGGCTAGGCCGAGGCCGAGCATGACAAAGGCGGATGGTTCCGGAACGACCGTAAGAACGCGCAGCGCGCTGGAACTTGAGGAATCTCCAGTATCTGCCACTCCGATCGCAAGCGTGACAGTCGCATCGTTCGCAAAAGCAGCGGAGGTGTAAGTGCCGCTCAGGGCACTTGCATAACCATAACTCGCCGCAGGAACTGCCGTGCTGCTATTCACGAGTTCTGTGAAGACGCCATCAAGTACGATGAAAGCGAGATCGGACGACGTGTCATTCGTAAGAAACTGCCAACTGAAGGTAAATATCTCACCCGCGAGTACATTGAAGGTTTGCTTCATTGCGCTGCCTTCTGCTACGTCGGCTCCGGCGGCGATGAATCCGCCAGATGGCAGGCCGACAAAGGTTTCCAAATCGAACGTTTGCGTTGGATTAACGCCACTGTTATTCTGATTCGTCAAGTCATCCGTACCGTCGGAAAAGGCGCTGGTGAGGAAGGAAACATTGTCGACGACCGTCGCATCGCCCGTGGTGGACCATGTTGGATAGTGATTAACGAATGCGGCATTTGCAGCGGTGGCAAGCGTGGCCATGAGGGCCGGAAGGAGTAGTTTAGCTTTCATATATTTTATTGAGTTGTAGGGATTGTGTTTTCTTTAAATTAGAACACGAAGTTCGAGGCGGAGTTGAGCTGGGCAGCCGTCGTACCATTGACTGTTACGAGGATACGTGGGGCGGCACCCGGCAGCACGTAGTTCACAGCGCAGTTTTGGCCGACGTTCGTGAAGGTGAGTCTTGTCCCAAGCGCACCGGCACTGCTCGTGACGCGCATGCTGCGGAGCAGGTCAGCGACATCCAGTTTATCGGAGCCGATGACAAAGTCGGTGATGATGTCTCCGGAATCCCGAACGCTGGTGAAAACGAAGGTATCATCTCCAGCACCGCCGGTGCAGGTGTCTGCACCAGGGCCGCCACAGATGAAGTCCGCGCCAACGGTGCCATTGATGTTAGTATCACGGTTGCCGGTGGCATAGATCATATCCACGATACGTCCCACGCGGTCGAAGGCGTTGACTCTGTCATACTGAGAGGCGCGTACCTTGCCAGCTAAACCACCAGATGCATCTGGTAGCTTGGCATAGTCCACGAAGGCTTCCTGGTAGTTCCGGAAATAGACAAGGTTGTCGAAATCAAAGCCGTTAGCGCGGAACGGATAGCTGTCACCGCCATTTGCGAGGAAGTCGATGGTGCTCATGGAGAAGCGAATGCTGCTATTGATCACACGACCGTAGTCGATGATCACCACATCGTCTGCCTTGGTGGAGGAATCCTTGGTCAGCACCACGCGGCGGACACGGTCATTTGCATCACGTGTGGTATCGAAAATCACTTCCATGCCGGAGAGCTGCGGGAAACGACCTTGTAAGGAGCCAGCGGTGGTGGAGTTCGCGAATCCGTGTTCTAACACCGCCTTGAGTTGGGCAGCGCTCACATCGTCATCGACGACGATGATGTTTAGGAACGTCAGCGTACTGAAGGAATCGCCGATAGAGATGTTCCTCTCAGTGGCCGGAGAGGTGGGCCCGGCGATGCTGGCACGCACGCCACCGCCGTTTTGGAGGTGTACATCTGCTCCCGAGGCGAAGCGGCCAGAGTCAGCCACCAGGTTACCGAGATTTGTCTCTGCATTCCGCACGCCTGGGGTGTAGCTACGCGCTGTTGTCCCCGCAGATCCGCGCTCGCCATTGAGTTGGACTTCCGTAGTTGCAAAGATTTCTGCATTCAAAGCGCTCACGTAGTTTTGCACCGGTGTGATCACACTGGAGGAAATGGTGGCATCGCCGGTCACAGCATCCGCATCCGACGCGTGTCCAGAAACGCGGCGCACTGCTTCATTCGTGACGCCTGTCACGGCACCCGTGGTATCGTCAATCTGGAGCGTGAACTCTCCCAGATAGCGATTTCCAAAATTCGCAGTGTAGATCGGCACCGACTTCGCAGCATTGTCGGTGGCGCGAGTCGGGTAGGGCAGCGGGGGATTCGGCAGAGTTGGTCCGTTGATCGGGTTTGCCGTTGGGATCGTGGTCGAGTTGGCGTTTGTCTCTAACTCGTGGCCGCCACCGGAGATCACGGCATCCACGCCAGTGAGCAGCGGGAGGAGGACATTGAGCTCCTTCTCACGATCCTGGAGGTGACTCACCATCACCACGACCGTCACGCCTTGGTTGGTGCGGAGATCATTGATGATTCCTTGAAGGCTTGCAGAGAGAGCCGTGATTTTCTGATTCTCAGTCTGTGCGTAATTGAATCCCGCGAAACCTTCCATCAGATTCAACGTTGCGGGAGAGGAGATATCCGGGAGCAACGGAGTCGTCACCCCCACGAAGGCGACTTTCTTGCCGCCTGGTGTGGTGTAAGTGATGTACGGAGCGACTTTTCCAGCAGTCTGGAGTGCTGCAAAGGCAGGATCAGCCGCGAAGTTTAGGTTCATCGAGAGATACGTCGTACCAGCCACTGCCGCGAAACGGGCCGCCGTCTCGAGGCCGCGATCGAACTCATGGTTTCCAAAAACAGCGACATCGAAGCCCATATGGCGCATGGCGATGGCGTCGTAGTAATCTTGTCCACCATCTGGGTGGGCAGTGGTGAGATGTTGAGTCTTTGTAGTATCGACACTGGCATTGAAACGTGGGCCAGGCAGCAGCGCGTCACCGGCATTTACCCGAACGACGGCGCGTCCGGCGCTGTTGTTCGCGGATTCGCGGACGTTCATCAAGGTCGCGAGGCGATCCACTCCGCCATAGAAAGAGAGTGGTTGGCTCGTGTTATCGCGGAGATTCCCCTGGGCGGAGAGCAACCAGGACTCCTGGTCGCCGACGTGGAGGATGGTGACCTCTTCAGCCCGAGCCGCGAGTGGCAGCAACAGAGCAAAGGAACAGGATGCGAAGCGCGCAAGGCGAACGGAACTTTGTTTTTTCATGTTTGTAGTTGGTTCTAATGTGTGGTGAGGGTGCTCAGCAGGAAGACATTGGCAGCTACCTTGTCGCACTCATCGTGACTCCAAATACATTTCATGTATCATGGGGGTAATTTTGAGGGGGACAATGGAGCGACCAGAACTGGTCCGAACGCCGCGATGACCGTCAGGTTTGATCGGCTATCAAGAGACGTTGTCTGACGATTTCGTCACATTTTTTAGATGGGAAAAATTTCTAATGACCTGGTTGAGAAAAATGGATTGGGAAAAGGAAGCAGAGGAAGCAGAGCATGAATGAGCACACGGGTGTTCGTTTAACGGGATACATCATTTCTGAAAAGTTCTGTGGATGAATGATTTGCGTAAAAAATTGATGTCACGCTTTTGAACTTTTCTAGGGCGACCCGCATGGTGTGGCCCGATGAGTTCCGCAGGCTACATCCTCTCTTCGATCGTGGGCCTCGTGGGTCGCAAGACGCTTTCCCGCTTGGTCGAACGCTCGAACGCCGAGTCCCATGTCCGCCACTTGGGTTGCCGCCAACTGCTGGTCTGCATGGTCCTCGCCCAGTTGACTTGGCGCGAGGGACTGCGGAACCTATCCACCTGCTTGAATGAGAGACCTTCGGATTGGCATCGTCTCTGGTTCAGCCAACCCATTGCCAAAGCCACTCTTGCGGATGCCAACGAACAGCAAGACTGGCGAATCGGTGGGGACCTTGCCTAGAGACTCATGCGCAAGGCACGGGTGCTGGATGCCGGAGACATCCAACGCCTCTCAGCAGCGAACACCACCTGCGGACTCGCTGCTGGCATCACCCCATCCACAAGCGCCAACGACTTCGGTCGTCTCAACCTCGATGTGACCAACACTTCGTCGCAGCTCAAGCTGGTCCAAAATCCACGGGTGTGAATCACCAGCCCCTTTTGACTTTGCATCCACGGCTGGTGGGATAGGCTTCAGACGTGCTTCACCTATTCTCCCGCTTGTTACTCGTCACTCTGTTCGCGCTCGTCCCTGCCGGGGCGCAGGAGACCCAACCCAACTTTGTCATTCTCTTCGCAGATGATCTCGGCATCAACGACCTTGGCTGCTTCGGCCGCAAGGACCAGAAGACGCCGAACCTCGACCAGCTTGCCAGCGAAGGTGCCCGCTTCACCCAAGCCTACGCCGCCGCCTCCGTCTGCTCGCCTTCTCGCGCCGGCCTTCTCACCGGCCAAAGCCCAGCCCGACTCAAGATTACGACCTTCCTCACGGGCCGCTCCGACCGAGCCTCCCAGCGTGTGCTGGCCGCACCGTTAAACCACCATCTCCCGAGCGGCGTCCAGACGATCGCACAGCTCCTCAAGCCCAAGGGTTACACCTCTGCGGCCGTGGGCAAGTGGCACCTTGGGGGCAAGGAGCACGCGCCGACCGACCATGGATTCGATGAATATTTCGAAGGCAAGGCCAATCCCGGAGCTGAATCGCCGGAAGGCGGTAAAGGCGAACTCGCGCAAGCCGACTACGCCGTGAAATTCATCCAACGGAACAAGGCTAAGCCCTTTTTCCTCTACATCGGCTTCGACAACCCGCACATCCCGCTCGCCGCGCCGGCCAAGGACATCGAAGCCAACGCGAAATCGTTCAATCCCACTTATGCCGCGCTCGTTGAGTCGCTCGACGTCGCTTGCGGCCGCGTCATGAAGGCTTTGGAGGAAAACGGTCTTTCGAAAAACACCTTCATCGTCTTCGCCTCCGACAATGGCGGCTTACACGTTTCTGAAAGCAAGGATAGCCCACCGACTTACAACGCACCGTCCCGCGCGGGCAAAGGTTACGTCTACGAAGGTGGCATCCGCACGCCGCTCATCATCCGGTATCCCCGCCGCATCGCTACGCGCGAGGTGAGCGAACCCGTCGTGCTTGGCGATCTTTGCCCCACGATCTGCGCGTTGGCCGAGGTGCCCGCGCCCACGCCCCTTGATTTCAAGGACATCTCGCCGCTACTCTTCGGTGCGAAGCCACCCGCCGACCGCAAGCCGCGTGCACTTTTCTGGCATCAGCCGCATTACATGAACCAAGGCGGCAAGCCCGCGGGCGTGGTTCGCGAGGGCGACTGGAAACTCATCGAGCACTATGAGGACGGCAGCCTTGAGCTTTACCACATCGCCAAAGACCCGAGCGAGACCACCGACCTCGCCGCGGCTGAACCAACCCGCGTGGCGGTCATGCGCGGCATGTTGGAAACGTGGCGTCGCAGCGTCGGTGCCGAACCGGTGAAGGCCAATCCGAACTTCGGCCGTGCCCTTTGGGAAAACTGCTTCGTCAAGACCGATACCACGCGGCTGAAAGCACTCCCGACCTCGGAGGCCATGCGGCCGATTCTCACCGATTGGCGCATCGCGATGAACAACGCCACGGTCGACGGCCCGAACGCGCTGATCTTCCTCGAGGCGCGCGACGCCATGGTCAAGGCCACGACACTGAAGTACCATGACCAGCCCGACAAAGACGCCCTGGGATCTTGGGCGAATGCCGAGGACACCGCCTCATGGACCTTCCAAGCACCGAGGGCCGGCGAGTACCGCGTCACGGTTCTGCAAGGTTGCGACAAAGGCAGCGGTGGTTCGGTCGTGGCGCTCGACACAGCCCAAAGCTCATGCGAATTCACCGTCGAAGAGACCGGCCACTTCCAGCGCTTCATTCCGCGCGAGATTGGCAGGCTGAAGCTCGTCGCCGGCGAAAACACGCTCACCGTGCGGCCTGTCAAGCTGGCGAAGGCTGCGGTCATGGACCTGCGCCGCGTGATCCTCGAACGCGTCGAATAAGCGTTGAACCTCTCATCCGCAGTTGAGCGTGATGACGAGGAGTGCAAGTGCTGCCCTTTTCGGAGTTTGAAAACGAAAATCAGCGCACCTCGGGTTCATCCATTGGGTGAAAGAAAGCTGAATTCTAAATTCCTTCCCGCAGGCGGGCAATTTCAACTGGGTGAAAGCGGCGATGCACCCGTGGCTGACGTTCTCAAAGCCTTGGGTCGGTGACCGGCTCGATGTCGGGGTGCTTGTGTGCGATTTACGGGTTCCCGTGCGCCGAATACGCCTCCCGTTACGCGATGTAAAGTTGCCCGTACATCATGTTCGGGTGCTTGTGCACGATGTACGGGCACCCGTGCACGATGTACGGGAACCCGTGCACAACGGAACAGAACCCCGGTGCGTGAGACATGGAAAGGCACTTCC
>JARWZU010000051.1 GCA_029866215.1 Akkermansiaceae bacterium
CTCCGATCCAGAAAATCATATTCGGGCCGAGAGAAAAAATCCGTCATGGATGACGGGTTTTCCTGAGTTTTTGCGTAAGGTGGGCTATTTCACCGTGAGATTGATACCCCGCTCAGGGTGTGTAGCCCTCGCCATGGTTGAGGATGGCGATTCATCGGTTGTTGGTGGAAAATGGGGTGAGTGTAGTGTTCCCTAGTTATGATCACTTATTCGCAAATGAGGAACTTGATGGAGTGATCTATCAGGAAGTTTCGAAACAGAGTCATCCGAGCGGTGGGACGCGAAGTGCCGAAGTGTATAGCTATACGGGTGTCATTCTTGGTAGTTCCGGTCACGGCTTAAGCAGCTCAAGCCCGTGTCGAATACGTTCGCTCGCGTGTTCAGAGGGCCACCAAGGATCAAATCGGTAATGTGAGCGTAGCCCATCGATGCTTGGTCAAGCCGCAAGAAGCCAATTGAGCGGCTCATGCCGAAGACGCGGTGCACTTCACTGGGAAAGGCACCTTGCGGATTCTTTCGCCGCAGAAACGACTGTTGCATGCCATGCCTCACGGAGCCTTTGAGTCACGGGCCCGGAGGGAAACATTCGCTCGTCAAATTTTGATACGCCCGTTAGTCCCCGAAGTGATGAGGTGACAAAAATCTCTTCGGCCTCAGCGACGTCCGATGATGTTAGATGAGACTCCTCACAGCAAATGCCAAGGCTCGTGGCGAGTTCCATGGTGACTGCACGAGTGATCCCTGGGAGGCAACCCGATGATAGCGGAGGTGTGTAGATTCTGCTATTTCTGATAACAAATACATTCGCGGTCGCCGCTTCGCACAGATGTCCAGCGGTGTTGAAGAATATCGTTTCGTCGAAGCCCATCTCTTGTGCTCGACTCAGCGCGATGACGTTTTCTGCGTATGACGCGCACTTGAGTCCTGCGAGCGGCGAGTGTTCGTTTCTTGGCCAAGGACTGAGGGACATCGTCAGAGTTTCGGGGGCGTCGCCGACGGGTAGGGCAATCACCGAGACGAGATGGTCAATTCCCAAAGCAAGATCGTGCATGGGTCCGCTACCGCCCGAAATGGCAAGGCGAACGCGGGCACGCCCAGTGGTGAGATGGTTGCGGACTAGCAGTTCGGATGCAGTTTTTTGAAAGTCAGGAATTGAGGCATTCCACCCAAGACGCTCACAGCTCTGCTTGAATCGGGCGAGGTGGCGGTCGGCAAATACGGGCACGCCATCCACTGCGAGTAAGGTCTCAAACAAGCCGAGGCCGAGTGTCACCCCACGATCGGTCGGTGGAAATGGGAAATCACCCGATTCAAGCCACTGTCCATTGCACCAGAGCTGTATCATCGAAGCTGACTTTGAAGTGAACCGGACGATTGTAAACATGGAAACGCCTCGGGGTCTCGAATCGTCCGCATCTCTTGCGCATCAGTCTTTGCAGGGCAGGTGATTCATGCAAGTGTCGGGAATGCGCTTTCACATTATACTCAGCGGGCTAGCGATTCTGGGTCTCGGCTTTGCAGCGCCTCACCTGTTGGATCGATCCGATGCGCTTGGGTTTCTCAATGGGGCACTCACCTTGGGAGGTGGCATGGTGATCTGTGGGATCTTCGCGGTGAAGATGCATTGGCATGGGATTATCGGAGCCGGAATCGTCGCTCTGCTTGGAGCTGCGCGCGGGCTGGGAAACTTGCCTCGCTTGGCCAAGTTCATCGCTGGAGAGCGTACTCATGGTGCGACTCCGTTGTTAGAATTGGGAGTGATGTTGATTTGCCTGCTGCTCGTCTTGAAAATCATTCGGGCATTGTCGAAGGAGCGGCTCCGTCGGATGCTGGAGTCGGAGTGATCTCAGGCGCTACCTCCTGCGGCGGGGCCGGGTTGGTGAGTAAATCTGCCCATTTGTGTATCTCATATCCTTCGCCAAGCCCGCCGATTTCATTGACCAATTCATGGCAACGTTGGCGCCATTGATCATAGTTAGGAGCATCACGAAACTCCGAGCGGCTGCCTGGAAAAATAAGATAGCTCACTTTCAAATCGGAAACAGGTCGGCTGTAGGGCGATGCTTTCGAATTCAATTCTTTAGCCAATCGCAGAGAACCCTCACCGACCTTAAAAGAAGGCCCTCCATCGCCCACGATTGTCGGATAGATTTTCCCGGCATAGAGCACCAAGGCGAAGTCACCGACATGAGGGGCGAATGCATCCTTGGAAGTGAGAATGTTCACGGGGAGGACGATGAAAGGGTCGTAGTCTGCAATCAGGAAACTTCGTGTCTTGAGTTCAGTAATTCCACGCTTTAGGTACTGGATGCGATCTTTTAACCACGTTTTGCGTGTTGCGGTCGTTACCGGATCTTCTAACTCTTTATTGGCTGCGGCAATCCGCCGTTCCCAACCGACGGTGAGCGGGTTTGGAGCCGAGGTTTTTTTGGACCATGCATAACTGGTAAAGGGTTGGTAATTGGCAGAATTCACAATGTCCTCAGGCATTGTTGGAAGGCGATCACCATCTGAGCCATCCGAAACGACATCCATGTCCGCTTGTAGAAAAAACACCTTTCTCCCAGCTTCAGATTTGAATTGGAGTATCGTTTCGCAATCATAAAGATTATGTTTTGTTAGGACTTCGCTGAGAAGGTTTGCATCACGTCGAATTCGCGTCACTTTATTCTGATAGAGTTGGTTGAACCATCCGGAAACTTCAGATTTTTCGATTAGATTGGAAAGACCGGGTAGGATTTTGGAGAGGCCGGGACTGGATCGTTCGAGATCCGCAAGGGTCTTTATAGGTTGTGGCAGCCGCAAGGAAAGTTGGAAAGCGGCAGTGTAGCTTTGCTTATCCAAACGCTCGACAGAGGCAATACCACCTTTGTCGATGTTGATTTCCGAGGTGAAAGGAATCCCTGAGCGCAGTTTTCTAACATCCGAGACTGTCCCGACCTCGGGGACTGCAGCTGCTAGCGCATTTTCCCTCTCCGTATCGTCCAACGACTTTTTCAGAGCGGCGATCTCGGCGAGGTATTTGGCCTCCAATTCCGCTCGGATTTGTACTTCGATCAGTCGATGCATCTCCCCTTGCGACGTGTCGTGGTCGAGTGTCTTGCTTGAAGTCGCCTGCAATTGCCCATTCTTCGGCCTTCCTGTGCCCAAATGGCGCAGACCGATTAGTCCAAGAATTAGGCATGAAGTAAGCACGGTTCCGCCATAAATCCATCGGGATTTGCGGTATTTGGGGACAAGACGCGGCTTCATGTCCCGTTATTCATAGCAAGATCGAGTGAACCTTCAATCCCTGTCGTGGATCTTTTCTTCGAATCAAATCGATCTTTTTCCAATTCCCTGAAACTCGGCGATGACAAATCCGCAGCGATCTCTACACTCTCAGCCGTGAGTTACCAGGTCTTCGCCCGTAAATACCGACCCAAAACCTTCGACGATGTCTTAGGACAGGATCATGTCGTGAGGACACTTCGCAATGCCATCGCTCAAAAGCGCTTGGCTCATGCTTATCTTTTTGTCGGACCGCGTGGCACCGGCAAGACATCGACTGCTAGAATTCTGGCCAAGGCACTCAATTGCACCGCTGGGCCGAAGGCGGATTTCGATCCGGACGAAGACATCTGCATCGAGATCGCCGAGGGCCGCTCCCTCGATGTCTTGGAAATCGATGGTGCATCGAACAACGGCGTCGATCAGGTCCGCGATCTTCGCGAGTCGGTTCGTTTTGCCCCAGCCCGTGGGCAATTCAAGATTTTCTACATCGATGAGGTTCACATGCTCTCGAATGCCGCATTCAATGCACTGCTCAAGACGCTTGAGGAACCACCACCTCACGTCAAATTTATCTTCGCGACCACGGAGGCTAACAAGATCCTCCCGACGATTCTCTCACGATGCCAGCGCTTTGACCTCCGCCCGATCCCGACGGAGACCATCGCAGCGCACTTGCTCCACATCGCAGGCGAGGAAGGCATTGTACTCGATGAGACTGCTGCATGGGCGATCGCCAAGGGAGCTGATGGCGGAATGCGGGATGCTCAGTCGATGCTCGATCAACTGGTGTCATTCTGCGGTGATCACATCAATGAAGCCAACGTGCTGGATGTTTTCGGGTTCACCTCGCGTGAGAAGGTTGCGAGCTTGACTCAAGCGCTGCTCACCCGCGACAACCCTGCAGCACTTTCACTCGTTCAAAAGGAGGCGGAAAGCGGCCGTGAGCTTTCCCAGCTCCTCGGTGAGTTGATTGGCTGCCTTCGTGCCTTGCTGGTCGCAAAATTGGACCCATCGGCAGATGGCGAGGGCATCCCTGCCGCACTCTGGAACGCGCTTTTGCAGACTGCCGCTGAATACGCCCCAGACCGGATTCTTGCGGCCATCGACGTTTTTGCCGAAACGGAAGGCCGCATGAAATGGGCCACCAACAAGCGCCTACATTTCGAGCTTGGCGTGATCAAGGCCATCCAGGCGCTAGGAGAGGTCCGCATCACCGATGTCATCAACGTCCTCACACGTGGCGCGGATTTCATCGCGGCATCCCCCAGTGCATCTTCCGTAGAAATGGTCCGGCCCGAGGCAGTGGTGGAGTCGAAGGCTCCGCCCCTTGCCGCCAAGGTGACGGATGAAGTTCTCTCAGAACTTGAGTTAGAACCGGAGCCAGAGGTGAAACCTGCCGTCGCTGCTCCAGCTGTCCCAGCGCCCGCCGCATCAAAACCAAGCCCGATCGATGGGCTCTCGAGCTTGGATTCGCTGATTGAGTCCGCGCCGGAGGTGAGCGAGCTACTTGCACCTGCAGAGGCACCCCCTTGGAAAAGTGAAAAGCCTGAGGTAGAGGCAAAAGCACCTGAGCCCACACCGCCAGCACCCAGCCTCGATGACTCGTTTCACCAAGATCCACTGATCCAAGCGGCACTCGTCAAGTTTGAAGGCAAGCTAGTACTTAACAACTAACAGAATTTTATAAAGATTTCCCCATGAACATCGCAAAACTGATGAAACAGGCCCAGCAAATGCAAGCTGGTCTCGCCGCAAAACAAGAAGAACTTTCTATCCAAACCGTCGAAGCATCGGTTGGCGGCGACAAGGTCCATGTGATCGCCACCTGCTCGGGTGACGTGCTTTCCATTCGAATTGACCCATCCATCATTGATCCAGAGGACAAAGAGTTCCTCGAAAGTCTTGTGCTCAAAGGTGTGCAGGAAGCGCTCGCCAAGGGTAAGGAGAAATCCGCTGCCGAAATGAAAAAGCTTACTGGTGGTCTCGGCATCCCTGGGATGTGACTCGGAACACCTCGCAATTCGCTGCCAAGTGACCTGCATTCGCCGTCGACTCGGATGGATTTTGTTGGGTTTTTCTGCGGTTCTTTGTGCCCTCACGGCTGGGGCGTTTACCTTGCGGCCCGACTTCCTCGCCGCATTCACGGTCGTTCCTGTATGGCTCTGGGGAGGAATCGGGATTTTATGTGCGCTCATCACCTATCTGCTGCGATGCGAACGATATACTCTAATCGTGGCTGGAGCATGGCTCGTGACCCTCGGTTGCGTCGCGGATGAAAGCCGAGCGCTATTACGTTTCCGGACCGAGGCACCAATGCCCGGACTTGCCATGCCATACCAGGGGAGGCCGGTAATCCGTGTGGCCACCTTGAATTGCTCATCATTCCGTTTCGGTAATCCCGCCACCGAGCTTGCTGCGTGGCAACCAGACATCGTACTACTCCAAGAGGTATTTCCCTATCAGGTACAGCAAATCGCAAATGCGCTCGACGGCCCAAAAAGTGAATGGAGGGTCAATCTTACGAACGCGGTGCTCACACGCTGGAAAATCGAGCGGGAGATCAACGATCCTATCCGCCGCAAACAACAAGTTACCATCGTTACCCCTAGCGGTAAGAAAATTGAGGTCATCAATGTCCACCTAGCGACGGCGGCGACAGACCTACGCCTATGGCGGATGGCCGTGTGGATTGGGCATCGAAACAATCGTGTAACTCACCGACAAGAACTGAGTCAAGATCTCCAACAGCTCAGAAATACCACACAATTTCCCGCCACTCCAACCGTGTTCGGGGGTGATTTCAACTCCACTGCATCCGATGGGATTCATAAACAACTCACCGGCGATTTTGTCGATGCATTCGCTGCGGCGGGCACGGGACTCGGCAATACCTTCCAGCGCCGAATCCCCTTCATGAGGATCGACTACCTTTATGGTAGTCGTGAACTCACGCCCGTTCGTTGCCTTACTGTTACCACGCGTCACAGCGACCACCGGATGGTGATCGCGGATTTCGTATTAAAATAGAACATTGGCGATCACTGGATGATTGATGTACGATTGCCAACGAAACCACTTTTGCCATGACCCGTGAAAACCTTGCTGAAGTCCTCGACGAAATCGCTATCCTGTTAGAACTTAAGGGTGAAAATCCATTCAAAATCCGTGCCTATCGGAATGGTGCACAGCTCGTTCGGAATTTCGATGGAGACATCGTGGATCGCGCGGTGAACAATCAGCTCGAGGGCATCGAAGGGATTGGCAAGGCGTTGCGCGACAAACTGCATGAACTTGCGAGCACTGGCAGTCTTCAGTTTCATCAAAATCTACGTGCGGAGTTTCCAGCGGGAATCTTCGAGCTATTCGAGGTTCAAGGGCTTGGCCCCAAAAAAGTGAAAGCCCTGCATGATACGTTAGGGGTGACATCCATTGCCGAGCTTGTTGCAGCCTGCAATGCAAATCAAGTCGCCACGCTTCCCGGCTTTGGTCCGAAAACCCAAGCCAAGATCCTTGAGGCAATCGCTCACCGCGCTGCGTATGCAGACGCATTTTTGTTAGGTTCTGTTAGCCCGTTGGTGAGCGAGATGCTCGACACCCTCCGCATGCATCCAGAAATCGTGCGAGTCTCAGTCGCTGGCTCATTTCGCCGTGCGAAAGAAATCGTGCATGATCTCGACTTCCTTGTGGCGACCCGCGAACCAGCTCTCGTTTGTGAAGATTTCACCACGCTTCCTCAGGTCGAATCGGTAATCGTTTGTGGTGATACGAAGGCATCCATTCATTTAAAAAATGGCATTCAGTGCGATCTCAGAGCCGTCTCGAATGCGCAGTATCCGTTCGCGCTTCTCTATTTCACAGGCTCCAAGGAGCACAATGTCGCCCTCCGTTCGCTGGCTCTTAGAAAAGGTCTATCACTCAATGAATACGGCTTCACTCCGACTGACCCTGTGAATCCGGCAACCATTCCTGAGGTTCACGACGAGGCCGACATCTATCGTGCGCTTGGTCTCGATTTCATTCCACCGGAACTGCGGGAAAATATGGGAGAACTTGAATCTGCAGCGAACCAAAGCATCCCCCGTCTTGTAGATCTTGAGCAGCTACGCGGCACGTTTCACAACCATACGACGGCATCCGACGGGCATGACACCCTTGCCGCGATGGCGGAGGAGGCAATCGATCTTGGCCTGCAATACCTTGGCATTGCAGATCACTCAAAGGCTTCGTTTCAAGCCAATGGACTGAGCGAAGAAAGGCTGTTAGAACAGATCGCTGCCATCAAGAAACTCAACGGAGAATTCGATAGTTTCAAATTGTTCTCGGGATCTGAAGTAGACATTCTAAAGGATGGAACCTTGGACTTTGAAGATGAAATATTGAGTCAGCTCGATTATTGCGTCGCATCCGTTCACGCCTCATTCACCCTAACGGAAGAAGAGATGACTCGTCGCATTTGTCGGGCGATGGAGAACGAGCACGTCACGATGCTTGGGCATCCGACGGGCAGGCTCCTGCTCCGGCGTGATGCTTATGCACTCAACCACGGGATGATCATCGACTGCGCGGCAGAAACTCGCACGATTATTGAACTTAACTGTAACCCACAGCGCATGGACATGGACTGGCGATGGTGGAAACGTGCCCGTGACAAAGGGGTGCTTTGCTCGATTAATCCGGATGCGCACTCGACCTTAGGCCTTCATCACCTCGGTCTAGGAGTGCGAATTGCCCGCAAGGGATGGCTCCGCAAGCAGGACATTTTCAACACGCGATCCGCTGCTGAAGTCGAGGCATTCCTCAAGACTCCGAAGGCAAAGCGCTGACGAATTGGTTGCTGGAAATCTCGCTTAGGGCTGCTTCCAGTTCTTCTCGAGAGCTGGGTGTAAAACTGACGTCAGCCTGCGGTAACCCTCTGGGGTGAGGTGAAGTTTATCCTCCACAAAACACTCGGTGAGAGACTCACCCGCTGAATTCTCTAACACCGGATTTACGTCGACATAAGCTAAGTCTGTTGAGTCTGCGGTGAGAGCGCGCAAACCCTTATTGACCTCGTCCACTAGCGCAAGGTACCCATCTTCGCGCTTTTGAGGGGCGCGAATGACCGAGATCAAAATGATGCGGGCGTGCGGTAAGGCCGCGCGTGTCCGGTTGATCCATTCCTTTGTGTTCTTGAAGATGGCATCAGGTTTTTTGTGAGCATTGATGTCATTGCTTCCGCAATACCAAACCACGAGACCGGCACGCGATGTGGGGACAATCTGCTCAAAAAAGAACAATTGGTCTTTCGTCTGTGAACCACCGAACGCCCGATTGGTTGCTGGGAGAGGAGCAAGATCGCTGGCGTAACTTACCCATTTGCGGAAAATGCTACTGCCAACCAAGAGGATTCCTCCCGGTGCAGGCACGGGGGCGGTCGCGAACTTCGCAACATCCGCGGCGTATTTGTTTTCAATTTGTGCGGTGCTGGTTTCTACCCCAAGTGACAATGATACGGTCATCAAGGCGATCGTGAAAATCAAGCGATTCATAAGAATTAAACTTCTGATGAAGTCCGATGTGATGTCGATTATAAATTTTTGAGGCTAGGCTCATTTCAGTGTCGAGAAACGTTCGTTTTCTGATACCATAAGAGCTTCACGCATGCCGTGGGTTTGATGAGTACCGGTAGGATCACTCACGCAAGAATCGAACGTGGAGCCATGCAGCAATGATCGAAGAAAATCAATCCACGATCTCCACCAAACAATGGCATGCCATGGGTTTGAAAGAGGTGATTCTCCTCACAGGTAGCAATGTAGATGATGGGCTTTCACATGAGGAGGCTTCGCGGCGCCTCTCCATTTGCGGGCCGAACGCCCTTGTCGAGAAAAAGCCTCGTTCGCTGACGACGATCTTCATGAGTCAGTTTGTGAGTCCGCTCACCTATCTATTAGTGTTCGCTGCACTGATCGCTTTAATCCTTGGAGAGCGGGGTGACTCCATGGTGATTCTTGCCGTACTGGTGATCAATGCGGTGATTGGTGCAATCCAAGAGGGAAGAGCCGCGCATTCCATGGAGTCGCTGCACCAACTGGCTACATTAAAAGCGCGGGTCTTGCGCGGTGGAATAGAATCGCTCGTGGAGGCACGTGGTCTTGTTCAAGGTGATGTCTTGATACTCGCCGCAGGTGATGCCGTCGCTGCCGATGCACGCTTGATCGAATCGCTATCCTTGGAGGCATCAGAGGCTACTCTAACGGGTGAGTCACAACCCATTGCAAAAATTGTTGAGCCGATTCCTGCGGATTCACCATTGGCCGAACAGGTAAACCTCGTTTTTTCTGGGACGCACATTACCAGTGGCCGAGGGCGTGCGATCGTGGTGACGACAGGGAGTAAGACGGAAATCGGGAGAATCGCTAATCTCACTGAGTCTGTTAGAGATTCAAAAACGCCATTAGAACTCCGAATCAGGCAGCTTGGCCACTATCTTGCGGGCTCGGCGATTGGTTTGTTCGTCGTGATCATTATTTTTGGCGTTAGACGTGGATTGCCATTCGCGGAGATTCTCATGGTGGCGATCAGTCAGATGGTCTCGATCGTGCCAGAAGGCTTGCCTGTTGCCATGACAATTGCGTTGGCGATAGGAATGCAGCGGATGGCTGCTCGAAGGGTGATTGTGAGAAGGCTCGCAGCCATCGAGACACTTGGATCAACCAGCGTGATCTGTACCGATAAGACAGGAACGCTGACACGCAATGAGATGACGGTAACCGCTCTCTGGCTCGCCGACGGTCGCACGTTTCATGTGAGTGGAATTGGTTATATTCCCGAGGGACAGTTAAAGGTGGAGGGGGATGTTTGTATTGCGGAAAATGATTTTGGGATCACTCAATTGCTAGAGGCGCTGGTACTTTGCAATGATGCGCATTTGGTGCCGCCGGATGAGGCTGATTCTCGATGGCGTTCACTGGGTGACCCTACGGAGGCAGCGCTACTCACACTTGCCCACAAGGCTGGAATCCATCCGGAGCGTCTGCGGGGCCAGTTCCCTCGGGTCGCGGAGATTCCATTCGATTCCAGCATCAAAATGATGGCTACCCAACACGGCCATGGGGAGCACGCAAGGATCTATCTGAAAGGCGCCCCAGAGGATCTAATCGCACTATGCAGTCATGTGCAAATAAACGATCAGCGGATACTTATTGATTCAGAGGTTCGCCGGGCCATGGAATCTGCTTGCGCAGGGTTTGCGGCAAGGACGCTGCGGTTGCTCGCTGGTGCGGAAGTTCGGGGGCTAGATCTTAGCAAGGGTGATGGCATTTCACGACTTCAGGGAATGGCAACCTTTCTTGGGCTGGTGGGTGAAACCGATCCGCCCCGCGAAGAAGTGGCTGCTGTTGTTAGGGAATGCCAAAGAGCGGGTATCAGGCCGGTCATGGTCACAGGTGATCATATAGCCACGGGCCTAGCGATCGCGACCTTGCTTGGAATCGCACGTGAAGGAGATCTCGCAATTGAAGGGCGCGAGCTTGAGCAGATGACGGAAGAGGAGCTGCGGGCGAAGATTGAGCACGTTTCGGTTTTTGCTCGCGTTCACCCTGCTCAAAAGCTGCGAATCGTTAAGGCATTTCAAGATCTGCACCATGTAGTCGCGATGACCGGTGATGGTGTCAATGACGCACCGGCCCTTGCTGCTGCAGACGTCGGAGTGGCAATGGGAATCACAGGCACGGAGGTGGCCAAGGGTGCGGCAAAAATCATTATTGCAGACGATCAATTTGCCACGATTGTCCATGCCATCGAGGAAGGACGTCTCGTTTATCAGAATCTCAAGAAGGTGATCTTATTTTTGGTTGCTACGTCAATCGACGAGGTGATGATTTTGCTCATCGCATTATTCTTAGGCCTTCCGTTGCCACTTGCTGCGGTGCAGATTCTTTGGATTAACATCGTCACTGAAGGAGCGTTGACGATCAATTTGGTCATGGAAGGTCCAGAAGGAGATGAGATGTCACGGCGTCCCATTCCTCGGGATGAGGCGTTGATCACTCGGGAAATGTTTTGGAGGATGTTCTGCATGGTTGCTTCTGCGGTGATTGCGACGCTTGGCTTTTATGGGTGGCAGCTTTCGCGTGGTTTGCCATTTGAGCTCGTGCGGACAGAGACATTTACCATTCTAGCAGTTAGCCAGTGGTTCAATGCACTCAACTGCCAAAGTGCAACTCAATCGGTGTTTCGGCTCGGCCTCTTCAAGAATCGTTGGCTACTCAGTGGCTTGCTTCTGGCGAACGTTCTCCACCTTGCGGTGATCTACACCGGACCGATGAACAAAATTTTTCACACCCAGCCCATTCCACTTGTTGATTTTTTTCTGATTGGCGTTGTGGCAAGTCTCGTTCTGTGGACCGAGGAAGCTAGGAAACTTGTAGTGCGAGTCCTTGCGAGGCATCGCGAACCTCATCATGCTGCAAACCAGATTCCGGTGGTGTGATTTCGTGATATCCCCGATACCTGTGTTTGAGGCTGTGCCGTCGTGAGCACCTACGTCGCTTGGAGCATGCGAGCAGGAGCTAGGCTCGGAAATCGGCGTAAGACATTGAGGATATGCCGGTCCTTGCGCAAGCAGCCCGTCCGACTGGGTCCAGTCGGGGGGGCACTGGATGCAGGACCCCGTGGAACTGGGCAGTGGAGATGGGTGCACTGCACCGTGGAGCAATGTTCCACAACGTCATTCTGGAAGGTAAGAACCAAGTGAAAGCCCAATACAGCGGGAATTCCGACGAACACCCCGGGCCTAGGGTCCTCCGCTGCGCTGGGGTTTTCTCAATCCAAACCGTTGGTTTTGGCAATGGGTGCAACTTCCCGTCGTCGACCACACACTTCCACCTCAACGTTCCATCATGATTCTGCGGACGCGGGTGGGCGCTCGAAGGCTCTACTTCCAGTCCACTGCGATTTCGGCGATGCGGCCGCTTTTGTCGTCGTATTTGAGCAAGCCGTGTTCGACGGCGTACTCGTGGACGCACTTGGTGACCTTCACGTCGAAGGCGCAGTACTCGGCGATTTTGCGGAGTGGGGCGAAGTCACCAGATTTTTTGTGTTCTTGCCACCAGCGGAGGGCATCGAGCCCGTCTGCCGTTTTTCCGGTGCCAAGGGTTGCCGAGGCCACGGAGTCGAGCTTGAGGCGGAAACCTATGATTTTTTCCAACTCGAGCATCATGTCGAGATTGAGCGTTTGCTCGCTGAGCGTGTGGAAAACGTACGGCTGCAAGACAGGGTAGTCGAACTGCAGGTGATTCCATCCGACGACGAGATCGGCCCGGACGAGTTCTTCGCCGAGCTTTTCCATCTCGCTTTCCTGGTAGATCTCGTAGGTTCCGCGAGCGGTGCTGTAGGTCACCGCGACGGAGACTTGCATCTTGTCCTTGTGCGCGAAGCCGCCGACGTCGCCGAAGCTGCGTTGCGTTTCGAGGTCGAAGTAGACGATGTTTTTCTCAGCCACGGGATTTGGATCGGTTCCGGGTGTGAGCCCGTTAAGGGCCTGAGTGGCGACCGATTAGCCGCGTGAGCCGCGATCGTCGGTGCCTTTTTGAGCGCGCTTGCGGACGTTGGCGTCGAGGATTCGCTTGCGAAGGCGGATGTTGAGCGGGGTGGCTTCCACTAGCTCGTCGGCATCGATGTATTCGATGGCGCGTTCCAGTGAGAAGCGGAGTGCGGGCGTGAGCTTGGACGTTTTGTCCTTACCGGATGAACGCATGTTGTCGAGGTGCTTTTCCTTGACCGGGTTGACTGGGAGGTCGCCGACGCGCGGGTTTTCACCCACGAGCATGCCGCCGTACACGGCATCGCCAGGAGCGACGAAGAGGGTGCCGCGGTCTTCGAGCATTTGCAGTGAGTATGGGGTGGCGGTGCCGGAATCCATCGAGACGAGAGTGCCGGTCGTGCGGTTCTGGATTTCGCCAGCGTGCGGGCCGTATTCCTTGAACAAGTGGCTCATGATGCCGTGGCCGGAGGTCAGGTTCACGAGTTCGGTTTCGAAGCCGATGAGACCACGCGTCGGGATGTTGGCTTGGATGAACACGCGGCCGCTGGCTTCGGTGTCCATGTGTTCCATGAGTCCTTTGCGGTTCATGAGAATCTTGAGGATCCCTTGGGTGTAGTCGCCTGGTGCTTCGACGTAGAGTGTTTCGAAAGGCTCGAGCAGCTTGCCATGGTCATCGCGGCGGAAGATCACGACTGGACGGGAAACGAGCACTTCGAATCCTTCGCGGCGCATTTGTTCGACGAGGACGGCGATTTGCATGGCTCCACGGGCGGAGACGTTGAAGAGGCCTGCGGTGTCGGTATCTTCCACGGTGATGGAGATATTGGTCTTCAATTCGCGCATCAGACGGTCGCGAATGGCGCGGGTGGTGACGTGCTTGCCTTCCTTGCCGGCGAGTGGGCCGTCGTTGATGGAGAACTGCATCGAAACGGTGGGCGGGTCGATGGCGACGAATGGAAGTGGCTCAATGCTGCTGTCGCCGGCGATGGTCTCGCCGATTTGGACGTTTTCGATGCCCGCTGCGATTCCGACGATGCCGCCTGCGCCGCAACCTTCGGAGTCCGTGGTCGCGAGACCGGAGTAGGTGAAGGTTTTGAGGACTTTCGACTGGGTCTTGGTGCCGTCGCCGCGGAGAAGGAAAACGGTATCGCCTTTTTTGACATTGCCGCCGAGAACCTTGCCGATGGCGACACGGCCGACGTATTCGTCCCACTCGATGTTTGAAACGAGCATCAGGAATGGTGCGTCGGGGTCAGCCTTGGGAGCGGGGATGTGCTCGACGATTTGTTTGAGGAGAGGGATGCAGTCCTTGCGCTCGTCGTCCGGGCTGTCCATGAAATAGCCATCACGGGCGGAGCCGTAGGAGAATGGGGCGTTGAACTGATCTTCATCGGCGTCGAGGTCGAGGAAGAGTTCGAGCACTTGGTCGCGGACTTTCGCGGGATCGGAGAGTGGGCGGTCGATCTTATTGATGACCACGATCGGTTTGAGGCCTTCTTGCATCGCCTTGCGGAGCACGAAGCGGGTTTGCGCTTGAGGGCCACCGGAAGCGTCGACCACGAGGATGACGCCATCGACCATTTTCATGACGCGTTCCACCTCGGCGCCGAAGTCGGCGTGGCCTGGGGTGTCGACGATGTTGATCGTGTAGCCGTTCCAGAGAATGGAGGTGTTTTTCGCCTTGATGGTGATGCCCTTTTCGCGCTCGAGGTCCATGGAGTCCATGGCGCGCTCGGTGGTGGCTTGGTTTTCACGGTAGGTGCCGCCGGCTTGGAGAAGCTGGTCAACCAGTGTGGTTTTCCCATGGTCAACGTGGGCAATGATGGCGAGATTTCGAATTTTCAGATCAGACATGACAATGGGATAAAGGTGAACCTCCGTGAGAAGGGGGCGCGGCTATGAATGGTTTTGGCCGTCATGGCAAGGCGGGATTGGGCAAAATGCCAATTGAAATGGAGGAATTTTGCGAAATCAAAGAATTTTCGACGGTTTGGCGGTTGCGGGGCACCGAGTTTCGGACTCCTGGCGACGAATGCCGCAAAATTCTTTCCTTGTGGAGTGTGCGGCTTCAGCATCTGCCGTCGTCACCGAATCTTACATGACTTTTTCACGAATTCTTACCCACCCTGGCGGTTCGCACAAAGATGAGTTTTTGGCCTGCTGCCTTTTGCTGGCCAGAAATTCGGTCGCGGTCTTCCGCCGTGAGCCGACGGCGGATGATCTTGCGGACCCTAGCACCGCGGTGGTGGACGTCGGGCATGAGCACGTGCCGGAGCGAGGAAACTTCGACCACCATCAATTTCCGAAGGACCATCCGCCGACGTGTGCGCTGAGTCTCGTGTTGCAGTATCTTGGGGTCTACGAGGATGCTCGGAAATACTGCGATTGGTTGGAGCCTGCGGAGTGGTTCGACACGAGGGGGCCTATCGAAACTGCGCGCTGGCTGGGTGTGGCGCGGGAAACCTTGTTTAAGCTCAACTCGCCGATCGATACCACGTTGTTGCGCCGTTTTGCAGCCGTGAGCGAATTGCAGCCGGGCGAGCCGCTGTGGGAGGTGATGCGCTGGATCGGAGCTGATCTCCTGGACTATTTGAAAAACCTGCGTGAGCGGATGGATTTCATCGCCAGCGTGGCGGAGTTTTGGGAAATCGAGACGCCCAAGGGGTCGTTTCACGTTTTATTTATGCCGCGCACCGAGCCGTTGCCAGACGAGCCATCGGCGGGTTTGCCGCGATTCATTGATTCGAGTCCGGCCGCTGCCGGGGTGGTCGGGATGGTTTACCCAGATCGCCGAGGAGGGGGGTACGGTCTTTCTCGCCACCAGGATGATCCGGGCTTGGATTTCACTCGGATCGGGGGATGCGATGATGTTCACTTTGCTCATGCCCGTGGGTTTGTGGCCAAGACCTCAGCGACCGATCCGCAGCGGTTGCGGGAATTGTTGGCTCAGGCGTGGGTTTGAGAGAGTATTTTGTATGATTTCATGGAAAACAAGCCCTTGCGCCGAATCGGGAACCGTGGGACTCGTAGCGAGTGCTGATTCGGCACAATCCTTTTGATTCCATTCTCATGCGTGAAACCCTAATTGTTATCGGCCTCATGGTTTTAGCCATGGCGTTGCGCTCGGCGCGGATGGGATTGTTGCGGAAATTAGGCGCGCTGACGTTTTTGGCGGCAAGCTTTTGCCTCTGCTATTTTATAACCGAAAATCTCGTCGGTGGAGTGTTTGGGGTGCTCTTGTGGTTATTTCTGCCGTGGGTTGAGTTATTGACTCGCATCCGCCGTATGCGTTTGCCGCTCAACAATCGCTTGCGCCACCGTGAGCTTCCCAATCCTTCATTTTTCCCGAATGCGAGTGAGTCCGCTGCGGCGATGGAAGAGGCGGGATTCGAGCATGTTTCGGATTGCGGTTGGGAATGGGCTGGGATGCAGCAATTCTTCCGGTTGTTCTGGCATCCGGAAGAGCGAGCCGTTGCGGCGGTGTGTCTTTGCGAGCAGAGCGACGTGGCTTTTGCGTTTGTTTCGATCACCTCGTACGATGACGATGGATGCACGTGGCGCACGACGAATTTTCCGTTTGCGCCGACGCTTCAATGCTCACCCAATGTCCAGTGGAACCACGTTCCCTGCGACAAAAGTTGTTTTCACGAAATTTTAACAGATCACCGCAACTACTTGGGCCGCTTGCGTGTTCCAATCGGTCACTTGAGGATGCCGGATCCAGAGGAAATCGAGGATGCGATCGAGCTGGAAATGCGCAAACAGGTTGAGCACAACCTGGCGGCAGGGATCATCCGGTTGACGGGCGATGGCCACTTTCAATACTCCACGCGCGGCCTCATTTTCCTATGGGGCCAATTCATCAAGGATATGGTGCGGCTTTGTTAGACCGTTAGAAATCCGGCGGTGATTGAGCCGCCGATGATTAAGCCGAGGGCGATGCGGTACCATCCGAAAATCGAGAGGCTGTGGCTTTGGAGATACGAGACGAGCCATTTCACCGCAAGCGCGGCAGATAGAGCGGCGGCCACGCTACCGGCGAGCAGCGGCATCATTCCGTACTCGTGGAGCATCAGCTTCATGCCGCCAAAGAAGGTGTTATAAGCGGGGTCGATGCCCTGCACTTTACCGATCGCATCCTTGGCGGTGGCGGCGGTGAGTGTCAGGACTCCAAGTAGAAATGAATACTCCACGGCGGCTTGAATCGAGAGGCCCACGAGAATGCCACCGCAGATCGTCATGAGGCTGCGACTTGTTCCAGGGCACATCGCCACGCATTGGAGCAGGCCGATCACGAGGGCGAGTTGCCACGTGAGGTCGGTGAGTTCCTTTTTTCCGGCGCTGGCTGCTTGGTTTTTTCTCCAGCGATTCACCATGAGGATCGCGATACCGCCGATGATCCATGCCGTGATCACGGGCCAGATGCCGAAGAGATGGGCTTTGATCCAATGGCTGAGTACCACGCCGATTCCTGCCGCAGGGAGAAAGCCCGCGATGAGCGCGATGCCGATTTTCAATCCTTCGCGGTCCATGCCGAGCATGCCGCGCATCACTTGGGTGACCCGCTTCGCATAAAGGCCGACGACCGCTAGGATTGCGCCCCCTTGGATGCAGACTGCAAAGGCATCGGCCGCCTCTTTGGAGGTGGCACCTTGGGTGCCTATCCCCATCAAGCGTTGAGCGACGATTAAGTGGCCCGTTGAGCTGACGGGCAGGTATTCGGTGATTCCTTCGATCACGCCGAGGATGATGGCTTGCCAAGAGTGCATGGTGGTGGATGGGAGGTTGTTGAATTCAGGTGAGGTGCACAAGGCATTTGCGGTGTGGAAACCGGCAGGTGCGGACCGTGGCGATGGAGGTCTAGAAGGAAAAAAGGAGAATTTGCTCAAAAAATCGACTTCTAAGTACACTTTGAATCTAGTCTTTCAAAAAATACGCGAAAATCGGTCGTTTTTTTGCAAAAGTGCCCAATTTTTTAAAAAAGTCCTTGCATCTTTTGAGGCCAGCTCGGTGGAAATTCGGGTCTTAATCTAGCACAACTCGTTGATTTTTATTTACTTAAAGATTTATTAAAAATAACCTAATTTGATCTTGATGTTTTGGTGTACTCCGGTGTACTTTCTGGCACCGAGCGATCGGTTGATCTTTCCTGTGAGCGCCTCCAACCAGAGTTACATGGGCTACACGCCCTACAAAATGGACCCGAAATTCCGGGTTTCCATTCCGACTGCTTGGCGTCCGGTCGCGGGAGAAGTCCTGTATTTGCTATCCTCGCGGACGCACGACATGCCGGTGATCAAAGTGTTGAGCCAGAAAGCGTTCGATGAGCGCGTCGAGACGGTCAAGTCGAGTGATCTGACGCCGGCCAAGAAGACGGCCATGTTGGGTCGTTTATCGATGCTTTGCCGAACTGCAAGTGTGAACGACCAAGGTAAATTGCTGGTTCCCAAGGACTTGAGTGAGGGAGCCGGAATTATTGCGGAGGCCGAGGTGGTGCTTGCGGGCCGAGGATTGCATTTCGAAGTCTGGAGCAAGACCAACCATTCCCGAGTTCTGGAAATCGAGATGGCGACTGACGAGGCGGACGACCTCGGGATTTTATGAGCTGAAGCTTCACGAAGCCGATTTTTCTCAATGCACGCGACCCTAACCCACCTCACTGAAGAAACCGGATGTCCATCCGCGGTTTCGGCCGTGGCTGCACGGGTGTTCGGGGGGGCGAGTTTTTCATTTTCAAATGCATTTGCGGGCTCGGGACAGCACGCGGGTGCATTGATCCAAACGGATGCTCGCATCGCTCCTGGCTGGTTGTCGGTGCGGCATTCGTTGATTTTCATGGTTGAGCGCGCAGGGTCTCTCGGGACAGAGCGTTGCGCGCGATTTGGAGCGGGGGTCCGCGCCGTTGCTGGCTGGTTTACAGCGCGGACCTCGCAAATTTTTTTCACAAGGCAAGGTGCCGAGCTCGGGACAGCTCGGTCATTTGCCGATCAAACGGACGGCTGCGCTGCTGCTGGCTGGTTGTCAGCGCAGGCGTCCGGTGAATCCTCTCTGCCTGCGGGCTCAGGTGCGTACCATCTGCCGGTTTTTCCGGCGGAGACGCTTGAGTGGATGGCCGCAGATGGCGGCAAATTCATCATCGACGGCACCCTGGGTGGCGGTGGGCATAGCGAGCTTTTTCTCAAAGCTGGCGCGAGGGTTTTGGGGGTCGATCGCGACCCAGAGGCGCTCGAGCATGCACGGGCGCGTCTCGCTGTTTTCGGCGACCAGTTTTTCACTTGGGAGGGAAATTTCTCTGGAGTCGCAGATATTCCCGCCATCCGGATGGGCGAGAAGGCCGATGGGCTGCTGATGGATCTGGGGGTTTCGTCGCGTCAGTTGGATTCGGCGGCGCGCGGATTTTCCTTCATGCGCGAAGGTCCGCTCGACATGCGGATGGGGCCATCCAGCCCGAGGACCGCAGCGGAAATTGTCAATCATTGGTCCGAGGCAGACATCGTTCGGATTTTATTTGAATACGGCGAGGAGTCCAAGGCCCGACGGATCGCGGCGGCGATTCTCAAACAGCGCGAAAGCAAACGCTTTGTCACCACACTCGACCTTGCGAACTGCATCGAAAAGGCGATCGGCCGCCATGGCAGAACCCATCCGGCGACCAAGACATTTCAAGCGATTCGCATGGCGGTGAATGAAGAACTTGAGTCGCTAGCCACGGCACTAGCGGCGGCACCATCGGTGCTCAAGCCGGGCGGGCGCTTGTTGATCATCACTTTCCACAGCTTGGAGGATCGAATGGTGAAACGATTTTTAAAGCATCGCTCCACGGAATTTCTCGATGAGCGGGGTTGGCCCGAACCACGGCCCAACCCAGATTACCAATTTAGGCTGTTGGTCCGCAAGGCCATCAGCCCAACCGCTGAGGAAACCACCCAAAACCCACGAGCCCGCAGTGCCAAACTGCGGGTTGCCGAGCTTATAGCCCCAACGCCATGAATCGCCACCGCAACGAAGTTCGTACACCTGCCTCGGTGTTTATCGCGCTTTTCATTACCGCTGCCATTGTCAGCGTCGGAGGCGTCCAGCACGCGATTTGCAAAAACCAACAAGTGCGCTTGAGCCGTGAGGTTGATGCCATTGACCGCCACATCGAGCAATGCCGGCTGGACATTCGCACCACCGAGATGCGGATGGACCAACTTCTCAACCGCTTCGTGATCCGCACCCAAATCGAGGAAAACGGCTCAACCTTACGGCCGATTCCGGCGGGGATCATCGAAGAGATCGAGGCGACGCCAGCACCCCGTGATAGCGTGGCATCTGCCGCACCTTAGCTTGTGAATTCTGCTTTTCAAAACCGCTGCATCGTTCTTTGCACGCTCCTTGTGATCGTGCTCAGCATTTTGTCGGCACGGCTTGTTCAGATTCAGTTAGTGAACCGCCAGCATTACGCAGAGAACTCGCGCAAGGCCTATCATCGTACCGAGAAATTGCCGGCGATCCGCGGTATGATTGTTGACCGTCGAGAAGAGCCGATGGCGAAGAGCGTTCCGGTTTCTACGCTGTTTGTGGACAAGAACCATCTCATGGATCCCAAGCTCGCGAGTTTTGGCTTGGCGTACGATGAGGCATCCCGTGAGGCGGGTTGGAACGAATTGAGTGAAGTGAAAAAGGGCCGCCGAATCTATGGCTTGAGAGGTGATCTATTGATTCGCGAATCGGCGGATTCAATCGTACAGCGCCATCTGGACTACTCGGTTGGCATCATCGCTCGGCCGCTCGGCATGCGCCGCGACGAGCTCCGTGACAAGATTCTAACCAGCAAAGGAAAATGGGTGCCGATTGCGAAAGATCTGCCTGATGATATTGCGGAAAATTTGCGGAAGGAAATCGAAGGGCGGCGCATTCAAGGGTTTGAATTCGAGAATTCGATCAAGCGTTGGTATTCCGCGCCCAACCTTGCGACCCACTTGGTTGGTTTCACGGGTGAGGTTGAAAAGAAGGATGAGGAAGGGAAGCCACACACCCAAGTTCTTGGATTGTTCGGAATCGAGTCAACGATGGAATCATTTCTCGCGGGGCGCGATGGCTCACGGGAACATTGCCGGGACGCACGAGGTCTCGTGGTTCCTGGCAATGCGGGCAGCTTGACCCCGCCGCGTGCGGGCTTGAACGTCAAGCTCACCATCGACATGGGGATTCAGTCGATCGTTGAAGAAGAATTGGATGCGGGTCTAACGCATTTCCAGTCGCAGCGGGGAGCGGTGGTCTTGATGGACCCCAAAACGGGTGAGGTCCTGGCGATGGCCAGTCGCCCGCACTTCGACCTGAACCTAAAGCAGGACATTTCGGAAAATGGTTATAACTATGCCATCCAGGCGATTTATGAACCTGGTTCGACGATTAAAATTGTAGCAACTGCCGGAGCGCTCAATGAAGGCCTAGTGACTCCGCAAAAGTCGATCAATTGCCACAATGGGCTCTATCAGGGTAAGGGGTACGTTGTGAGGGATGATCACCCTGCAGGAGCGCTCACCTTTGAAGGCGTACTCCAGAAATCGAACAACATCGGCACCTTTAGCATCGGGCGTCAGCTTGGAGCGAAGCGCTTCTACGAATACCTCCAAAGCTTTGGATTTGGCCGGAAGACCGGAATTCTTTTGAGCGGTGAAAGTGCGGGGACTGCGCGCAATACGGGCAATGAAGTGGACTTCTCGCGTGCATGCTACGGCTATGCATCGAACGTGACCCCTCTGCAACTTGCCTGCGCCTACTCGGTGATTGCCGGCGATGGAAACCTCAGAAAGCCGCACATTGTTCGATCCTTGATCGCGAATGACGGAACGGTGGTGGAAGATTATCCACCCGAAGTGGTTCGCCAAGTTCTCAAGCCCAAGACCGCAAGCGAGATGCGAAGCGCCTTGGAAAAGGTGGTCACCGGCGGAACCGCGACCCGCGCAGCCGTCCCTGGTTTCCTCGTTGCAGGTAAGACTGGAACCGTTCAAAAGCATAATCCAAAGGGCGGCTACTTCACGGATCGCATGATTACCTCGTTCGCAGGCATGATGCCCTCGCACGATCCTGCCTTCGTCTGCATCGTGGTCATCGATGATCCAAGGATTCCGGGTCTAAAACATCAGGGTGGTCTGATCGCCGCTCCTATTTTCAGTAAAATCGGCAAACGAGTTGCATCGCATATGAATCTCCAACCGACCGAAAACACCAGCTCACCGATTGCCGTCACCCAATGATTCTCCGCGATATTGTCTCTCATTTGCCTAAAGTCACGATCGCTGGATCACTGGATTCCGAAGTGACCGGGATCTCATCATCGTCGCGCGAAGTAGGACCGGGCATGATTTTTGCGGCGGTCCGCGGCACAAATCTCGATGGGCACCGTTTCATCGATGATGCCATGACGGCAGGTGCCACGGTGATTCTAGCAGAAATCGCTCCCCCGCCTGACTTGGCGGCAGCGGTGACTTGGTTGCATGTGCCTGATAGCCGGTTGGCGGTCGCCTTGCTCGCGGCCGCTTTTGAGGGAGACCCTTGGAAAGATCTTGCGATGGTGGGAGTCACGGGGACCAATGGTAAGACCACCACTTCATTCCTGCTGCATCATCTCATGAAATCCGTGTGGCATCGTGCGGGTTTGTTAGGGACGATTCTTGTGGATGATGGAGAGACGGTGGAGGTGGCCAAGCACACCACTCCGGGTTCGATCGAGCTCGCTGCGCTGTTAGGGAAGATGCGCGACCATGGCTGCCGTGGCGTGGCCATGGAGGTTTCTTCACACGGCATTCATCAAAAACGAGTCTCTGCGATCGGATTTGACGCCTGTGTGTTCACCAATCTCACCCAAGAC
>JARWZU010000060.1 GCA_029866215.1 Akkermansiaceae bacterium
ACCGATCTTGCGTTCAATGTCATCCACGGCACCTTTGGCGAAGATGGCGAATTGCAATCCCTCCTCGATGACCTCGGGGTCCCTTACACCGGCGCTGGTGCGAAAAGCAGCCGCATCGCGTTTGATAAAAACCTCGCGAAAGCCGCCTTCCTCCATGCCCACGTGCCGACACCACGTGCGGAGATCATCAATGTTTCTGAGGGACTGCAGCTGCCGTCTTTCTCCGCACCCTTCGTCGTGAAGCCACCGCGCGAAGGATCGAGCGTCGGCGTCCACATCGTTCGCGACCAAGCCGATGCCGCTCAAGCCATGCAAGACGCCGCCAAGTATGGAAACGAAATTCTGGTCGAGGAATTCATCAACGGCATGGAGCTCACAGTCGCGATTTTAAATGATGGCGCTCTGCCGATTGTCCACATTTCACCGCCCGACGGAGTTTACGACATGGCGAGTAAATACCCTTGGCTCAGTGGCGCAAAAGGCAGCGAATACTTTTGCCCAGCCGACTTGGATCTCGAAACGACGATGGCCGTGCAAGCCGCCGCCCTTGCCGCTCACCGATCGCTGGGCGTCGAAATCTACTCGCGAGTGGATGTTCTATTAGATTCTCAAAATCGTCCATTTGTCCTAGAGGCCAACACGATCCCGGGCATGACCGAGACCAGCCTGCTCCCCAAGGCCGCCGCCGCTGCCGGCATTTCATTTCCTGAACTCTGTAAGACCATCGCCGAGCTTTCGCTCCAACTCCGTTCCTAACATGTTCAAACGCAGAACCACTCATCCACGCCGCCGCTCGCGCTCCAAAGTGCTCGAAGTCCGCGTGATGTCACCACGCATCGCTTGGTTCGGCTTCCTCAACTTCAGTACCGGCATCTTCAAACTTTGCGCCATTCTTGCGGTCCTCGCCGGAATCGGTTGGGGCGTTTGGCAAGGAGTCCAGCGCGCATTCTATCAGAATCCAGATTTCAGCCTGCAGGTGATTGACCTCAATCCTAACCCGGTCATCGACGAGGTCGGGGTGGCAGACATCATCGGAATCGACCCAGTTCCTAACATCTTTGCGATCGACGTGGGTGGATTGGCCGCGACGCTCAAAGGAATGCCTGCCGTCGCAGATGCTGCAGTCGAACGCCATCTTCCTGGCAAACTCCAGGTGCGCATCACTCCGAGAGTCCCCCGCGCATGGATTTCCTGCCCAAGCTCGGGATTTCCAGCGTCCCGCCAGGCCGGATCGCTCTTGGTAGATGTTTCAGGAATCGCCTACCCATGCACCGAGAATGGCCTTGCCGCGGCCACCAAACTTCCGATCATTCATCTCCCCACTTCCGCAGAGCACCCGCTCACCGTCGGCCAACCTATTCGCCATCCCGAGCTGGGCCATTGCTTCCGATTGTTAGACTCCGCCTGTGAGACAGATCCCAACGCCGCAGACTGGATCGATTCGATCCATCAAGGCAACGCATGGTCAATTCAACTGGTCACACGCCAAGGAGCCACCGCCACCTTCGGCCTCGGCGATCACGACCGCCAAATCCAAAACCTTCGCGCAGCGATGGATCACTCGAACCAAAAAGGTTATCTCATCGATACCATCAACCTGATTCCCAAGCACAACATTCCAATCACCGTCCACAGCGAGGCGGTCATTCCACGCGCAGTGCCCGTGCCGGAGCCGTCAGAAGCCGATGCTCGCGACAGTGCTCCTCCCCGCGTGCGGAGTACCGTTCAAAAGCGCTAATCATCCACTCCAATCTCTATCCTTTCAGCCATGGCTCGTCGCACCCAAATTCATGTCGGACTCGAAATCGGCACCAGCAAGACCTGCATGGTCGTCGGCGAAATCAAACCAGACAGCGCTGTCAAAATTCTAGGGATCGGCGTCACGAAAACCGCTGGCATCCGCAAAGGTGAAATTTATGATTTCGCCCAAGCTCGTGCCTGCCTCAAAGACGCACTGGCCAAGGCCGAAGATGCGAGCAGTGTCCAGATTGGCAGTGTCTATCTTGCGGTCACCGGCGCTCACTTCCAAGGCGTCAACAACTGTGGAACCTATCGCTTACCTGATGGCGAACCCGTCGTCGCAAGCGAGCACGTCGAGGAGGCGAGCAACATCGCACGCGAGGTGCCCATTTTACGCGATCACGCCATTCTTCACTCGATCGTTCGAAACTACCGACTCGATGGGCTAGAGCACTCAACCAGTCCCGTGGGCCTTTTCGGCAAGACGGTTGAGTCAGATTTTCACATCGTCCATGGCATCGCGACACGGATTCAAAATAGCATCAAGCTCGTTCGAGAAATGCCATTAGAAGTCGATGAGATTGTATTTTCGCCAATTGCAACCGCACAAATGGCGCTCGACCGTGATCACCGCGAAGGTGGAGCTCTCGTCATCGACATCGGAGGTGGAACGACCGACTACGCGCTCTATCTCAACGGTGCGATCGCGGCCTCAGGCTGCATTCCCGTGGGAGGCGACCATGTCACCAATGACATTCACCTCGTCACCGGGCTACCATTTTCAAAAGCAGACCGCCTGAAAATCATGGAAGGCGACGCCTCCTCTGACCTCGCCCGCTCGGTTGGAATCGCCAAGCTTACTGACGACCGCGGATTTGCCGAGGTCGAGGTGGAACGCAGCATCCTCAACGAAGTGATCCGGCAACGCCTAGAAGAAACTCTCAAACTGGTGCGTGCACGCCTACCCGCCGGAGCCGTCGAGCAGATCGGCTCAGGGATCTTCCTCACCGGTGGCACGAGCCTCATGCGCGGCTTCAGCGAGCTCGCCTTCGACGTCTTTGGTCGCGACATCTATCGGCCCGAACCACCTGAAGTCAGTGGCGTCCAAGCGAGCTTCAAAGATCCTCACTACGCCACGGCCATCGGATTGATCCGCTACGCACAAATCCTCGAAACCGAGCGCGCGGGCCCAACCGGCATGTTTAAAAAACTCGGTCGCATGATCTGGCCATTTGGTCGATAAGCTATTCCATTCACCCAATCTAACACATAACGTTAAAACTTTTCAGTTAAATTTCTATGATTCCATACGCCCGAGATCCCCAGCAAACGATTCCATCATCCGCCGTGAAAATCATCGGTCTCGGTGGAGCCGGATCGAACATGCTCGAACGAATTGCCCTTGATGGGATAGAAGACGCGGACTTGTTAGGCCTCAACACCGATGCAAGAACGCTATCGACCTGCCTAGCGCGTGAGAAAATTCAACTCGGCAGCAGTCTAACACGAGGCCTCGGTGCGGGCGGTGATCCAGGCCTCGGACAACAAGCAGTGTTAGAGGCAGAGAGTGAGATTCGCAGTTCCATCCGCGGGCGTGCGATTGTGTTTCTCTGCGTCGGGCTAGGCGGAGGCACGGGGTCCGGGGCGGCGCCGATGGTCACTCGAATTGCCCGGGAAGAAGGGGCGTTTGTGGTCGTATTCGCGACGATGCCATTTGCATTTGAAGGATTGCGCCGCCGCGAACAGGCAGAGACGGCACTCAACGAGCTTGCCGTGCTGGCCAACGCGCTAGTCACTTTTGACAACAATCGCATGGGTGAACTCGTACTTGCAAAGCAGGGAATCCATGAAGCGTTCACCGCAGCCGACCATATGATTGGCGAGGCCATCAAGGCCGTGCTCCGTTTGGTCATCCGACCCGGCATCATCAACGTGGGGCTCGATGAACTCATGAGTGCTTTACGGACAAATCGGTCACGCTGCCTTTTCGGATCCGGCATCGCGAACGGCAAAGACCGCGCGGCGAAAGCATTGAAAAATGCGCTGAACAGCCCACTGTTGGATCAGGGCGCGCTGCTCAAAACCGCCCAAACGGTGCTCGTCCATCTTGCCGGAGGGCCTGATCTAACTCTATTCGAAATCGAGCTTCTCATGCAGCGCTTGCAAAAATTCGTTCCCGCTGATGCTCAGATTCTCTTTGGTGCAGCGATCGACCAAGGCATGGGGGACTCCCTCTCCATCACCTTAATCAGCGCACTGCCGGAGGACTCACTTGCCACGTCCCAACGTGCGTCATTGAGCCATCAGGCGCCGGAAAGCCTGATCCCCGATCCCATTGACGAACTCCCAGCCACGACGCCACGCAAACCGAGTGCGACACGCGACGCGGTAGTTCCTGAGGCCACCCGCGAAGCGGAAGCACTCCCCTTATTCTCAACGGAGCCTGAAACACCAAAGCCTGAAAAGCATGTCGCCTCATTCACCTTCACAGATGATACGATCGCGAGCGATGCAATGATGGATGAACCGGACCACCTAGCAATGCTTGAAGATGAGCCGGAGTCTGAGGTATTCGATACTTCGATCACTCCATTAGATTCTGTTAGCTCACCAGAAAGTTTATTAGAAACACCTGTTGCGCCAGTTGATGCAGAACATCCGAAGCTCAAGCTTGGGATCAAATCGTCTGGACCCCAAGCGGAGCTCTCGCTCGACTCCCTGAATCGTGGCCGCTTCGAGGGCGAGACGCCCAACGTTTTCGAGGGCGAAGATCTCGACCTTCCGCCATTCCTCCGCAAGAAGAAATAACTTACCGATGAACGATCACTCTCTCGAAATTCCTGGCAATCTTACCCTCACAGCGGGTGCAGGCAGCTTGCCAAAAATTCTGGTGGAAAGTGCGTTCAGTCGTGCTGAAATCTATCTACATGGTGCGCATGTGAGTCACTTTCAAAAACACGGCGAGCCACCGCTGTTGTTCATGAGCGCCGCAAGCGAGTTTGCCGCAGGCAAGCCGATCCGCGGAGGCGTGCCCATCATTTTCCCATGGTTTGGCCCGCGCGATGGGCACCCTGCCCACGGATTTGCACGCACCACCGAGTGGGAGCTTATTGCCACCGCGATTCTCCCGAGCCAAGCGGTTCAACTGGTTCTTCGCCTGCCTAGCTCGAATGGATACGGAGTAGAATTCATGGTCACCGTCGGGGATCAACTGTCGATGGAGCTTCGTGTTACGAACACCTCCGAACAGCCATTCACCTTTGAGAACTGCCTTCACACGTACTTTCACATCCGTTCGATTTCAGACATTTCCATCACCGGTCTTTCCAACGTTCATTACCACGACAACGTCGCCGACTTGATCGCCACCGAGGGTCATGAACCTATCCGATTTGAAGGTGAGATGGATCGGGTCTATTTCAACACCACGGCCACCACCGAAATTGTTGATCCCGGCTTCGGCCGCAAGATCCGCATCGCAAAATCAGGATCGCAATCGACCGTCGTATGGAATCCCTGGGTTGCGAAGTCGATTCGTATGCCCGACTTTGGTGATGAGGAATATGTTGGTATGGTCTGTGTGGAATCAGGCAATGTCGCTGATGACGAACTCACGCTTTCGCCCGGTGATCATGCGGTGCTCGCGGTGATCTTGAGTAGCGAGAGCTTGTAAATCTAATGTCTGCCAAAGCCACTTGGAAAGTCAGTGCTGCCGTGATGGCAAGCCGCGTGCTTGGGCTTGCGAGAGAGGTCATGTTCACCACCATCTTTGGTGCGGGAGCAGCGCTTGATTGCTTTCAGCTGGCGTTTCGCGTGCCGAACCTGCTACGAGATTTGTTTGCAGAGGGTGCACTTTCTCAGGCATTTGTAACAACATTTTCCAAGAGGCTGAAGTCTGAGGGAGATGCATCTGCATGGGTGCTGGCCAACAAGATGATGACCTTGTCCGCCGTTTTCATGAGTCTCATCACGCTCGCTGGCATCTTCGCCGCGCCATGGATCGTGGACCTACTTACCTCGCTCGCACGGGGCGATCAAAGCCGCCGAATTTATCATCCAGAGGATATCGCCCTCACCGTGACAATGGTGCGAGTGATGTATCCATTTATTCTGTTAGTTTCGTTGGCTGCTCTCGTGATGGGAATGCTAAACGCAAAGAACATCTTCGGGATGCCGGCGCTGTCTTCGTGTTTTTTCAATCTCGGGTCAATGCTTGGCGGAGCCGCATTTGGCTATTGGTTAGATCCTTCATGGGGACCACGCAGCCTCATCGGATTTTCGATCGGAGTGGTAATCGGCGGTCTTGCACAACTCGTTTGCCAGTTCCCTGCGCTTTGGCGGGCGGGTTATCGATTTGCGGTGGATTTCCACTGGCGCGATCCGGGCGTCCGTCAGATTTTGCGCCTCATGGGTCCTGCGGTCATCTCATCCTCGGTGGTGCAGATAAACGTGGTGGTGAACTCCATGTTTGCAGTGCATGTCGGCGCGGGCGCGGTGAGTTGGTTGAATTGTGCCTTCCGCTTGATGCAGCTCCCGATCGGGATCTTTGGGGTCGCTGTGGCAACGGTCACTCTCCCTGCCTTATCACGAGCCGCGATCGGGGGCATATCAGCCGATTTTTGTCCCACCTTGGCCAAGGGTTTGCGGCTGGTCGCATTTCTAGTAATTCCATCAACCATCGGCCTAGTGTTTCTAGCAGAACCGATTATCAGCGTGATTTACGAACATGGGGCCTTCACCGCGCATCAGCGCATCGAGACTGCGGCGGCGTTGCGTGCCTACGGTTATGGCTTGGTTTTTTATGCGGCACTCAAGGTGCTTCAACCTGCCTTCTATGCCGTCGACAAACGGTGGCTTCCGATGATCGTGAGCTTCCTGGCTCTGGGGTTAAACCTCGGATTCAACTACTTTTTTGTCTACGTCCTTCATTGGGGCCATGAGTCGTTGGCCCTAACGACGAGCATTTCCGCGCTCTTCAATTTCCTGCTGCTTTTCATAGCGATGCGTAAGTTTGCGGGAGAACTGGGGACGGGGAAACTGCTATGGTTACTCGGGAAACTCGCCATCGCCGGTGCTGGCATGGCAGGCGTGTGCCTCGCTGCAAATCACCTCGTATTTTCGAATCTCACTGAGATCCCGCTGATTCCCAAGATCGCTTGCCTCAGCCTAACCATCGCTCTGGCTGCAGCGGTTTATTTTGTCGCAGCACGATTCCTTCGAGTCTCCGAGGCGAAGGATGCACTGGAAATGCTGACACGCCGATTGAAGCCTAACCGGTCTGCGTGAGCAGATCGATTCACATCCGGAAATCATCACCGAGGTAATGCTTCCGGGCGATGGGGTCATTGACCAGTTCATCCGAAGCCCCTTCAAGAATAACCCTGCCGTCATGAATCAAAAAGGCGCGGTCGGTGATGCTCAGCGTCTCGCGCACCGAATGATCCGTGATGAGAATCGCCAAGCCATCGCGGTCGCGAAGTTCGCGAACAATACGCTGAATGTCCTCCACCGCAATGGGATCGATCCCAGCAAAGGGTTCATCTAACATCAACAGCGTTGGGTCTGAGCAAAGCGAGCGGGCAATCGCAAGGCGGCGTTTTTCGCCACCCGAAAGTGTGATTGCGAGTGACTTGGCTAGCTTGGTGATTCCGAAGCGATCGAGAAGGTCGTGCGCACGATCATGGCGCTCAGAACGACTGAGCTGCGGTCTCGTCTCGAGAATTGCGAGTAGGTTATCCATGACCGAGAGTTTGCGGAATACAGACTCTTCTTGAGGAAGGTAGCCGAGTCCCAACCTTGCACGACGGTGCATTGGCAAATGGGACATGTCATGACCATTGAACCAAACCTCTCCCGCATCGGCTGGGACAAGGCCGGCGATCATGTAAAAAGAAGTCGTCTTTCCCGCGCCGTTAGGTCCTAACAGGCCTACAATTTCCCTAGGCTGGACGCTGATCGATACCCCATCTACCACTGGGCGGTCCCCATAGGACTTGCGCAAGCCCTCCGCGAAGAGAACAGCAGATTTTTTGTTAGAGCATGTGGAACCTGGATCGTGCATTAGGAAAATGGCGTGCGGTGCGCCGTGGGTTACGAGCCGGATGCTTATCGTTTTTCTTGGATGTTGCCACCCATTTCCCAATTTCCTTCAGTGACGAAACTACCCGTCTTCGGGAAGATGCGGAGGATGAGATTCGGCTCCTTGGCTCGCATGAACGTGGTTCCTTGGATGAACCATGGATATCCGCCGCTGAGAATCGCCTCATCCGCCTTGATGTTGTAGCGGAAAATGGCACCCGATGCCTTGATCGGTTCTTTGCCCTCCGTACTTTTTTGGTCGATTCTAACTGCTCCAGTGGCCACGATGCGTTCTGGGTTGCCCAAAGTTACCTGGGGCGATTTGGCCGCTTTTGGCTTTCCATCCGCTCCAGGCTGGATTGTCTCCGTATTCGGTCTGCCCTCGGGTTTGGCAGGTTTCTTGGCAAAAAAGATCTTCAGCTCATCCGCACCGGAAAGGTCAAATCGCGGATCTTTCACCGTGACGTTTTTGAGATAAACGAGCACTCCTTCCTCTGCGTCAAAATACACGCCCCCTTCGCATTGAATGACTGTATCGTTTAAACTGGGCTTGACCTCGAGGGGGTGTGCCGCGGAAGGGGCGGGGACACCGATAGGAGGTACTTGGTGGGCCGCGATAAACGAGTTCGCCGCTTGGGTAGCCACCGCGGAATCGGTTAGATCTGCATTGAGGCTGGCATGGGCCGCCGCCATGGCCGTGGCAGCTACTGGAGATTTTGCGTTGGCTTCTGCTTGAAGCGCGGTGACTTCTGGTGGCTTCAGTGCGGTGGGTGGCGACGCATGAAGTGGCTGTGAAATCAGCGCCATGCCGATCGCAGCGGTTGCACGAAGCGTTTTGGTGGGGTTTTGCATAGTCGTTGTCTGAGATGAGGGGTGAAGAACCGTGGTCACTGGACCGGTCATGAAGCCTCGATTTTGCTCATACTCATAATAAAGCCCGCTGCCGTTGGATTGCATGCGAGCAGTTTGGAGTTGTACGGGTTTTTTCGTGCTCACCAAGGAGCTTGTCTGATCGATTAACGCCGTTTCGAGATCGATGCGAACCCGTGGGCTGGTGTCGGGATTAAAAAGTTCGATCGAAACGGTCTCACCAGCGAATTGACCCGCATGGATGAGAGTCACCTTTTTTGCTTTTAAAAGCTGATCCAGTTTTTGGTTCGGGTCAAAACGAGGCAACAACATCTCCTTCATTTCGCTTCCGTCTGGGAGCAGAGATGTTGCGACCGGCTTGGGCACACTTTTTGCCATGGCCTCGGCTGCATCTGCCGAGACAGGGGCGATCAAAGTGAGGATTGTAAGAATGCTGCGCAACGGCGGTGTGGGATCAGCGAGCAGAAATTTGCGTGTCGTGAGAGGCGTGATGAATGGCAATCAGTTTGGTAAGATGTTCTTCGATGAACTGCAGCGGAATCTGATTCGGGCCGTCCGACATCGCATTGGCGGGGTCTGAGTGGACTTCCATGAACAGGCCATCCACCCCCGTCGCGATCGCGGCGCGGGCAAGAACAGGGGCAAGCTCGCCATCACCGCCGGTTGCACCGCCAAGACCGCCAGGGCGTTGGACTGAATGGGTCGCATCAAAAATCACGGGCAAGCCCTCTTGGCGCATCCAATAGAGTGACCGCATGTCGACCACGAGGTTGTTATAGCCAAAGGTGGTTCCGCGCTCGGTGATCAAAAAGCGGTCGCAACCGAAGGCCCGCATTTTGCCGGCGATGTTGATCGTGTCGAGGGGCGCAAGAAATTGGCCTTTTTTGACATTCACCGAGCGGCCTGTTTTGGCGGCGGCTTCAAGCAGGTCGGTCTGGCGGCAAAGAAATGCAGGGATTTGAAGGAGGTCCACAAATTCAGCGGCGATCTCCGCTTGTTCTGCGGTATGGATGTCGGTCGTGACCGGAACCCCAAGTGCCTTGCCAATCTCGCCAAGAATGCGGCATCCACCACGCACGCCAGGCCCACGAAAGGCCCCCACCGAGGTCCGGTTTGCCTTGTCGAAGGATGCTTTGAAAATGAAATGAATGCCCGTGCGGTCTGCAATTTCCTTCAATGCCTTGGCCATGTCCCACGCAAATGCCTCACTCTCCAACGCGCAGGGACCGAGGACGAAAAAGGGTGTCGGGCCGCCGACAGGGACGATGCCGATGTGAAATGGATCGAAATTCATAAAATAAGGTCAGGGTGCTTGGTCATTGGAATCTTCGACAGCAGCGTTAAAAAGCGGGCGGAGATTGTCGAGAGCGGTGGAGAGGAGCTTTTCTTCCGAAAGGGTGAGGTTGCCGTAGGTTTTGGATAAAAGCATCTCAAGTGAATCGATCACCGACTGCGCAGCCCGCAGATTGATTTGTTTTTGGCCATGGTGGGGGTTTGGTATCTGGCCTAGAAAGAGCCCCGCGTTTTGCGCTTGGAGAATCACAAATTCGTTGAAACGAGGATCAGCTACTGACGATGATGGCATGGGTTGAGGTTCTGGATTCCTGAAGAATATACAAGTGGGAAGAATGGATTCCAGCGGCATTCTCATCCCTGCCAAGAAAACCGCACGCCAATGCAACCCCCAAAAGCAATGCCGCCCATCCAGATTCCTACCAATTCTTTAGACTTGCAGAGGGAATCCGTGGCGATCATATTCCGAACCGTCGGCGTTATCGCTCGTCGGCATTTATAATCCATAACCCTACTTCACCGATGAAACTTGTCATTCTTTCCATCGCTACAGCCGTTCTTGCAGTTTCCTGCTGCCCAAATGCCGCTCCTGCATCGACGAAGAGCACCTACGTTACTCCAGCAAAATAAGTTGTTTCGAATTTCATTCTCCTTATAACTTAATCCAGAAACTTATCATCCTGACCAATATGACACGCACCCTCAGCCTCCTTCTCGCTTCCGCTTTCACGCTCCTTGCAGCCTCCTGCTGCTGCACCAGTGACAGCAAGCCACCTCGCTTGCACCGTCTCCCTTGGTTCCATGAAATCAAAGAAGCTCCAGCCCAAGAGGCTGAAGTCCAGGTCACCCCCGCAAAGTGACCTAAACGCTTTTAGTTCTTCGTTTTCAGTTTTATGATGGCCTTTCCGGTTCTCGATTGGTCATTGATTTGAGTCCCGCATTTTATCCCTCCCGTCACTTTGTTCCAGAGTGCCGGGATTTTTTTTAATTAATCCATGCGTCATGAAAAAGCCCAATCCGAGCGCCGCCAAAATCCGTTACACGAGCAACCTTCGTCACTATCATCGTTCAGGTGCTCAATCCAAACGATCCTGGGACGAGTGGGTCGATGGACCAGGAGCATCGATGCGTAAACCTTTGAACATTTTAAAAATTACGCTAACCTCGCTCGGTGTGATTACCCTTATCGCGATCATTGGGGGGCTCATGAACGAACTTCGCTGACCTCAAGAGTCGTTTTTTGATTCTTTCTCGGTGGAATTTGCATCCGCCTTTGACATTCTGATCGCAGATGGGCAGGTTTTCCCCCCACCACCTCAACCAAAGCGCATCTTTCATATCATGGGAAAAAGCCTCTTTCAAAAAGTCTGGGACGCTCACACCGTCGGCACCATCTCTGATGGTCGCAAGCAACTCTTCATCGGCACTCATCTAATTCACGAGGTGACCTCTCCTCAGGCGTTCGGGATGCTTCGTGACCTCGGCTTGAAGGTAAAATTTCCTCAGCGCACATTCGCCACAGTTGACCACATTGTTCCGACGATCAACCAAGATGCCCCGCAAGATCCGCTTGCGGCAGAAATGATGCAAGCGCTCCGCGCAAATGCGGACGACTTTGGCGTCACCTATTTTGACCTCAGTTCCGGAAAACAAGGAATTGTCCATGTTGTCGGACCCGAACAAGGAATCACCCAACCGGGAACGACCATCGCATGTGGAGATTCACACACCGCAACGCACGGTGCTTTCGGCGCAATCGCCTTCGGCATCGGTACGACACAGGTGCGCGATGTTCTTGCAACCCAGACACTTGCGCTCGAGGAACTCAAAGTCCGCCGCATCGAGGTCAACGGCGACCTCCGGCCCGGCGTTTATGCCAAGGATGTCATTTTGCATATCATCCGTCTGCTTGGCGCCAAGGGCGGCATCGGCTATGCCTATGAATACGCCGGCGAGGTCTTTGATCGCATGTCGATGGAAGAACGGATGACGGTTTGCAACATGTCCATTGAAGGCGGCGCCCGCTGCGGATACGTCAACCCAGATGCCAAGACGGTCGCCTATCTCCACGGCCGCCCCTATGTCGACATGACCGACTTCAGCGCAACGGCCGCTCGCTGGCTGTCCTTCGCCTCCGATTCCGATGCCCATTACGATGACGTGGTTTCCCTGAACGCTGCAGACATCGAGCCAACCGTGACTTGGGGAATCTCGCCAGACCACGGAATCTTCATTTCGGAAAGCATTCCAGATCCTGCAACCGCCTCCACGCCACTTGAAAAGGCTTCGATCGAGGAAGCGCTGGCCTACATGAAACTTGATGCTGGCGCCCCGATCAAGGGAGTCAAAATCGACGTCGCCTTCATCGGCTCCTGCACCAACGGGCGCATCTCAGATTTTCGCGAGGTTGCGAGATTCATCCAAGGCCACCACGTTGCTCCGGGGGTCCAAGCCCTCGTGGTTCCGGGCTCACAAATCGTCGCGATCCAGTGCGAACAAGAAGGGCTTCCAGAGATCTTCCGCGCCGCAGGATTTGAATGGCGGGGAGCAGGCTGCTCGATGTGTCTCGCAATGAACCCAGACAAACTCGTCGGCGACCAACTCTGCGCATCATCTTCTAACCGAAACTTCAAGGGTCGCCAGGGTTCCTCCACCGGCCGGACGATCCTGATGTCTCCGGTAATGGTCGCCGCTGCCGCGATCAAGGGCTCGATCACCGATGCTCGTGAGCTGTTTGACCTCAACACACCTGCATCGGTTGCTTGAGCAAAATCGTTCTGATTCTAATATTTCCTAATCATTCTTATTATGGCACTTGAACCCGTTCCTTCCGTTCTCGGTAGCGCTGTTTTCATTCCCGGCGCAGACATTGATACTGATCGCATTATTCCGGCTCGTTTCATGAAATGCGTCACCTTCGACGGACTCGGTGAGTTTGCATTTTACGATGTGCGCTTCGATGAACACGGGGCGAAAACAAACCACCCACTCAACGACCCACGCTTCGCCAATGCCTCGATCCTCGTGGCCGGCGTGAACTTCGGCTGCGGATCGTCACGCGAGCATGCTCCTCAATCTCTCCGCAAGTACGGTTTCAATGGCGTAATCGCCGAGTCGTTTGCCGAAATTTTTTACGGGAACTCGACCACCCTCGCCATGCCTTGCGTGATGGCAAGCGCTGCCGACGTTGCCACGCTACGCGACGCAATCGAGGCAGACCCTGACACGGTGGTCACCATCGACGTGCAAGCGCTCCGCGTCCGCACTTCGGGTGGGCTCGATATTCCTGTGACCATGCCCGACTCCGCGCGGGAGGCATTGCTTTCAGGTCGTTGGGATCCCATCCAAGAGTTGCTCGATAACGACGCATCCATCGACGCGAAAGCCATCGAGCTCGGCTACGTTTGAGATTCTAACGGCCCTCGTGAGAGGAGCTCTGGAAGCGAGTCGTTACGATCACCTACTTGCCACCATCACGGCTCACCCGGAGGGCCGTCTTTTAAGGTCCCACGTGGCGAATTGCCCGTGGGTGCATGACGTTGGAAATTGCCACGGGGGCCTCCGCGAGGTGGGCGGTCTCCCTTGTTGAAGCTGGCATCAGGCTCACCCCGCCACATCCGCGGCACAAATGGAAACTCAGCGCTGATGCAATAGTAATAGGTACCATCAGGAAATTCCGGCGTCTTGCCAAAACGCCCGTTGCACTCATCAAGGTCGCCACGGTCTTTGACAAATTCAAAATCCTGAGTGAAGCGGCCATCGTAGTTTCCACCTGGTCCGTTTTCCTCAGTCGGCCGAGCGCCCTTTTTCAGCTGATAGCTCGACTTCATCTTTCGCAATGGACTCTTCGCGTCCTTAGCAACCGAATGCGCTTGAGCAGTGTATACGGGAAATCCGTCAGCAGACCACGCCACTAGGACCATTTTTGTTCCGTCCCCACCGAGCATCTTGACCAACCCATTCGGCAAGGCATGGTAATGATAAGATCCATTCGGCTGCACGTGAGCGTTGTGTTCATCGAGCCCGAGATTGAGAAAACCGGTACCCGCCTCGTAACGCCAACCAGAGCGCATGTCGTTATTCCATGACTCGGCCGTACCGGGCTCGAATGGCACCCCATTCACCGCGATGCCCCACCAGTACCCGCCACGCTGCACCGGAGTCTTGGATTCCCTCGGGTGCAACGGCACGCGGAGCTGATAACTCTGCGGCTTGATGCTGTTAGGATTACCCCGCCGAGGAAATGTTCCCGGCTGGTGATCTGGAAGTCCGTTAGACCGAATGATACGAAATAACCCATCCACCACGATACTCACAGAGGCCTTGGTGGATGCATCAGGCGTAGTGGCCGATGTTGTGGAGACAAGCTGAGGACCCACTGAACCCGTCGACTCACCATCGTGGCCAGGGTGCGCAATGGCAGCACCCATCATCAAAAGGAACAATAAAATCCAGAGGTTTCCTGACGTAAAGCTTGGCGGCGTTTTCATAAAGGTGGCTTTTCACATCAACCTTCAGAATCTCAAATGGTTTCTCACATTCATCAGAAATCCTGGTTTGCTGCGCCATGCCAAAGCGCCATCTGCATGGCCCAAGAACCTCTAACTTTCGAAATAGGTGTAACCCGCAAGACCTTCACGGAACAGATCGAGAATCTCACGCCGCTCCTTCGGTGAGATCCGGCCCTCCGTAACCGCCTTTTCCGCAAAATTGCGGAAGCGCGTTACCAGTTCCTTTGGATCAAACTCCACATAGCTCAACACATCGGCTACGGTGTCACCCTCGACCTCATGAGTGTATACAGGTTTGCCTTTTTCCAAATGAACGCCAACCACATTGGTATCGCCTAATAGATTGTGGAGGTCTCCCAAGGTTTCCTGATAGGCTCCTACGAGGAAAACCGCGAGGTAGTAGGGTTCGCCCGGCTTAAAGTCATGAAGTGGCAGAATTTTAGCAACATCCTCTTTGTCGATGAAGCGGTCAATCTTCCCATCGCAATCACAGGTGATGTCGGCCAACACCGCTCGATTGCGGGGCTTTTCCTCTAGCCGGTGAATCGGCATCACCGGGAAGACCTGATCGATCGCCCAAGAATCCGGTAAGGACTGGAATAGACTGAAGTTGCCGTAGTAAAAGTCGACGAGCGTTGAGGAAAGCTCACGCAGGTCTTCTGGGATATCATCGAGATCTGCGATGAGGTTAGAAATGCGAGTGACGATGTGCCAGAACCATGCTTCGGCTAGACCGCGTTCGCGCAAGGTTGCGGAACCATAGAAAAACTGCGCTCGCATCTGGTCACGATAATAAACTGCATCGTTAAAACACTCTTGGAGGTTTTTCTTATGAATCACCTTATTCACCTCGATGATGTTCATGAGGTTTTGCGGAGCGTTTTCTGGAATCGCTGGGGCAACTTCACTATTTTGTGCGCTGGTGACGTCGAGGATGTTAAACACCAACACCGAGTAATAAGCCACCACCGCACGGCCAGACTCAGAAATCAAATTGGGATGCGCCACGCCGGCCTTATCACAAATCTGTGAAACCACCTCAACGATGTCCGTGCAGTATTCTGCCACCGAGTAATTGCAAGACGAATGGAAGTCCGTGTGTGAGCCATCATAGTCCACTGCCATTCCACCACCGATGTCGAGCACACCCATCGGAGCACCTTCTTTCACTAGATCGCAATACATCCGAACAGCCTCGGTGGCACCTTCGCGAATCGCTGCAATGTTAGGAATCTGCGACCCTTGATGGTAGTGCAGCATTTTGAGGCAACCGATGTAGCCAGACTCTTTGAGGTGATCCACCACATCAATGACCTGCGATGCGTTGAGTCCAAAGACCGACTTGTCCCCCGCGCTATCCTGCCAGTGACCCGAGCCCTTCGTAGAAAGACGAACTCGGATGCCGAGATTCGGAAGCACTCCAATTTTTCGAGAACGCTCGAGGATCAGGCCCATTTCACTCGGCATCTCTAACACTAGCATGATGCGAAGGCCCATTTTTTGAGCGTGAAGCGCAAGGTCGATGAACTCCTCATCCTTGTATCCATTGCAAATCAAGTAAGCCTCAGGATCGTGCATGTGAGCAAGTGCGGCGATCAGCTCTGGCTTGGAACCTGCCTCTAGGCCGTAATGGTATCTCTTGCCGAACTCTGCGATTTCCTCGATCACCTGGCGCTGCTGATTTACCTTAATTGGATAAACCCCACGGTATTCGCCACGATATTTTGATTCTGCAATCGCCTTGTGGAATGACTCGTTGATCTCAGCGATCCGAGAATGCAGAAGGTCTCGAAACCGAAGCAGGACTGGCAAATGAGTGCCTCGGTCGCGCAGCCCGTCGATCACGTCAAAGAGCGAGACCTCTGCTTGCGCCTCATCATCTTCAAGCCTCACCGTGACATGGCCTTTTTTGTTAATGCCAAAGAAATTGTGGCCCCAAGTCTTGATTCCATATAGATCAGCAGATTTCTCAGTGGTCCATGGAATTTCAGATTTACGCTTGGCGGGCTTGGGCGAGGCAGCAGTGGTTGGAGGTATCATAAAATGAAATGTTGACTGGTGTTAGATTGTTGATCCGCCGGGTGGTTTCCATGCTGGGAATTCCGTTGTGAGCTTCTGACGGTATTTAGCGGCTTCGGCTTGATCGGATTGCTGGTCCAGCACTTGAATCAGCTTCCAAAGTGCGAGTGGCTTGAGATCCTTGTCGTCATGGAATTCCACCACGATCAGGTACTTCCCTGCCGCGGTCTTCAGGTCGCCAGACTTCATCTCAAGGTCTCCTACTAGAATATTGAGCCCGGCACTTGTGTGTCCTTGAGGGTGCAGTGCAAGCGCTTCGTTTGCAGATTCTTGAGCATCTTCAGTGCGCTTGAGCGCAAGAAGAGCACGGCCACGATCTAGTAGAGCATCTGCTTTCCATCCTGAATTGTCTTCAACCTCCAGCACGTGATTCGCCGCGAGAAGTGCGCCATCTGGGTCATCGATTTCGAGGCGCGATTTCGCAAGATATCTCCAGACTTCTTTAGGCGTCTCACGTGGCTCCGCCGGATTTGAAACGAGGGCGAGCGTCTTGGCGGCAACCTTGTAGTCACCCATGTTATAGGATTGCATCCCAGACCATTGGATCGCTTGGTTCGGAATGTCAGACTCGTAATTCCATTCGATCGCAAGGTCGATTTCCTCGGAAAGTTTTTTCTGATCCTGTGATGCGAAGTAGCCGAGTGAGAGAAGAAGCCCCGCGTGTTTGCGGTAGGCATCAGGACGCAGCGTCCGCGCCTTCTCTAGATAAGGAATCGCATCCTTCGCAGTGTTTGATTTCACCATGCCCCAACCAATCCAATAATTGGCTTCTGCTTGAAGATTCTCCGTTAGGTTTTTCACATGTCCCAGCAACCCTTGGTAACGAAGGATCATGTCGGGGATGTTATTTGCCGTGCGCCGCAAACGTGCAGACTCTAACCACGCAAATGAGGCGAGATCAGCTGGCATATGGTCCGCGGTGAGACGGTCGTAATCCGCGATCGCCTTCGCAAGTTCGGCGGTCTCGGCGTAGGCCTTGGCGCGCTTGGCGATGGCATTCGGGATTCTAGCGTCGCTAGGATACTTCGTGACGAACTCATTGAGCGAGCGAATCGTCCCTTGGGCATCGCCAGCCTCTGATAAACACCAACCCCGCTGATAGAGCAGACCTGGGCGGTTTTTTTCGCTAACTTTGTTGGCGTTGATCTCGTTATAAACGGCAGCGGCTGCAGCGATCTCCTTTTTTGCAAATAGGGACTCCGCCTTCATCATGAGAGCGGTGTGGATCCTCTGATCCTCTGGCCGTGACTTGCGATAAATCTGAAGAAAGGCGTCGACCTGATCCGGAAGATGCGAGCCCTTGAGGTCATAGAAGCAAAGGAGGCGGTAGTAGGATGCCTGAAAAGCCGCCTCCGATTCCGGCTTGAGGAGCTGCTCGGCCCCGCGGAAAAGCGGGATTGCATCACTGGGCATCTGCAGTCGCATGTAGGCCCGCCCAGCGATCAGCAACCGGTCAGCCTCTTTCTCTCCAGATGCTTTGGTCTGGCTGCTCGCAAAAAGATCCACCACCTTGCGGTATTCTTTTTGGGTGAAGAAAAGCCCCATGAGGGCGGTCTGCGCATCGGGTCTGAAATCCTCCATGCCATCCGCGTGGAGGATGAGCTGGAGGTACTTGTTCGCCGAGGTGGTCTGGCCGAGCTTCGTGGCAATGAGCGCGGCACTCAGAGCGGCCTCGCCACAAATTTTTGGAGAATACGGCCCGCCGATTACTTCTTCGAAGCATTTGAGTGCCTCTTCGCGTTTTCCAGATTTTAAAAGGATATTGCCAAGGGCCACCTTCGACTGCGGAATAAAAATCCCACCTGCGGGATCGTCGATGACCTTATTGAACAGGCCTGTCGCTTCTCGGTCACGCCCGAGGAGGCGATAACAATTTCCTGCGAGATAATTGCCACGTGGCCGCTCTTCTGGTTTTCCGGCGTTGACCGCAAAGCGCTCGAACATCGGCGCGGCGAAGGCATAGTCACCTTTGTTATAGTAGTCCGCTGCAAGCGTGTAGGCAGCGGCGGCGGCCCACTTGCCTTTTACGTAGCGGTTCAGCAAAGTGCTGAAACAACGCTTTCCATCATCGATCTGGCCCGAGAGGTAGTAGCTGTTGCCGAGGTACCACCATGCCATTTCAGCATTCGGATGATTTGGGAATGCAGTGAGGTACTCGTTGAAAATTTGTACCGACTGCTGGAAGTAGGACGTCCGCGTATCGTAGGTCGTGCTGGCTTGGGCGGAGTCGTAGATGTTTTTTCCACGGAGGAAAAAATCGTTCGCGGCGTCCGAGTTGAGCGCAGGATCAACCGCTACCGCCCGAGGGATCTGGCCGACCACTGAGCTGGAAATGATCACGACGATGGCGAGTGCGCGTTTCACGGTAGATGCAGCGTGATGCTTTTTGAAGCGTTTGCCAAGTGATTCACTTCGTTGGCGTCGGGCGTTGGGTCGCAAAGGAGATATTCCAAATCCCAGCTTTTTGACAGGTATCGATCACCTCGACGATGCGTTGGTAAGCCACGTCGCCATCGCCGCGGATCCGGACGGGTTGATTCTTAAACTGCTTGGCGATGTTAGAAAGCTTCTCAAGCAACTCCTTGCGGTCCACGGCCAGCCCCTCCACCCGAATCAAACCGTCCGCAAGCACGTTGATGATGATTTCTCCTCGAACGCGTTCGGGTTCGGCCCCTTCTTGTGCCGTGGGCACCGAGACATTGAGCTCCGTTTCAGACTTACTGAATTGCCAACTGATGATGAAGAAGCTCAACAGCAAAAGTAAGATGTCGATCATCGGTGCCAGCTGAATGGCGATCGGCGGTGGCTGGCGACTTGAGAATTTCATGCCTGATTCCAGTTAGATCCCGTGAAGGTCCTTCCGCTCGCCTGCGAGAGGAAGATCCACATGCGTGGCATGATCGCGACGAACGATCTGTGGCTGGAGGAGTGCGATGAAATGAGTTGCGGCGGCTTCGAGTTCTGAGGTGTATTTCTGGACGCGGCCACGGAAAATCGAATAGAACGTCAGCGCGGGGATGCTGATGGCGAGTCCACCAGCCGTGGCAATCAGAGCCTTGGAAACCCCCTCCGCGAGACCCATCTCACGCACGCCTTGGACCTGGCCTGAGTAAATTTGCATGAAGGCCTCGATCATGCCGAAGACCGTCCCCAACAAACCCACCATGGGAGCGATGGCTCCGATGTCCGCGAGGTAAGTGATCCGTGAGGTCAGCATGCCCGACTGGTGAGAGCCCTCGGTTTGAGCGACTTCTCGCAAGTTTTCAAAGGAGGTTCCTGGGTTAGACCCCATAAAATCGAGGGTTTTCTGAATAATGCGCGCCATGCATTCATTGCGTTGGTGGCTCAATGCGCTCAGTCCGGCGAAGTCGCGCTTGCGGATCATGATCTCCGCACCGTTCATGAAGCGGTCGCTGACGATTGCATTCCGGCGGATGGTCAGAAGGAAAACCAAGATCAGCAAGACCGTGATCACCGACATCAGCGCGAGCGGATACATCATGAAGCCACCCTTTAGGATGATTTCAAAAAAATTCATTTCCGTTGCGACTGGGGCGACAGCTGGAGCAGCAGCGGAGGCGACGATTGCAGAGAGGAAATACCCAGCAAGGGTGAATTGGCAGCACTTCATGAACGTGCTGTGACTTTACCGATATGCTCAACGAACGCAAGCCCGAGCGGTGAAGATCCACTTGGTACGATGGTTTTGCCTCAAGGCCTCCTGCGCTTCTTTTAGCCTCACAAAGCAGCTAGCCTTGGGGCAAATGCTGGTGGACTTGGCAATCGGTGTTCT
>JARWZU010000084.1 GCA_029866215.1 Akkermansiaceae bacterium
TCCGGCAAGAACATCACCAGCCTGACCGGCATTACCTATACCAGCGGTCTCCTCAAGAATCTTGGTACCGTCAACACCGGCATGACCTTGGCAGGGACCGGTTCCCGCGTCTTTGACCAAGGGACTAACATTTCGGGTGCAATCCAAGGCGCCCTCACTGGCACGGGCGTGGGCATCACCAAACAGGGCGTGGGCACCCTCGCCCTCTTGGGCAATAATACCTACGACGGTCTCACACAGATCGATGCGGGCGGCCTGATTTTTAGCTCAAAAAAAGCTAAAACCGCTGCCACCGCCACCGCCGCCTCCTCGGGCAGCGTGGGCCTTGGCGTGCATGACTCGGATGCCTTCTACTACTCGGCAGCTGACATCGGTTCCCTGTTCAACTCCAACTCGCTGAGCGGCTTCAATCTGGATTCCGCATCCGGAGTCTTCATCGACACCACCAATGCCGGCGGATCCTTCAGCCAAAATGTCGCCCTAACCGCAGCCCGCGCGCTGACCAAGACCGGCACCGGTACCCTGATCCTTCCAACGGCCAATACGTTCACTGGCAACGTCCAGGTCAACGGAATTGCCAGTTCCAACACCCTGCGCATCGAGCAAAGCGAAGCGCTCGGCCCGGTCGCCACCGCCAAAACCATCACCCTCGCCGGTGACAACCGCATGGTTTCCATCCTCGAGCTCGCCAACAACATTACGGTCGACCTCAATAAAACCATCAACACCTCCGGCAAGAGCTACATCGCTTCAGGCGAAACCGTATTCGGCTCACCGGTCTTCCTGCGCAACGCCTCCGGCAACAATGCGTGGCTTGGCAATATTCTGATCGCCGCCTCGGGAGGTGCTTACGCGATCGAGTCGGCCGCCGGCACCTTGACCCTTGGTGCTCCGGCGACGGCCTCCGTCCTGCGCAACAACGTGATCGGCAGTGTCCGCACCATTAACTTCCTCGGGGCCGGAAATGTCGTGGTCAACTCCCAGTTCGTGGATACTGATGCGACCACGTCTTTAGGCATGAGCAAACATGGCACCGGCACCCTCACCCTGTCGCGCACCGACAACCAAGGCACCTTGGCGACTCCAGTTTTCGCCGTCGGGACCACCATCGTTGAAAACATGGCCGCCAGCGGAGCCGCGAGCTCGATCGGCTCCGGCACCAGCTTCAATTTCGGAGGCACCTTCCGTCATGCGGGTGCATCGAATTCCTCCAGCGACCGCCCCTTCGGTCTGGTCGGCCCCGCGCCCACCCTCGAGTCGTCCGGCGCAGGCACGCTTGTGCTTTCCAGCACCACGCCTGTCAGCTTTGTCAATGGCACGGGCACTCCCACTGCCTTGTTTGGACTCGGTAACACGGTCCTAACCGTGCGCGACGCCTTTACCCTGTTTCCGGGTATGACCATCGCGGGCACGGGCATCGCTACCGGCACCAAGATCACTGCTGTTAACTACGACACCCGCCAGGTCACCCTCGACACTCCCACCACGGCTGCCCAAGTCACGAACCTGAACGCCACTATCACCGGTACTCAAAACCTCGACCGCACCTTTACCATCGGCGGCTCTAACACCGGCGACAACCTGATTGCTTCACCCATCGCCAACCCCTCTGGAACCGGTAAACTCGGCCTTACCAAAAGCGGCGCTGGCAAGTGGATCCTCACCGGTAGCAATACCTACACCGGCAACACGACGATCAGCGGCGGCAACCTGGCCTTGGGCGCAGTCAACGTCCTTCCCGATTCCTCGCCCGTCTCGATCGGCAGCGGTACCCTCGATGCGGCGACCGCTGGCACCGAAGACGCTGGCACTCTCGCCGTCACCGGTGCAGCCACCATCAACCTCGCCTCTGGAGCCAAGATTGAGTTCGACGACAGCAACGGCACTTGGTCCGGCACGCTCAGCCTGACCGGCTTTGTCTCCGGCTCATCGCTCAAATTCGCAACGAGCACGGGCCTGAGCGCCAGCCAACTCAGCCAGATCTCCGCCACTGGATTCACCGGTTTCGCGCTAGACGGTAGCGGTTTCCTAACCGCCAGCGGTGGTGCTTCCAACTACGCCTCATGGGCCAACGATCCGACTAAGGGTAACATCCCCGGCGAATCGGCAGAAGGGGACTTCGACAACGACGGCATCTCCAACCTTGTGGAATACGCTCTTGGCAAGAACCCGCGGGTTTCCAGTCAGCCCGCAGGCGATCTCGCTGGCAACGTCATCACCTACACCAAGGGCAGCGACGCCATCGCTAATGGCGACGTCTCTTGGGTCATCGAGACCTCCACCACGCTCGCCCTCGGATCTTGGACCCCAGAAGCCGTAGTTCCAGGGGACACGATTTCCTACACCTTCACCCCGAGCAACCCGACGAAAAAATTTGTCCGTCTCAAGGTAACTCAACCGTGAGGTACGCCACTCGGAAACAAGGGGGCGTGGCAAGTCCACTTGGCGCGCTGCCTTCGTATTTCAGGGAGAAATTCTGGAATACTCGGGGCTTCCCGCTCCCATTAAATCAAACTCTGCCGTTTTCCAACAGGCCGATGCTGAATGTGAACCAAAGATAGTCAGTCAGCTTTTTCCTATCTTCACCGTGTGAAAGTAGGATCGTTCAAGAAAAGGCACTGAGTTCGCCGCTAAAACCCAAAAAACCACAAGTAAGCCCATGAAAAACAAGCGCATCTTCCTTCTCCCGGCCACCATCGCCGCTGGCGTCAACTTGCTCGGCACCAGCATCCACGCCGCCGCGATTGCTTGGGATGCCGGTGGTGTAGCCGACAAAAACTGGTCCACCATCAGCAACTGGAGCGACAACCTCGCCGCCACGGGCGACGATGTAACTTTCAACGCCACGGGGGCATTGGCCTCAGGCAATACCACTAACATCGTAGACGCTGGCATCTCGATCGCATCGCTGAGCTACACTCAGGAAAGCGCCACTCTCCAGCACACGACAGCCATCGCCGCAGGTCAGACCCTTACCGTTGCGGGAAATTTCCTCCTCGCCAGTGGTGCCACCGCTACGACGGCCACGAATGTAACGCTCACTGGAGGCACTGGGACTCTCACGGTTGGCAACAGTTCTAACTCCACATTCCAAGTCGGGCAAACGACCCCAACAGCTGGCACCAACACCAATTCTCTGGATATGAGCGGCCTTGGCACGTTCAATGCCAACTTGGGAACCTCCGGCACCTTCCGCATGGGTTCCGTCAGTATCAACCAATTCGGTTCAGTGACGACCGTAAAACTTGCAGCGACCAGCAACATCACCGCGAACGCACTCGGCGTGGGTGATAGGGCGGGCTTGGGAGGCAATCACACGTTAAAGCTGGGTAGCACCGCAAACACCCTCAACGTCAATACGATCTCCATCGGCCCAAGCGGGAGCGGAGGGCGCGGCGGTGGTAACCTCTCATTTGAAACAAGCGCAGGTACCCTCAAGCTTCGAGCTGCCGACACGACTTCTGCAGTCACCACGCTGAATCTGATCAACTCTGCGTTTGGCACCTCAAACAACAACGTGGCGACCGCAAATTTAACTGGCCACAGTGTCGATGCCAAGATCACCACCTTGAACATGGCGAGGCGGACTGGGACCGGCACCTCGACCACCGGCTTCCTGGCACAGGCGACTCTCTCCTTCGATCAGGGCACCCTTGAGGTCGCGACGGCAAACATGGGCGTAAACGCAAATGCATCCCTCGGCGGCAAAATTGAGGCCATCATCAACATCGGCGGCGGTAACGCAAGTTTCGGCAACATCACCATGGCCGACAATACAGCCGGTAACACGACCTACACGACTACCGCCAATCTCAACCTCACGGGTGGAAACACCACGGTAACGGGAGGAGTAAGCAGGCTTGGTACCACCAATGCCATCGCCACTTTGGCACTTAGCGGCGCATCCACTACTCTTGACATGTCCGGCAAGAACATCACCAGCCTGACCGGCATTACCTATACCAGCGGTCTCCTCAAGAATCTTGGTACCGTCAACACCGGCCTTACCTTGGCCGGAACGGGTTCCCGCGTTTTTGATCAAGCCACGGGCATCTCGGGCATCATCCAAGGTGCCATCACCGGTACAGGTCTCGGCCTCACCAAGCAGGGTGTGGGTACTCTGAACCTTGCGGGTGCAAACACCTACGGTGGCCAGACGGCGATCACCGCAGGCAGACTCCAGTTCGCCAAGCAAACATCCCTTTACAATGGCGCCACCGGAAACTGGACGGCCGCGAACATCAATGTGAAAAGCGGCGCAACCCTTGCCTTTAACGTCGGTGGTACCGATGAATTCACCACAGGCAATGTCACCACCTTGCTTACCAACTTGGCTGTTAGTTCTGGTAGCACCAATGGCATGAATGCTGGATCCATCATTGGTTTTGATACCACTGGCGGCAACTTCACCATTGGCGACGTCATCGCGGATACCACCGGCGCGGGCGGTGGCGTGCGTGGTCTCACCAAGTTGGGAAACAACACGCTCACCCTTTCCCAGCCGAACTCCTTCACCGGCAATGTCACCATCGCTACCGGGGAGCTGAAAATAACCGGCAGTAGCGGTCTGGGCACCGGCCCCAAGACAATCGATGCGCAGAATCTTGGCTTTTTAAGTCTAGATGGATCTGCCGGAAACATCTCGTTGGCATCCGACCTGTCCCTTACGACTGCTGGGCTCTCGATTGTGAACATTACCGGCGACAACGTCATCAATGGCACCGTCAAAACTATCTTTGGCAATGGCTCCTCATCCATTCGAAGTGATGCCGGCTCGCTCAACATCATCGGAAATGTGGACTCGGGTGCCACAGGAAACCGTATTCTCGAACTCACCGGCGAATCTTCAGGTGCTAACACCATCAACGGCTCTATCTCAAATGGAACCGCCACCTCGCTCACCATCACGAAATCCGGAACAGGCAATTGGGTGCTCGCCAATGGCACCAACTCCTACACTGGCCCGACCAACGTCAACGGCGGCAAGCTAGTGATCAATGGCAACATCTCCACCAGCTCGCTCACCACCGTCGCCTCTAGCGCAACGCTCGCCGGCTCGGGAACTGTCGGCAAGGCGATCATCAACGGAACCCTTGCCGTCGGCAATAGCCCCGGCCAAATGAATTTCACCGACACACTGGGTCTTGCCGGAACCACCATCATGGAAATCAATGGTACGGTCGGCGCAGGAGTCACCTATGGTCATGATTTCATTAACCTAACCGGTAGTGGTTCGGCAGGTGTTCTCAATTACGGCGGTGCGATGACTCTCGACTTAGGCGCGATCTTCGGGGCGGGAATCTACTCGTGGAACCTGTTCGACATGGCCAGCGAAGCGGGAACTTTCGCCACGATCTCGCTGGCAGACCAGTATTCCGGCAGCTTGTTGGACACCGACCTCGATGGAATCTGGGATCTCACCAGTGGCGACGACACCTGGCAGTTCACCGAATCCACGGGTGTGCTGGGCCTTACCGTTGTCCCCGAGCCAAACGTAGCCGCACTGCTTGGCGGGATGGGCGTCCTCGCCTTGCTACGCCGCCGTCGGTGAATCTACTGCCAAGCTCACCGAATGCAGCATCTCACCGGAGCAACCCAGTCGACTTGTAGGGTGAACGAAAAAGGTGTCAGCTTTCATCTCGGATAACCGAGTAGTCTACGGAGAACTGCGACTCACCGAAGTCTTCTAAATCAAGTCATGAAAAACCAAAAACAGCTCGGCAAGTTCAACCCCGCCTTCACTTTGGCTGAGCTGTTGATCGTGATCGTCATGATCGGCGTCCTAGCGGCTCTATTGTTTCCTCTTGCGACCAACATGAGGAAAAATGCTAGCAGCGCGATTTCCGTTTCAAACCTGCGCCAGATCGGGGCGTCGATCGTGAGTTACGCCAATGATAACAACACCATGCTGCCGGGCCCGATCTTGACAGATAACCACACCAAGTATCAGAACAACGCCGCGAGTGGTCAGCTTAGTTGGCATCTAAAAGAGTATTTGGCAACCGTGTCGCAACCGGATAATTCTCAGCCAAGAATGTTCTACGTTCCCACGTTCGACTATCCAGCCGCGAGGGCAAAAGCAAAGGATTCGAGGAGTAAAGCACAGCCGACCTATGTGATCTTCGCTATGCAGACGGATGCCATCACTGGTGCTACTTTCTATCCGATGGGCAACTACAATCCAAACGGGTCTGGAGATAAAACCCCGGCGATGACCACGCTCCAACTGTCTGCTAGAGAGACCCGAGGCAAGCCTTGGATTACAGAAACCGACCAGATCATCCGTCCCTCGACTGCATCCTCAGGTACCCCGAAGGAGCCGCCTCATGGAAATTTTCGGAACACCTTGATGTTCGACTATAGCGTGAAAAGCATTACACTCGGTGAGTTTAAGTCCTTTAAACTGTAACAACACGCTTCACTTGGAAACGTGTCAGTGCACCGTGACTTTGACCCTCTGAATCCATGCATGATCTAATATGATAGTTCGCTCTATATCTCATTTTGCACACCTTGTTCTCTCAGTCATCGTGGTGTCAGGTCTCGCACAAGCAGAGGTGACTCCCGAGCACTTGGAGTTCCGCCGGCAAGCCACGCAGCGGATGATCTTCGACCGCGACCAGGAAATCCCTCTGGCTGGGTTGCACCCTGCGAAAGTCGTGGAACTGGACCTAATGCACCCTCCCGTCGGAACAACTGCAGGTGACCCGACGGTTGAAATCCACGCGGGAAAACTGCAAATCCGCGCGACACAGGCAGCCCGGGTAGACCGCTGGGTCGGCGGATTCAATCCCTTCGCTTCCTATGATCTCTCGTTAGATAAAATCGTCGGCTCCGGAGAAGTCGGGATACTCTTCCGAGACTCCGAGCAGGAAAACCGATTGAGCGCGTCGCTGTTAGTTTCCTCCGGCACTTGTTCAGCGATCCGATGGGTGGTTGTGAAGGATGGCAAGGAAGTCGTGCGCAAGGACTTCCCCTTGCCGGAAGGTGTGGAACCAGTACTGCCGATGCGTTTGCGGGTCCAGATGCTCGCCGTCGGTGTGAACCTGTTTCTCGAAACCCGGGGCCAGTCCCACCTCATCGGCTACCCAGATTTTTTCGATCACTTCGAGCTCCGGCAAAAATCCACGATGCAGAAATTCGAGTTCTGTCTGCACACCGACCTCCATGCCGGAGCCTCGGTCGTCATCAATGAAATGACCGCCACCTTGTCACCCGGTTGCGGTCAGGCGGACATCCGCGCCATCACCCGTCCGAATGGAGAACCTCTGATAGACGAAGGCCGACTGTGGTTCACCATGACCGTGCGCGGCCGCGGGCTACCGCATCCGCTGCAAGGAGTTTTCTCGATGAATCCTTCGGTCTTCGACGTCAAGTTCGAGGGCATCATCGTATTCGATATGGGCGACGGCATGCTCCGGAATGATCTCGCCTCCCACTTGTTTTACGATGATGCCTCGAAGGAATGGCGCGGCTGGACGGTGGGCTTCAGCGCCTACGGAAATGATGCCAAAGGCGCGCAGAAGGCTGTTCTAGCAGTTTCAAGCAAGCGGGATCCTCGCAAGGGATTCTCAATCATGCGCGCCAAACCCGTTGGCCTGCCACCGGGAATGCATGAGGACCCTCACGGAATCTATGATGCGGAAGCGGGCAAGTGGCGAATGCTGCTCGCCGAGCATGACGGAAAATTCCGCGCCAGCATGTGGGAGTCGGCGGCTTGGGACCACGGCTACAGCCGAATCAGTGACCCCGTCGAGATGGACAGCACCGGCACCTCGATCGCTAAAGTCGGGTCCAAACGCTACGCCATGTTCGGCAGCGCGGACCGCAAGGTTTACGTGCGCAGCTATCCGGGTCTCGAGCCGGCAGGCGAGTTGAACATCCACCTGCCACCTTGGAATGAGGATCACGGTACGCGGATCTGGCCGAACGTCATTCCTCTACCAGATGGTTATCCCGCGCCCTACATCGCACTGATGATGGACCGAGTGAACTTCCCCGGTATGCCGAAACAGAACTGGACCTACGGAGCACTCTATCTCTACCACGGACATCCGTCGCAGCCCCAAGAATTGCTAGAGCGTGATGACTGAAATTCCAAGCACCTCCAATATCCCATTCCTGCGGGTGCTGGCGGGCTTGATGCTATGCATCGCGCCGCTGGAACTTCTCGATGCACGAATCGTTTTGACACCCATCGCCAGCAGCGGGGGGGCTTCGGCGGATACCACCGTGATCTCGGTCAACGGCTTAGGTCGTCCCTCGGCTAACGAGGATTTCGCCGTGAGCGGCAGTGTTTCCGCGAGCGGAGCTCGCAATCGGAAGTTTTCATTCACGATCGATGCAGTCGGTCTCGCTTCGAATTCCGGTGCCCGCATGAAGGACGCGCTGATCGACCGCGATAGCGGGGGGAAACTTGGCGTCTGCGGCGGTAGCGGCAATGGCATCGAGGCGCTGGAGGGATTCCTAATCGGCATCAATGCGGCAGAACTCGAGCCCGGCCACGCTTGGCAGCTCACGGGTATCCGCTTCGAACTTATTAACGGCGACGAATCGTTCACCATTATCAACCGCAACGATCCGTCGCGGCGTATGACTGGAACTTCGAATACCATGGTCGATGTCAGCAGGCTTGGCCTCCTGGTCAACGGCGGTAGTGCGGATGCCGAAGTGGCCTCCGTTTTCGCTAACACCACTGCAGTCGCGACCTCGGCCTTCCGGATCACCGGATTCGAGCTCGACGCTGTTTCGCTCACCGCCGGTCCGGCCGCCACGTGGGGGAGTGTGCTCTATCCAGAAAACTGGCAGCCACCGACACGAGCGTCGTTCTATCATGATAAGTTCATTCAGGATTTTTCCTACGCGGGTTATCGACGCTGCGAAACAGCCGTTCCGCGCATCGTAGGACCGATTTTCGACGTCACGACCTACGGCGCGGATCCGACCGGCTCTGCCGACAGCACGGCAGCCATCCGGGCGGCGCTCACCGCGGCGAGAACTGCCGGCGGCGGTGCGGTCAGTCTGCCGCCTGGCACTTTCAAGATTTCCAACATTGGCGGAAATGAGATCTTACGCATTTCCGGAAACGGCGTGGTGTTGCGAGGAAGTGGGCCGGACCAGACATTTCTCCTCAACACCACTGTGGCCATGCGTAATTTGTCCACCCTGCGCATCCGCGGCTTGAACCCCACAGAGGGCAAAGCCGTTGCCATCACGCGCGACATCACCACACCGTCCAAGCGCATCTATCTCACCGATGCATCTTCCTTCGCTCCCGGCAACCTCATCGAGGTGCTTCGCGATTTCACCGAGGCATGGATCCTTGAACACGGACAAGAAGCTTGCTGGAAGTCCGAGACCAATGTCCCCGACCCAGCGAACTATCGACGCTGGGTCACGGCCGTGAACACCAGAGAAAACTACATCGAAATCGACATCCCGATGCGTTACGCCTGCCTCACGCGTGACCGCTCGAGAGTGAGAAAACTTTCTGGGCGGATCTCGGAATGCGGAATCGAAGATCTTTCCATCGGGAATGTGCAGCATCCGGGATCCCAGTGGGGCGAGGAGGATTTTTCAAAACCCGGCACCTCCGCCTACGATGTCGCGTTCAGCGTGGTCATCGACGTCCAGTCCGCCGTCGATTGCTGGGTCTCTAACGTGAAGAGCTTCCAACCCGCAGGAAACACTTCGACCAGCCACAACCCATCAAACGGCATCAGGGTTAGTTCCTCGAAAAACATCACGGTGAGGAACTGCGACTTCCAGCGCCCCCAATACGGCGGCGGTGGCGGGAATGGCTACATGTACCGACTGCAGAGCGCGGACGATTGCTTGGTGGCCGACAGCATCGCCGAGTTCAACCGGCACGGTTTCGTGGTTTCCCACTCAGGTGCCACCGGAAACGTGTTCCTGCGCTGCGAAGACCGCACCAGCAACCGCGCCACGGGCTCCGGCGGCGCGGGTTACATCACGAGCGGTGGTGATGGCAGTGACAATCACATGCATTTCAGTCACTCGAACCTTTGGGACAATTGCCGTGCTGTCGACAGTTTCTACGAAGCCATTTTCCGAGTCACCACCGGTCAGGGCCTCTCAAGCGCCCACGGTCTCTACTGGAACACCAGCGGCTCCGGTACTGTTTACCCAAAAAAATTAGTGGTCACCGAGCAGGGCCGCTACGGCTATGTCATCGGCACCAGTGGAGCGGTCGATGCGGTGGCCACCAAGGACCCTTCACTCCACAACACCGCTCCGGCGGATCACATCGAAGGCGTGGGACTCGGCAGGACGCTCTTCCCCGCCTCGATCTATCAGGATCAGCTTGAGCGCCGCCTTGCAGCAGGGATCAGGGTGACATCCAGCGCAACGGGGGAGCGGGCCAGCCAGCCTCCAAGCAGGCATCGGGATTGAAGGTGCAGGCGTTGTGATGAACGCGATGATGTTAAATTTTTTAATCATTCAGAAAACCCCGGCGGCGTGCAAACCTTGCCTGTCACCCACTGGCACATGAAACATCTACTCCTCGTCCTCTTCGTAGTTTCATCTACTTCGATCGCCGCAGTGAGGCCCAATGTTCTCCTCATCCTCGTTGATGACCTCAGGCCCGCCATCGGAGCCTTTGGCGACAAGATCGCGATCACTCCGAATCTCGACCGACTCACGCATCGTGGAATGCGCTTTGATGCCGCCTACTGCAACCAAGCGGTGTGCACACCGTCCCGTTTCAATCTCATGCTCGGCTCACGCTCAACCTCCAGCGGACTTTACGACCTCGATAGCGACCTGCGCAACGCTTTCCCCAATGCAGTCACCCTGCCTCAGCATTTCGCCAAGCACGGCTACCGCACTGAGTCTCTCGGCAAAGTCTTCCACATCGGTCATGGAAATGGCGGCGATCCTGAATCATTCTCCGTTCCGCACTTCAAGGACTTGGTGGTCGAGTACAAACTGCCGGGCAGTACGAACGGTGGCCAGCTCACGCGGGAAGAGGGATACTTCGCCAATCAGGGGAAATTCGATACCGAAGGCAAGCTGCGGCCGCGCGGCGCGGCATTCGAGGCCCCTGAGGTCGAGGACGAAGCCTATGCCGATGGCCGCATCGCGAAGGAAACGATCAAACGTCTCACCGCCGCCAAGGAGAGCGACCAACCGTTTTTCATCGCAACTGGCTTCAGCCGTCCGCACCTGCCATTCAGCGTTCCCAAAAAATATTGGGATTTCTACGATTCGGAAAAATTCAATCTAGCAGCCATCAACTCGCCCCCCAAAGGAGCACCCAAGTGGGCGGTCAAGGCTGGCGCGACTGGCGAGATCTCCGCTTACAAACCGGTTCCTGAAAAGGGCGACATCGGAGACGATCTCGCACGCCAGCTCATCCACGGCTACTACGCATCCACGAGTTATGTGGATGCTCAAATCGGTAAGGTCATCGACGCCATCGATCGCCTCGGTTTTGCAGAAAACACGATCCTTGTCCTCTGGGGCGACAATGGCTTCCATCTCGGCGAGCTCGGCATCTGGACCAAGCATGTCAACTACGAGACAGCCACCCGCATCCCCATCGTCATCGTCGCGCCCGGCTTCACCGCGCCCGGCTCTTCCACAGACCAACTCGCCGAAACCGTCGATATCTATCCGACCTTGGCCGCTCTGGCCGGACTCCCAGCCCCGGCGGGCCCGCAGCCGATCGATGGCACCAGCCTTGTCCCTGTCCTAAGGGATCCCGCCGCCCGCGTCCGAGACCACGCCTATCATTGCTTTCCCCGCGGCGGCATGCTCGGCTCGGCCATCCGGACAGACCGTTATCGGCTGGTCGACTGGCGTCCGATCGGCAAGCCCGATGCCACCCCCGTCTGCGAACTCTACGACTATCAAGGCGGTGCGGTGGAAACTGTGAATTTGGCGGATGCCAAACCCGGCATCGTCGCTAACCTGCGAGCCATCCTCGCCGGCCATCGGCAACCACACGGTTTCTCGGTTAAAGAGAAATGACATGCGCCTGATCCGGCCCAAACTCCCGCTTTTTGTTTTCGAGGCGCTCGGATCGATAAAATGCGTGCTCCCGATGTCTCGATGCATGTGCGCTGGGGGAAACGGAGGCTGCAAACAACTTTGAGAATGCGAAAGCTCAGCGGAGAACCCGGGGAGGGTCTAAAAAGCGTACCATGGCGAGGGGTCATCCTGACCTGCGCAGTCGCAGGCAATGTGACCGTGGCCTAGGTCGGTGAGGCATTCACGAAGCATGGTCCGGATGATGTCGGGGCGGTTGCAGTCTGAACTGAGGTGGCCGAGTACGATTTGAACCAGGCCTGGGTGAGCAATGTTGCGCACCAACTCGGTGACTTGTGAGTTTGATAAATGCCCGTGACGCGAGCTGATTCGTTGCTTGGTCGACCAGGGACGCTTGGTGTCTTGTTCCAGAAGGGATTCGTCATAATTTGCTTCGACGAAAATCCCGTGGAGGCCGTGAAGCCGCGCCGTCAGGGCTTGATTCACAAATCCGATGTCAGAGAGGAATCCCAAGCGTTTGGAACCATGGCCGATGATGAATCCGACGGGGTCAACCGCGTCGTGTGGAATCCCGAAGGTCTCGACGGTGGCACCGGCGATGGAAAACGTTTGGTTTGCTTCGAAGGATTTCCAGGTGCCGGCCTCGATTCCCGATTCACGGACGACTCGTGCCGTGGAGGGTGTGGCGAAAACTGGGGTGGGGTATTGCTTGATGAAAACTTTCAATCCCCGGACGTGGTCGCCGTGCTCGTGGGTGAGCAAGATTCCGTCGAGCGATGCTGGATCGATGCCGACGTGGTGAAGACGCAGTGTCAGTTGCTTGGCGCTCAAGCCTGCGTCGATCATGAGGCGGAGTCCGCCGCAGTCGACCACCGCTGCATTTCCGCCGCTACCGCTGCCCAACACTGAAAAACGCATCACGGGCGGGACGATGCCGAACGGAGTCGGATCTAGCAAGGACATCATCGAAGCCCCGCCCAAGATGTTGAAAAAAGATAACCGCTGTGCCGTCCTTGGCGCTGTGAGCCACGTTCCGTAAACTCAATAAGTGGGGTCGTTCGGTGGTATTGCAATCTTCCTGTGAAGGCATGATCGATCACACCGGGAGATGACCCCGATTTAATCATATCGGTTCGGGCCAGCTACCAAATTAGTCGTACACAGCAGTCGAGGGGATCTTACCGCAGGACACGAACTTCGCAACATCAAAAAACGTTGAGGATGCCTGCGCGAGTGAACGATCAGATCACGCCATTGGCGCAATTGCAGTCACCTTCGCCCTTGAATGCATTGATCAAGTTGGTGAGTGACTTCATGGCTTGGCGTGGAACGCTTTCGTAGGTGCGGGAGCCGATGTGCGGAGTGATCACGCAGTTAGGCGCCGAGAGAAGCGGGTGATCTGCCGGTGGTGGTTCGATGTCGAGGACGTCGGCACCGTAGCCGCCGACTTTGCCGCTCTTGAGGGCCGCGACCATGTCGGGGGTTTCGACGATTTCGCCGCGAGCGCAGTTGAGGATGATTACGCCATCCTTCATTTCGGCGATTTTTTCCGTGCGGATCATGCTGCGAGTTTCATCAGAGAGGTTGCAGTGGAGTGAAACCACATCCGACTGGGTGAGTACCTCATCCATGGTGGCGCAGCGGGTCACGCCGTATTCGGTCGCGAACTTTTCGTCCCAGTACGGGTCGAAGGCGATGATCGGCATGCCGAAGGCTTTGGCGCGGATGGCCACTTCCTTGCCGATGCGGCCGAGGCCGACGATGCCCATGGTTTTATCGGCGATTTCATGACCGGTGAGGCGAAGCCATTCGCCTTGGCGTGCGGCAGCCGCCGTGGTGACGATGTGCTTGGTGATGCCGATGAGCAGGCCGAACGTGTGTTCAGCGACGGTCGTGTGGTTGACGCCTGGGGTGAAGAGGACGGGGATTTTGAGTTCCTTGGTTGCAGGCACGTCGATTTTATCGAGGCCGATTCCGTACTTGGAGATGATTTTCAAGCGTGGCAGTGATTTCTCCAGCACCGCGCGTGAGATGGCATCGTCGCCGCAGAGGAAGGCATCAAAGTCGCCCGCGAGTTCGAGCATGCGGGCCTCGGTGAGTGGGCCGCGTTCGCGGACGACCTCCCAGCCTTGGGCTTCCATGAGTGAGTGGTGAGGGCCAGGAGTGTCTTGATAGCTGCAGGTGGTGAGTAGGACGCGCATGGGCCGATCGAAACGGATGGTCTTGGAAAAATCAAGTTCCCCGTGCCGAGAGGGTGAGTTTTTGATAGATTCCCCGTTTTTTCAGGGGTTTCTCGGTCATTCTGGGATCGGGTAGAGTCGGTAGAACCGCTTGGATGCGGTACTCAGGGCGTTTTGGTCGACGACTTCGATGAGGGAGCCTGTGCCGATGACCGTCGTGCCGAGTATCGACCAATTCATGAGATCGGCGCTCCATAGGATTTGGTAAGAGGTATCCTCGACGCTGGGGAATCCGATCTTGAAATGGTTCGCGGCTGCACCGGTGCCTCTGGATGATTGGGTGATGGCGAGGTAGCTGCTGGGGTTGGTGGGGGAGGTGCCGCTGAGGAATTCTGCGAGGTTGTCGAAGCGGTCGGCATCGCTGTCTTGTGTGCCGGTTTTTGTAAGGTTGCCGAAATAGTCGGTTTCCCACCAGTCCGGTAGGCCGTCGCCGTCGGTGTCGACGACTCCGAGGAGGTTCAGGCGGCCGCCGGTGGTCATTTTTCCTGAGAGGCTCGCGGTGGAGGTGGTGTGGCTGAGAATCCGAGTGATGCGTTGGCTGAGAGAGTCCGTAGGGAAATTCATGGCGGCGAAGGATACCGCTGCGGTGACATGAGGGGTGGCCATCGAGGTTCCGTTGAGAAATTGATAGGCTTGGGTCGGATCTGGAGAGTTGCGTACGTTACCGATGAGGCCGAGCTTGGTGAGTAGATCTGCCCCATCGGCTTGGGTGATCTGCATGGATGGGATCCATGCGCCTGGGGTGCTGAGTGTCCAGGTGATTGCGTTCAGAGCGTTGCCGGTATTGTCATAAATGATGGCAGCGATTGCCCCGGCGTTCATTGCATTGGTGACCTTGACTGAGAAGTCGAGCGTGCCGCGTTGGATGAGAGCGATGTTGCCCTGCACGTTTGAGGGGAAGTCGGCAGCATTACCGATTCCGCACGACCGGATGTACGCGCTGATGCCGGTTGCGGGCGTGGTGCCAGAGAAGGTTAGAGGCTTCGTCTGGTAGGTGGATGTTCCCACGGTGATGCTTGAGAGCCTCGCGGTGACCATGCTGAGTGGCTCCGTTGAATAGATGTTCGTGCCCGGTGCGGCAAGGTCCACGGTGGTGAGGCCATAGCTTGAAAAGCTGGAGAGACCGTAGTTCTGGTCGAGCGCGGCGACGGAAATGATATTGGCGGCGGGGTAGCTTGATGGATAAAATGGAGTGCTGTCGTTGTTGCTTGCACTATTTCCTGCGGCCGCGCAGAGGACGATGCCCGCGCTGCCGAGGGCGGCAATCGCGTTTTGATCGGCGGTGGTAGGTGAAGCTCCTCCGAACGATGCATTCAGCGCGACGATGTTTATGCCTCGTTGTTTGAGCGTGATCGCGTAATTGTAAGCGGCGATGATCGCTGAAGTGGTCATGGTGAGGCCATCTGAGGAAACCTTGAGTGGTAAAATTTTGGCGCGGTAATTCACGCCGATCACTCCTGCGAGGTTTTTTCCGATCGCGCCCGCCGTTCCCGCCACGTGGGTGCCATGATATCCTGAGTCGGTGACCGAGCCATTTCCGTTGGCGAAATTGTAGCCGTTGACGTCATCGATGTAGCCGTCGCCATCGTCGTCGATGCCATTGCCGGGAACCTCTCCGGGGTTGACCCAGATGTTTGCAGTTAGATCAGGATGGGTGAGGTCGATCCCCGTGTCGACGATTCCGACGACTACTCCATTGGTGGTTTGTCTTGAGCGTTTCCACGCGGGGATGAAATTGATGTCTGCGCCGCTGGTCCCCGTTGTGCCATTCACCACTTGGCCGGTATTGCGCAAACCCCAGAGTTTTGAGAAATCGGTATCATTGGGCGGGGGGGCAAAGACGCGGCGGATGTAGTTCGGCTCTGCGGTCTCGACATTGGGGTCGGCTTTCAGCGTTTGGATCAATTGAGGAGTGCTCATTTGTCGGTTGCGGACGAGCCCGACTACGCGTTGATGGTGCATCGATATCTTGTCGTAAGTTTCCGCCAGCTCGATGGAATTTCGATTCAGTGTGGTGGTTGCGGTGATGCTTTGAACATTCGGCTTAAACGTGACCAAGGCTTCTCCGGCAACGTACTCGTCCTCAGCAGATGCAAAAAGAAGAGCGATAGAGGCGACGATCAAGCAGCCAAACAATGCGATGCGTGGGGCATTCATGGGAATAGGGGGTCGTGGGTGAATGGGGGACGGGTGGTTTTACACTATAACCCCAAAGCGGATCTTGTCTGTGTCATTTCTGCAAACGAGTTCTATTCGGCCAATTGGCTGATTCGATTTTGTAGAATTTTGATTTTGTTTTTGAGTTTCGTGTCTAGCGTCGGCTCGTGCTTCCTTGGTTTTCAGAGGGTCAGTTCCCGTTGTATCTCGCGCCAATGGCGGGGGTGACCGATGTGATTTTTCGGCAGATTTGCAAGGAATTGGGGGCGGATGTGATGGTGACCGAGTTCGTGTCTGCGGAGGGGATCATGCAGGCTGATGACAGGACACGGAAATACACTGAGTTTCATGAAAGTCAGCGGCCGGTGGGTGTTCAGTTGTTCGGCGCAGATGGCGAGAGGATGGGGGAAGCTGCCAAAAAGATCATCGACTGGAAGCGGCCAGATTTCATCGACATCAACTTTGGCTGCCCGGTGAATAAGGTGGTTGCGAGGAATGGTGGTTCGTCTTTGCTGCGGGATTGCCCGATATTGGCGGCGGTGGCATCTGGGGTGGCGAGAGCGGTGGGTGACCACGTGCCGGTAACTGCCAAGATGCGGATCGGCTGGGATGAAAATTCGGTCAATGCGGTTGAGGTCGCAAAAATTCTTGAGGATTGCGGGATGCAGGCAATTGCCGTTCATGGCCGGACTCGTGCGCAAGGGTACGGGGGCGAGGCGAATTGGGAGGTGATCGATGCCGTGGCACGAGCCGTGCGGATCCCGGTGATTGGCAATGGTGACATCACCTGTGGCGCCGACCTCGTGAAGCGGCGGAACACTGCCGTCTCAGGGGTCATGATCGGGCGGGCTGCGATGCAGAATCCTTGGGTTTTTCGCGAGGCAAAGCATTTTCTTGAGACGGGAGAGGTGCTACCTGAGGTGAGTGTGGAGGAGCGGTGGGAGCTAGTGATTCGTCATTGTCGGTTGGCTGTAGAGAGCCGCAGGAATGGCAATGAAAAGCAGACTCTGACGGCGATGCGTTCGCGTTTGATGGCTTACTGCAAAGGATTTCCTGGTGCCAAGGAGTTGCGGCAGCGACTTTGTCAGGTGTCTTCGATCGCGGAGGTTGAGGACCTTGCGGCGTGGACACTTGCAAAGCTGGAACTCGGCGGAGGCTTGAATTTGGAATCTGTTGAAAGTCTCGCTGCAAATCTGCAGTAACCCCTAAGGGCGGGGTGCCCTTATTCAGTTGATCGACATGAATGACATTCTTCGAGTGAGTTTGATCGCATGCGTGGGTGTGCTTTGCAGTTGCGAGCGCTCTCGAACTGGAACATCGGCGGAGAAAATCGAGGCGAAGCCTGAGGAATCTCAAGCCGCGAGGATGGATGAGAAGGCCGAGCAGGTCCCGCCGCTAAAGCCGATTTCATTTAACGCCCAGATCCAACCGATCCTCTCCGAAAATTGTTACCACTGCCATGGTCCAGACTCGGGTACCCGCCGCCCGGAGAAAGAGCCTCTGAGGCTGGATCGTGAGAAGGATGCATTCGCCATGCGCGAGGATGGCAATCCCGTCATCATCAAAGGCGATGTGGCGGCCTCCTTGTTGGTTCGAGTGATCGAATCGACCAATCCGGAGGAGGTGATGCCGCCGCCTGAATCGCACAAAAGTTTAACTGCAGAACAGATTGCCTTGGTCAAGCGCTGGGTCGCAGAGGGCGCAGTCTATGAAGAGCACTGGGCGTTCATTCCGCCAGTACGCCCTGATGTCCCTCCGGCTATTCACCCCGAGTGGGTGAAGAACCCGGTCGATGCGTTCGTTCAAGAAAAGCTGATTCAAAAGGGATTGCCCCTCGCGCCCGCAGAAGATCCTCAGACCTTGATTCGCCGTGCGGCCTTAGATCTCACGGGTTTGCTGCCCGATCCATCGGATGTTGCTGCATTTGAGAATGACCCAACCGATGCAGCATACACAGCGATGTTAGAAAAGTACATGAGCTCGACGGCCTATGGTGAGCATCGTGCCCGATATTGGCTGGACTACTCAAGGTATGCCGACACCCACGGGCTTCACTTCGACAATGTCCGATCCATTTGGCCTTACCGAGATTATGTGATCCGTTCGTTCATGACGAACAAGCGCTATGATCAGTTCATCCGCGAGCAACTTGCTGGAGATTTGATTCCCGCTGCCGACATGGATCCATGGATTGCTACAGGATATATTCGTTGCAATGTATCCACAAACGAAGGTGGTGCAATCCCTGAGGAAGTGCACGCGAACAACACGCGCGATCGAACGGAGGCATTTGGATCTACATTTCTCGGTCTCACCGTCGGTTGTGCGGCTTGTCATGACCATAAGTTTGATCCGACGGCGCAACGCGATTTTTATGCGCTCTCTGCGTTTTTTAATAATACCTCCGAAAAAGCTTGGGACGAGAATATCGACGACTCTCCACCCGTCCTGCGAATTCCTCCTCGTGAAAAGCAGACTGAGTTCAATGCTGCGGTCGCTACGCGTTCGGTGGCCACCGCGAATTACCAAAAGCGCAAGGCTGTCGCTCCTTCGCTGTTCCTTGATTGGCTGGCTGCTGGTGGAAAGCCGCTTGGTGTATCGGCCGGAGCGCTTGAGCTATCTCTTCGACTTGATGAGGGCTCCGGAGACTCTGTTAAGAACTCCGCGCCGGGGGGCAAGGCGGCAACCTATGCAGCCACCATTAACCCGCTAATTTGGGGAGAGTCACTCTGGCTTTGGCCATCGATGCGGATGGACATCAACACGGAGGTTCCCATGGCAGATCAGGGGGACTTCGAGTCAAATGAAAGCTTCTCTGCGTCGATGTGGGTGAATCTCAGGATGAAGCCCGCCAACGGTACGACTGGCAGTGGTTCGTTGATTTCTCGGATGGGGGGTGCTGGAAAAGAGGTTCAGCGTGGGTGGGATCTATTCATGGAGAAGGATAAGCTAACCGTTAACCTCGTGCAGAAATGGCCGGATAAAGCGGTTCGCGTTCAAGCCTCGGGAATTCCGCGCGGCGAGTGGGTCCATCTAGGATTTTCATATGATGGCTCCGGCAAAGCAAAGGGGGTGAAGGTTTTCGTCAATGGCGAGTTGCGGAGTACGACGGTCATCAAAGATGCGTTGAAACGTGGCCAAACGATCCGCTCCGAAGTGCCTCTTCAATTGGGTCGGCGAGGTGGGGGAGATCCGATGCGTGAGACTTCATTCCAACAGGTACGTCTATATCGGCGGGCGCTCGATCGAAATGAATTTGCGCGGTTGCCGTTCGAGGACATGGCGGCAGAAATTCTCGCAAAATCACCGAATCCCGCGCAGTGGTCGGAGCTGGAGAAGTTCATCGCACTGGATCGATTTTTCCTAACATCGGTCGATCCAGAATCGGGGAAGGTATTGAAGGAAATCCGAGCCGCGGATAGTGTGATTGAGGCGATGGGGAAGGGGGGCGATGAGTGTTTGATCACTCGTGAACGTGCAACGCCTGCGACGGCTTGGGTTTTGAACCGAGGGGTGTATACGGCCCGCAAAGAGTTGGTCACACCTGCCACACCGGGATTTTTGCCAGATCCCTTGCAGTCTTCAAATCGCCTCGAACTAGCAGAGTGGCTTTTCAAGCCAACGAATCCGTTGTTTGCACGTGTCACGGTCAATCGGATGTGGCAGGAGGTTTTCGGGACTGGATTGGTGGAGACATCTGAGGATTTTGGGATTATGGGGAGTCGGCCTTCAAATCAAGCGTTGCTGGATTGGCTTGCGGTTGAGTTCAGGGAGTCGGGTTGGGACCTGAAGCATATCTATCAGCTTTTGCTCACCTCGAATGCGTATCGGCAATCCAACCGCGTGTCTCCGGCGGCACTTGCGGCAGATCCTGGGAATCGCTTGATCTCTCGGGGGCCGAGGTTTCGGATGGATGCTGAAGTGTTGCGGGATACGGCATTGCAGGCCGCCGGCTTGCTTGCCAGTAAGCTTGGGGGGCCACCCGTGAAGCCTTATCAACCTGATGGAATTTGGGAGCCCGTCTCGATGCCAGAATCCAACACGCGTCACTATCAGCAAGGTTCGGGCGAAGCGCTATACCGTCGGTCGATGTATTCCTTTTGGAAGCGTTTCGCGCCTCCGCCATCGATGGAGACATTTGACGCTCAGGCGCGGGAAGTCGTATGTGTTCGGCGCGCGCGGACCAATACCCCATTGCAGGCATTGGTTAGTATGAATGATCCGCAATTTGTGGAGGCTGCGCGCAAGCTTGCGGAGCGCGCGGTGATGCATGGCAGCGAAGCAAGCGTGCGCCTTCAATTTTTATCAGACATCTTGTTAGCGCGTTCTCTGTCTACGGACGAGGTTGCCGAGTTTCTCAAGGGACTTGAACGGTACTCGCGACACTATCTTGATCACATCCAAGACGCCAAGGATCTGTTAGCCACGGGTGCGGCACCTGGGAGTGCTGGTTTGGATCCCATCGAGGTCGCGTCGTGGACAATGATTGCCAATCAGTTCCTCAATCTGGACGAAACCCTAACTAAATAAACCCATGAAGCTTGATCTATGTTCTGACCACAGCGGGGAAGGCCCGTCCGTGATGGATTTACCAATTCCGTTAGAACTCAAGCAGGAGTGGATGGCCCTTGCCTCGAGGCGGCAGTTTCTTTCACGCGCGGGCAAGTCACTTGCGTGGGCGAGTATCGCCGGTTTGTTTGCAAAGACAGGCAGTGCAGCTCAGGCGGCGGAGATGCAGGCGGCCATGCTGCCGCACATGGCGCCTAAGGCGAAGCGTGCCATCTATTTGTTTATGGCTGGTGCGCCATCGCAGTTAGAGACATGGGACTATAAACCGAATCTTGTGCAGCACTTCGACCAAGATCTTCCTGAGTCGATTCGTGGTGGGCAATTGTTAACAGGGATGACTGCATCACAAACGCGGTTTCCAGTGGCGCCGTCGATCTATCAGTTTAAGCAACACGGTAAAGCGGGGCATTGGGTGAGTGAATTGTTTCCGCACCTCGCGAAGGTTTCGGATGAACTCGCGGTGATTCGCTCGATGCATACCGATGCGATCAATCACGAGCCCGCGATTTTGCTAATGAATTCAGGGAACATGGTTCCTGGGAAGCCATCGATTGGATCGTGGGTCTCGTACGGGCTTGGCTCCATGAATGATGATCTACCAACCTTCGTGGTCCTTACCTCGAAGCTGGCGACTCAGAAAAATATCCAAGCATTATCATCACGGCTTTGGTCGGCCGGCTTTCTCTCGCCGGAGACTTCGGGAGTTGCGCTGCGGTCTGGTGGAAATCCTGTGATTCACTTGTCAAATCCCAAGGGCGTTCCGAGCGCGATTCGGCGGGCGATGATCGATGGGGTCGGTGAGATGAACCGAAAGTTGTTTACGCGCATTGGGGATCCGGAGACGAATGCACGGATTTCCCAGTATGAAATGGCATTTCGCATGCAGACCTCGGTGCCAGAGCTCACCGATCTCTCAAGCGAACCGCAGTCCACATGGGACATGTATGGGGAGAAGGCGAAGGAGCAGGGGACCTATGCCTACAATTGTCTAATGGCGCGGCGGCTTGCGGAGCGTGGGGTTCGTTTCACCCAGATTTTCCATCGAGGGTGGGACAATCATACCAACTTACCAAAGGACATGAAGACCCTTGCCGAGGACATCGACCAACCCACTGCGGCGTTACTGGCGGATCTGAAACAACGCGGTCTGTTAGAAGATACCTTGGTGGTGTGGGGAGGGGAGTTCGGCCGGACGGTTTATTCACAGGGTGGTCTAAGTGCCACCAACTACGGGCGAGATCATCATCCGCGTTGTTTTTCCATGTGGATGGCAGGTGGTGGGGTGAAGGTCGGAACCGTCTATGGTGAAACCGACGACTTCTCTTACAACATCGTCAAGAATCCGATGCACATCCGCGATCTGAACGCGACCATACTGAGCCTCCTTGGGGTGGACCACGAGCGACTCACCTTCAAGTTTCAAGGGCTTGATCAGCGGCTGACCGGGGTTGAGCCTGCGCGGGTGGTGCGGGAATTGCTGGGGTAAGGCGCTGAAATGGGTTTGATTGCTTTAATTCACTGCTGCTCATGCATTTAGGTGAAATCGGTTGGCGATCCATTCTTGACATGACGGGGCACTCGCTGAGAATTGTGAGTCACTCGACAGCAAATTTCATGAAAGACTGGCGCGGTGGCCACGTACAAACCCAACAATATCGAAAAACACTCCAACCATGATGATTTTACGCTTCCCGTTGTTTTTAATTGCCACTTGTGGTGCCGCTCTCGCCGCCGATGGCTGGTCCAATCTCTTCAATGGCAAAGACCTTAATGGCTGGGTTCAGCGTGGCGGTGTGGCGAAGTACGCAGTCGAGGATGGCTGTATTGTTGGGACATCAACACTCAACACCCCCAACAGCTTTCTTTGCACCGGAAGAGACTACGGTGATTTCGTCCTTGAATATGAATTTAAAGTCGATCCGCGCCTCAATTCTGGAGTGCAGATTCGCAGCCAAATTCTAACCGCTCCAGGATCATTTGCCTGGGAGGGGAAGCAAATTGCGATTCCAGCGGGACGGGTTCACGGTTATCAAATTGAGATTGATCCAAATCCAAAACAGGATCGCTGGTGGACTGGAGGAATCTATGACGAGGCTCGCCGGGGGTGGTTATTCCCTGGGATTCTGGGAGGGGATAAAAAAGCTCTCACGGACCAAGGTCGCACGCTGTTCAAGCAGGGTGGTTGGAACAAGGTTCGGGTTGAAGCCATCGGTGATTCGATCAAGACCACCCTCAACGGCACGCCCTGTGCGTCGATTCGCGACGGAGCGAATGGGTCAGGTTTTATCGCTTTGCAGGTTCACTCGATCGACAAGGAAGCTGACAAAGATGGCTCGCAAGTTCGCTGGCGCAATTTGAGGATCCAAGAGGTGGGTCCTGCACCGCAGAATGTTTTAACCGATGTTGAAAAGGCTGAGGGATGGGCGCTTTTGTGGGATGGCAAGACCAATGCAGGATGGCGCAGTGCACGTGGGCCTGAATTTCCGAAGGAAGGATGGGCGATGGAGGCTGGTGTGCTCGTCGTGGGCGAAACTGGAGGAGCGGAAGCTGCCGCTGCCGGCGATATCATCACGAAAAAGAAGTTTTCGGATTTCGAGTTGAGTGTGGATTTCAAGATCACGCCTGGTGCAAACAGCGGCATCAAGATTTTTGTGGATCCAAGCGTGAATAAGGGTGATGGCTCTGCAATCGGACCTGAATTTCAGATTCTTGACGATGAGATTCATCCGGACGCCAAGCTTGGACGCGATGGCAATCGCACGATTGGATCGCTTTACGACTTGATCAGTGCACCGAAGGACAAGCGTGTCTATCCAGTGGGAGCGTGGAACCACGCGAGGATTTTGTCGGATGGCTTCCATGTCACGTTTTGGTTGAATGGTGTGAAGACCGTTGAGTTTGACCGCAAGTCGGATGAATGGCGCAAGGCCGTTGCAGGTAGCAAATACAGCAAGTGGCCAGCCTTCGGCGAGTTGGCCGAGGGTCACATTCTTCTCCAAGACCATGGAAACCGAGTCTCGTATCGCAATGTGAAGATCCGCGATTTTTCGAAAAAATAAATTTCACCCCATGACCACCATGAACCCACGTCGCCACTTTATTAAGACCGCAATTGGCGGGACCGCCGGACTCATCGCGATTCCCCGCATTTTTTCGGGTTCGTTGTTTGCAGCGGACTCGCCAAATCGCCGCATTCAAGTTGCGCAAATCGGTTGTGGTCGGATGGGGTTGGCGGACATGAACTCGATCATGTCCGAGAGCCTAGCTCGTGTCGTGGCGGTTTGTGACGTGGATAGCAAGCGTGCGGCCCATGCTAAGGAGGTAGTCGAGAATTTCTATAAGAAAAAGGGAGAGTCAGTGGTCAAGGTGAAGGTTTATTCCAGCTACCACGAGTTGCTTGCAAACCAAGAGATCGACGCGGTGGTAAACAGCACTCCAGATCATTGGCACGGGCTGATCGGCGTGGCGGCGGCACTCGCGGGAAAGCACATCTACGGCCAAAAACCATTGGCGTATAACATTGCCGAGGGCATTGCCCTAACAAAGGCTGTTAGAAGCCGGAAGGTGATTTTTCAAACTGGGTCCCAGCAGCGCTCGGAGAGTCCGTTTCTAGCGTTCCGCACAGCGATCGATGCGGTACGCAATGGGCGTGTTGGACATCTTAAGACCGTGAAGATTGGGATTGGCAAGGACAAGCCGAGTGGGAAGCGGCCCGCAGCGATGCCTGTGCCTGCAAATTTAGACTACGACGCCTGGCTTGGGTCGGCTCCACAGCAGGACTACATGGAGGGGCACTGCCATTCTCAGTCGAGTTTTGATGCTCGTCCGGGCTGGATTACCACTGAAGACTTTGGTCTCGGGATGATCACCAACTGGGGTGCTCACCATATTGACATCGCACATTTGGCGATGGGTCAAGAGCTAGGCGGGCCATCCAGTGTGGACGCCAAGGCTCAGTTCATGAAGGACGATGTGTGGACGGTTCACAGTGGGTATCATGTCGAGATGCAGTATCCCAATGGGGTTCAGGTGATTCTGGACGATCAGTTTGAAAACGGGCTGACTTTCGAAGGGGACGAGGGCTGGATTTTTTGCACACGGAGCGAGGGCAAGGTGACCGCAAGTGACCCAAACACATCGGGTGCGGCAGGGAGCGATCTTCGTGCCAGCGATGCGAAGTTGCTGTCGCCCTTGAGCCCCGGCGGCATGAGGATGCCGAAGAGTGCGAACCACTATCGCAATTGGCTCGAATCCATCGTGCGCAACGAGGATCCGATCGCACCCGTCGACCAAGCTGCATGCAGTTTGGAGGCATGCGCCTCCGCGTGGATCAGCATGAAACTCGGACGCAAGGTGGAATGGAACGCGGCCAGAAAGGATTTCGGTGACGATCGCGAGGCAAATGCACTGCGGAGCCGTACCCCTCGTCGGGCTGAATTCGACATTCAGGCGTTGTTGAAATCTGCGGGCATCTGATGGGTTTTCAGCGGGTGTGGCGGCATCAGGCCCGCGCGGACCTGAACTTCTAAGGTATTGATCGTTGCTTTCGGAAAGTGGGGGCGTTACGGTTTCCTTGGTCAAATGGGGATTTTGCGTTCTTTTCGGCGATGGTTTTTTGCTGCGGTTTGGGTAGTGTTCTCGAATTGTGTTGAAGGGGCGCCACCCGTAGAGCAGATGCAGAGCAATTCGGTTTCCGATGGCCCAGTTCTTCGAAATGCTGCGGATGGAGCGATCAATACCCGCAAAGATGCGCGGGCGTTGACGCTAAAGATCCCAGCGCCACGCGGACAGATTGTGGACCGGGATGGCTTGCCGATCGCACAGACGCAAGTGGCTTACCAGGTCGCAGTGCTATTTCAGCAGTTTGAAAACGCGGAGCGCGAGTTTGTAATCAATTGGGCGCGGACGAGGATCGATGCCTTGCGGACTCTCGTGAAAAGTCAGGTGCCACTGACCGATGACGAGATTTTTGAGCACTATCGGCACCGGCGGTGGTTGCCTTTGGCGGTAAGTGGGTGCCTGGATGCGAAGCAAGCCAGCGCGATTGAATCGAAGCTCATGTCGGGGTTGGTGTTGCATCCGATCTATCGACGGTTTTATCCGCAAGGTGATTTAGCAGCACATATTATCGGTTATGCGGGCAGTATCGGCAAGCTTCCCACGGGCCCTATCAATTTCAACGAACCCATGTGGGAAGAGTCGGAAGGGCGCGCTGGTTTCGAAAAGCTTTTCAACTCGCAGTTGACTGGCGAGCCCGGTACGAAGCGATTGTTGTTTGATGAAAATGGCAGTAAGTTGTTAGAAGAAGAGGTGAAGCGTCCACGCGCTGGTGGGACCTTGGTGACCACGCTCAATCTGGGTTGGCAGAAGCTTGCAGAGCAGACTTTGCGCGAAGGGTGCAAGCGTGGGGCTTTCATCATGATCGACGTGGTAACGGGTGAGGTTCTTGTCATGGCTTCGCGGCCCTCCTTTGATCTGAATCGCTTCATCCCCAACATCAATGAAGCCGAGTTCAAGGCGCTCGAGGGTGATCCCGCGCAGCCGCTTTTTGGTAGGGCGTTTCAGTCGGCGTATCCACCGGCATCAACCTACAAGGCGATCGTCGCCCTTGCGGCGCTCGACAGAGGGACAGTGACTGAAGATTCGCTGATCGATTGTCCGGCGGCGATCAGTGTTGGGACTGCGACGTTCAATAACTGGACCAAAGTCCCTGAGGGCCCGATCAATGTGAAGCGAGCTCTCGCGCGATCGTGCAACACGTGGTTCTATCAGGTAGGAATCAGTGTGGGCTCCACGGCTTTCCTGAATTTATCACGGCAGCTAGGGTATGGGGATCGCACGGGTTTGCCCTTGATCGGGGAAAGTCCTGGGCTGGTGCCGAATGATGCGTGGATGCTGAAGAATGAAAAACGCAAGATTCTCGATGGTGACACTGCCAATTTGTCGATAGGTCAGGGGAGTTTGCTAGCCTCGCCACTGCAGGTGGCACAGGCGATGGCCGGGATTGCAAATGGCGGGGCGCTTCCGAAACTTCGGCTGATTCGGCAGGTACAGGATTCGCGTGGAAGGGTGATTCAAGCGCCGATGCCCGAGCGTAGAAACGAGCTGAGGGTGGATCCAAAAAGCATCGAAGTGGTCCGGCAAGGCATGGCGGATGTTGTAAATTCTGGAGGTGGCACGGGGCATGGAGCTGGCCTAGAATATACCACGCTCTGTGGAAAGACAGGGACAGCGCAATGGGGGCCCAAGGCGAAGAACCAGCGACTCGCATGGTTTGCCGGATTTTTGCCGCTAGAGAATCCTCGCTACGCTTTTGCCGTTCTTTATGAGGGGAGTCCCGGTGAAGTGGTATCTGGTGGTCGCATGGCCGCACCGATGGTCCGTAAGTTTTTTAAAGGTATCCAAGAGGATATTGCGGATAGCATCGCGCCGCCACAGAAGGCACTGGTGGTTGGTGCAGAGGCAAATCCTGTGGATGGAGTACCTCAAGAAAGCATCCCGACCGATCCTGATGGATTGGCAGGGGTGCCGATTTTAAAGGCTCTTCCCGTGGATTCACTTGAGGTGGAGCAGGTGTTGATCGGCGGCGATGGTGGCACTGCAGTTCCACCACTTCCAGAGATTCCGGTGACGGAACCGCCAGTTGCTCGTGCGATCCAGGTACGGGAATTTGAGGTGATTGAGGATCCTACCGAGGAGCCGTGAGCGGACACTCTCAAAGACGACAAAATGAGGAGTTCACTCAAATGTTTTACGGTGAAGTGGGTTTCATTCCTAAACGTCACTTTTGGAATTCTTTGCCATACGGTTTGGGCATCCAGCGCCAATGCAAGCGAGTTCACTGCGGTTGCGGAGCGTCAGCGGATTCAATCGCCTGCAGTTCTTGAGGCGAGCGGGTTAGCGGTTTCTCCGTCGAATCCTCAGTTCCTCTGGGTGCTCAATGATAGTGGCGCAACACCCGATGTTCATTTGATGGGAATTGATGGTACTAGCCGTGGGGTGGTGCGGCTGAAAAACAGCCGAAACATCGACTGGGAAGATCTAGCAGCATTCTCGTTAAATCAGAAGTCCTATCTACTAGTAGCTGACATCGGCGATAATGGAGCCAAGCGCAAGTCTTGTATGTTGTATGTGCTGCGCGAACCATCGCTTCCCAAGGCTGGCAAGACTCTCGATGGAAAAGCGGTTCCTGCATGGCAAATCGAATTCCGCTATGAAGACGGTTCACGAGATTGTGAAGCCATCGGTGTGGATGTTGCGAAGGGCAAGGTGATCCTTATCAGTAAGCGAACGCTAACGCCACAGGTGTATGAATTGCCATTGAGAGCGCCCACGAAAGGTGGTGTTCAGATCGCGCGAAAGGTTGGTAAGGTATTGGTTAGGTCGCCATTCGATGAGCTCGTTCCCGTTTCAAATCAACCGACGGGTCTCACGATCGCTCGTGACCGTTCGCAGGCTGCAGTCATCACGTACTATGGAATTTTTCTATTTCCACGAGCGGCGAATGAAAGCTGGGCGACTGCATTTGCGCGTCCTTATGCATCGCGAATACCGCATTTTCTTGGGCAGGCGGAGTCGGTTGCCTTCACGAACGATGGAACAACGCTCTACGCGGTCTCTGAAGGTGTCCAGTCACCCGTTGCTCGGTTCCGCAAGAGGTGAGATTGAATCTAATAGGAAAATTTTTCGTGCCTCTTGAGTTGAGAATCAGCTTGCTAGATTTATCGCATCAATCGCATTTCGATGTCCGAGAGCACTGGATCAGAAATGAGCATTAGCGGATGCATGAGGACCGGGAATTCGAGGTTTTCTGCGCAGTCCCAGATCGAGCTTTTGGCTGGTAGAATCATGAGATCCATGGGGGTTCGGTAGGAGGTGATCTGGATGGGTTTGAGGCGGTCCTGTGTTTTTCGAAGATTATTGAGAAACAGGCTGCCGGGGCGCATGTCCTTCGCGCCGAGTGATGGATAGAGAAAAGCGGTGAGAGTGCCATGGTGTGGCGATGAAATCGTGATGAAATTCTCACAGCGTGTGGCGCCGCCAAGTTCCTGAAGGTACTGGCGGCTGACGAGTCCGCCCATGCTGAAGCCCACCACGTTGACGGGTTCCGATGGGCCGAACCTCACGTCGATGTCCCGCTTGAGTTTCGCTGCAATGTCTTCGAGTCCACCGCGGCCATCGTTGGGTTTCAGGCTGGGCACGAAGCAATCGAAGCCGCGCCCTTCGAGCCTTCTCCGTAGCATTTTAAAGCATGAATCGGTGTCGAGAAATCCATGAACTAGCACCACTCGTTTCACCCTTGGGGTCGAGGTCGGGGATGACGTAAGTGATTCGGAATTGGTGAACGGTTTGACAGGCTTCACAGGTGGTGACAAGTTAGAGGTGGTATGATACGCGCACGAGGTGCTCGCCACAAGAGATGCGATCAGAAGGTTTTTGAGGTTGCGGATCATTCGTCAGGATCTAACCGGGAGGCCATTGCAGCGGGCGGCCACCTAATAAATGAATGTGAAGGTGCGGAACCGCTTCGCCGCCATCGCGACCGTTGTTGATCACGAGGCGGAATCCCGACTCAGCGATGCCTTCGGCACGGGCGACTTTTCCAGCGACTAACAGAAGGTGGCCAAGCAGGGATTCATCCGAAGGCTCGGCAAGTCCGACCCGCGGAATTGGGTTGCGCGGAATCACCAGAATGTGGACCGGTGCTTGTGGCGCAATGTCATTGAAGGCGATGCAGCGATCATCCTCGTAGACGATGGTCGCAGGGATTTCTTTACTGCAAATTTTTTCGAAAAGTGTCCTTTCAGCCATGGGTTTGATCGTGGCGTTGGCCTTTCACGCATGCAAGCTTGGGAAAAGTCTTGCAAATGCAGTCGATGCCACTATCGCTTCGTGGCGACGCCTTTCGGGGTGTCGGGGGGTCAGTTGATTGGCTCCGCCCTTTTCCGGTCTTCATCGATGAGAGATTGTTTGAGGTTATTCTAAACCGCTCATCGACACCGCCCGCAGCCCCAGATGGGCTAGGCAGGCCAATTACACACATGACCCCGACTGAATTCGAGGCGTTGCCATTGGCAGCGCCCCTGCAACGCGCATTGCGCGAACTGAATTATCAAACGCCATCGCCCGTTCAGGCGCAGGCAATTCCCTTGCTCCTTGAAGGACGCGATCTTCTAGGTTGCGCCCAGACCGGCACTGGAAAAACCGCAAGTTTCGCTCTGCCGATTCTTCATGCAATCCACTCGAATCCACGCCAAGTGCGCCCGAAATCCTGCCGCACCCTGGTGCTTGCGCCGACTCGTGAGCTTGCGGGTCAAGTGGGCAAGAGTTTCACCACCTACGGCCAGCACGTTCGATTCCGCCAAACGCTGATCTATGGCGGCGTTGGCCAAAATCCGCAAGTTTCGGCGATGCGCGGTGGTGTCGATGTGCTGGTGGCGACGCCCGGACGCCTGCTTGATCTCATCGAACAACGGGCAGTTGATCTCTCCAGCGTTGAATTTTTCGTATTAGACGAAGTGGACCGAATGTTAGACATGGGATTCCTTCGCGATGTGAAGCGGATCGTTTCGCTTCTCCCATCGAATCGGCAATCGCTGTTTTTCTCTGCCACTCTCGCGCCTAACATTGTCGAGCTCGCTCAAACGATTCTGCGCAATCCTGCCCGTGTCAGTATCGCGCCAGAGACTACAACCGCAGAGCGTATTGAGCAGCAAGTGTGCTTTGTCGATCGTGAAAGCAAGAAGCCGCTTCTGGAGCAATTGTTGAGAGTTCAAGCCGATGCCGTGGAGGGGAAGCTGACGATCGTCTTTAGCCGGACCAAGCATGGAGCGAATAAGCTGGCGAAGAGTCTTTGCGCAGCAGGCTTCCCTGCAGATGCGATTCATGGAAACAAGTCCCAAGCTCAACGCGAGAAAGCCCTGGAGCGCTTTAAAAAAGGTCTAACCCCTGTGTTGGTCGCTACGGATGTCGCAGCTCGCGGGGTCGACGTGAAGGACGTCGGGCTGGTGGTCAATTTTGATTTGCCGAATGAGCCTGAGGCCTATGTCCACCGGATTGGCCGGACCGGTCGCGCGGGTGCCGATGGCCGGGCGGTTTCATTTTGTGCCGATGACGAGTTGGAGTACCTCCGTGAGATCGAAAAGGTCATCAAAATGCCAGTTCCGCGGTGGGACGACCATCAGTGGCACCTTGAGGCGCTCGCGGAGCGGCACCTGAGAATCAAAACTGGCGGCGGCAAGGCACCGCAATCTCAAGGCGGGCGTCGCCAAGGAGGAGGAGGCGGAAATCGACGTGGAAACAACGGGGGGACTCGGGACTACAGTAACGCATCGGGCCGTCAAAATCGCCGTGGTCCGGCGTCTCGCTAGAGGTCGAGTGCAGAGATTTTCCCATCCAGATCCCTCCGAGCTTGCTCTGGGAGTTTTCCCGGGCATGCTCACGGCGTTGTGAGTCCCATTCCGGTAGAACCATCGTTAGAAGCCTTCGTTGAGCTGGCGAAGCGGGGCAATGTTGTGCCCGTTTACACCCAGCTTGCCGCTGATTTCGAGACCCCATTGTCCGCATATCTCAAGTTGCGGGATAACTGTCACTCGTTCCTCTTGGAGAGTGCCGAGAGCACGGAAAAGGGCGGGCGATGGTCGATTGTTGGAAGTGGTCCACGTTTGGTTTTCCAGGCCCGTGGCAAGGAAATCACCATCACCGAGGGTTCGAAATCTCGGACATTCACTGCGGAGGACGACGTGCTTGCGGCGTTGGAACGCGAGATGTCGCCGTATCATCCGGTAACTCACGGTGCGTTGCCCCAGTTTTCCGGAGGGATGGTCGGCTATCTCTCGTACGATGCGGTTCGGCAGTTTGAATCGACGCTTGGTCCGCCGCCGCCCGATGTGCTTGGGATTCCGGATGCCATGTTCATGTTGGCTGACACCTTGCTGGTGTTTGATCATCGATTACGACGGGTGCAGGTGATCGCGAACGCATTGATCGACGAGTTTTCGACCCCAGATGAAGCCTTTGCGGCTGCTCGCGGGCGCATCGCCGCGATGGTCGAAATCCTCAACCGCCCACTCCATGTCCCAGCGCTCAATGGTCTCGTGAAAGTGGAACCGGTCGATGCCCAGAGCAACACCACCCAGGAGGAATTCGAAACCATGGTGCGCGAGGGTAAGGAGTTCATCGCGGCTGGGGACATCTTTCAATTTGTGCCGAGCCAGCGGTTTGAGACGGAGTTCGATCGTCCCGCAGTGGATCTTTATCGCGCGCTGCGCTTGGTTAATCCGTCGCCCTACATGTTCATTCTAGAGCTTGGTGATTTCGCGCTGGTTGGTAGTTCGCCCGAAGTGCATGTCCGCTCGGTAGAGGGTCGCATTGATATCCGGCCGATCGCAGGAACACGCTGGAGAGGTAAAACGATGGAGGAGGACGATGCGCTGGCAAGTGATCTTCTAGCAGATCCAAAGGAACGTGCTGAACACTTGATGCTCGTAGATCTCGCGCGAAACGACGTGGGGCGCATCGCAAAGCACGGCAAGGTCAGCGTGGATGATTTCATGATCGTCGAGCGCTACAGCCATGTGATGCACATCGTTTCAAATGTTTCAGGCGAACTTGATCCATCGCACAGCGCCTATGATGTGCTGCGGGCGACTTTCCCAGCAGGCACTGTCAGTGGAGCTCCAAAGATTCGAGCGATGCAGATCATCAATTCATTAGAAAAAACTAAGCGCTGTGCCTATGCAGGTGCAGTGGGTTATTTTGGCTTCGATGGTTCACACGATTCATGCATCACCCTGCGGACGTGTTTGCTCAAGGGGGGTAAAGCCTATGTTCAAGCGGGAGCAGGTGTGGTTGCAGACTCGAATCCGACCTACGAATATGAAGAAACCGTGAACAAGGCGAAGGGAATGCTGCGTGCCATCGCACTCGCCCGTACCCTGAAAGACTGAACCCGAATTTCTAACTGAGCATTTTATCGCCATGCTTCTCATCATTGATAACTACGATTCGTTCACCTACAACCTTGTTCAATACTTTGGTGAACTCGGAGTGGAGATGAAAATTTTCCGCAACGATGTTCTCACTGTCGAGGACGTTAAGGCACTGCGCCCTGAGCGGATTTGCATTTCGCCCGGGCCCTGCACGCCTAATGAGGCTGGGATTTCCTGCGAGTTGATCAAAGAAATGGGGGCTACGACGCCCATTCTCGGGGTTTGCCTCGGTCATCAATCGATCGGCCAAGTATATGGTGGCGATGTGGTTCGCGCTGATCGTCTCATGCATGGAAAGACCTCGCCGATCCAGCATGCGGGCAAAAGTGTGTTTGTGGGCATGCCGAATCCATTTGAAGCGACACGCTACCACTCGCTTATTGTGAAACGTGAGACTCTCCCTGCCTGTTTGGAAATCACCGCTTGGACGGAGGAAGGGGAAATCATGGGCTTACAACATCGAGAGTATCCGGTTCACGGTGTGCAGTTTCATCCTGAGTCGATTCTCACGCAGGACGGCAAGCGGCTACTGGAGAATTTCCTAAAGCTCTAACCGCCTGTGATTCTCAGATTCCGTGGAGGACCTCCACTCCCCGTTCTTCCAGTTCTTTTGCGAATTCGCTGTCCACTCGGTCGGTGATCAGGCAGCTGAGATCGCTAACCTCGGCAAAGAAAAAGGCGGATTTCTGAGAGAGTTTCGAGTGGTCTGCTAGAAAAACCACGTCTTCAGCGCTGGCAATGACACGCTCCTTGAATGCGGCTTGCAGAGGATTGCTTTCGCTGATCCCGCGCTCGAGATGGATGCCGTTCCCGGAGAAAAACATCCGGTGGATGTTGTACCGCTTCAACGAGTTTTCAGCGCTTAGGCCGACAAACGACCGCGATTTCGCATCGAACGTGCCACCTGGGCAGATCAGGTCGATGTTTGGCCGGTCCGCGAGGGCGGTGAAAACATTCAAGGCGTTGGTGAGAATCGTCAGTGGGAAATCCGGCAGAAAACCTGCTAGGGTCAACACGGTTGAACTGGCATCGAGGAAGATGGTTTCATTTGCCTTGATGCGACTTGCAGCGAGGCGGGCGATGGCCTGCTTTTCTTCTCGGTGGATCGCCTGGCGCTCGGTGAAGGGGAGTTCCTCGCGGGTTCGCTGGGGTCGGCTTGCCCCGCCATGCGTACGAATTAGCTCGCCACGCTTTTCGAGGATTTCGAAGTCCTTCCGAATCGTTTCATCGGTCACACCTAAATCTGCAGCAGTTTCGGCAGTGCGCAGGGAACCATTCCCGTGTAGGAGTCTCAGAATCTGGCGTTGGCGGTCAATCGCGAGCATGACTTGTGAAAATCTTTGTTTCGTTGGTATTTTTTGGTTTTTGATTTGACATGTCAACTAAATCCAACAAAAACAAAGCAGATTCACGTGGGCCCGGGCCAAGATTGGTTCGACGCGTGAAGACCCACCACCATTTATTCAAAACCACCATGTCCAATTATCAATACGTCAACCACCTCTGGGACGATGCCAAGGCTGCGTCTCTCGACCCCGTCGGCCGTTTGGCCTACCGCTCGAATATTCTCGGCAGCGATCAACGGATCACCAACACGGGTGGAGGGAACACCTCGTCGAAGGTAATGGAGAAAGATCCCCTCACTGGAAAGTCCACCGAAGTGCTCTGGGTGAAGGGCTCGGGCGGCGATCTGCGCACTAGCACTCGTGAGAATTTCTCATCGCTCTATCAGGATAAATTGATGGATCTCCAAGCGCTCTATGCAGCGCGAGAGGACAAAGGGCTGAAGGCGCCTGCGGAAGATGACATGGTGGGCATGTACACGCATGCTACCTTCAATTTGAATCCACGTGCATCTTCGATTGACACGCCACTTCATAGTTTCATCCCCGCGAAGTTTGTGGATCACATGCACCCGAATGCGATCATTGCGCTAGCAGCGTCTGAGAACTGTGAGCAGCTCACCCAAGAGATTTTTGGTGGTGAGATGGCTTATGTGCCATGGATGCGACCCGGCTTCGAACTCGGACTTGCGATGCAGGAAATTGTTAGGAAAAATCCAAAGGTTAAGTCGATCATGATGGGCCAGCATGGCTTTATCTCGTGGGACGATGACGAGAAATCTTGCTACACCTACACGTTAGATTGCATTGAGAAAGCTGCTGCGGCGATTGAGGCCAAGTATGCGGCAAAGGGTGGCGATGCGACCGCCTTCGGCGGTGCCAAGTATGCGACGTTGGAAGCCGACCAGCGCCGTGCCATTCTAGCAGAAATTTTGCCTTGGTTCCGTGGTCAGGTCTCGAAGAAGCGTCGTTTCATCGGCACCGTGCAAGACGATGAGAAGATTCTGCGCTTTGTGAATTCAAACGATGCCGCCCGCCTCGCAGAGTTGGGAACCAGCTGCCCAGATCACTTCCTCCGCACCAAGATCAAGCCGCTGTATGTTGATTGGAATCCGCAAACGGAGGATGCCGGAGCCCTTCAGGCCAAACTAGCAACCGGTCTTGAAGCATATCGTGAGGATTACGCAGAATACTACGAAAGCTGCAAACACGCCAATTCCCCTGCAATGCGCGATGCCAACCCGACCGTGGTGCTTATTCCTGGGATTGGGATGATCGCATGGGGCAAAGATAAATCCGAGAGTCGGGTCACTGCGGAATTTTATAACTGTGCGGTTGAGGTGATGCGTGGTGCTGAAGCGATCGATCGCTACATCTCACTGCCACAGCAAGAGGCATTCGACATCGAATACTGGTTGTTAGAAGAGGCGAAGCTCCAGCGGATGCCTGCAGAAAAGGAACTCGCTCGTCAGGTGATCATCGTGATCGGTGCTGGATCCGGGATCGGCAAAGAAACTGCGCATCGACTCGTGAAAGATGGGGCGCATGTGGTTTGTGTGGACCTCAATGCGGAATCAGCAGCTGCAACCGCTGAGGAAATTACCGACAAGTATGGTCTTGGCATCGGTGTCGCAGGCACGGGCTTGTCGAATTGCGGATTGGCCATCGGGCTCGCAGCGAACATCACCGATCGCGCATCAATCCGTCACATGCTTGATGATGTTGCGATCGCCTATGGCGGGTTTGATTCGATTTGCGTAACCGCTGGGATCTTCGTTGCCAGCGACACCACTGGTCATATCCCGGACGATAAGTGGGCACTTACTTTTAACATCAATGTGATAGGCAGTTACCTCGTTGCTGACGAAGCTTTCAAGACGTGGAAAGTTCAAGGTCTTCGTGGGCAACTCGTTCTTACCACATCGGCCAACGCTGCGGTCGCGAAGAAAGGTTCGCTGGCTTATGATACTTCCAAGGCGGCAGCGAACCACCTCGTGCGTGAACTTGCGATGGAGCTTTCGCCTCTGGTTCGAGTCAATGGGGTGGCTCCTGCAACAGTGGTGCAAGGATCCGGGTTGTTCCCGCGTGACCGCGTGATCGGCTCACTTGCAAAGTACAACATCCCGTACACCGACGATGAGGCCACGGAGTCGCTCGTTTCCAAGCTTGCGCAGTTCTATGCGGATCGCACGCTGACGAAGGCTCCGATCACTCCAGCAGATCAAGCAGAAGCCTATTTCATCCTTGTTTCGCAGCGGCTTAGTAAGACCACCGGTCAGATCGTTACGGTCGATGGCGGGCTTCATGAAGCATTCCTGCGCTAACAGGATCTTGATGGTTGACCTCAGTCTCTCCGACTTCTTTTTGCACTAGGAGTGCATCTTCTTCCTAGTCAAATGGTTTTCGGAGAGTGCTGAGTTGATCAAGATGAGTTCGCCGATGTTTTCGAGGGTGAGCAGGCCAACCATTTTGCCATTTCCGGTGACCGGGAGGGTTGTGCATTGCAGGCTGCTCATGGATTCAAGCGTGCGGGTGAGGTCGTCAAATTGATCCACCGGGTTCCACTCGCCACTCATCACCTCGCCGATGGTCGACTCTTGTCTTCCATCATGAAGTGCTTGGACGAGCTCGTTTCGGCGGAGCAATCCAAACATTTGCTCATTGTTGCCGACGGGAAAGTCTTGTTGGGATCCGGCGAGAAGTTCCTCCACAGCGGTCGCAAGGGTGTCCTGTGCGGAAAGGGTGCGGTACTTGGTGATCATTGCATCCCTAACCTTGAGACCTTCTAATGTGGATTCGATCTTTACTTGGGAGGCTTCACTTTGAGCTCCGAGATAGACGAAGATGCCGATGAAAACCAAGAATGGATTGTTCAGAAATCCAACGATTCCAAATAGGATGGCCATTGCTTGACCCGTAGTCGCGGCGATACGAGTCGCCCTCGGCCGTCCGATGCGTGATGCGAGGGCGGCTCGAAGAATCCTGCCTCCATCCATGGGAAACGCGGGGAGCAGGTTGAAGGTTCCGATGAAGAGATTCACCCACATCAACCGTTCAAGAAAGCTGGTTCTCAGCCAGTCATTCTCCGCCAAGCGATGGATCCCACCGCTGACTGACAGTAGAATGAGGATCGCCACCGCGATTGCGGCATTCACTGCCGGCCCTGCAAGCGATACCCAGAATTCCTGAGCTGGATTTTGTGGGATACTTTCGAGCCGTGCCACACCGCCGATGGGGAGCAGGGTGATGTCACGGGTGTGAATTCCATAATGCAAGGCGGTGAAGGCGTGTCCAAACTCGTGGAGGACCACACACGCGAAGAGAGCAAGGATGAACCCAACTCCTGAGATGGCTTGAGATGCGGACTGGCCTGCATTGAGGTGACTCATGAAAATCCAGAGGATCAGCAACGCGAAGGTCCAATGCAAATAGATGCCAATACCCTTGACGCTTCCAAGTTTGAGAGACCACTTCATTTTTCAAGATACACGCAGTTGATGATTGTTTCACTTTAAAGTTGCGTGATCGGAGATTTTTCATGAGTTGATCGAAATGAACTGATTAGATTTCGCTGCCTTGCAAAGCTGGAATATTTTGACAAGTTTGAGGCATGGAAAGTTATGATGTTTTGAAGCGGGCCCTACGCAAAACCACCCCAAAAGCCGTGGCGGCCGATCTTGGGGTGTCACTTTCGCTCGTTTACAAATGGGCCGAAAAGCCAATTGATGGTGGATCTGGCGGGTACAATCCGCTCGATCGTCTGCTGCAGATCATCGATCTGAGTGGTGACACGGGGATTGTGGAATGGCTTTGTCACAGGCAGGGCGGGCATTTTGTCAAAGACCCAGAGGTGAGCGGCCGTAAGATCGATCACGTTCTAACCGCAACCCAAGAAATTATCGGGCAATTCTCGGGATTACTGAATCGGATTTCAATTGCTGCGGATGATCACTCCGTGACCGAGCAAGAAGCCGAGCAGATCCGCGAGTGCTGGGATGCACTGAAAAGTTATGCCGAAGGATTTGTGCGCAGTTGTGAAAGTGGCGACTACAAAGCGGGCAATTGATGGTGCTAGGCCTTGGCTTTAGAGGTGCTATTGATTAGGAAATGGCGATTTGCAATGCGCCTCGAATTCCAGCTTCTTGCCCAAGTGCAGGGGGCACAATGAATCCATCAGCCTCAGAAAACGTGAAATAGCCAGCGGAGATCTCGTTCAAGCATGTGGCGATCTTCGGGTGCAGGGACTTCGACTGAGAGACGCCGCCACCCACGATCACGCGGGATGGTGGAACAATTGCAACGAGGGCTAGGATTCCATGGGCAAGGTACCATGCCTCCGTGTCCCACGCGGGGTGGTCCGCTGGCAATTCATGAGCGGGCTTTCCCCAGCGTGCAGCGATCGCCGGTCCGCTCGCGAGACCTTCCAAGCAATCGTGGTGAAATGGACAGACTCCAGGAAAATCATCGCCTGGCATGCGTGGAATTTTGAAGTGGCCGAATTCTGGGTGAAGCGCGCCGTGGATCAGTCGTCCGCCAGAGAGAATACCAGCCCCAATCCCGGTGCCGATGGTGATGTAGACGACATCGTCCAATCCGGCCGCGGCTCCAGCCTTGGCCTCTGCAAGAGTGGCAGCGTTGACATCGGTATCTAACACCAATTCGCATGCCGGAAAGGCGGAGGAGAAAAGATCTGTGATGGAAAACCCGGCCCATCCGACCTTGGGTGTCGCTAGAATTTTGCCGTAGGTCTCACGGTTTTTCACGATACCTGCGGGGCCGAATGTTGCGATGCCGATCCGATCTGGCGTGCCTCTTTCGCGGATCCATTCGATGGCCAGCCCAAGTGTCTCGGTGGGTAGTGTGGTAGGGAAACGCCACTCCTCAAGAACGGATCCGTTAGATGATCCGACCGCGACGACTGTTTTTGTTCCACCGAGTTCGATGCCTGCGATCATGGTAGTGCCTTAGTGGGTTGCGCTGGCAGCATGGATGGCCTCGCGGGTGATTCGGGTGATGTCGGCCCATTTGCCTTCGTTCACCAATCGCTTGTCGACCATCCATGATCCACCGATGGCGGCTACTACGGGCAATTTGAGGTAGTCTGTTAGATTGCTAGAAGAGACTCCGCCAGTTGGGATAAACTTCACGCCCGTGTGTGCATAGGGGCCTGAGAGAGCTTTGAGCATGTTCACGCCACCAGCGACCTCGGCGGGGAAAAACTTGAGGAGTTTGCAATCGAGCGAGAGTGCGAGCTCGACCTCACTGGGTGTCATGACTCCGGGGGAAAACTGTAGTCCAATTTCATGAGCCGCCGTGATAATCTGGGGATTGAGTCCGGGAGCGAGGCCGAAGACCGCACCGGCGTCCTTTGCTCTGCGAACTTGATCTTGATTCAGAAGGGTTCCAGCACCCAACAGGATTTCGGGAAATCGTTTGGAAATGCGTCGAATGGATTCCTCTGCCGCAGCGGTTCGAAAGGTGATTTCCATGATATCAAGTCCGCCTGCAAGGAGGGCCTCAGCAAGGGGCTCGGCGGATTCTACATCGTCAAGAACGACAACGGGAACAATGCGTTTGGCGAGGATGCGATCAATCATGAGAGCGATTTAAGGGTCTATTTTGGCGGTGAGCGAATCGTCCGTTAGAGGTTGTAAATTCTTACGGCATTGTCGTGGAGGATTGCAGCGGATTCATCGGCGGTGAGGCCCTCTACAAAACTGTGAACAGTCTGAGTCCACGATGGGTACGAGTCAATTCGAAGCAAGCAGACGGGCCAATCGGTCCCAAGCATCAAGCGATCTGGGCCAAAAAGCTCGAGCGTTTCATCGAAATAAGCCCGTAGGGTGGCCGGGTCGATGATTGGATCGATCACTTCAGTCACCATGCCCGAGATCTTCACGCCAAGGATGTGCTCGCGTTTCGCCAGTTCGGCCATCCCAGTTTTCCAGGCGGGATCAACCTTGCCGTTGCGGATTTCGGGCTTCGCCAAGTGGTCAATTATGATGCCGAGATCAGGTTGGCGGTCGACGAGTTGGATCGCGACTTGGAGTTGGCGTTGGAAAATGAGCAAGTCGTAGCGCAGATCGAGATCCGGAAGCAGAGCGAGTCCTCGGTGGAAATCCTCTCGCAGGAAATACGCGTCAGGTTCCTCTTGAAGGACATGTCGTACCCCTTTGAACTTTGGATAAGCCGCGAGGTGCGAAAGCAGGTGGGCCACGTTGGGATCGATAAGCGGGACCCAACCGACCACGCCCGCAATGATTTCTGACTGGTCGGCGAGTGAAAGCAGCCACTCCGATTCCTCTAACGTCTGGCGTGCTTGAATGACGATGGTGCCATCGACGCCTGCAGCTGAGGTGGCTTCATTCAGTTCATCTAATAACTGATTGCGCGCCAGTGGTGAGTTCGGCGGAATCCATGGATACTCCGCAGCCGAATATTTCCAGAGGTGGTGGTGCGAATCGATCACAGGAAGAGAGGCTTCATGTGGCGCTCTAGCAGATTCACCGTCACATTTTTTGCAACGATCTCGGAGTTATCTCTGAGGGCTTGGATGTAGGTGTCGCCGAGTTGTGCGGCGATCTTGAAGCCGACGTGGAGCAGTTGGCGGAGGTCCGCGTTGTATCCAGGGTTCGATGGAATGTGTCGAAGCGCGTCGGTAAACTGTGTACTTGTCCAGCCGTCGACTTCAGCAGCGGTGGGGAGGTTCGAGTAGTGGATATCGATCACGGTGGCGTAGGGTTCGCTGAGTGCTTCCTTCTTTTCGAGGGCCTTTACATAAATAGTTTTTGCTAGAGCGAGACCCTCGCCGCCTGCTTCTGCTAGGCCTACGATTTCCTCGAGCCAATTGGTACCCGCCGTTTTGATGTGCAGTCCCGCACCCGTTCGTTGGATCGCCTTTTTGATGTAGGGGTAAATCGAAAACTTGTCTGAACCCGAGTGCACTGAAAGCTTCAGCGTGTCGGGCAATCCATAGGTCTTCACGGCGTGTGCGATGACTGCGAGATCTTCGTTGAACTCCTTTTCAAATTGGAGCGGGTCGCCGACGTAATCGACGCCTTTGTTGAAGCGGCCGGTGAATTTCGGTGCGATGGTTTGGATCGGGATCCCTTGATCGGCAATGGCTGCAAGAATGATGAGAAGCTCGGGTGGCGTTTGAGGGCTCTCGGTCTCATCCATCGAGACCTCAGTGACAAATTCATCCACGCCGCCTTTGGCAGCGACGACGTGCTGATAGATCGCAGCTGCCTTTTGGGTCGCTTTGAGAAATTGGTTCGCCGTCTTCTCTACATCGGACTGAGTGATTTCAAACGGTTCGGCGATGCCCTCGATGGTGATGGTGCCGATCAACTCAGGGTGTTTTGCGATGAAGGCTGCAACATCTGCAGGTTCTGCGGCCTCGCCGATGTCGTCCGCAACGTCGAGGGTGAAAAAATCGCATGGGGCCACAAATCGATCAACGGTCGAGAGGTTGATGTGGTCGGCATCTAATAAATACTCACCGGTCCATCCGAGATCGGCTACGGCTTTGTCAGCGGCTGCACGGGTCTGTGATGGTTCTGAGCCGATAATGTTGTGTTCGCGATTCGACTTGTTCCAGACAGGAGTGATGTCGATGCCGAGTTTCTTGGCTTCGATAAACGCGGCGAGTTGGGCATGGGCACCGTTGGCGAAGCGATCGCCGACGCCGAAGGTATATTTAGGACATCTTTTCATAATTTGATTCGTTGACTTCAATGATGGCTTTGATCGCGCCAAGTGCGGGATTGGTGAACTTTTCGAACTCGGAAGGGACATCGTCAAATGCGATGCGGTGCGTGATCCAAAGATCGGTATCGATTTTCCCTTCGCGAATCAACTGGATGATTTTTTCAAAATCGTCGGGCATGGCATTGCGAGAGGCGAGCAGCGTGATTTCCCTGCGGTGGAAGACTGCGGCGTGCGGGAAAGTGATATCGGCCGTGGTGATCCCGACGTACACTACGCGCCCGGTGAAGGCGGCGTATTCGAAGCAGGTGGACATCGAACGTGGATTTCCGGTGGCATCGATGACGACATTCGCGAGCTGTCCGGCCGTGATGGTTTCGAGTTCGGAGAGATGTGAACCGTCGGAGTTGAAGGCGATTGCGTGGTGGATGCCGAGGTGGGTCTGGCAGAAATCCAAGCGGCTTTGGACCATGTCCATCACGATGGTTTTCACCTCCATGAGCTTGAGGAATTCGAGGCATGCGAGACCGATCGGACCGGCCCCGATAACGAGAACCGTTTCGCCGGGTTGTGGGTTTCCGCGTTGAACTGCGTGGTAGCCGATCGCGAGAGTTTCGACCAAGGCTAACTGATCGTACGTTAGGTCATTACCGACATGGAGTTTGCGAGCGGGGACTGCAAAAATTCCTTTGCGGAGTCCGCCGTTATTGTGGACGCCGACCACTTGCACGCCGGGGCAGCAGTTGGGTGAGCCGCTTCGTGAGGTGGTGGACTGTGGGTCATTGACATAAGGCTCAAGCGAGCACTTATCGCCGGGTTTCACGTTCGTGACATCATCTGCTACGGCCACGACTTCAAGGCCGAGTTCGTGGCCGGGTGTGCGTGGGTAGGCAAAGAATGGAAATTTGCCAAGGTAGCAGGCGAGGTCGGTTCCGCAGATGCCCATGCGGTGGGTGCGTACCAGCGCCTCGCCGGGCTCAGGGTGGAGAGGCTCGTCGAGGTCGATGACTGTGATTTCCCTTGGTGATGTGAACTGAATCGCTTTCATCAATTGTTTTCTGGGAGTCCCTCGACGTGACCTGAGTTCTTTACCGGAGCAAAGATGGCAAGCACTTCTTCTAATAGGCTTCGATCGATGGGTTGCTCGATCCACTCCGCCCATTTGCGGATGTTCGTTGGGTTCGCCGAGCCAGCGATGGTGGTGGCGAGCCCAGGATGTTCGCATGAAAACTGAATGGCCAGTTGGGCGATGTCGACACCGCGGTCTGTGCACAGCTTGGCGGCGGTGCGTGCGGCAGCTTTCACCTCATCGGATTCCTTGAGCCATGCTGGTAGCTCTGCGTTGGTGAGTAATCTAGCAGAAAATGGTCCGGCGTTCATTGCCCCGATGTTTTTGGCGGCGAGACGCGGAAGGATTTCATCGACGAACGTGGTATTTTGAAGGGTGTAGCGATTGTAGGCGAGGACGCAGTCAATCTCGTCTTCTACGTGGTCGAGCACCGTATGAATGGTCTTGAGGGGGTAACACGAGAATCCGATCGCGCGGACCTTTCCTTGTGCTTTAAGCTTGAGGACCGCCGGGAGGGTTTCCTCCCAGATTTGGGGGAGTGGAACGAATTCTACATCATGAAGCAGCAGGACATCCAAGTGATCGGTTCCGAGGCGCAGGAGCGAAGTGTGGACTGATTCCTCGACCCGTTTTGCGGAGAAATCGAAATGCGTGTGGGTGTAACGGCCGAGTTTGCTTCCTAACAGGTATTGATCGCGAGGGATTCCTTTGAGCCCGAGGCCTAGCAGGATTTCAGACATACCGCGGCCGTAGAATGGCGAGGTATCGATGAAGTTCATGCCGAGATCGATTGCTGTTTTGGTCGATTGCATCGCCTCGTCCAGGGTGATCGAGCGGAACTCGGCACCGAGTGAGGAAGCACCAAACGAAAGGATCGGTAACTCGATACCGGTTTTGCCAAGTGGCCTTGTTATCATGTTAGAGATGGGATTGGATCGACTTGATGGTTTGTAACGCAGCAGATAACGGATCCGGGAGTGGTAAAATTTCAGCAGAAAAGTAGCCACGATAACCAATCTCACGCAACGCCGTCATTACCTCAGTCGGGTTAGTGTGGCCGAATCCCATGGCCTGGCGGTTCGAGTCGGCGAAATGGACGTGGCCAATGTGTCTTGCGGCGTCTTTGATGGCGGCGGCTAGGTCGGTTTCCTCGATGTTCATGTGGAACAGGTCGGCGAGGATGACAACGTTCTGGAGGTGGTGGAGATCGATGAATTGGGCCGCATCCTTCAAGCGGTTGAAAAGGTTGGTCTCGTAGCGGTTGAGCGGTTCGTAAATGAAGGGCACACCGTGAGTGGCCGCGCGCTCGCCGCAGCAGCGGAGTCCATCCGCAAGTTGGTTGAATGCATTTTCGTGGGTATTTCTCCCCTGCATCGATCCGAGGATTGCTGGGGCATTGAGCGCACCGCCGAAGTCGATCATGGCTAGGATGAAATCGAGGGCTTCATTGCGTTTTTCCTCCGAGGCATCGGTGATCGAAAGCCCGTGGCGTAGCATTCCGGCGCCAGTGCCAATGGCAGCGATGTCGAGCTGGTGGGTTTCTGCGAGTGCTTTCACCTCATTGATTGAAATGAAATCTGGGCCGGGGAGAAACAACTCCACGGCGTCGAATCCAGCGGCGGCAGCGCTTGCGAAGGCTTCTGGCAGGGGGCTACGGAAAACGAATGGTCCCCCGAGGGCTTCGGCAACCTGACACAGAGTGATGGCGGTCTTCATGGATTTTGCCGTTAGGATAGGCGATCTCGGAAGTCGGCGTAGGTGAACTCACGAAGGACTTCGAGCGAGCCGTCATCGTGTTGCAGGGCGATGGGTGGGTGTTTTACCCCGTTGAACGTCGTGGTTTTCACCATCGTGTAGTGCGCCATGTCATCGAATACCAAGATATCGCCCACTTGGAGTTCACGGTGAAATGCAAAGTCCCCGGCGACATCGCCCGCGAGGCAGGTGGGTCCACCGAGGCGATAGACGTATGGTCCAGCTTCGGTAGCGGCATGATAGTTTTCCCCCTCGAACGTGACGGCGGGTTTCGCGCCAACACTCGGCGTGGAATCCACCAAAAACACATCGGGCCGGTAAGGCATTTCCATCACATCAGGCATGTGAGCGGTCGCTGAAATGCTGAGGATCGCGAGGTGGTGGCCGGCGGATTCGAACACATCCATGACGGTTGCCCGTAGCACGCCCGTGTGGATGGCCACAGCTTCACCAGGCTCTAGCCAAACATTGACCGAGTATTTCTCTTGGGTTTCTCGAACGAGGCGAATGAGGCGCTCGCGGTCATAGAATGGCTTGGTGATCCAGTGGCCACCACCCATGTTGAGATAGGTAAATTGTGGCGAGTTGAGCAGGTGGCCGAATTTTGCGTCGACTGCAGCCAGAGTTTGTTCGAGCGCGTCGGAATCTTGTTCGCAAAGCGTATGAAAGTGCAGGCCTGATAGACCCGTTAGATCATGACCGTTGAGCTGGTCCGCCGTGACGCCGAGTCGTGAGCCCGGCACGCAAGGGTCATAGATCGGTGTGTCGCCGGTCGAGCATTCTGGATTGATGCGCAGGCCGCAGAGAAGTTCCCCGCTTTGGAAACGTGGGTGAGCCATGATGGTTTCCCGGAAGCGGAGCCATTGAGAAATTGAGTTGAAGTCGAGGTGGTGGGTGAATTCACAGAGCGCTTTGATTTCATCTTCATCGTAGGCGGGCGAGTAGGTGATGATGTGTTTTTGAAAGTAGTCGCGCGCGAGCCAAGCCTCCCAGAGGCCCGAGGCGCAGCAGCCATCGAGGTCGTCCGTGAGGTAGGGGAATGCCTTCCAACATGAGAACCCTTTGAGAGCCAAAACGAGATGGCAGTCTGCAGCTTCTTTGACATCGCGCAGGATGGCGGTGTTTCGTTTGAGTGCGGCGGTCGAGATGACAAACATGGTTTCTGGGGCTGATTGAGAGGGGAAATGGCGACGTTATCCAGCAAGTTTCTGGCGTATTTCAGATGGGGCAGGGGAGCTGAGCTAGAATTTCCTCGTTACCGAGACAATCGGTGGTGGCAGATCGGCCAACGATCTGGTTCACTTGCCGCATCGCCCATGACTGCTGAACTCATCGAGCTTTTACGCCGCCGCATCGCCATCATTGAAGACCACGGGTGGAGGGATCGTGATCCTGCGGGGCATCTGGGCGGATTGCAGGAAGTCTCGGAAAAGATCTCGGCATGGACGCTCGCACACCGAGCTTCGGTGGATGCGCAGTTGCGGCATTATTTGACGAATTCGAGCTTTCAAAAGGCCTTGGCGCACTTGGAGGCCTCCTCTGCGGATTGAACCGGGCGTTGGGAAAAATACCTTTCAAAGTTTTCCGGCGCTCCTAAAGATACTTTCAAGCATGAAGACCTTTTTCAATCTTACGATCATGGCGATTGCCGGGTACATTGGGTATTTGGTTGAACCAAATTTGCGGTACTCGCTCACCGGTATTGAGCCAAGTGCTGTGGAAAAAGCGGCAAATACTCGGGTGATGCTGCAACTGGACGGTGGCATGCAGCTTGATCTGTCGAGCCTTTCCGCTGATCAATTGCCGAGCCAAGTCAGGGTCAACATCGGGCTTGATGCGCTCAACGTCGGCGATCGGCAAATCATGCGGATCGAGGCTGGAAGCAAGGTGAAGTTGTTGCGGATTGAGGGCGGAAATGCAGTGGTGAGTCCGGTGGATCTCGCCTTCGTCGGAAGAGTCCCTGTGGGTGAGACCGACCTTTTGCAGCAGGTTGCTGCTGCCCATTCGGCCAAGGTCGCGCCATCTGCGAGTCCGGTCGCCTCTGAAATGAGCGAGCCACAACCTGAACCACAGGCTCCGATCGTGGAGGAAAAGGTTGAGCCGGAGCAGCCTGTAGCCCCAGTCATGGAGCCTCCGAATCCGTCCGCAGACGAGCCAGCGATCGCGACGGATGCCGGGAATTCCGATGTAGTTCAGGTCATGAAAGACAGCGTAACTTCGGGCCAGATCAAGGAGTTCACTCTCGCGCAGGTGTTGGATTGGAACCCTGCAGCGGATGAGGTCGTCGACGGCGAGAAGTTTCAAATCGGCTTGGTTTCCTACAAGGCGGAGACCATTTTCGGGATCAAGACGCTTCAAGCAAAGGCTCTGGTACGGGGCGGAAAAGTCCAGCGTTGGGTCCGTCCAAAGAGCGGGGTGGAGATCAAGTGAGCCTCAGATGAGGCGAGCGCCCGTGAGTGCCTCCCAAATTTTTCCATCGCAGTCCTTGCCAGTGAGCAAGTGCTGGGTTAATTCACAGGCCTTATGGCAACCTATCGTGTGCTGGTCTCAGACCCTATTTCTGAAAAAGGTGTAGAAGCGCTTCGCTCCGCCCCGGATATCTCCGTCGACGTCAATACAGGGCTGCAGCCCGATGAACTTCTTAAAATCATCGGTGACTATCATGGCCTCGTGGTTCGATCGCAAACCAAGGTGACGGCCGAAGTTTTCGCGGCCGCGACGAATCTTAAAGCGATCGGTCGCGCCGGGGTGGGGGTGGACAACATCGACCGCGCTGCTGCCACCGACCACGGGGTGGTGGTCATGAATACCCCGAGCGGTAACACGATTTCCACTGCGGAACATGCATTTACGCTCATGCTGTCGCTGGCTCGGAACATTCCTCAGGCCCACGCTTCCATCATCGCGGGCAAGTGGGATCGAAAGTCGTTTGAAGGGGTTGAGCTTTGTGGGAAGCGCCTTGCGATTTTGGGCATGGGCCGGATCGGCAGTGAGTTCGCGAAGCGGGCGCAGGCCTTCGGAATGACCGTCGTGGCTTACGATCCTTTCCTCACCGCCGCTCGCGCTCAATCGCTCAAAGTCGAGCTCGCCGAGAGTGCTGCCATTGCTCTCACTGGCGCCGATGTGGTGACCTTGCATATTCCGCTGACGCCTGAAACGCAGCACATTCTCAATGCCGAGCGCATTGGTCTCATGAACCCCGGCGCCCTGATCATCAATTGCGCTCGCGGTGGACTCGTCGATGAAGCAGCCGCCAAGGCGCACATCGACTCCGGTCATCTCGCGGGAATTGCTTTGGATGTGTTTGAGACTGAGCCTCCGACGGCGGAGTTTCCGCTGTTTGGGGTGAAAAAATGCGTCTTTACGCCGCATTTGGGAGCGTCGACTGCCGAAGCGCAGGAGAATGTGGGCATCGAAGTGGCTCACCAAGTCCGCGATTTCCTCGTCACCGGTGAGATCCGCAATGCGGTCAACATGCCGAATTTGGACAGCCGCACGCTCGAGAGTGTGGGCCCGTATCTCGACCTCGCCAATTCGCTTGGCAAGCTGCTTTCGAAGATTGCTCCGGGCCAATCCGATGCCATCCGCGTGTCTTATCTCGGACCGGTTTCTGAACTCGACACGGAGCTGGTGACCCGCAAGGTGCTCAGCGGGTTCCTCTCGGAGGCCTATGATGAAGCACACGTGAATCTCGTGAACGCCCCAGCCATCGCGAAGTCTCACGGGATCAGCGTGACCGAGTCAACCGCAGCGCTCGCGACGAATTGCACGGAACTCATCGAGGTCTCCGCCATCAAGGGCAAAGAGGTCTGCACGGTCGCTGGAACGTTTTTTGGTAAATCTGCCCGGATTGTTCACATCGCTGGACATCACGTCGAAACGAACCCAACCGGCAAATTCTTGTTTGTCGAAAATGACGACCGCCCCGGCATCGTTGGCACGATCGGCACCTCGCTCGGTGGCGCGTCGGTGAACATTGCCAACATGGCCCTCAGCCGGACCAGTGACCGCCAGAGAGCGGTGACGGTGATCGAGGTGGACACCAACCCACCGAACGAATTGCTCGAGTCGCTGCGGGCCACCCCAGGAATCATTCGGGTGCTGAGCTTTGAACTCTAAAAAAACATCGAATCTCTTAAATTCCCGTTGCCAATTCCTCATCCGATCCATTAGCCTCTTCGCAGCATGAAAAAACTCTTCGCTATTGCTAGTACCCTCGTAGTCCTCAGCGGCGCCGTATTCGCCGATATTCAAGCACCTCCAGGGTCGACCTACACGGCGACTCGGAAGCTCGGTAGAGCCTTGAGCAACATCGTCTATGGGTTCGTTGAGATCCCAGAGCAAATGGTCCGTAAGGGCAATGAGCAAGGACGCAACTCTGGCTACACCCACGGTATCGTCGATGGAACCAGCCGTGGCCTTCGCCGTTTGGGCTATGGTTGCTTCGAGTTGATCACCTTCGTGGTGCCAACCCATCGTGGTACCTTCAAGCCACCGTATCAGCGTTGTGGTGAAGACAACCGAATTGACATGAATGTGAAGGATGGTCTTTCGGAGTTCCCGCCTGAGCTTGGCTTTGAAAACGGCTTCAG
>JARWZU010000002.1 GCA_029866215.1 Akkermansiaceae bacterium
GGATGGCGAGGGATCGCGTTTTCATTCGACAAGATGGATGACAGGGGTCGCACTGGAAAAACCAGTGCGATAATACGCGTCGACCCGCTTCGACCTTGCGCCCAAGCTGTCGCTTGAATCAAGCGGAGACCTGAGAGGTCGCCACGTTCAGGTATCCCTGCTGGAGGTGCTGCACGGTTTCGTCGGCGGTGTCGGCCTGAATCATCACCAAATCGCCGGGCTTGGCGGATGCGATCGCCAAATCCACGGCTTTCAAATGTCCTAGGATGGATTCGACGCGCTGTGTGCGCTGGGCGTTTTGAAGCCCTTTTGCGAGCAGGGCCATGATTTCTCCGGACTTCCGCCCACGAACGTAGTCGCCTTCGTAAAGCCAAGCTTCGTCGAACTCGGTGCTGAGCATTTGACCCTGAATGATGATGTCTTCGTCTCGTCGATCTCCAGCCGAGCTGTAAACGACGATGCGCCGCTGATTCGGAAAATGCCGCAGAGATTGCAACAGTGCCCGTAGGGCGTCGATATTGTGGCCGTAGTCGCAGACAACGGTAATGCCCCCGATATCGAGTACATTGAAGCGGCCGGCATTTTGATCAAAGCCGGGGGCAAAGCTGCGCATGCCCTGACGGATAAGATCAGGATCGATTCCAAGTGCCCAGGCGGAGCCCAGTGCTGCGAGGGTGTTTTCGACTTGGAAGCTGATCGTGCCACTCATGGTTAGGGGCACTTCGCTGAGTTCGATGAACTTGGTTTCTTGGCCTCCTTCGACTGTCCAAATGCTGCCGTCACGCACGAGCAGCCCTTTGCCGCCTTTTCGACAGTGAGCGTGAAGAATTTCGTTTTCTGAAGTTGCTGCAAAAAAGAGGATGTTGCCTGGGCACGTTTCCGCCATTTTGACAACAAGGGGATCGGCGGCATTGAGAACCGCGGTGCCTGTCGGGGACACGTTGCGAACGATACAGCCCTTCACGAAAGCCAGCTCTTCAATGGTGTGGACCTCGTTGAGTCCTAGGTGGTCACCCTCGCCAATGTTCGTGACCACGGCGACATCACAGCGATCAAAGGCCAAGCCTTCACGGAGAATTCCGCCACGTGCGACCTCCAGGACGGCGGCGTCGGTCAAAGGATAAGCGAGGACTCTGCGAGCGCTTTTTGGGCCACTGCAATCCCCACTGTCCAGCATTCGACCACCGACAAACACGCCATCGGTGCTGGTGTGGCCGACTGTCCAGTTCGTCTGGTTGAGCAAGTGGGCGGCAAAACGAGTGGTGGTGGTCTTGCCGTTGACACCGGTGATGGCGATAACCGGGATGCGGCCTTGCTCGCCGGGCCCGAACATGGTGCTAATGACCGCTGTGCCGACGTCGCGTGCCTTGCCTTCGCTTGGATACAAATGCATGCGTAAGCCGGGCCGGGCATTGAGCTCGATGATGCAACCGTTGCGATCACTGAGTGGCGCGGTGATGTCGATGGCGACGAGGTCCAGCCCGCAAATGTCCAGGCCCACCATGTTGGCGGCTTCAATGCAAGCATTCTTGATAGAGGGATGTACTTCGTCCGTCACATCCACCGCTGTGCCACCTGTGCTCAAATTGGCATTTCGACGGATCAAGATTTGGCGGCCCTTAGCGGGCACCGAATCAGGTTCCATGCCCTGTTCAGTGAGGACTGCCAGAGCGACGGTGTCGATGCGGATCTTGCTCAGAGCGGCCGCATGGTCGGAGGCGCGGCGGGGGTCTTCATTGACGATGGCGACGAGCTCGGTGATCGTGTGTTTGCCATCGCCGATGACATGTGCTGGTTTGCGGCGGCTGGCAGCGACGAATTGTTTACCGATGACCAGGAGCCGGTAGTCATCCCCTTCGGCGAACTGTTCAACGATCACCGAATCCCCCTCGGCTTGAGCGGCTTCGAACGCGGCATTGACTTGCTCACGGGTGAAGAGATTCAATGAGACGGCGCGGCCTTGATTGCCGTCGCGTGGTTTGATGACGACTGGCAGGCCGATCTCCAGAGCAGCTGCCCAAGCATCGTCGACGTCCTTGGCAGGACGCCCGCGAGGAACGGGAAGACCCGCCTGATGGAGGAGGATGCGTGTCAGGTCTTTGTCCTGGACGATGTCCTCCGCGATGGCGCTGGTCTGACTGGTGGCAGCGGCGAGGATTTTTTTCTGTTTTCGACCCCAACCGAGTTGGACGAGTGAACCCTCGGTGAGTCGGCGAACGGGAATGCAGCAGGCGATGGCGGCATTGACCATGGCGCGAGTGCTGGGCCCCAGACAGATATCGTCTGCACGTTCATGCAACGCTTCGGCGGCCGCTTGAAAATCAAAAGGCAGGCCTAGGAGTGCGGTTTCGAGTAGACGTCGGGCTATTTCAAAGCCTGACCGTGCGATTTCTTCCTCATCGTATTGAATCGCAACGCGGAAAACGCCGGGTTGTGACGTGGGGGTCACCATGAAAAAGTTGAGGACCAAGTCGGGGCGATTTTGCAGGGCGAGAGTCATTTGGCCGAGAAGACCAGCGACAGAAGCGGGGTCTGGCGAAGTGGACAGTGGGCCAACGCATGGAAGCGCTGTCTGGATGATCTCCCGCCAGTCAGGTTGGAAGGTCGACAGGCTTGGAAATTCGATCCAGCATTCGATCGCAGTCTCTCGGGACCAGATGTTTGGGCCACGCAAAGCCTGAATTTTACAGACGCGGGTGGATTGGAGTTCGGAGGAGGGAAGGGCGGACAAGCGAAGTGAAGTTAGACTCTAGGAATGCGGCTAGCGGGATGCCCAGCATCGCAGCAGAGCCCAATCTTGCACGCAGGAACGAGAGTGTGCGAATTTTCTTGCGCAGAAAAGGGATTCGTTGAGTCACATTTTGTGCTGGGGCTTTACAATCGGCCACGTTACAGGACTGTCCCCACCCTCTGAAGTCCTTGATTCCGAAATCTCCATCCGACTCATCATCGCAATTGCTCCGGCATGCTGAAAAGCACTTGGGGCCGGGTGAACGCGTCATCGCGAGGTTGGAGACGGACCTCGATGCGAACCTGCATTTTCAACGGGGATTGCTTGTTTTGACGGACCGACGACTGGTTCATACGGAGGCCGCTGTTCGTGGAGAAATGCGTTTTTTGGCGTGGAGTTTGGCGGAGATCGATGAGATGGAGTTGGAGGAGATGGGTGCCACTGCCTCCATACATCTGATCCAGGAGGGCGTTCAAACCCATGCTTGGAGGATCACGACCGGACGGGTGCGGGAAGCGGATGTCTTTTTGGGGCGTTTCAAAGATCAACATCGAATTGCGAGGAGTGATCTCAAGGTGGATCCGGAGGCGCTTCGATCTGAGGTGGAAGACGAAGAAGTTGTCGAAGGCGAGTCGGAAGTGAAGGGTTTCATGGCGGGTCCCATGGTGCGCTTGTTTGCCTTTGCGCAACCCTGGCACAGACTCATGGTGCTCGGGTTTCTTCTCACACTGGCGAGTACGGCGACCTCGTTGATCGCCCCGTGGTTAACCATGGCTCTGGTGGACAACGTGCTCATCCCGCTGCAGTCCGCCACGGAGGAGGTGCACGTGAATCAGGTTTACAAATTCATGGCCCAGTTGGCTGGAGCTGGAGTATTGACCTGGGTTTTGAATTGGGCGCGAACCTTTGTGGTGGCGAGGTTGGCTGAGCGGGTCACCAGCCGAATGCGACGGGAGACCTTTGAACATCTTCAGCGGTTATCACTGACCTACTTTAATCGCAAGCGTACAGGTGATTTAATCTCTCGGATTGGTTCCGACACGGATCACATCTCGCTATTTTTATCGGTCAACTTCATTGAATTCGTTTGTGACGTTTTGCAGTGCGTGTTCCTGGCAGTGATACTTTTTTGGATTAATCCGCTGTTGGCGGTGGCGGCCATGGGACCAGCTCCGCTTGTAGGATGGCTGGTGAGCAAGGTTCGCGGCCATTTGCGAGGCGGGTTTGCGGCGGCGAGCCGGGCTTGGAGTGCGATGAACAGCGTGCTTTCGGATACCATCCCAGGAGTGCGTGTGGTCAAAGCTTTTGCGCAGGAGCAGCGAGAGATTGAGCGTTTCCGGGCCACGGACAAGCATATCTTTGATACCAATGATCGGGTGAATCGGATGTGGTCGTTTTTCACGCCAATGATCGAATTGCTCACCGATGTTGGGCTTTTGGTTGTCTGGGCGGCCGGGGCTTGGAGCGTAGCGCATCACCACATTACGGTCGGCGTGCTGACTGGTTTTGTGCTATACATTCAGAAGCTCTATGGACGAGTAGAGTCGATGAGCAAATTTGTTGCCGCCGCGCAAAGAGCCTCGGCAAGCGCGCACCGGGTTTTCGAAATTTTGGATGTGAAGCCTGACATGCCGGTCAATCAAGGCATGCGCAAGGTGGGCCGACTGAGTGGGGAAATCGACTTTAAAGGCGTCAAGTTTCGGCATGGCTCGCGCCAGGTGATCAAGGGCATTGACCTGAAGATTGCGCCAGGAGAAATGATCGGATTGGTTGGTCCGAGCGGGGCTGGCAAAACGACTCTGGTGAACCTTGCTTGCCGGTTTTTCGATGTCAGCGAAGGTTCCATTTGGGTGGACGGAATGGATTTGCGTGAACTGGATGTCGAGGACTACCGGAAGAACCTGGGTCTGGTTTTGCAAGAGCCTTATCTCTTTTACGGGACGATTGCGGAAAACATCGCTTATGGAAAACCGAAGGCAACCAAGGCGGAGATCATTGCGGCCGCTCGTGCGGCGCGAGCTCACGACTTCATCATGCGGACAGTGGATGGGTATGATTCCATGGTCGGCGAGCGCGGCCAGCAACTCAGCGGTGGTGAGCGGCAACGCATTAGCATCGCCCGTGCGTTGCTCATCGATCCGGCAATCTTGATACTGGATGAGGCCACCTCATCTGTGGATACGGAAACCGAACGGGAGATTCAGGCGGCGTTGGACTATCTGGTTAAAGGTAGAACAACTATCGCGATCGCGCATCGGTTGGGAACTTTGCGCCGGGCCAATCGTCTCATTGTGATGGAGGACGGACGCATCGTCGAGACCGGGACGCACGATCAACTGCTCAATCAGAGTGGGACCTATGCTCGGCTGCATGAAGCCATGATGGAGGTGACCAGCCAATGAATCCCGCATTTGACCTTTTAATCGATAACGGCGGACGTTTGGTTTTTGTGGATGAAACAGGCAACCGCCATGAGAACGTGCGTCCGGCACGCATGTTCCCCCTCACTGACCCAGAAGGCTGGATCTCTCTTCAAGGTCCATCGGGAGAGGAGGTGGGGTTCATCGAGAATGCCAAGACACTCACCCGAGAGCAGCAAGCCGCCTTGAGTGATGCCTTTGCCAAGCGTGATTTTGTCCCGGTGGTTCGATCCATTGATCGCATCAGTCGGGCGGCGGACGGTCATTTGTGGCAGGTGACGACTGATCGTGGGCCCACGATTTTTCGGATTGAGACGGACGAAAGCATTCAGCAGCTTGGTGCGAATCGGTTGGTGATCGTTGATGATCATAACACCCGTTACTTGATTCCGGATATCGACAAGCTGGACCTCGAAAGCCGACGCCGACTTGAGCGCTACTATTAGATGGGTGTCTTTTGAGTTTCGAATGCAAGAGTCACCCGCCACCAATCCTAATGCATCGCGGCTTGTCTCGCTGGATGCGTATCGCGGGCTGGTGATGTTTCTGGTTTGCTTGAGGATGCTGGAGTTGGACGAGGTGGCGTTGCATTTTCCCGACAGTGGGATTTGGCGGTTCATTGGATTTCATTCATCGCACGTGCCGTGGGTGGGTTGTTCGTTGAATGATGTGATTCATCCTTCCTTCGTATTTTTGACCGGGGTATCACTGGTCTTCTCAGTGATGGCCCGGTCAGCGAAGGGAGAGTCGAAGGGGAGGTTGATGAGGCATGCTTTGTGGCGCTCTGTGGCATTAATATTTTTGGGCATTTTCCTGCGCAGTCAGGGCCGTTCGATGACCAATTGGACCTTTGACGAAACATTGACCCAGACAGGCTTGGGCTACATGGCGGTGTTCGGATTGACGTTCGCTGGTCTCAGGGTGCGCTGGGCGACTTTTGGGGTACTCCTCTTGGGGGCTTGGTTGTTTTACGCTTTGCATCCAATCATCCCACCCCACGCCATTCCGGAAGCCTACAACACGGCGGTGGATTGGAAGCATGATTTCACCGGCTTTTTTGGTCACTGGAATCACAACCGCAATGCGGGTTGGTCGTTTGATCTTTGGCTACTTAATGAGTTTCCGCGTTCTCGTCCCTATGTTGGATATCTTGGTGGATACGCGACTGTGAACTTTATCACCACGATCGGCACCATGATTTTAGGGCTATTCGCTGGAACGTGGTTAAAGCAATCCCGTGGCATGGATGGTGGTTCTAAATGGGTAACAACTCGCTTCGTGGTAGCGGGTGGAATCTGTCTCCTGGCGGGACTGGGGCTGCATGCTTTGGGTCTTTGCCCCCTTGTGAAGCGTCTCTGGACGCCGTCCTGGGTGTTTTTCAGCGGCGGCTTGTGTTTCCTTGTTTTGGCCATGCTCTACCAAATCGTCGATGTGCGAATGCATCGGAAATGGGCAATTCCCTTTGTCATTCTCGGAATGAACTCCATCGCCATCTACTTGATGCGCCACACCCTTGATGGGTGGTTGTTTGAGAATCTGGAGAGGCACCTTGGATTGGAGATTTTCCAAGTGTTTGGACCCGAATTACAGCCGGTGCTGATGGGTGCATGCAGTGTGACGATTCTCTGGTTGATAGGACTCTGGATGCACCGAAAGAGGCTTTATTTGCGAATCTGAAGACGGGTCAGTTTTTTCCTGGGAAAGTGCGCAAGCCTTCACTGATCAGCTCGTCGTCCAGGCCAAAGCTCCAGGCCGTTCCGACAGCGGCCAAGATGTCCTCGATATGGAAATCAAAATACCCCGATGTTGGCATTGCGACTTCGTTGAGTGGCATCAGCAATCGTTCAGTGCCACCTTCAGTGAGGTAAATGAGTTCATCACGGAAGAGCACAACACGTCCACCAGTTTCCAAATGGTTGAGGACAACTCCCTCGGGTTTTTCGCGCGTGAAAAAGACGACCGAGCCTTTGCAGTATCCGGCCATGTCTGCGACGATCTCGTCATCCGCATTGAGGACGGCAGTGCCGGTAGGCAAAACCACGTCGACCACGCAACGCTTCACTTTGGCCATCTGGTCCAGGGTATCGATGTAGGCGAGACCGAGTTCATCGTGACCCACGTTGAGGACAACGCCGATTTGACAGCGGTCAAAACCGAGGCCTTCCGTCAGGATGGTTTCCGCACCTGCTTCGCAGATGGCGATTTCGGTCCATGGATGCAGCAGAACGCCATGAGCACCCGAAATCTTGGCTCCTTGACGAGTGTGTACGACACGATCTCCAAACTGCATGCCTTCGCTAGAGCAGAGACTGACATACTTCCCGGTTTGCCGGAGCAAGTGAGCCGTTAACCGGGCGGTAGTGGTTTTACCCCGATTTCCGGTAATGCCGATGACTGGAATACGACCCGTTTCCGCCTCTGGGAAAAGCATTTCGACAATCGCCTCGCCGACGGGTCGGATCTTTCCTACTGCAGGGTTCAGATGCATGAGCAGCCCCGGGCTGGCATTGATCTCGACGATGGCCCCGCCTTGTTCCTCGAGAGGTTTGCTGATGTCGGTGCAAACGACATCCACACCGCAAATGTCCAATCCTGCTGTTTGGGCGGCGGTCACGACGTGGCCAGCTACGCTGGGGTGAACTTCATCGGTGATATCAATGGCCCAGTTGGCAAATCGAGCGACCATGACGCGTTCGCCATTCTTGGGAATGCTTCCTGGTTCGTGTCCCTGTTTTTGAAGGTCGGTGATGATGACGGGATCCCAATTGAGGGTATCAATTTTATCCCAGGGGCAGGTTTCCAATTCACCACGGCGGGGGTCGGAGTTCAATTGGGACTCGACGAGTTCGGTGACTGTTTGTTTGCCGTCTCCGACGACGATAGCGGGATCTCCCCGACTGGCCGCGACCATTTGGCTGCCGACCACAAGCAAGCGATGGTCAACGCCAGGAATGAATTTTTCCGCCATTACGGCGCTACCCTCTTTCAAAGCTTGGTGATAGGATTCTGTGACTTGTTCTGGCAGCGTCAAATCAATGAAAACGCCCCGGCCATGGTTAGCGTCCAGCGGTTTGATCACGATGGGAACACCGATGTCCTCGGCTGCCTCCCAGGCATCATCAGGACTGGACACCACCCTGCCTTCAGGCACAGGTACGCCCGCAAGACGCAAGGAAGAACGCGTCAGTTCTTTGTTTTGAGCAATGTATTCGGCGATCGCACCCGTGCGGTCAGTTTCAGCGGTCCAAATGCGGCGCTGGCGTGCTCCCTGACCGAACTGAATGAGGCTGCGTCCTTCCTGCAATCGGCGCCAGGGGATGCCGCGTTCTTTCGCGGCATCGACGATGGCCTTGGTGCTGGGTCCCAATGCATTGCGATCGGTAGTTTCACGCAATTTCTCCAAAGCAGACGACAAGTCGAAGGGCTCATCCTGATAGGCGGCCATCAGCAACTCGCGAGCGGTGCGCAGACACGCCTCTGCGACGGTCTCATCCATGTACCGAACAGCCACCTTGTAGAGTCCTTCGACACAAGTGTGTCTGGCCTTACCATAGCCGACAGGATGACCAACGAGGTTTTGCAGTTCGAGAGTTACGTGTTCGAGGATGTGTGCCGGGTAGGTGCCGCGGTCCAGGCGTTGGAAAAAGCCACCCCTCTCGCCCACGCTACAGCGGTGTTCGATCATGCCTGGCAGCCAAGTCTTCAGGCGGTCGTTAAAGCTCGGAACCTCATCTGAAGATGCGTCGTTCAGAGACCCAAGGTCCACCCAAGCCTCAAGGACGGGGTAATTCGCCCAAATGTTGGGACCTCGGAGAATGTGGATTTCGCGGATGTCGAGATCAGCCATGTGCCATCTAGCGACATGTCTGGTCGATTCGCAAGCCCTCTAAGAGCCCCCACCACTTTTCCGTCAGTTTCAGAATCGGATTGTGGCCCCGATAGTGGCGTACTGGAATTGGTTGAATGTGTAAACCGAATCACTGTCGGCACCGCCATCCAGAATTCGGTAGCCGAGACGAAGAGCCAGATTGTCTGTGACATGCCATTGAAGAGCTGCGGCGACGTCGACCGCGTAACCTTGGGGCGCCCCGAGAGCATCACCCTCCGAATAGAGGCTGAAATGCCGAGCGAAACGCCAAGCGAACTGATAGTTGATGAGAGGTACGAAGCCCGTGTTCTCATCGGTTACAGTGCGGCCATTTTGGGTCAAACTGACTTCGGCATCGCGAATTTTGGCGGTAACACCCATTCCAAAGGTGACCTTTTCATTGCGAATAAAGTTATAGCGGTAGGTGAGGCGGTATGAGTCGAAGCGGAAAAGGCCTGAAGTGGGTGTATCCGCGGCGAAATCGGAACCATTGAACATGACAGGGCGATCGAAGGAGCCAGAGAAGTCCATTTCCAGGGGCGCGAACAGCACCGAAAGGTCGTGCTTTGGGCTGATATGCCAAGTCAGACGACCCCGGAAAAAGGCCCTGGGATCGTCCGCATTGAGGTCATCTGCCAATGAAAAAAAGGTGCCACCCTCGTTTGGGATCCGCACATCGGCCTGTGATGTCCAAACCGCCCCGGATTCAAAATCGAACGAGAATTCGGCGCGTGAGGGAATCACAGCGACGGACAGCAAAAGCAAAGTGAGGGCAGGTATTTTCATTGAGTAGCAACCGTTACGCCATTAAGAGCGGGATGGGAACCCCAAAATTCTGATGTGTCGGTTAGGTTCTGCCGAATTCCCAGCGAGGCAGTTCCAGCCTCCATGGTTTACAAACCCGCAATTTTCCCCCACCTTAGCCGCCCTTTTATGCCCGAACTCGACAAGACCTACACGCCAGCCGATGTCGAAGCCCGCTGGTATCAGCGCTGGCTGAATGACAAATGCTTTGAAGCCGATCCCGCTCGTGTGAGCGAGAAGCGCCCAGCTTACTCCATCGTCATCCCGCCGCCGAACGTCACGGGCATCCTCACGCTCGGCCATGTGCTGAACAACACCATCCAGGACATCCTCGCCCGCCGCGCCCGCATGCTCGGGAAGGAAGTGCTCTGGCTGCCCGGCACCGACCACGCCGGTATCGCCACGCAAAACGTCGTCGAGAAGACGCTGAAAAAGCAGGGCGTCATCAAGCATCGCGACGACCTGGGCCGCGAGGGCCTCGTGGCGAAGATCTGGGAGTGGAAGGAGAAGCACGGCGGCATCATCATCGAGCAGCTCAAGAAGCTCGGCGCCTCCTGCGACTGGAGCCGCGAGCGCTTCACCTTTGACGACGACTACAACGCCTGCGTCATGCGCGTGTTCGTCGATCTCTACAAAAAAGGCCTCATCTACCGTGGCAAGCGCATGGTCAACTGGTGCCCGTCCTCCCTCACCGCGCTCAGCGATGAGGAGGTCGTCATGAAGGCGCAAAACGCCATCATGTATCACTTCAAAGTCGAGGTCGTCGAGGAACCCGGCACCTGGCTCACCATCGCCACCACGCGTCCGGAAGTGATCCCGGGTGACCAGGCCATCGCCGTGAATCTGAAGGACGAGCGTTATGCGCATCTCATCGGCAAACACGTCCGCCGTCCGCTGCCGATCGAAGATCAAGCGCTGCTGCCGATCATCGCCGATGAGCATGTCGATTTCACCTTCGGCACCGGCGTGCTGAAAGTGACGCCCGCGCATGACAAGGCTGACTTTGAGATCGCGCAGCGTCACAACCTGCCTGCTGTCGATGTCATGCATCCGAACGGCGTGCTCAACGAACTCGCTGGCAAGGACCTCGCCGGCATGGAGCGCTTCGCCGCCCGCAAACGCGCCGCTGAGTTGCTCGCGGAAATTGGCAGCCTCGTCAAAGAGGAGCCGTATCAGAACAACCTCGGCTACTCCGAGCGTGCCGACGTGCCCATCGAGAGCCGCCTGAGCGAGCAGTGGTTCCTCAAATACCCGAGCGTGAAGGAAAGCCAGGCCGTCGTGGCGAATGGCGAGATGAAATTCCACCCCGACCGCTGGGCGAAGGTCTATGACCACTGGATGACCGGCCTCCAGGATTGGTGCATCAGCCGCCAAGTGTGGTGGGGGCATCGGATTCCGGTGTGGCGACTGCGCGTTCAGGTTCCAAATCACAAGGGGTATCACTCAAAAGGATTTTGGTTCAGTGAGTTGGATGGCGCCTTGGATACAAAGAACCACGATGGCGTTGTGCGTATCGTCCATGTGCGCTCTGGTGCTATTCTGGAACCAAGCAGCATCCATTTAAGCGAAGACATGGATGTTGGGCATTCGCACCACGAGTTCGACTTGTTCGTCTCCACTACAACGGAGAGCCTGATTCGCAGCTTGGAAGATGACGAAGGCTTCACCCAAGACCCCGACGTCCTCGACACCTGGTTCAGCTCCTGGCTGTGGCCGTTTGCGACGATGGGATGGCCGGAGAAGACCTCCACGTTGAAGGCCTTCTACCCCACGACTGATCTCGTCACGGGACCAGACATCATCTTCTTCTGGGTCGCACGCATGATCATGGCGGGCTTCGAATGGATGGGCGAGCTGCCGTTCAAGAACGTCTATTTCACCGGCATCATCCGCGATAAGCAGGGACGCAAAATGTCGAAGTCGCTCGGCAATTCGCCCGATCCGCTGGAGCTCATCGCCAGCTACAGCGCGGACGCCTTACGCTTCGGCATCATGCGCAGCGCCCCGCTGGGCCAGGACATCTGCTTCGACGAAAAGAACGTCGAGCTCGGCCGCAACTTCTGCACCAAGCTCTGGAACGCCGCCCGCTTCCGCCAGATGCAAGGTGGCGAGGTCGAGACCGAAATCAGCGCCGCCCTACTTAGCAGCGACGACAAATGGATCCTCCTGCGCCTCAACGCCGCCATCGTCGAAGTCAGCACCGCGCTCGAAGAATACCGCTTCAGCGACGCCACCGCCACGCTCTACCGCTTCTTCTGGAGCGAGTACTGCGACTGGTACATCGAGGCCAGCAAAGCCGTCCTCCAAGGCAGCGACGCGAAGCGCAAAGCCAACACTCTCGCCGTCATCGACTTCGTGCTCGGCCACACGCTGCGTCTGTTCCATCCCTTCATGCCCTTCATCACCGAAGAGCTGTGGCATGGCATGGGCTTCAACACCGACCTTCCCGAAAACCAAGGCGGCAAGAGCATCATGTTCGCCGTCTGGCCGAAGCCGCTCGACGCGGACGAACTCGCCCACTTCGGCATCCTTCCCGAGGACGAGAAGACCGCCAATGACAAGTATGAAGTGGTCAACCTTGGCCGCGGTTTGAAGAGTACTTTCAACCTGAACAAAAAGGTGCGCTTCGTGTTGAAACCCAACCAGGACCTGCCCGCCCACGAGACCGAGGTGCTGCGCATCTTGCTGAATGCGGAGCCGTTGGATTTGGATGCGGCTTACACTCCCGCCAAAGGCACACCGACGGCCATTACGCCTCTGGGCGAACTGTTTCTGCCACTCGAGGGCGTCATCGATGTGGATGCCGAACGGGCTCGTGTCAGCAAAGAGCTGGAAAAAGCGACCGCCGAGTTGGGCAAGGTGCGATCCAAGTTGGCCGATGAGAATTTCACCAGCAAGGTGCCCGAGAAAGTCCTGGAAGAGCATCGCACCCGCGAGGCCGACTGGGCGTCCAAGGTGTCGAAGCTGGAGGAAATGCTGGCGGTGTTTGGCTGAACCGCCGATTGCGGTTTAGCGCATCGCTGAAAAGTCCACGGGCTTCAGGTAGATGCTGCGGACGCCATCAGGCTGCGGGATCGTCAGGGAGCCACCGTTTTTCGTCTCGGAGGCGGTTTTGGCGGCGATCCACTCTGGATCAGCGCGGAAGGCTTCGAAGGACTTCAGGCCAGCCTCCTCGCTTTGATGAGCCAGCACGTAGATCAGTTTCGAACCGGCCTTTTTGTCGGGGTCAGTGGGTTCCCAGTAGCCGATGTGCTCCATGCCATGCTTGGAAAAGAGTTTCAGGGTGTGATTGCGGAATCGATCATTAAGAGGCGCGATTTTGCCTTCGGGGGTTTCGTAGATCCGCAGTTCGAAGGTCCGCACGGGGTCTTTGGCCGCGACCACGACTTCAGGCGAGTAGTCCGTGGCCGCCATGAAAATCGACTCCGGCGGGCTGGCGAGGATTTTGCCGTTCTCTTCACTGGCTTTGCGGGCAGCCTGCCACTCGGGGTCCTTGCCGAACGCCGCAAACGAGGCTTTGGCGGCCTCCCGGTTGGCGTGTTTGAGGATATAGATAAGCGTGGTCTCCGAGCCGTCCTCCTTCTTCGTAGGCACCCAGTAGCCGATGTTGGTCATGCCATGCTTTTCAAACAGTTTGACCGTGTGATCCCTGAAGCGTTTCAAGAGATCCGGGAGTTTGCCTTCGTTGCAGACATAGATCCTGAGCTCATAAACCGGCGCATCGGCGGCATAGAGCGGGGCAATCAGCAGAACGGCGAGGATGGTGAGAAGGGAAACGACTCGGAT
>JARWZU010000024.1 GCA_029866215.1 Akkermansiaceae bacterium
GTTAGCGACGTTCTTGGCGCCAAGAATGGTGGTGCCGGGCTCGATGGTGAGCGTGGCGCCATTCTTCACGAAGATCGACTTGTCGAGGATGTAGGCGTTGTCCTTCGTCCAGGTGGTATTGGTGGTAATGTCAGCGGTGACATTGACGTCAGCAGCCTGAAGTGCGGATGCGGTGAGCATCAGCGAGCCTCCAAGCCACAGGTATTGTTTTGTTTTCATCGGTTGTATTTTTGTTTTGTTGGTAGTAAACGCTTGTTAGGCGCTTAAAATGCGAAGTCTGCGCTCAAGCTTAGACTCCGGCCTGGGGAATAGGATCTGTAAACCAATTCCGTCGGCGCAAATACTTCTGTATCCTCGGTGTCGAGAATGTTGGTGATTTTTAGTGTGACCTTTCCGTCACAGTTCCAAGCGTTGAAGGATTTAGAGATGACAAAATCCAGTGAATGATAGGGATCGCGTACAATGGATGGGCTCTCCACCGTAGCGGGAACTCCTACTAGATATGAGTCCGTGAAGTTGTAAACGAGGCTGGTACGCATGCCCCATTCTTCGTAATCGTGGCCGAGGATTAGATTGAAAATGTTTTCCGGTTGGCCCTCGAATGTGCTGTCCACTACCTGGCTCTGCCCTTGGGAATTAATCTGCTGCAGGTATCTGAGGAGCGAATCAATGAAGGTATAGTTCGTTGTGAGGCTGAATCCCGCAGCAAGCTGGCGGGCAAGCTCGACTTCGAGACCCGTGAGGGTCCCTGATTCGCCATTCACCCAGGTCTTTTTATCAAGTGCGTAGGACTGAGCGATGGGATCCGTCATCGACTTGCGGAACAAGTTGATCGAGATTCGGTCGCTGTCCGTGGCCAACCAGTCAAATCGAAGGTCAAAGTTGGTAATCAGGGTATCAGTGAGATTTGGGTTACCGACGATAATGTCGCCGGTGCTTTGATCCTGAATTTCCACCGGGGCGTATTCATAGAATGTCGGACGCGCGATTGTGCGGGACCAAGCGAATGTTGTCTTGAATTGGTCACTTGGCCCGAAGTTCCGCCACAGGGTGATGCCCGGGAGAGCGTAGTCGTTGCTGGTGACGACGCGCTCGTCATTGACGAAGAACACCGGGTTGAGTCGAGGCAGGACCTGATAGTAGCGGTCCTCGCTTTCCAGTCGGACTCCGCCGGTCAATCCCCATCCGGCGAGTTCAGCGTTGGCCATGAGGTAATATGCATCGATTGCATTGCCCGCGTCCACGTTGCGCACCGTTCGTCCGAGCAGAGTGGATTCGGAGATAATGAGGTCCGGCGAGGTTGAGCTTGCCTGGGGTCCAGTCCAACCGGTGAAGCGGTCACTGCCATCCGGTTCGGTAGGGGAGTCAATCCCATCACGGTAGTCCACACCATAAGTGCCGCTGCCGCCAAGCAGCCTGTTGTTGAGTATCGGAGATATATTGTAGGTGAATAAGCGTCCGCGAACTTCCCGGTCCCGAATGAAATGATTGGTTCCGATTTTGAAATCGAGAAATGCGCTGTCGGATTCTTTCCACGCGGGAATCGTCAGGTCGATTGATTCGTTGGCGGCGTCTTCTACGGTTTTAAGGCTCTCCCTGAAATTTACGACCATTGGCGGACTGCTGCCAAAGGGGTCGGCAGCAGTGAGTTGGGTGCCGAGTGATGGCTGATAGATGTCACCTGATGCGGCAATCCTCGGATCGGCGAAATCAAGTTCCGAAAAGTAGAAGGTTCGTCCATTCGGCCGGTCTTCGAGCGCGTCGCTGCGGGCGGCCATCCAGTCGAGTCTGATCTGCCGGTCATCCGGGCCAAACTTGTGGGTGCCGTCGAGTTGCAGTGTTTCGAGCTCGCGGAACAATGGATTGATGGAATCAAATGCCTGATAAGTGTATGCACCCGCACCAAACGGGTTTCTGTCAGAAGACTGATATTCGGGGAAGTTGCCACCGATGGTACTTATTTTACGCCCCAGCGAGACCTCGTCTTCGGCGCTGGTGTTTCTAAAGCCGGTGAAGCCGATCTCATGGTTCTCGCCGACTTTGATGCCAGCACCTAGAAGAAGACCCCAGTTGAGGTATTCAGTGTATCGATCTTCTGTCTGGGTGCGCACGACGAAATCCTCCGCACCGGGCGTGCCGTCGGAGCCGGGTTTGGAATCGCTGCCGTAGTTGATGCCGCGACCGACTTGGACGTTTTCTCGAACTTGATCGCCCGCCTCACGGGTGAATGCGAGAACACCCCCGACTTCCACGCCACTTTTAAACTTGTAGATATCTCCAAGAGTAAAGGCGTAGTTTTGCTCTTCCTGTGGGCTGCGTTTCTTTGGGAGCATGCCGCCGGATTCATGGACAGCCTGCATCTGAGCTGCCGCCTCTGCGGCAAGCACGACTTGTTCTTCTCGAGAAACCCCTCCTTCGGCTCGGACTCCTGGCGGCCGGCGGCCTGACCAGCCTTGGCTGAGGAATCCTTCGGGCAGGTCAGCAAGGGGAATCTCGTCGTCCCGTTGGCCCCAGTAATCGCGATCTCCATCTGGATTTTCATAGAAGGTATCGCCAAAGTTGGAGTTGGTCTTGGTACCAACTTCGAACTCAATGATACGCTCCTGCGGCAAACGAAGCGTCTCCACCAGTACGATTCCCCCAGCAAATTCGGCAGGAAGGTCAGGGGTGAAGGTTTTGTTGATCGCCACGCTCTGGAGCAAATCCGAGGGAAACAAATCGAGTTGAACCGCTTTTTTGGATGGATCAGCACTCGAAATCAGCGCTCCGTTGACAAGGGTATTCGAATAGCGATCACCAAGACCGCGAACCACCGCGTATTTTCCTCCCACGATGTTGGCACCTGATATTTTTGAAACCGCACCTGCGGCATCGCTGATGGCTGCCTGACTAAACTCCGCTTTGCCGATGCCAACAGCGATGCTAGATGAAGATTCGAGATCAATTGATAGCCCCCCCTGCGACTCCTCTTGGTATTCACCGACGATGGTCTCCTCTTCCAAGGTGGTTTCGTCGGAGGACTCCTCGGCAGCCTTGGGGCGCAGGCCAAAGCGCACCTCGACTGGTTGCCCTTCGAGGGTGGTGGCCACGCTGGACTCTGTGGTGTAACCGAGTTTATTGACTTCGAGCGTGAAGGTGGCCGATGGCAGCCCGCCGATGGTGAAGCGGCCGTTTGAATCGGACTCGGCCGTGCGTCCGGTGCCAATGACGTCGATCAGCGCACCGACGACCGGGCTGAGCGACGAGACATCGGAAATCTCCCCGGTAATGACGCAATTTCCCGAAACTTCATTGATGCCCGGCAGTGGGCTTTGAACGGGGAAAGGCATGGCGTCGGGCGGTGCGAGCGGGGCATTTTTGTCCACAGGCGCGGGCTGCCATGCATTCTCCACGGGCGGCTGGCCCGGAGAGGAAACGACCAAATCGGATGAAGATGAAATCGGCTGTGACCATTCGTTCCAGTCGGGAGCTTGAGCGCCGACAAGGCTGTGGAAAGAATTACCAAGCGGGTCACCAGTCCACTCAAACGGACTTTGCGCTGTGTTCTTTGCAGGTGCAAAATGGGACAAAGGCTCCTGACTTGAGGCGCGCAAGGTCGGTGACAACCACGCGAGGCAACCGAATGCGCATGATGTGATGAAGACGCTTCGACCGAAGAATCGACCTTTTGGATTCTCCATGGTGGCGTCGGCTTTGTAAGACGAGTGATGAATGATGTGGCCCATTGTGGAAGGGGCGAGGCGATGGTTCGACGCTACGGCGTTGAGGGAATAATTGATTGACCGCCTCACCTGAAGGGGTGAACTGTGACAAATTTGTCACAAAAAACGGAGAAGCACCTCCGAACCTGTCGTTGGTGACTTACACAGGCCTCAGCAGCAACAGAATTCCATGGATTCAACCTCTAATCCGCAGTTGAGATTGATGACCAGGAGCGCAAGCGCGGGTCTTGTCGGCGGTTGAAGACGAAAATCAACGCACAACGGGTTCACCCAATGGGTGAGAGAGATCGGAATTTCGAATTTCTGCCCGCAGGAGCGTGATTTCACCCCCGTGGCAGCGACGAGGCACTCACTCCGCATGGCGGACTGGTGGCGTGGGATTAGTTTTTTGGGGCACTGCAGGGGTTTCGGTGCTTGGGGCATTTCCGGATCGGGATGGATCGTCATCATCGGCGCTTGTGCTGCCATGTGCGCGGTGAGCTGAGCGAATTGGAACTTGGCCACCTTCATTAAGCAGACTGGGTCGGTGACGGCCTCGATCTTGGGGTTCCCGTTTGCGATGCACGCCCGCCGTTACATCATGTTCGGGTGCCCGTGCACGATGTAAGGTTGCCCGTACATCATGTTCGGGTGCTTGTGCGCGATGTAAAATTGCCCGAACATCATGTTCGGGTGCTTGTGCGCGATGTACGGGCACTTGTGCACGATGTACGGGCACCCGTGCACAACGGGACGGAACCCCGGTGCACGAGACATGGAAAGGCACTTCCATCACCACATGTAGATTGGTAATCAACGAGTCGCGCCTGAACCAGGCTGAGAATTATCTCCCCGAAGCTCTGCTGTCAGTGCCCGCGCCTGAGCCATCCGCTCATCCCATACCTTTTAGGCCCCTCTTCCTGCCCAGCGGGAAGAGGGGTTTTTTATGGGTCGGGCGCTGGCTTAGCCAAGCGACTTCCCGGCATCCAAGAGCCCGGCGGCGTAGGCGTTGAAGACGCGCGCGATCTCGTCCCGGACTCGGCGGAAGACGGCCAGTTGCTCGTCTTCGGTGCCCGTTGCGTGCGCTGGATCATCGAAACCCCAGTGGTGGCGACTCACTTGGCCAGGGAAAACTGGGCAGGCTTGGTCGGCATTTCCGCATACGGTGATGACGGTCGAGACTTGATCGGCTAGGAATTCGTCCATGTGCTTCGAGTGGTGATCGGCGATGTCGATGCCAATTTCCGCCATGGCCTTGATGGCGAGTGGGTGGACATAGCCCGCGGGTTTGGATCCGGCGCTGGCGACCCGGAATGAGTCGTTGAGCGCGGCGCGGAGGATTCCTTCGGCGAGGTGAGAGCGGCAGCTATTGCCGGTGCAGAGGATGAGGATGGCAGGTGGTTTCATGAGGTGGGATAAGGGTTAGCTGGCCGGCGAGAAGAGGTGGCGTTTGAACCACAACGAGACGTGGACAAGCCCGATGAGCGCGGGGACTTCGATCAGTGGGCCCACCACGGCGGCAAAGGCGACTCCGGATTCCAGGCCAAACACCGCGATGGCCACGGCGATGGCCAGCTCGAAATTGTTTCCAGCCGAGGTGAAGGCGAGACTCGCCGAGCGGGGATAGTCGGCTCCTAGTTTGGCAGCCATGAGAAAACTCACCAAGAACATCACCGCGAAATAGATCACCAGCGGAATGGCGATGCGCGCCACGTCGAGAGGCAGGCGGATGATCGCATCGCCCTTGTACGTGAACATGACGACGATGGTGAAAAGCAGGGAAATGAGAGTGAGCGGCGAGATTTTCGGAATGAAAACCGTCTCGTACCACGTTTCACCCTTCGCCTTCACGAGAAGCCATCGGCTTGCGAGCCCGGCGGCAAAGGGAATGCCCAGGTAAATCAAGACACTCTGGAAAATCTCGCCCATGGAAACCGTCACCACCACCGACTTCAGCCCGACGTACGGCGGCAGCACGGTGATGAAGAGCCACGCGTAAGTGCTGTAAAACAGGACCTGTGCGATGCTATTGAGCGCCACGAGCCCGGCGGCGTATTCGCCGCTGCCCTTGGCCAAGTCATTCCACACCAGCACCATCGCAATGCAGCGCGCGAGTCCGACCAGGATCAGGCCGACCATGTACTCCGGTTGGTCACGCAAAAGCAGAATGGCGAGCACCCACATCAGCACTGGCCCGATGATCCAATTCTGGATCAGCGAAAGTCCCAGAATCCGCTTGTTGGCAAACACCTTGGGCAGCTCGTGGTAGCGGACCTTGGCGAGCGGCGGATACATCATGATGATCAGCCCGATCGCCAGCGGTAAATTGGTCGTCCCGAGTGTCATCGGAGCGAAAAATGCTTCGGGATCGTGGATGAAGAAGCGCCCTAGCAGCACCCCTAGCCCCATGGCGGCAAAAATCCAGACCGTGAGGTAACGGTCCATGAATGACATATTTTTAGCGACGTTGTCTGACATGATGATGGGAGTTGGTGGTTTTAGCAGCATCCCGTGGGCCCGCAACAGGGTGCGCTCCCGCCGATACTGGGAAGGCGGTCGATGCTGGGGAGTCCGCAAAGCTCGGGGGCGAGGCATTCCGTGTGTTTATTCGCAAGGACGAGCACGATCGCATCCTCGAGTTTCTCGAATTCACGGATCGTGTATTGGGAAATCACTCTATCCTCGTATTCGATTTCGACCGGTACGGAATCGTCGGGCAGGATCGATTTTGCCTTTTCCAAGATGGCGGCCATTTTGCCGGTTTCGATGCGGTGGTTATAATCCTCCCCTACCCAGACTTGGAGTTGGCAGGTGGTGGACTCGCGGAGTTTGCCGCCGCAGTCGAGGAACGTTTTGTGAAGTCGGCCGATCTCGGTGACGTGGAAGGAAACGGGAACGGCAGCGCCATCTGGCAAGCGGATGCGGAAATGGCTGGCGGAATGCTCCGTGAGAAGTGATTTCAGTTCAGATAGATTCATGCGGTGGTGGTCTTGCGGGTGGTGAGGCGTTTGGGTCCGGCGCAGCAACTTCCTTCGCGTTGTGCGAGGCGTTTGGTTGCCTTTGCGGCGTCTTTCTTGAATTCCCGAGTCTCCGCGACCGCGAAAAACACCATAAGGGATTGGATCAATTTCCGGTATTCGGGGGCGATGCGGAAATACGTCCACTTCTCGCATTTCTCGCTATCGAGCAATCCCGCCTTGCGGATGATTTGCACGTGGCTGGATACCGACGACTGCGGCATTCCGAGGATGTCGGCCAGCTCGCAGACGCAAAGCGCGTCTTTCGTGACCAAGTTCACGATTCGTGAGCGCGTGGGATCCGCCAAGGCACGTGAGAAGGTAACTAGGTCGCTCATGACGAGCATGATCGTAACGGAAAATTTCGTTATGACCAATCAAATCTTCGCCGTGGATAGAGCGAGTTCGGAAACTCAGCCGTAGTACGGCCTGAGCATCCAGTAGCAGATCGGCCCGGTGACGGCGACGTAGAGCCAGAGCGGGAAGACCCAGCGCGCGAGTTTGCGGTGGGCGGCGAAGCGGTTAGTCCATCCAGCGATGAAGGTGAAGAGGATGAACGGCAGGCTGACTGCGGCGGAGACGATGTGCGTGCTGAGCAGGATGAAATAGAGCGTGCGCATCCCACCTTGACCGCCGAAGCGGGTCGGAGCGTTCGTCATGTGATAGGTCACGTAGGACAGCAGGAAAACGATCGAGAGAAGCATCGCGAGGACCATCATGGCGCGGTGGAGTTTCACCTTTCCGAGTTTGATGCAAGTGAGCGAGCCGACGAGCACCGCAGCCACGGTCGCGTTGACCGCGGCGTGGAATGCAGGCAAGCCTGAGGTGGACCAGCCGTCGGGCAGCGGCAGCACGATTTTTTGCATCGCGACTACTAGAAGCAAGACCACGGCGGAGAGAATCCACGCGGCGAGGCCGAGTTTTTTCGAGAGAGCCTCTTGCGCTGGGCGCGCGAGCCATTGGGAGCGCTCGGAATGCATCACGGGGTGGCGGTGGGTTTCTGATTCAACTCAAGGCGGATGCGGGCGAAAAGCTCGTCCTTCAATTTCTGATAGAGCGCAGGGTCGAGTTTTTTCGCCTCTTCCGAGCGAGCGTCCGCGAGCGGCCACTTGCCCACGACTTTGAAATCTCGGTTCACGAGGATGAAGCCAAGGTCGTGTGCGTAGCGGCCATTGGTCTCGATGTCCAACGGGTCGGTCCGTTCGCGGATGCCGAAAAACTTGAGTTCCTGTTCGAGGTAGTTGTGGGTGGTTTTCACGTCGCCGGCGTTGAGAAACCACCAGTTTTTGGTCTCCGCGCCGATGGCGGTGGAATAGTCTTTGAGGCGTTCTTGCTGGTCGTTCTCGGGGTCGACGGAAATGCAGGCAATGTGGAAGTCTGGGTTGCCCTTGAACTCGTCGTAAATTTTCCGGAGCTCCTCGCCATTGCGCACCGCGCAGTGCGGGCAGACGGCGAAGAACTCTGCGACGATCCAGACCTTGCCGCGGAGGTCGGAGAGTTTCACTTTTTCGTTCGCTTGATTCGTGGCGGTTAGGTCTTTGCCGATCTCAAACCACTGGGGCGCGGTTTCTTTGCCGGTATCGATTACCGTTGGCTCGTAGGGCGTCGTGAGGCCGCTGCGGAGCCACATCGCGAGGCTGACAATGCCGACGCAGACTACGGCGATGCCGGTGTAAAACAAGGTGATGGTGGTGGTACGTTTCATGGATTGATGAGGGGTTCGGTGAGTAGTTTGTCGAGAGTGTGGTTGAGCAAGACCTCGAGTTCCTCGGTGTTGCTGCGGGCGGTGCCGGTTTTGGCGCCTTTGGCATCCCATGCGGCCGCTTGTTCAAAGTTAAAGGTCGCGATGAATGGATCGCCGCCACGTTTCTGATGGACGACCGCGCGGCGGATGTGGCCGTTTTTATCGATCAAGACGATCGAGGGGTCGTAGTCCCACTTGCCGGAATTTTCGTTCGGGTAAGTGGAGGCCTTGAGTTCGTTTTTGATGAACTTGTGGAGGGTCTTGGGTTCGTTGCTTCCGAGCCACCATTGGGGGAGCTTCATGCCCTCGGTCTCAGCGGTGGTGGTGAGCGTGGCGAGCAGTTGATCCGCGGGCATCGGATCGATGACCAACGAGACGAAGGTGAGATCGGTCGTTGCGGATCTGGACTCTGCGAGGCGCTTCATCACCGCCATCGAGTGGCGGGCGATTTCTGGATCACGGCGACTGAAAACATTGAGGGCGATCACCTTCCCGCGGAGGTCGGCGAGATCCACGGTTCTGCCGTCTTGGCGAAGCATGCGAAGGTCACGCTCCTTGGTGATGCGGTAAACCACGGCGGGGCGATCGTCCGAAGCCTGGCTGCGGGCCCACCTTTCGTAGGCCGTCAAGATGAGACCGCCGCCGAGCACCATGACCGCCACAAGAATGAACGCCGTGTTGCGGAGTTTCTTGGGATCACGAATCGCGGGTTCGAGGCTGGGGTCGGGAAGTGGCATGCGTGGGTGAAGGTAGCTGGGAGCGGCGTTCAGGCAAGGCGGAGCAGTTATTTCTTCGTCACTTTGATTTCAAACATCTGCGGCCAATACTTTCCCGTCACGAGAAAATGGCCGGTGGATTTCTCATAGGCGATGCCATTGAGCACCTCGGCGCGGTTGGGCTGGCCAAGATGCCGCCGGAGGCCAGCGAGGTCCAACCATCCGGTGACGCGGCCGTCTTGCGGCGAAATGCGGGCGATTTTATCGGTCTGGTAAATGTTGGCGAAAATTTGGCCGTCGATCCATTCCAGCTCGTTGAGGTTGGTGACTGGGCGCTTGCCGTCTAGCACCTCAAGGGTCTTGGCGGTGGTGAAATCCTTCGGGTCGATGAATCGAAGCGTGCTGGACCCATCGCTCATGATGAGCTGCTGGCCGTCGTTGGTGAGTCCCCAGCCTTCGCCTTGGTAGGTGTGGGTGCGGATCGGCTTGAAGGTGTCTGGCTCGAAAACGTAGGCGGTATTTTCCTTCCAAGTGAGCACCCACATTTCGTTGCCCATGATGGTGAGGCCTTCTCCGAAGACGGTCTTGGCCAGCGGGCGCTTGCGGACGATTTTGCCCGTTGCGGGCTCAACCTCGCGGAGGGTGGATGCGCCGTAGAGCCCGGCGCTTTCAAACAAGCGGCCATCGACCCATTGCAGGCCCTGGACGTATGAAGTCTCATCGTGCGCGCGGGTCGAGATGATTTGGTAGCCGAGCGAATCCGGCTGGGACTTCTGGCAGGCGGTCAACGAGCCAAGAATGACGGCGAGCGTGATGAGGCGTAGCATCGATTAGAGGGGGGTGAATTCCTTCCAGCACTCGAGAAAACCCGGTGCAAAATCCGCAGGTCTTGCCGCAATCCACGCTGCGATCTCGGTGAGAGGAAACCAAATCGCGGCATCGACCTCGGCCGATGGGAAGCGCAGGTTGCCATCGTGGCGGGTGCGATAAAGCCGGACATGCTCCCAGCCGGTTTCTGCACGGGGTGAAATGCGGGCGATTTCCTCGAGCGGTGCTGCTGCGGTGATGCCCATTTCCTCCTCGAGTTCGCGGATTGCGGCGGCTTCGTAGAGTTCGCCGGAGTCGAGGTGGCCCGAAACGCTCGAGTCCCAGAGCGATGGGCAGAGGTCCTTGAGTGCAGAGCGTTTTTGCAAAAGCAGGTCGCCGCGTTTGTTCAGCACGAAAACGTGGACCGCGCGGTGAATGAGTTTTTGGGCGTGCACTTCGCCACGAGTCGCCGTGCCGACCACCTGGTCCTCGGCATCCACCACGTCGAAGATTTCGCCCGATTTCTGCGGCAGATCCTTCAGCGGGTGCGGATCAAACGCGCGGGTCAGGTCCACCCACTGCGCGAGATCGAGCTCCTCGCCGCGGACGGTGATGTTGACGCCAAGGCTGGCGGTGACCTCGTCCCATGGCGGGCCGTCGGGGAGTTGTTTTTTGAGTTGTTTCCGGCGTTGGGCGAAGCCGCGGCGGATCAACTCGTCGAATAACCGGTAGTCAAACACCGGCAAGCCCGTCGTCCGTGGTGTCAGCACCGCGACGCTCGAATCGATCTTCGGCTGTGGGTAAAATGCTTCGGGCGGGACCGTCCTGAGCGGTTTGACCTCCCAGTTTGCCTGAGTTCGCAGTGAGAGAATGCCGTAGTCCTTGGTCCCAGGTCTCGCTGCCAGCCGGTCGATGACTTCCTTCTGCAGCATGATCACCGCGCGCTCAAACGGGTGTGGCCGACTGAGCAAGTTCTTCATGATCGCGCCGCCGCAGGAGTACGGGAGATTTCCGAGAAATTTCAAGGGGCGGTGCTTGAACAAGGTCCGGCCATCGAACTTCACGCCATCCGCATGGTGGACTTCCACGCTCGGGTCATTGCGGAATCGTTCCTTGAGCGCCGAGGCAAGACGCGCATCGAACTCGATGAGGATCAACCGTCGCACCTGGCCGATGAGGTGCTCGCTGAGCGATCCCGTGCCTGGACCGACCTCGACCACCGCATCGTCCGCCGTGATTTCAAGCTGCGAAACGATCCAGCGGGCCATGTTCGGATCGATCAAAAAATTTTGGCCAAGTTGTTTGCTTGGCAGCACGCCGGCGTGATCCAGCACTTCTCGAATTTCCCGACCCGTCATCGCCTTTGTTCATGAGGCATCACGGCGCTGCGTGCAACTCAAACGCGCGTCTGGGTGGGCATGGCCGAGAATCGGGGGACGGCATAGACACTTGAGAGGTGGCCGCGCGTTGGGCCGGCCTACTCGATTTGCTTGTGACGTTGACGGAAAAGTTTTGCTTGGCCCGACTCGTAGCGGCAGCATCGCGGCGTTGGCTCTGCTATGATCTTCTTCATCAAATTCGCTCTCGCCTTGTTTTTGATCGCTTGGTCCGGCCTTGGGTTGTGGATGTTGGTGAAATACGATCGGCTTTTCGGTCGTCACCGAGATGATCCGGCAGAGTCCTCGGGCGCCCGGGCGCTGAATTTCACCCAGGTCGCCTCCGTCTGGTTCGGCTTTTTTGCCGTCGCCTTCTACTTTTTGATTCGTTGATTCTCGATCCATCCACGACGACCGGTATCAACCCTTTCCCTCCCACTCTTCGCCCGCAAAATTCAGTTTTCCACACCCAATGAAGCGATCCCCAACGCTGGGGGATCATTCCCCTGCCTCAGGGGGAAAATCCCTTACGCCATGGGGAAAATCCCTTACGCCAAGGGATCTTCCCCTTACGCCAGGGGATTTTCCCCTTACGCCAGGGGATCTTCCCCTTGCGCCAAGGGATTTCCCCCTACGCCATGGGGAAGCGATCCCTTGCCTCTGGGGATCTTCCCCTTGCCTCTGGGGATGGTTTTTCTGCGGCAAGGGGAATTCCCCCTGAGGCAGGGGATGGTTTTTCTGCCGCAAGGGGAATTCCCCTTGAGGCAGGGGATTTATCCCGCGCCGCAGATTTTTCTCCCCTTACGACGCGGGATCTTCCCCTTGGCGCAGAAAAAACGCCCCGTGCGTCGCCAAAACCTCCTCTTGCCTCGTTGGGAGGCCTTTTACCGAATCCAAGATCTCAGACAAAAGTAAGTTTTCCGGCAGACGCACCGGTCCACCCCGCATGGGCGTGGTTTTCCTCCCGCAGCCGGGATGCCATGCGGATGCGCGAGCCTGCAACACTCAGGGCTTGATCTTCTCGAATTCTCTCTGCAGATTTCTGGTCCCGCACTAGCACGAGTAGCTCAGCGGTAGAGCGGTCCGCTTACACCGGATTGGTCGGCGGTTCGATCCCGTCCTCGTGTACCACCTTTTCGCCCGCAGTTAATCGTCTTATTTGGAAGTCTTCACGGGTCTCAAATTTTAACCACCCACGAGTTCACCATGAGCCGATGCCGCTACTGCAACTCTCCGTCATTTGGAGCCGGCTGTCCTCACAGCCCAACCCGTGGCCACGAGAAATGACTCAGGAGATTCGAAACCCACCTCCATCTCAACCTTGATGTCTTAAAATCCCGATGAGTGCAAAATTTGATGACGTAACCGTAGAATCCGACACGTGGGTAAAAGTGAACCTAGAGGCAAAGCTGGATGAATATGACGTTCTCTATCAGCAATGGGTTTGGGATGGTATTTTGGGAGAGAGCTTTATCTTCGTTACTTCGGACGTTGCAGCGATGGGTGACGATGATCTCAAGGCATTCGCCCGCACGTCGCCGATGGTCAAGCCAGAGAGCTCGATGACCTTGGGCCGAGGCGATGCCTACACCTTCGTCAATTTTAACTTCGCCAGTTTGGACGACGATTGACCATTGCCGATCCCGCCCCTCAATCGTCAAAACCGCCAGACACCGAGGGTGTTGCCCTTGCGATAGAGGTTTTGCGATTCATCGATGAGGCCGCGGTGCAGCCATCCGTCGTTCCACTCGATCCAGTGGGCGCGCCCTGGAGCGACGAAGGAGCCGGTGTTGATGATGCGGCGGCCTTTGCGGAGCCAGGTGCCGGCGTGGTGGAAGTGACCGACGATGAGCACTTCTGCCGCTGGAAAATAATGTTCGCAAAATTCCGCGCCCTTGGAGCCTTGGGTCAGCCAGCTTTCCAACATCTTGAGCGCTCGCTGCGGCGGCATGACGGCATCCCATGTTCGTTCGGCAAGACTCCGGCCCGTCGGGTGCTCGACCGAGCAAAGTTCTTGGGCGATCTTGCGGGCGAGGTGCAGCCGTTCTGCGACATCGTGGTGGGCGCGCGGGTGTTGTTTCCAGAGCTCTCTGACATGGTCGGTCCGGACGAGGACTTCACGTTTCCAGGGGGAGCCGTCGAAAAACAAGGCGTCGCCGTGGGTGATGACGATGCGGCCCTCGGCCAGCTCGACCCAGCCAAGGCCTGGCCAGCCGGGGTCGTGATTTCCTGCCAGAAAAACCACATCGGCGCCCTCGTCGTGGCAAAGCGCCTTGAGCTCGGCAAGCATTTCGGACGAGCGTTGGAAAAATGGCAGCGCGAGTTCCTGCCAGACGTCGCCGTTGAAGATCACCGTCCCAGCTCCCGCGATGAGCGGGCGAAGCGCGGAAACGTTTTCGATCCGCGAGACCTTGTGGCCGAGGTGCAGGTCGGACAGGACGCGGACTGGCTCATTCACCTGGGGCCCGGCGCTGCCGCACCGCCTCAAATAAGCAGACACCGGTGGCGACTGAGACGTTTAGGCATTCAACCTTGCCGGCCATCGGAATGGCGGCGAGAAAATCACAATTTTCCTCGGTGAGGCGGCGCATGCCTTTTTCCTCAGCACCCAAGACCAAGGCGAGGGGGCCTCGGAGGTCGAGATCGTAAATCGACTTCGACGTCGCGTGATCTGAAGTGCCGACGATCCACAATCCGGCAGCCTTCAGTTTTTCCATGGTCCGAGCGAGATTGGTGACTTGGGCGAATGGCACGTAGTCGGCGGCGCCTACTGAGATCCGGCGCACGGTCTCCGTGATGCCGACGGCCTTGTCCTTGGGAGCGACCACGGCGTGGACTCCAGCGGCATCGGCCGAGCGTAAAATGGCCCCGAGGTTGTGCGGATCTTGCACGCAGTCCAAGACCAGCACGAAGGGCACCGCTTGCTGCGCGACGATCGCCATGAGGTCGTCTTCATCCAGCGATGGGGTGATCGTTTCCACGGCTTGGACGTGGCGGTTCTCGCGTGCTTGCTTATTTTGCGCGCCATGCGGTGGCGAAAATCGAGGTTTCATGTGCGAAATGTGAAGTGATATCGGCCGTGGAGTCGAGCGCGAAGGCGCGGCCCCGTGAGGAGATGCGTGCGGGGAGAAATCGAAGCCTTGCGCGTCACGGGCGATCAAGCATGCTGGTGCCCGTGAAAATCGTTTACGTTTATCAAAAATGCAGCACCTGCCGTGACGCGCTGAAGTGGTTGGCCGCTCGTGGCATCGAGCACGAGATCCGTGCGATTCGCGAGACGCCGCCTACGGTGGACGAGCTCCGCGCAGCCTTGGACGCGTCCGGCGGCGAGTTGAAGCGTCTCATTAACACATCCGGCAACGACTACCGTGCGTTGGGTTTGAAGGACAAATTGCCGGGCCTAACTGAGGCCGAAGTTTTGGTGCTACTTTCCCAAAACGGCAACTTGGTGAAGCGCCCGTTTCTCATGGGCGACGGCGTCACCCTCAATGGTTTCAAGCCCGACGTCTGGGAAAAAGCAATGGGGTAGAGTGAAAGCGCCGCCGCTGAGTCCGCTAGTTTTTCAGGACAATCCGGTGGCGTGCCTTGCCTGCCCGCAAGTGGTCGAGTGCGGCATTTACGTCGTGCATGGCGAAGGTTTCGGTGACGGGCGCGATCTGGTGGCGTGCGCAGAATTCGAGCATCGTCGCGATCGTCGCGGGCGAACCGAGGGGCGAGCCCGAGATCGATTTCCGCCCACCGATCAGCGAGAACGCCGCGACGGGCACGGGTTCTAACACCGCGCCGACAAAGTGGAGGCGGCCATCCGGTGCGAGCGCCGCGATGTAAGCGTCCCAGTCGAGCGTGACGTTGGCGGTGACGAGGATGAAGTCGAAGCTCCCGGAGAGTTTGGTGAGCGCGGCCTTGTCGTGAGTGCCGACCACGTGATGGGCACCCAGCTTGCGCGCGTCTTCGGCCTTCGATTCACTTGAGGTGAAGGCCGTGACCTCGCAGCCCCATTTGTTTAAAAATTGGAGCGCGAGATGTCCGAGTCCGCCGATCCCGATGACGCCCACGCGGTGGGTCGGTTTCACGCCGCAGTCGATGATCGGGGCGAAAACCGTGATGCCGCCGCAAAACAGCGGGCCTGCGCTGGCGGGGTCGAGCGCTTGGGGGAGCTTGATCGCCCATTCCCAATTCGCGCGAACGCGGTCGGCAAAGCCACCGTGGCGGCCGACGATCGTCTGCTGGGCGCTGGAACAAAGTTGGTGCTTGCCCGAGAGGCACGGCTGGCATGAGAGACAGCTTCCCGCGAACCAACCCAGCCCGACGCGGTCGCCCACGGCGAGCCCTTTGGTGTGAGTGCCGATTTTTTCGATCGTGCCAATCACCTCGTGGCCGGGCACCAGTGGGAAGGTCGATTGCCCCCAATCGTTGTCGAGCATCGAGAGGTCCGAGTGACAAATCCCGCAGGATTCGACCTTCAGTTGGACTTGGTCGGCGAGCATTTCGCCTGGGTTGAACTCGATTGCTTGTAGCGCTTGCCCGGCACCTGTGGCAGCCCATCCGTGGAAATTGTCTGTCATGGGTCGCACCATAGCGGCACGCCGGGCGTTGATGCAATCCAATCGTTGCCAATGTGGGCGATGGCTCGATGCGCTTGCTTCGCCCTTGCCTCGGGCGTGGTGGATGACAAGCTTCACCCGTGCTTGCCACTCTCCGCACTCATTTTGGTTTCGATGCGTTTCGCGGTGGCCAAGAAGCGGTCATCACCGCGCTGTTAGCGGGTCGCTCGGCGTTGGCGATTTTTCCGACCGGCGGGGGAAAATCGCTCTGCTACCAACTCCCCGCAATTTTGTTCGATGGTCTGACCTTGGTGGTATCGCCGCTCATCGCGTTGATGCGTGACCAGGTGGATGCGCTGAATGCCAAGGGGATTCCCGCAGCGCGGCTGGATTCGACGCTTGATGCGGATGCGCTCCGAGAGGTTTATGAGCGGCTGGAGGCAGGCACGCTCAAGCTGCTTTATGTCGCCCCGGAGCGATTTGCGAACGAGTTGTTTCGCCAGCGGCTGAAGAAACTGCCGATCCAACTCGTCGCGATCGATGAGGCGCACTGCATCTCGGAATGGGGACACAATTTCCGGCCCGACTATCTGATGCTGGCAAAGATTTGTCGGCGGCTGAAGGTTCCGCGGGTGCTTGCGCTCACCGCGACCGCCACGCCCAAGGTCGCGCGTGAGATCCGCAAGTCGTTTCGCATTGCCGCGGAAGATCACGTGCAGCTGAGTTTTCATCGGCCGAATCTCGATCTCCGCGTGACTCCTTGCACGGCGGCCGAGCGGAAAAGCCTGCTCCACGACAAGGTCAGCGCTGTGGATGGCTCGGTGGTGGTTTACGTGACTCGGCAGGAAACCGCCGAGGAGGTAGCGACTTTTCTGGCTCGCAGTGGGCATTCCGCGCGGGCGTATCATGCCGGGTTGCCAGCGGATTTCCGGGCCGATGCCCAGAATGCCTTCATGACCGGTGAGGCCCGCATCATCGTGGCAACCATCGCCTTCGGCATGGGGATCGACAAATCCAACATCCGCGCGGTCTTCCACTACAACTTGCCGAAGAGCCTCGAAAACCACACCCAAGAAATCGGCCGGGCGGGCCGCGATGACCAACCGGCACTTTGCGAGATGCTTGCCTGTGGCGACGACCTCAACGTGCTCGAAAATTTCATTCATGCCGATGCTCCATCGCCGCAGGCCCTTGGAAATCTGATTCAGCGCCTGCTCCGTCTTGGGCCGGTGTTTGACGTTTCGCCCTACGAGCTTTCCACCGTCTGCGACATCCGCAGCAACGTGATTTCCACGATCATCACGTACTTGGAGATCGAGGGCATCATCGAAGCGACTGGGTCCTTCTACGCGACGTATCGTGTGAAACTCCTCCAGCCTCAGGAAAAAATTCTAGCAGGCCGCCCGCCCGCCGAACAAAAATTGGTGCGTAAAATCCTCGAGTCGGGCGAGCTCAAGCGCTGGTGGCTTCATCTCGATCCAACCGCACTTGCGGCCGATCTCAAGCAGCCGAGGGGAAAAATCGTGGCGACCATCAACCACCTACAAGCCGCGGGCGACGTGATTCTGGGTGTTTCCGGAGTCCGGCAATGCTACCGGCAGAAAAAAGACCCAGGCGACCTTAACCTGCTGGTTGCGCAACTCGTGGAGAAATTCCAGGCACGCGAGCACGCTGACCTCGCGCGCCTCAGCCAAGTCGTCGGACTTTCCTCGCATCGTGGTTGCCTAACCGGCTACCTCACCAAGCACTTCGGCGAGACGCTCCACGCGCCATGCGGTCACTGCGACCGTTGCCGTGGTGTTTCCGCCAAGTCGATCAAGCGTCCCAAAGCCCGACGGGTCTCGGACGAAGAAATCGCCTTGGTGCGTGTCCTAACCGACGAGCGACATGCCGCCTTGGCGACACCGCGCCAGCTGGCACGTTTCCTCTGTGGCATGGCGAGCCCCGCAGCGACTCGTGCGAGGCTGACAAGAAACTCCGCATTCGGCATGCTCGCAGACCTTCCGTTCTCGGAGGTCCTTGCGATCGCCGAAGCGGCGTGATTCCCAGCGGGCTAGCCGGCTCAGTCGAGCTTTGGCTTGCCAACGCGGCGCACTGCACCGAAACGCTTTTGGAATTTGTCGATCCGACCTTCGGTATCCACAAACTGAGCAAGTCCGGTGAAGAACGGGTGCGAGTCCGAGGTGATGCCGATCGAGATCAAGCTGTGCTCAACGCCATCGATCACTTCCTTTTTCTCGGAACTCTTGGTCGAGCGGCTGATGAAACGCTTCCCGGTGGTCATGTCAACGAAGACGACCGGATTGTAGTTGGGATGAAGGTCCTTTTTCATGAGAATCAAGTTCCAGCCACGTTACCGACGCGACGGGGGGGTGAGACTGGCGGAAATTTTGAGCGTGTCAAGCTGTCATCGGCAGGGATTTTGTGGAAAATTTTAAAAAATCCTTCACTAAGTTCTTGAAGCGTGAGTTGAACTGGTGTAACTGTTATGATTTTTAATTCGCTTTTGTCTTGTGGGTGTGTAGATTCATCTCGCTATGGCAATCTCCACGAAACGAACCCGATTTTCCCGCCGCCTTCCAGATCATGTGACCGACGAGCTCTGCATCGTCCTTGCCGAGAAGAAGGTTTTTGGTTTCAACGATTTATTTGAGCGAGTTTTCGCGAATTTGAAGGTTCGTAATGCGGTGAGCGGTGGCGAAGAAATGCTCCGTCTGCGTGCTTATGAAAAGCTCCAGAACCTCGTGACCCGCGGCCTCGTCGAAAAGATCGGTAAGGAATACAAGGGCACTTCCCGCGTTCATGAAGCTTCCAGCGCCTTTGCTGCCGCTCAAGATGCGGCGGCACAAGACGACGCTTGATCTACTCTGCGACAGGCAATCCGTCGCTTTTTTCAAAAATCCGCGCCCGCAATGGTGCGGATTTTTTTCTACCCATTTCCCAGATCCACCCTTACAACCCCTGCGTAAGCACGCTGATTTTATGCCAGAAGATTTCCTTCCCGTCCTGTTCCAAGTCCTGATCGCACTCGGTTTTGCCGTTTCGACCCTCTCATTGAGCATCGTCTTTGGGCGGTCGGCGAAGCGGACTGCGATGAAAGACACCGCCTACGAGTGCGGCATGTTGCCGATCGGTGATGGCGCTCCTCGTTTCTCGGTGAAGTTTTATTTGGTCGCGATGTTGTTTGTGATTTTCGACATCGAGGTGGTTTTCATGTACCCATGGGCCGTTCAATTCCGTGACTTGGCCAGTGAAGGAGCGACCGCCCTCGTCAGTATGGCCGGGTTTGCGGGGATCTTGGTTTTCGCCTACGTTTACGCCCTCAAGAAAGGCGCGTTGAATTGGAAATCGTGATGAACCTTGCCCATGGGCAGTCGGCTTGATTTCTGAATGCTCATCGGTCGAATGAAAGTTGCGATTTTTCCGTTAGCATTTATCGCACTGCTGGCCGCCATTGGCCGTGGGAGTGACCTCTACGTCCCGGTTTCCGGCTTGGTCGTGGACTTGGATGCCAATTGTGGGCTGACCTTGGAAGACGGCGACCGAGTCGCGAGGTGGAGGAGTCAGGCACCCACGCAGGAGCCGGTAGATTTCATCAAACGAGACCAAGGCCGTGATTTAGCAGGTTCGGGGCGGCCGACGCTGCGCAAGGACATCGGCGCGCTCAATGGTCAGCCCGCGTTGGTTTTCTGTCAGCAGGAATTGGTCTGCCTCGATGAAGATCGGTTCGATCGTCTCACCACCGGCAGCGGCCACACGTGGATCGCCATCGTAGCGCCTCACCCCCAGCGCAGCGGGCTGAAGGACGTGAATTCGTTTTTCGGCAATCTCCGCAATGGCGAAAACTACGAGGGGCTTTGGGCCTGCTTCAATGACGACAACACCGTTTGGTGGGGTGTGCGGAATGGGGTCACCTTTGGGCGCTTTGATGAGAACAATCCGAAACTGAGCGGGCCCCGGCTGGAGGCGGGAGTTTTCCGGCTCGTTGCTGGACGAATGGCTGCGGGTGCTGGCACGGTGGCGCTGGAGCTCTTTCTTGATGCGGCGAGTCCATTTGCCCGCAAGGACATCAAGGTGAATCCTAACGCCAACCCATCGCGCATGGCGGTGGGTCAAGAGCGGGATGCCATCCAGCACCCTGGGGTGGAATCATTCGATGGCGAAATCGCCCGGTTGCTTGTTTGGGATCGGCCGCTCACCGATGCCGAGTTGAATTTGACCATGCGCCGCCTCCGCACGCTATATTTTCCCAACCCGACAAACCACCCATGAAAACACCACCCATCTCTGCCTATCAGGAAACTCTTGGCATGATCTACTTCGCCCGCATGCTCGATAAGATCCGCCGCCATGCTGCTGGCTCGTTGCGCGACGATTTCTGCGACAACCTTGGCTCTGGATTCGACAGCCGCTGCACCGGATTCCTCCGGGTGAAATACGATGAACTCGTGGCCAAGGTCCTCGCCGGCGGCAGCGATGAGGAAATCTTGCAATGGTGCTTCCAAGTCGGCCGCGCGCTCGATGAGGGCGACATTTTCATCTGGAACCTCTATTTGAAAAAGGTCGGTTGGAACGACGGAGTCAGCGAGATCCTCGTCCGCCGGAAAAAAGAAAGCGGCCTCGATGGACGCGATGAAATCCAGACGATGCTCGAATACTTTGAGTACGACGAAGGCCGGAAAAGCTAATGGATTCTAACGGGCTCTGACTAATTTTTTTCGAAGCCGTCCGAGTGGTTATCAATTCGCGACGATGTTGAAGATCTTGCCGGGAATGAAGATGATTTTACGGATCGTCTTGCCTTCGAGGTGTTCGTTGACTTTGGCGCTGCCGAAGGCCATGGCTTTCGCCGCTTCTTCATCGGCGTCCTTTGAGATCATCAAGCGGTCGCGGAGCTTGCCATTCACCTGAACGACGAGTTCGACCTCATTGCGGACGAGTGCCTCAGGATCATAAGTCGGCCACTTGATTTCTGATAGAAGGGATTCGGGGCGCCCGAACACCGCTGAGATCCGCGCGTTGATTTCCTCCGAAAGATGTGGCGCGAATGGATTAAGAACGGTGAGGAGGGTGACGAATTCATGCAGCGGCACCACCTCGGCTTGGGTGAAGGCATTGGTGCAGATCATCATCTGCGAGATGGCGGTGTTGAAGCTGAGTTTCTCGATGTCTTCGCCCACCTTCTTGATGGTTTCGTGGACGACGCGGAGCAGTTCCTTGTCGGTGCATGGGACATCTTGGATTTTCGGAGAAATTTTGAATTCGCCGTCCTGTTCTTCGAAGGCGACGCGCCAGACACGGGCGAGGAAACGTGAGACGCCCTCGACGCCCTTCATTTGCCATGGCTTCACTTGTTCGAGTGGACCCATGAACATTTCGTAGAGTCGCAAGGCATCCGCGCCGTATTCTTGGACGACGTCGTCTGGGTTCACCACGTTGCCGCGTGACTTGGACATTTTCTGTCCATCTTCGCCGAGGATCAGGCCTTGGTTGACGAGTTTTTGAAATGGCTCGGGCGTGCGGACATGGCCGAGGTCAAACAAGACCTTGTGCCAAAAGCGGGCGTACAGGAGGTGAAGTACGGCGTGCTCCGTACCACCGACGTAGAGGTCGACCATGCCGGGTTTCTCATCGGACCAATAGGCTTCTGCCTCGTGTGAGATGAAGCGGTTTTTGTTACTAGGATCGCAGTAGCGGAGGTAGTACCAACACGAGCCCGCCCATTGCGGCATGGTGTTGGTTTCGCGGATGCTGCCGTCAGGCAACTCGACCCAAGCGGTGGCTTTGGTGAGGATCGGTTCAGGCGAACCACTGGGTTTGTAGTCTTCCAGCGGCGGCGCTAAGAGTGGGAGCTCGCTCTCTGGAATTGCGTGGTGATGCCCGTCCTTCCAAACGATCGGGAATGGCTCGCCCCAATAACGTTGGCGGGAAAACAACCAGTCGCGTAGCTTGAACTGGATGCGGCGTTTGCCTTTTCCATTAGACTCTAGCCACTCGATCATTTTTGCCTTGGCCTCGGCGGTTGGAAGGCCATCGAGAAATCCCGAGTGAATGGCGGTGCCGTAGGCGGTGTAGCCTTGCCAGTCCGAGTCGTCGCACGGTTGGACGACCTGCCGAATCGGCAAGTTGAACCGCTGGGCGAACTCGAAATCCCTCTCATCATGCGCCGGCACCGCCATGATCGCGCCGGTTCCGTAGCCCATCATCACGTAGTCTGCGATCCACACCGGGATTTGCTCGCCGCTCACGGGATTGGTCGCAAACGCCCCAGTGAAGACGCCGGACTTGTCTTTGTTGAGGTCGCCGCGATCCATGTCGGACTTGGAGGCACAGGCTTTTTGATAGGCCTCGACGCTTGGCTTGAATTCGTCGCTGGTGATCTCGGGGACAAATGGATGTTCCGGCGCGAGGACCATGTAGGTGGCACCAAAGAGTGTGTCGGGCCGAGTCGTGAAGACCGTGACGGATTTTCCGCCGATCGTGAAATCGACCTCAGCGCCCTCGCTGCGGCCGATCCAGTTTTTTTGCAGCATCTTGATGCCATCTGGCCAGTCGAGGGTGTCGAGTTCGTCGATGAGGCGCTGGGAATACTTGGTGATCCGGAGCATCCATTGGCGCAGCGGGCGGCGCTCGACCGTGTGGCCCTTGGATTTCCACTCCTCGACTTCTTCGTTCGCAAGCACTGTCCCGAGGTCTGGCGACCACCAGACGGGTGTGTTTGCCACAAAGGCGAGGCGGACGTCGTCGATTTGATCGCGGGTCCAGCCTCTGGCTTCGAGTTCGGCGATGGGTTTGGCTTGGTTCGTTTCCTCGCAGAAATACGACCCGTAGAGTTGGAGGAAAATCCACTGCGTCCAGCGGACGTACTCGGGGTCGGTGGTGGCGATCTCGCGATCCCAATCGTAAGCAAACCCGAGCGATTTCAGCTGACGGCGGAAGTTTTCGATGTTGGCAGCGGTGGTGATCGCCGGGTGTTGGCCGGTTTTGATCGCGTATTGCTCGGCGGGAAGGCCGAAAGAATCATAACCCATCGGGTGCAAGACATTGTGGCCTGTCATCCGCTTGAAGCGCCCAATGATGTCGGTGGCGGTGTATCCCTCGGGATGCCCGACGTGCAGACCGGCGCCGCTGGGATAGGGAAACATGTCCAAAACGTAGTACTTCGGTTTGGTCGCATCGAACCCCGCATCGCCAGGACCTGGGGTGCGGAAGGTTTTTTCAGCGTCCCAACGGGCTTGCCATTTGGGTTCGAATTCGTGGAAAGGGAATGGCTTGCGGGCTTCGGACATGGTCGTTAAGAGCCACGGACTCTGCAACCCAACGGGCGGATTGAAAAGCAAAACTCAAGCGCTCCACGGACGGGGTGCCCGATGCCGCCAACGCCGACGTAAGCGCAGGCCGGGCAATTTTCCTAAACGGTCCCACGACGGCCACGACGTTCTTAGCCTACTGGGAGCCCGAAGCATGAAAAACCCCGCCTCGACGTTGCGCCGAGCGGGGTGGTGAAGTGGATGCCGTCAGGATCAATCGAGGCCTTTTTTCTCGAGCGCCTTGTTGATGTGTTCGAGGAACGTGTCGATCTGCGGGAATTCAGAGGCGAAAAAGCGAGTGATCTCCTTGCCTTCAGGTGTTAGCAAAATCACGGTTGGAAACCCCTCGATGTTGTATTTCTTCGCCATCGGCTCGTTTTTATCGGCCACGGCTTGATCGCCTTTTGGGAAGTCGAGTTCGACCAAGACGAACTTTTTCGCGGCCGCATCGACGAATTCCTTCTTGGAAAAAACGTTTTTGCGCATGGCAATGCACGGCGGGCACCAGTCGGAGCCGGTGAATTCGACGAGCACGGACTTCTTTTCGGCCTTGGCCTTTTCAAGTGCCTTGTCGAGATCGGTCGTCCAGCCTTCCGGCGTGGTGGCAAATGCGGTTGCGGTGAGGGCCGCGACCCCAACGGTCACGGAGGCGAGCCATGTAATTGCTTTCATACACCCTTAAAGTGCCGCCAAACGTCGGATTATTCAAAAAAAATCGCCACGGTGCGAAATTATCTTTAGCGAGGGCGCATGCAAGCACTGCCACGCCTGATCGTCGCCACCCGCAATGCCCACAAAACCGCCGAAATTCGAGCAATGATCGGTGAACGCTTTGAAGTGGTCGACGCGACGGCATTTCCCGCCTTCCCACAGATCGAGGAGACCGGCACGACGTTTTTGGAAAATGCGCGTCTCAAGGCCGAGGGGATCAGCCGCTTGATCGATGGCTGGGTGCTGTCCGACGATTCGGGCCTTGAGGTGGATGCGTTGGAGGGAGCGCCGGGGGTTTGGTCGTCGAGCTTCGGTGGCGAGGAGGGAAACCATGCGAAAAACAACGCCAAGTTGCTCGCCGAGATGGCCGGTCGATCCGAGCGTGGGGCTCGTTTTCGCTGCACCATGGTCCTCGCGCGTGGGGGCAGAGAGGTGGCGCATTTCTCAGGCACGGTCGATGGTCGGATTGTGGATTCGCTGAATGGCAGTGGTGGGTTTGGTTATGACCCGCTGTTTGTTCCGTTAGGCCATGACCAAACGTTCGCGGAACTCGGGGACTCGGTCAAAAACACGCTGAGCCACCGCGCGCGTGCACTGGCCCAAGTGGCCGCCTTCCTCGCGGAAGACGGAAATCGCTGATTTACATCCCATCAGCGCTTCGGAATGCTGAATGCCGTGATGAAGCTGTTCCTGCTACTGGTCGTTTTGCTGCCCATTTCGGGTGGGCTGATGTCCTGCTCAAGTCAGGTGAGGGCGAAGCAGCCGGTTTCATATCATTTCAAAAGCGGACGCACGGCCTTGTTGAAAAACGGTCTCGCCTACGCGCCCAAACAAGCCCCCGCCGCCGTCAAGCGGGCCATCGGTGCGGCCAATCGCTTGCAAGGCAAACCCTACAAGTGGGGCGGCGGCCACTCGAAGAAATCCGACAGCGGCTACGACTGCTCGGGCACAGTTTCCTACGTCTTGCGCGAGGCGGGTCTGCTCCGTGGCAGCATCACGTCCAAACAATACCTACGCTACGGCAAAAAAGGTGAGGGGAATTGGATCACGCTCTACATGCGAGATGGACACGTCTTCATGACCATCGCGGGTTTACGGCTCGACACCGGCGGGCCAAGTGGCGAATCCGGGCCACGCTGGAAACCCGAAACCCGCCAAAGCATCGGACATTTCATGCGCCATCCGGGCGGCTATTGATACGAGACGCGAGATGAATTCGTTTATTAGAATTCCGCGAGACATTCTATCAGCGATGAAAAAATTCGGTCAGCATCCGAAAAGTCCAACCCGCTTGTCACCCGGTTCGGCACCGCCCATACACTCATTCCCGCAGCCTTCGCGGCCTTCACGCCGTTCAGTGAGTCCTCGATGACCAAGCACTCGGCCGGTTCGAGTGCCAAGCGCCTTGCCGCCTCAATGTATAAATCCGGGGCTGGTTTGATTTGCGGTGCATCACCCCGACACACCACGGTCTCGAAATGCCCACCAATTTCTAGTTTGTCTAACCAACCATCGACCCATCGGTGAGACGAACTCGAGACCACCGCACGGCGTCGTCCGGTGAGCGCGAGGCGTTCTAATAAATCGATCACCCCTGGCATGGTGCTCTCATGGGTTAAATCTTTCATGATGAGCTCTTGTCTGCGTGCGTCCAAATCGTGCCAATCAAAGCTTAGGCCAGAGAGTTCCTCAAGGTGGGCCTTCGGCGACCACGTGGCGAAGTCGGATCCGATGCACCGCGTGTAAACTTCCAAGGGCAGATCGTGACCATGGTCGGCAAAGGTGCTTTGCCATGCCTGATAGATCGCCCATTCGGTGTCGACCAGCACTCCATCAAAATCAAATAACACTGCAGCAAATCCCATGCACACCGGATGCCTTGTATGGGTCGATCCGACAAGCGCCAATTCGATCGGCGCACGGGTTCGACCATCACCATGGTGGATCTTGTTGGCGCACCGCTTCATATAGCACGATGGCCACGGCGGTCGAAAGATTCAGGCTACGAGTGCCGCCGGGGGCCATCGGGATGCGCAGCGCCTGCTCACCTGCCGCGTCGATCAAGTCCTCGGGAAGACCCTTGGTTTCGCGACCGAAGACCAAATAATCCCCAGCCGTGAAATCCGCCTGCCATGGCGAGCCACTGGCCTTGGTGCTCAGAAACCAAAAACTTGCACCCGCCGCCGCACTCGCACGCAGTTCATCGAAGGATTTCCAAACACACAACTTCACATCCTGCCAATAATCCAGGCCCGTCCGCCGGACATACTTGTCCTCTAGCGAAAACCCGAGCGGCTCCACGAGATGCAAGGTCGAGCCCGTTGCCAAGGAGAGCCGACCCGCTGCCCCCGCATTGTGCGGAATCTCCGGTTCGATGAGAACGATGTGAAACATAGAATCGGTTAGGTAAGCTCCTTGCGTCTCGCAAGCGTCATGGAGATCCCAAGCACGCCGATGAAAATCAAGTAGCATGCAAGCAGCTCCAGGTAGCCCTTGCAGGTTTTAGGAATCTCTGGAGCAAATGCGGGGCCGAGTGTGGCCTTCCAAAACTTCGGGCTGCCAATCACTCGGCTGAACACATAGTTGAGCAATAGCGCCGCCCCGATGAGCCCCGATCCAGCATGGTTTCCCATCGTCGAGATGAAGCTAGACATCACCCGCCGATTCCGCAGTCCGATCACTAGCGCGATTAACAAAATGAGCCCTAACACAATTGCCTCAGGAAATTTGAGGCCAAGGATGTCGGAGATGAAATCTTCCATTTCACCCACAAAGGCAGCGATCAATGTTAGAGCGATCACTCGGCAGACGGGCCGATTGACCCCCGCATGAGGTGCGGCCCCGAGCATCACTGCAGCCGAAGCCGCAAGGAGGATCGCCTGCAGCAGCTCGACGGCCCCTGTCTTGATCGGCACCGAGGGACGCTCCGGAAGCCACGCAGGCAACAGAATGGCCACTGCGCCCGCGCAAATGAGCGCCGCACGCACGAGGGTGCGCAGGCCGGATGGGTTGCGCTGAAGGTTGGAATGATCGTTGGACACCTCAGTTGGTTTTAGAGGTTTCTGAGTTCTGGCGCAAGGGTTGATGTCGCACGCTTCCGGCTCAAAATGAGGATTTCACTTTCTTAAAAACACGCTACGTTGACGTTCATGCAGCTAGGACGTCTCGCCATCATTGCCGCCGTGCTTGTGGTTCCGTTGCGGGGCGAGATCAAACGCGCCGAGCGCAAGTCGTTGTTAGACTCGGATCCGACGGTGGTCTATCTCGATCAGACTTTGAAAAAAACCATCGACCTCCAAGTGATCAAAGACGCCCCAGTTTTTTCTGACAAGGAAGGCAAGGTACGGCTTGGGACTCTCAAGGGAAACCAAACGGTTCGCTTGGAAGCCATCACCGACAAAATTTACCGCGTTCGTGGTCAGGGAACTCGCGACGGGATTGCGGGTTGGGCGGCTCCTTGGGCGTTTTCCTCCACCGATCCCGAATTCGTCGCGCATTTGAAATCGCTCTACGATCGCCAAATCCAAATTCAAAATCTCATTGCGAAAAATCAGTTGGCCATCGGGATGACACTCGATGAGGTCACTTTATCAAAAGGCAAGCCAACCAAGACCACCATACGGAAAACCGCTACGGGTGAGTCGGCGCGCTGGGAATTCATCGAATACGAAGATGTGAAAAACTATGTCACTGAAGTCGATCGCGCGACGGGCAATACCTACCGCCGCTTGGTGAGCGTCACGCGCGTGGAGAAAAGTAAATCGTTTGTCGAGTTTGAGAACGATGTAGTCACTGCGGTGGAAGAAAGCGAAGACCACCAAGCAACGAAATCAAGAATCGTCGTTCCTCCACAGATCTTTCAGTGGTGAACGCGGAGGATTCATGAAGGGTTGGGCGCTTTGCCGAAGCTCAGATCCACGCCATTTTTGCTCCATGTCTTGGTGATTTCTTTTTCCAGTTGCTCATAAGTCCGCCCGTCCAGCAGAAGGGGAAGAGACTCGTCCAAAGGCTTGCCGGCTGCGAGAGATTTGAGGAACTTCTTGATCCTTGCCCCATCGCCAGCGCCATCCATGTGAAAGAAGTAGATGGTGAGCAACAGTCCACATCCATAGTTGAGTTGAGGATCTGAGGTGAAGCTCGAGTATTCTTGTAGCATGAACGACTTGAGATCCATTAGAGCGATCTTTTTGCCAAGCGCTCTGCCGCCCATTTGTTTTGAGCCGTATGCGGTGACGTACTCGACGAGGGCGCGTTGGTTATTGCGCACGGTATAGGTTCCAGAGCGGTACGGCGTGTTACCGATGTATTCTGCTAGGCCCTCGGTGAACCAGCCGCCAGATTTGAAATAGGGAATGGGGGTGAGTTGGTGGGAGAGCTCGTGAGGGAGGGTTTTGCTACTCTTGTCGCGATCAAGCATATAGCCACTGCCAACGGGGCGGACGCCAAGACTGGTTAGAGGAACCAGCACAGCACGCTTCTGCGGGATGAAAACTCCAGCAGTTCCTTCAGGGCCACCCGCGTTTGTGTAGTCTTCTTGTTTTTCGAAAAGCAAGATCTGCAGCTTGCCATCCGTTTTGTCCCCGCCATTCAAGCTGAGCGGTAGACTGCGGCAATAGAGCCGCGTGGCCTCAAACATCACGGCAAAGCCTTTGACCACCGACTGAGAAAGCCTCACATCGCAGAGGTACCGATAGTTTGCGCTTTCATACACAAAACGTTTTTTGGCCGCATCCTCCTCGAGGGTCGCAATTTCAGGATCTTCGGTGAATCGAACCAACTCCGGCCACTCGGATTCAAAACTTGCCACCGCGGATGGATCATCCGATTTCGCCGGTGTGGCACTGGCACGAGCAGTCACGACGTAGTTTCTGTCTGCCTCCGATAGCTTGGCCAGTGGGTAGGGCACCTCACGACCGTCGTTGAGCTTGAGTGTCACATTTTCGGAGTCCGCCCGAATCATCGTGGCATGGATCGCGCGGCCTTGAGAATCATTCCACACTCGGACCTCCAAGCCATGAGCCCTGCCGCTCCAGCACGCGAGAACGAGGGGTACGATGAATTGAACGATTTGCCGCGACGACAAACCGGCGATCTGCGCTGAATCGACAGGCGACTCGATGAACCTAAATAACACGATCAAATCGTGCTCCAGTGGCGGACCTCGTCAAGTAGCATTTTCCGCGGTCCGCAAGACGTGCAGCGAGGCACGAGAACATCGGGGAGAATGTACTACAATCATCATCTTCGTCGTCCCCTCCTCCTGCTCGCCGCTCGCCACTCTACCGAAGCTCCCGACTAAAATCGCACGGCACGCCTATGCCGCCGCGCTGCCGAGATGAATAGGCCCAGTTGAGAGCGGCCATTGGGTAGTAAACATGCTTTCACGACTGTCTCCGTAGTCCCCTCGCCCCACTTCCTAACTGGTATCACTGCAAGGGTGCTAACATTTTTTCCGGGAAATTGAACTGATTTCTGGTGTCGGCAGAGTGATTTCAATCCAGCAAAAGACGACCCTACGAGAACGCCTTACAGGGGCCGTGGCGACCATACTAGAGGGAAATTTTTGCCGCCATTTTAGACACCGTTGATTTGAGCAACATGCGGGCCGGATCATTCGGGAGGCATCTTGGGAAATAGAGTGCAATTCTATGAATGCGGGAGAGCACCACTTTTGAATCAAGGCGGCGGGTTCTATTCCTTAACACTTGTTGGCCAGGCCCCTTCGATGGCGGGATCCAAGTTCGCGAAGCCCAGCAGCACATGTGGAGCAAATCGTTTTCAAATTCCCAGCGACAACTTTTCCTCCATGCCAACTTGGAAGGATTAGCGCGACTGTGAGGGAGGCAAGAACATGATCGTAAGGACATAAGCAGGTTTCGTCGGCTCCGCACATGCGGCAACAGCGACGATCACGTTCGATAACCAAGTGAAAGAGACGGTAATGCTTGCGTGACAACCGGCGATTCAGGGGCTCAGGATAGGGAATGACAACCACGGCTGGAAGAATCACAATCCCTAGTGACAAATCAAGCATTCTGTTCCAGTTTGGAACGTTTTGATTCAGGGGGCTGGGTAAAGTGCTTTCATGGCCGTACGCAAGGTTCCCAAAGATCCAGAGATTGAACGAAAAAATATCGTTGGCCCGCGTATTCGCGAGGCGCGGAAGACGTATCATGGGGGGCTTACTCAAGATCATCTATCCGGACGATTGGCTGCTCTCAGGGTTTCCATCGACCGTGCTGGCATTGCCAAGATCGAACTTGGGATTCGGCATGTTTACGATTTCGAGCTAGCGGCCTTAGCTCGCGCATTGAAGGTTGATGTTAAGTGGTTGCTGGGCATCGAGACCAGCGGCGGACCTGCCAAAATCGGAAGGAGGGTGGAGTGAACTTTGATGTTGCGGCGGCTTTGAGGAAGTCCACAGGGCGAGCGAAATCCGACGTGGCAAATAAGTTGGTGAGCATGTTCTTGCACGAGGTGAGCCGGAAGGCATGTGTGGCGGGTGGGATGTCGGTAACCGATCCGCGTTACGCGGAATCCGTTCTCGCTGCGTTCGGGCGGAACTGCCTGTACTGCGGTGGCGAGCTGGAGCGTGACCGTGCGTCGGTCGAGCACCTGAATGGCATGAACCGCGTCAGCGTGGGTTTGCATGTTCCGGGGAATGTCGCGATGGCATGTAAGCGCTGCAACAACGGGAAACGGCAGGATGATCAACTGCTTCCGCTCGCGGAGAACGGCTGGGAGTCGTTCCTCTTTCACGATGGAAGTCGCTGTGCCCCTACCTGCAAGGCCTGCCTCTACTGGACTAGCATCTGGCCGGATCGGGAGACACGCCGAACTTCTCTTGCCTCAGCACGTGAACGCGTTCATGGGTTTCAGCAACCCTACAAGCAGTTCGTTCAATGGTCCGCAAACACTCGGGAATTACTTCGGCAGAAGATTGAGATACTTTACCGTGACTGCCAGAGGTTCGCGACCGATGAGATCGGAAAGCTGACGTTGGGTCTGGAACTGAACTTCTCCGACTCAAAAACGCTTGAATCCGAGGATTGAGCTCATTCACTGAACGAGCTGATGCAGTATGGGAACCAGCCGTGGATGGGGGCAGGCCTCGCACGTTCACATTCGCCTTTTCATTTCTTTTCACAAGCCGAGGGCCTGTCCTCCGGCACCGGAGCAGATTTCGATGCAGGTGGGGCTTGAGGTTTTACCTCTGGGGCTCTGGGAGCGCTTCATGAGTTCGTATGAACAGTTTTAACGTTGGTGTCAAGGCGTATGCCCATGAAACTTGTAAGGATTCCACAGATAATGAACCCCAAAGCCAACCCAAAATTGTGCTTTCGGGCTTCTGATTCAAAATTCAAAATCTTGGGCCATTTCGATTTTCCGGACAATCTAGCACCCATATCGCCGCCTCCCCATTCACCACCCGCCGCCGAGTGCTTTGTACAGGCTCACCGAGTTGACGGCTTGCGCCAGCCGGAGCTGGATCAAATCCTGACGCGCCGAATAAAGATCCAGCGAGGCGGTTAGGACTTCGAAATAACTGTCCATCCCTTGTTCGTAGCGGGCATTGGCGAGTTCGGCGCGCTTTTGTTGGGCGGCGACTAGACCCACCGTGGCGGCGATCTGCTCGGCGAGACCACTGCGAGTGGCGAGACCATCGGCCACCTCGCGAAAGCCGTTCTGGATGGCGTTTTCGTAGCGGGCGATCTCGATGTCCTTGCCGATTTTTGAAGCATCGAGATTGGCCTTGTTCCGCCCGCCCGTGAAAATCGGCAGGTTCACATGGGGCGCAAACAACCAGGTACCCGTGCTGTCACTGAACAGGTTGGAAAAACTGCGGCTGGCCATGCCACCGTTAGCGGTGAGCGTGACACTGGGGAAAAACGCCGCGCGCGCCTCACCGATGTTGGCATTGGCGGCGCGGAGTTGGTGTTCCGCCTCGCGAATATCGGGGCGACGACGCAACAGATCCGATGAAACCCCGGCTTTGATGTCTGCCACGATGACTTGATCCAGCGTTCGACCCGGCGGCAGGCTCACTGGCAAAGCGCCAGCAGTCAGAAAAGTCAGCGAGTTGTTGATCAGTGCGATGCGCTGTTGGAAGGCGGCCAAGTCTGCCTTGGCCGTTTGCCGCTGGACCTCCGTCGAGCTGAGGTCGAGCTCCGAGACCGTGCCTGCATCGAAACGTTGTTTCATCAGACCATAGGCGGCGTTGATCCCTTCGAGCGTTTGCTGGGAAAGCGCGACTTGTTGCTGCAAGGCCCGCTCGACGAGATATTGGTTGGCGACCTCTGCCACCAGCGAGATCTGTGCGCCGACACGCGCCTCATCACTTGCGAAATATTTTTCCAGAGCCGAGTCGTTCTGGCTTCGGACGCGTCCAAACAAATCAAGTTCGTAGGAGGAAAATCCCACCGTCAGTGCATAGTTGTTTGTCTTCGTTACGCCCGAAGAGCTGCCGGAACCAAGGTTGCGCTGGCGATTGCTAGCAGCCGTGCCGGAGATGGAAGGAAACAGCTCGCTACGGGAAACGCCGTACTGGGCGCGGGATTGCTCGACCTTAAGAGTCGCGATGCGCAGGTCACGGTTGTTCGCTAGCGCAGTCTCGACGAGTTGCTTCAGCCGCGGATCGGTGAAAAACTTTTGCCAGGCAATGTCCGCCGGGACGACGCCCTCGGTAGCACCCGGAAAATTCGCCGCGACGGGAAGCGCCAAACGATCCAGCGCCGGTTTGAACGAACAAGCGCCCGAGACCAATGCGATCGCGAGTGTGGAAATGAATGACTTATACCTCATGGATTTCTCCTTCTTTGGATTCACGAACGGCAGGGATTGAGCCACGTTCGGCCAAACCGTTCCCTCCGGACCCTATGGCGTGCGAGTGACGGAGACGCGGAGGAAGCGGCGGGGGGCGGTGTTGGATGCGACTATGTCACGGTAGGTCACGGTTTCGGTGCCGTCGCCGTTGGCGGTGGCCGTGCCGACCTGAACCGCGTTGGCCGTCCAGGTGCCGGTGGCGGCGAGGTCGGCAGTGCTTTGCACGGCGTAGGCGAGGTCGAGCGCGGGGGTGCGGCGGCGGAAGGTGATGGTCAGGTAGTTGGTGCCAGACACATTTTGCACGGCGGTGGTCCAGGCGGCGGCGGAGTCGGCGACGCGGGGTTCGCGGCTGAGGGCGAACTCAGTCAGGTTATTCAAGCCATCGGCATCGGGGTCGGCGGTGTCGCCCGCTACGGCGGAGTCGGCCAGCTCGGATGCGGTGAAACGGCTCGCCTGCCAGGCGGCGTAGGCGGTGCGGATCGTGACCACGGCTTGCTGGCGGTCGCCGAGGAGTGCGCCGCCGAGCTGGGGCGCGCCGAGGTTGACGAGCAGGGTCTCGGGGGTGTCGGCGGAGGCGTCCAAGGCCAGCGGGATGGTGAGGGTCTTGGCGGCGGCGTCGCCGTTGGCCCAGGTGAGCGCGCTGGTGGTGACGGTGTAGTCGGTGGCGGGGGTGGCGGTGCCGCCACCGCCGTGGGCGGTCGCATAGCCGAGGGTGAGGTTACCGAGCGAGCCGCCGGTGCGGGTGACGGTCAGGCTGGCGGATGTGCCCTCGGCGCCGGTGAAGGCGTCGGCGGAGAACCGGAGTACGCCGGGCAGGCCGGCGAGGCCGGGGACGAGGCGCCAGAGGGGGCGGGAGTCGGCGGAGCCCTGGAAGTTGGCGAAGTTGCCGGCGAGGAGGACGTTGCCATCGGCTTGAAGGGCGAGGTCCTGCACGGTGGAGCCGTGGCCGCCGGCAGCGGCGAAGGCGGTGTCGAGCGAGCCGTCGGGTTTGATGCGGGCGATGCGAGTGGCGGTGGTGCCGTCGATGGTGGTGAAATCGCCGCCGA
>JARWZU010000043.1 GCA_029866215.1 Akkermansiaceae bacterium
GGTGAACTCATCCGTGCCCCCGACCGAAAGGAGGAGAGTTGGATTGAGGTCAGCCGATGGAGCTGTGCCAGCAGGGGAGTAGCCGATAGGCTCCACGGTGATGTTCGAGGCAGTCCATTGGGAGGTATCGCCATTGTAGAGGCCTTTGGCTTTCTTGATCGCTAGTACACCACCCCAGACCTTGGTTGGGCCAGTGTAGGTATTGTTTCCATTGAGCGTTACCAATCCGGCACTGCTGCCTGTCTTGGTGAGTCCTCCGGGTCCGGTGACTGGCACGGAGACAGCAAAATTCCCACCGCTAGAAGTATAGAATACCGAGTCGGCACCTAGGGTGATGGATCCTACACCGTTGAGGGCTTGCCATGCATCACCGAAGCCGTTGGACGTCCAGATGGCGCCACCGTTGAGGGTGAGGTTACCTTGAAAGATATTTCGGTCTGGGCGGAGGATAGCACCCTTTTCGACGGTTACATTGACGGGGTATGCCTGAGTGCCCGGTGAGATGGTAGAACCACCTCCAAGGCTTAGGTTGGCAAACGGCCCAGTCCGGAGGATACCCGAAGCGACGACGACGCCACCGGTGAAGGTGTTGTAGGGACCTGTGGCTGCAGATGCGTTGTTAGATGTGGTGCCAAAGATCACGCTATCCGCCAGTGAGGTGGTGTTGTTCGCGATGGCATTTTGGCCGCTGATCACGACCGAGGACGAGCCATTTGGATTGTCCGCGATCGGGATGTTGATCGCCAAATTTGATTGCGCCAGAGTGGCGGACAGTCGCTGGGTCGCGCCGTTGCCAGAGATGTGCAAGATGCGGTTGTCACCAATGGTGAGGGGCGCTGATGTCAATGAATCGGCAGCACTGGAGTTACCAATTTGATAAAGAGGCGATGTGGAAGCCGGAGCGCCATTAGCGTTTGTCCAATTTCCCGCAGACAAGATGCCATTCAGCTTCATGCCATAGGATTGCGTCTTGATCTGCCGGGTGGTGTTTTGCGTCGAACTCGGCGAGTTGAGTGTCAGCGTGTTCACATTGAGCGCCGCTGTCATCGTCAATGAGCTGTTGGTACGATAGTTGGAAGTGGTCGCATTTGCGCCAAGTGTGGCGTTTACGCTAATGGGGGCACTTGCACTGATGCCTGTGACATTCCCCAAGCTGAGCGTTGCGTAAGCAACAGCGGTTCCGCTTCCTTTGGTGGCCCAAGGTCCGAGGATGCCGGAGGCGTCATTGGAAAGGCCGTTTAACGTGCCGTTGAAAGTGGTGAAGCTGACTGAGCCGCCGCTTTTGGTGATATTGCCGGAGAGGTTCAAGGTCTGGCCAGCAGCTGCGGACCATGCTTGGCCGCCTTTTAGAGCGACGTTGCCGCCGATCGTGAGACTTTGCGTAGCCGAGCTCAGGTCGATGCCTGAGGTTCCGACGGTGAGTGTGTCACCCGCGCTGATGGTCACTGCGCCGGTTGGGTTTGTCACCTTGAGGCCTGCGAAGCTCAGGTTTCCACCGAGGAGCGTGGTGTTGGCGTCGGTCACCGTGGAATCCCACTGGGCGATGTCTGCCGTGCCTGGCACGACGGAGCCCGTCCAACTGGTGGTGAGGTTGAGGTTGTCGCTGTTGTTCGCCTTGGCGATGGTGGCGGCATGGGCGGTGGATTGAATAAGCGCCAGCGAGGCAAGAGCCAAGGCGGGTGCTTTCAAATGGTGGGCGGCTGGTTTTTTTGGTTTCATGGTTGTGAAGTGAAATGACCTTTGGTGTCGGACATGCGTGAGGTTTGATTGGGTTTAGCTTAAGCGAATGACAGAGTTCCGATGAGATTCGATCCAAGCTTGGTGTTTGCCCGAACTCGTACATTCACCGAGCATTTCAAACTTGCCTCGGCCGCTGCGGCAAGGTTCAAGCCTGTTGTATTCATAAAATACAATTCACTCGATGGGGTCAGGTCGGCGGTGGGCGAGGGTTTGGCCAGAGATGAAAACGGGGAGGAATTTTCGGTTTACCACTTTCACGCCGCCGCTCTCGATCATTTCGGTGAGGATGCGTGAAATGGTGCGGCCGAAGCGGAGCCAATCGAACGTGTAGCGCGAGAGTTCTGGGACACAGCGGCTGAGAAAAGGTTCGTCATCGCGGACGACCAGTGAGATGTCTTCGGGGATTTGCAGGTTCATTTCCCTGAGGATTCCCATGACGGGGAGGGCTTGGACTGCTTCGGACACCATGATCAAGGTGGGTGGGTCTGGTTGGTTCAAGGCTGCGACGAGTGCGTTGCGTATGCCTTCGGGCGTTTGGTCGTCATTGATGATGGTGACCCGTCCTTGGCGGCCGTTTTTAGGGTAGAATTGTCTGAATCCGTGGAGGGTGTTGAGCGCGCTTGCGGCGTTTGGATCAAATACGACAAGCGCGATGTGATGGTGGCCAAGGCGAGCGGCTTCGGCGGCGGCGTGTCTGCCGAGGGCGTTGTTGTCGATTTGCACGCAGGGCAGGCTGACATTTTCGTGGCAAGGCCCGAGGACGAGGCAGGGCAGGTGGGATTCTTGAAACCAGCGCTGCATCTGGGGCGAGGCGCGGTGGAGGATCCACCCTGCGGTGCCGGGTTCGGCGGTCATTTGGCTGAGCCGCCTCGTCGGGTTGCCGCGCCAAAGGGCCGCGCGTTGGAGAAGTTCGAGGCTGCGGCCGTGGGGTTGGAGCGTGTTGCGGATTTCGTCGAGAATGATGCGCATGCTGAGAGCCAAGTCGATTTCGGCAAACTGGCTGAGGCACTTGACGCCTCCCGGTACGGCTGGCTTTTGTGGGGTGGGTGCCATGCCGGGGACGATGCGGTGGCGATTGCCGCGTCCACCGGGGGTGAGCCAACCTTGGGCGACGAGCTCTGCGAGGGCCTTGCGGAGAGTGACGCGGCTTATGCCCAGCTGAGACCGCAGTGCGTCTTCGCTGGGCAGGGTTTCTGACCAATGATGGTCGCAAATGAGTCCGCGCATCAACTCGACGGTTTGTGAAACCAACGAGTGACGGGCCGGCAGGAGGATGGGTGCGTCTGCGAGTCCGCGTTTAGGGCGGACTGCTTTTGCATCGACTCGATTTGCCATGGGCTGTCGATACAACAGCGTGCCTCGGCGAGCTGGGTGGAAAGTTGATGTATTTCAAAAATACACGATGAGGCTCCCGCCCTTCAGGCTTCGGGAGTCCTGCGATGAACCAGCGACTTTCCTGGAATGAAAACGGGCAAGAGCACGTGGCGGGAGGGTTTCTGGTGGCCGCCCTTGATGATGGAATCGAGGGTCTTGGCGACGTTTCGGCCGAAGCGGAGCCAGTCGAAGGTGTAGCGGGTCAACTCGGGGACGCAGCGGTCGAGGAATGGTTCGTGGTCGCGCACCACGAGCGAGACGTCGCGGGGGATTTCGAGGTTGAGTTCGCGCAGAATGCCCATGGTAGGCAGTGCTTGGTCGGCCTGAGTCACCATGACCAAGGTGGGTGGGTCGGGTTGGGTCATCACTTGATGCACTGACTTGCGCAGGCCCGCAAGGGTGTCATCGTCACTGATCACGGTAACCTTGCCGGTGCGGCCGTCTTTGGGCTTCAGTTCGCGAAGCCCTTGGATGGTGCTGAGCGAACTGGCGACGCTTGGGTCGAACACGATGTAGGCGATGTGGTGGTGGCCCAGGCGTGCAGCTTCCGCGGCGAGGTGACGGCCGAGGGCGGCGTTGTCGATTTCGACTGATGGCAGGTTGATGCCTTCGTGGCAGGGGCCGAGTACGACACAGGGCAAGCGATTTTCTTGGAACCAGCGCTGGATCAGCGGGGATGCACGGAAGAGAATCCAGCCTGAGACGTCGGGTCTTGTGGTGATCTGGGTAAGGCGTTTTGTGGGATTTCCTCGCCAGAGGGAGGGGCGGTGTAGGAACTCCATCGGGCATTCACGGGCGAGGAGCGATTTGCGGATTTCGTCAAAAATGATCCGCGTTGTCCAAGAGAGGCTGAGTTCGGTGAATGGACTGAGGCACACCACGCCGTCGATGGTGGAGCGGACGGCTCTTGATTGGTGCACGGAGTCGGCGATGTGGTGGCGTTGGCCGCGTCCGCCTTGAAGGATCCAGCCTTGGGCGATGAGCTCCGTGAGAGCCTTGCGAAGGGTGACTCGGCTGATGCCGAGCTGCGCTCTGAGATCTTCCTCGCCGGGGAGCGTGTCCGACCAGGTCTGGATTTCGATCATCTGCTGGATGACCCGAATCGTTTGGTCGACCAATGAGACACGGCTTGGCAATTTGCCTGACAGCGGCGGCTCCGAGCCCAAGTCTCCGGCGGCTGGTGGTTTAGATGTGCGCTTGGCCGGCATCGGATGTGGACAGTTTCATGAATGCATCAACGTCACCCGACATTAAGCGGGTAGTCCAATCATGTGGTGTAGGGACACGTATGCGATAAAGCGCACCTTAGCCAGTGAATTTGCGGTGGTGTCAGATTGGGCATGAATTTTTCGGGCCAGTTCTTCCCTGCGGTGACTAAATCCGCTTCTAATCCGCAGTTGCGCGTGATGACAAGGAGCGCAAGTGCTGATTTTGTCGGCGTTTGAAGACAAAACCAACGCGCCAAACTGGCGATGTCGGAGGCCAAACTGGCGATGTCAGGCACAAAACTGGCGGTGTGTTTGTCGCGACGATACATTCCGCTTCTCAACGGATTCTATTTTTCGCAGCCCAACTGCGGGTTCTAGGATCAGACCAGTTCGGCGGCGATCGGGTCCACGAGGGCGCGGCCGTGGTGGATGAGGATGAGGCGGGTCCCTTGGATGTGAGCAAGGTTTTCGGAGACCAAATGTTGAGCGCGGGCTCGGGATTCTGGGCTGAGGAGGTCGAGTGGGATGCCTTGGGTCGTGCGGAGGCCGAGGGCAATGCGTTCGATGCGGCGGGCTTCGTGGTCGAGTGGCTCGGATTCGGCGAGTGCGTGACCGATCGACTCGATCTGAGAAACGTAGCGGGCGGTGTCTGGGATGTTTTTCCAGCGGATGCCATCGAGGGTCGAAACGGCGGAGGGGCCGAGGCCGAGGTAATCCTCACCGTCCCAGTAGCCTTGGTTGTGAGAGGAATGGCTGCCAGGCTTGGCGTAGTTTGACGTCTCGTAGTGATCGAATCCTGCGGCGGTTAAAACTTCATCTGCGAGGTGGAACAATTCCGCATCGGCATCTTCGTTTTCGCGCATTTCCCCACGGCGAAGCGATTCGAAAAATACGGTGTCCTCCTCGTAGGTCAGGTTGTACGCCGACAGGTGGTCCGGGTTCAGGCTGATCGCGTGGTGGAGGGTAGTTTCCCAGTCGTTTCGCGATTGGCTAGGGATCGAGAACATTAGGTCGATGTTGATCGATGGGATGCCTGCGTCGCGGAGGATGCGGACTGATTCATCGGCTTGGGCGACTGAGTGCTCGCGGCCGAGGGTTTCCAGCACGTGTGGGGTGAACGATTGGATGCCGAGCGAGACGCGGGTCACGCCGAGGTCGCGGAACAATCCGGCCTTCGCGGCGTCGAAGGTGGCGGGGTTCGCTTCGAGCGTCACTTCATCGAGTTGAGAAAAATCGATGGCCTCGTGCAGTGCGCCAAAAAGTTTCCGGAGGTGGCTTGGGGAAAGCATGCTGGGGGTGCCGCCGCCGAGGTAGATCGTCCGTGGTCGCTGGACGAGGCGCGATCCCACCTCGCGGGCGAGAGCGTCCACAAAACTGCCGATCGGCGTGGTGCCCGGGGTGTGCTTGTAAAACGAACAATACGGACAAACCCGGTGGCAAAAGGGGATGTGGAGGTAAAGCAGCATGCCGATCAAGCGCCACGGACTCGTGAAATGTAGCTTGCGACCGCCGTGCGTGTGGCGGAGGCCAAATCTGCCTCGGGCGTGGCGAAGGGTGGGACAAACCACGGGAAGGAGCCGAGGAGGTCGGTGATCACCGCGACTTCGCCGTCGCAGGTCTGGTCGCCACAACCGATCCCGATGGTTGGCACGGTGAGTGCGGCGGTGAGCAGGCGCGCGGTTTCGGGGATGATCGATTCCAAGACGATCGAAAAAACGCCGGCATCGATCAGCGCTTGGGCACCTTCGCGGAGGGCTTCCGTTTGTTCGGGGGTTTTGCCTTTTTTGCGATAGCCGCCTTCTTCGAGCACGCGTTGGGGGAGCATCCCGAGGTGGCCCATCACGGGGATGCCGGCTTCGGTGATGGCGCGGACTTTTTCGGCTTGGCGGATGCCGCCTTCCAGCTTCACCGCTTCCGCGCCAGCGGCGACGATTCGGCGGGCGGTTTCCAGCGCTTGGGTGGGGGTTTCGTAGGTGTGGATCGGCAAGTCGCCGACGATGAGCGCCTTGGGAGTGGCGCGGGCGACTGCGGCCACGTGGTGCAGCATGTGGTCGAGCGTGACGTGGGTGGTGTCGGGGAAGCCAAGGACCACCATGCCGAGCGAGTCGCCGACGAGGAGGATGTCGATGCCGGCTTCGTCCAGTAGGCGTGCGGTCGGGTAATCGTAGGCCGTGAGGGCGGTGACCGGACGCCCGCCCTTGTGGGCTCGGATGGAATCGGCTTTTTGGAGAGCGGTCACGGTTGGAGATTTTAGTGCGACGCAGCAGGTGGTTGAAACTAAAAAGCCCCCGCGGGGCGGAGGCTTAATGATCATGGCGACCCGTAAGGGAGTCGAACCCTTCTTGCCAGGATGAAAACCTGGAGTCCTAACCGATAGACGAACGGGTCGTGTGTCGCGGAGCGGGCGGAAAAGAAGCGTATGTGAGAGGACCTTGCAAGGTTTTTTTGGGTAAAAATTTTGCGAAGCCGCTTGAATCGTGATTTCGGCGGTTTCCTGTCGGATGATTCATCATTCCCAGAATGCTGGCTTGTCAAGAGGGCGAGGATTTCTAGCTTCTTTGCACCCGCTTTGGAAAATCGCTGCGGGAAACGATCTTACATGAACACAACCTTGCTTGCTCAAACTGCCAATGAAGCCCGTGGCCTGGCCATGGATGCTGTCCACGCCTGTAATTCCGGTCACCTTGGCCTTCCACTCGGCTGCGCTGAGGTCGGGGCGGTGTTGTTCGGCGAGTCGATGCGGTACTTTCCTGAGGCTCCGAAGTGGCTGAACCGCGATCGTTTCGTGCTGTCGGCCGGTCACGGTTCGATGTTCCTTTACGGATGGTTGCATCTCGCGGGCTACGCGGTCTCGCGTGACGATGTGAAAAATTTCCGCCGCCTGCATTCGATTACGCCTGGGCATCCGGAATTCCATGAGACACCCGGAGTGGAGGCGACCACGGGCCCGCTGGGTCAGGGGATCGGCAATGCGGTGGGGTATGCTCTCTCTGGCAAGCGCGCAGCGGCATTGTTCAACACCGCCGAGCACACGATTTTTGACCACCATGTTTTTGCGATTCATGGGGACGGTTGCCTTCAAGAGGGTGTTGCCAAGGAGTCCATCGCCTTCGCGGGCCACAGCGGCTTGGACAACTTGATCCTCATCTATGATTCCAATGATGTCACCTTGGATGCCATGGCGGATTTCACCCAAGGCGAGGATGCGGAGCAGTACTTCATTTCCCAGCGTTGGGATGCGGTGACCATCGATGGTCATGACCTCAACGCCATCGCGGCGGCTGTGGAAAAGGCCAAGGCGGACCGCAACGGCCGCCCGAAGGTGGTCATCGTCAAAACGGTCATTGGCAAGGGGATTCCCGAGGTGGCGGGGACTGCCAAGGGCCACGGCGAGGGCGGTGCAAAATTCATTGAATCCGCACGTGCCGGACTCGGGCTTCCAGCCGACGAGCATTTCTACGTTTCGCCCGAGACCCAAGCGTACTTCGCGGCGAGAACCGCAGCGTCCAAGGTCACCTTCGAGGCGTGGCAGGCGACCTACGATGCGTGGGCGGCAGCCAATCCAGAGCTTGCGAGCCAGTTGAGCGCATGCGTCGCACAGGCGGTGCCGGTCGATCTGAGTGACAAAATTCCGGCATTCGCTGCTGACTACAAAGACGCGACCCGTTCGGCTGGAGCCAACGTGATCAACGCCGTGGCCAAGGCAGTCCCGCATTTTCTGACAGGCAGTGCTGACCTTTTCGGTTCGACGAAGAACTACCTCAAGGATGGTGGTGATTTTTCCGCGGCCAATCCGCTTGGAAGGAATATCTGGTTCGGCATTCGCGAGCACGCGATGGGAGCGATCTGCAATGGCATTGCTTACGACGGCTTGTTCCGTGCGAGCGGCGCGACGTTCTTGGTGTTCGCGGATTATCTGCGCGGCGCTATCCGGCTTGCCGCGCTGTCGAATCTTCCCGTGAGCTACATTTTCACGCATGATTCGGTGGGTGTGGGCGAGGACGGCCCGACTCACCAACCGGTGGAAACGGTGAGTGGCCTGCGGGTGATCCCGAATCTCGACGTCATTCGCCCTGGCGATGCCGAAGAGACTGCGGGTGCTTTCATCGCAGCGATGAGTCGCACCGATGGGCCAACCGCGTTGATCCTGACGCGCCAGGCGATTCCGCTGATGAACGAATTGTCGGTTGAGACACGGCGCGATGGGGTTCTC
>JARWZU010000082.1 GCA_029866215.1 Akkermansiaceae bacterium
GGGATTGGTGGATGCCGTGGGACGGCTGATCCAGACCCGCAAGGGAGATCCCCGCAAAGTTGCCTTGGCGACGGTGATCAAAGCCCACACCAGCGTCGGCAACGAATGGCTGGCACAACGTCTGGACATGGGCCACAATCGGTCCGTGAGCCGCCTCTGGGGTGGGCGAGGCAGGCGGCGTGGACTTTTCCAGCGCGTTCGATCTCGCTGGCGAAATCGGCGGGTTCGTGGATGCCGACTTGGAACTCGCTGCGGAGGCGGACGCCGTCGTCGGGAAAGGCGGGGTTGGCACTGCGGCGGGCACCGGGGAGGAGGCGCTCCGTCTCGGCGAAGGCTGCGATTTGCTCTTGGGTAGCGAAGGAAAACTTTGTTACAGCGGCGTCACATTGCCTGAAATACGGTGTAAGTGAATGAAATTGAGCCTGCTATGAAATGCCGATGCAACTGACAGGAATGAGAAATCGATGGACAGGAACGGGAAAGTGTCTGACAGCGACGGGTCTGGAGCTGACAGGACTTGGGGAGTCTCTGACAGCTCTTGGGAATTGACTGACAGCGACTGGGAATGAGCTGACAGCTCCTGGGAATTGGCTGACAGCGCCTGGGAATTGACCGACAGCGGCTGGGAATTGGCTGACAGCGCCTGGGAATTGGCTGACAGCGGCTGGGAATTGACTGACAGCGGCTGGGAATTGACTGACAGCGCCTGGGAACGGGCTGACAGCTCCTGGGAATTGGCTGACAGCGTCTGGGGATTGACTGACAGCGGCTGGGAATTTCCAAGGGGGGGCGGCAGGATGAGCTTTCGGCTAGCGTTTTCAACTACCCGAGACCCTCACTGGGACGCGCGGACAGTGAATTCGACCCGCAAGGACAACACCACCATGGATGCGGCGAGGGCGCCCCATCCGACACGCGAGGGCGCGTGTGCTCCCCTGAGCCATCCGCTCGTAACATCCGCATCCCAATTTCGGATTCTAGGACTATTGGGGAAAGCAACCGTCCCACCCCAAAAACTCTCACCCCAAATCCCCGCGCATCAACAACGGCTCAGCTTCGCATGGCGCTCAGCCATCGTCCACGCCTGCTCGGGTACCATGTCATGCCAATCGGCATCACCCTCCTGGATCATTCGGCAAACATCTCGCCCCGTGCATGCAGGGACATCCTCATCGTCACACGGAATTGCCTGAATCCTGCCGTTTTCGAGGAAATGCCGGTAAAGGTGGACACAATCGGCCGGCGCCAAAAAGCTCTCGGCCGTGACGACCTCGTTGGTCTTGCGGTTTTTCCATGGGAAAACATACAAGACCACTCCGTCCTTGAACAGCCGCCCGAACGACTCAAGCAAGCCACCCGCGAGGTTCTCCGACCACATCGGTTTAAACAATTCGTTGAGGAGGCCAATGCTCAAGATGATCCCAATCGGCTTCTTCGTGCAGCGGTGCAAAAATGCAGCAATCCGGTGGAACTCCGCACAGCGAGAGAGCAAAACGGTTTTTCCAAGCGCTTGCAAGGCATCCGCCCGATCCAAGAAATCCACGGGATCAACCGCCTGACCCCGCAGAAGGTTGTGCATCGAAATCTCGCATAGCTCGATGGCCGATGCTCGATCTTCCTCACTCAACGATTGTTGGAAGGCATCACTGGTCCGTTCGAGCATGGTGAGATGCACATTCATGACCGGATCAAAGCTTCCCCTCAGCAACAAAACCGGCTTGCGGTAAAGGGCCTCAGTGGGCTGAACCACCTCCCCATTCGGCAAAAACATCGTCGCATCCGTTAGGCCGCTTTCAACCAACTGCAAGGCACACAGGCGATTGTCGAAAAATCCATATCCGTGACCAGAGAACTTCAGCAGGTCGACCTCGACACGCCCACCGGCCAGATTGTCCAGCAAGGACTCCACAAATTTTTTCAGGTGCCCACGACAGTGAAATGCGGAATAGATCAAATTCACGCCCATGGTGCCCAGTGCCTCCATCTGTTCAATCGTCCGAGCATCCAACAAACGCACATGCAGCACAATGTCTGACGGGGGATCTCCCGGCTTCATCTGAAACCGGATCCCTAACCAGCCATGACACTCACCACTGTCTTTCCAGCCCCGAGCTCGCACGGTGTTGCAGAACGAAAAAAACGTGGTCTCTTTGCCTCGTTTTGGCCCCAGACGATCCAACAAAATTTCATATTCATGGTCGAGCATCGACCCAAGCCGGCCCTCAGAAACGTAGCGCTCCGTCGTACCATAGATGGCATCGCTCATGGTCATGTCGTAGGCCGAGATGGTCTTCGCCACAAGACCCGCACTGCCGGACGCTCTGAAGAAACAATTGGCCGTCTCTTGCCCCGCACCGATCTCCGCAAATGTCCCATAAACCGCTGGATCCAAGTTCAGCTCCAACGCCTTGTCATAGGTAGTCGGTGTCATGGCGTTTTAATATTCTCAATCCAGCCATCCTTAACAAACCTCTCGATTTCCACCTGATTGCTCGATTCCGCATTTTGAGGAAACTTCAATGCCAACATCACGCACCGTGACTTCACATCCGGCGAAAAATAAAGCATCTGGCTGACGACGGTATCCTTCCCAGCGTATGCAAAAACCGATTGCTCATTCCCCAATGACTCGATGCGATAGGACTGCCACTTGGACTCATCACTGAAGGCAAGATTGTAATAATCCACCGGATACAGCGTGACGCGGAACACTCGACTCGTCGTCGGCTTGGATGCTAAAAATTCATCCCATGGCATTTCTGACCAACCGACCCAGCTTTCCCAATCGATCTTGAAGCCATCGAGCTCCTTGACCAGTGAGAGACCCTTCTCTTCGAGCTCAAGAGTCAAAACTGCTACCCCAACAGAATTCCCATCGATGGAAAGCCCCATATCGTCGCGAATTTTTGACAATCCTGGCGCAACGACCTTTCCGTCTCGGTAGAACCCACGCATCCGCGCATCCGCGACGCTGGGATTACGCACAAGCGGCAGAAGCGCCTCGACCGAGTTGGCGGCCATGAACTTCTCCACGAGCGGCTGAATCTCCGCCAGCAAGCTGGTTGGTGAACGTTCTTCGAGTGGAACGTCTGCCTGACGGATGGCAGGAACGACTGGTGGCATCACGACTTGATCTGCCTGTTTTTCCACATCGCCACTCTGATGAACCCCTAGGTTGGTGAAAAAAAACACCCCCACGATCACTGCCACTAAGACCAGCGCACCAGAGATCAGTAGCAAACGAAACCCTGTGCCACCACTCCGCCGATGATCCCCATCACCGCCCCATTCGTTGGGATCATGCCGCGATTTCCTCCGCCTGCGGCCACTCGGTTGCGTTGGCTGCTCTTCAACTGATGATTCTTGCAGCAGCGGTTGTTGAGTGGTGGCGACCAAAGGTGGAGTCGCATCACCCTCTGTTGGAATGCGTAGCAAGCGGCGGCAACTTGGACAAGTGACCCCCTCTCCCTCGTGTCGTGCTTCCGCCCGAAAAACACAGCGGCAGCTGGGGCAAACAAAAGCCTTCCAGCGCCGCTCAATTTCTTTCATCTCTGCCACGATAAGATTCTGAGGGGAAACCGCCACATTCTGCAAGCGCTTAGGCACCTACCATCCCAAGCTTAGAACAATTAGAAATTCAAGCGGCGGCGAAAGAATTAGATTTCATGCACCGGCAGATTGGCGACCTCTTCACGAACCTTCTCAGCAAGAGCGGTCGACAAATAGCGTTCCGTGGAGGAACAACCGATCGTCACAATGCGCTTGCCCTGAAATTCTGGTCGCTTGGCAATCTGCATCGCCGCCCAAATGTTCGCACCGGTCGAGATCCCTGCTGGCAAGCCTTCGAGCTGCGCGACCGCTTGAGCAGTTGCGATTGCATCTTCGTTGGTAACCAAGATCACCTCATCGATCACCTCAACATTGAGATTTTTCGGAATGAACCCCGCACCAATCCCCTGGATCATATGAGGACCCGGCTGGCCACCCGAAATCACCGGGCTCGCGGCAGGCTCGACCGCGAACACCTTGGTCGCTCCACGAGATTTCAATACCTCACCCACTCCCGTCAGCGTGCCACCCGTGCCCACTCCGGACACGAACGCGTCCACTTGTCCGTCGGTATCACGCCAAATTTCCTCTGCGGTAGTCTCGCGGTGGACTTGTGGGTTCGCTGGATTGTCGAACTGGCCCGGGCCAAATGATCCTTTACCATGCTCCTCTAGCAACTTCTTGGCCATGGCGATCGCGCCACCCATCCCACGAGCACGGGGTGTCAAAACGATCTCAGCTCCGAGCAAACGCAAAAGCACTCGACGCTCAATCGACATGCTCTCCGGCATGGTCAAAATGCAGCGATACCCTTTGGAACGAGCAATAAACGCAAGAGCGATCCCAGTATTTCCGGATGTTGGCTCGATGATGAGTCCACCTGGGTTCAGTAACCCATCCCGCTCGGCGGCTTCAATCATCGCCTTTCCGATCCGATCCTTCACGCTGAAGAGAGGATTGAAAAATTCAGCCTTTACACAAATCTCGGCTCCAAGCCCAGCGGTGATGTGATTGAGGCGGATCAATGGGGTGTTGCCAACGGTGGCAACCATGTTTTCGGCGATGTTCATAGGGTATGGAAATCCAGTGGTTCGCCACAATCTGGCAACATCTAAGCTGCAGAGTCAAGACACGGATCAACGAGATGACAGGCTAGACAAAATCAACCCAAAGGTCGTGGTCTGATCCACCACGCTGCCACCACCCGCTTTCCCCTCAGTCCTTGCGCGATCGATCGATACCCTGCTTCGCCTACAAACTAACATCTCGCTCGAGAGCGATGTGGAAAACGCGATCGGTGATCTAACATAGATTCCAATGAGGACGACGAAAAATCGCATCATCGAGCGTTGGATTTAGGGATCATTCAATCAACGACGGAACTAAACTTTAGGCTCAATTTATCTTACCGATCCACACGAGGAATGCAAAAAAGGGGAAATCCATATCATTAGGTTCTGCAATGAGTATTCCCTTGATCTCCCCCATCTGGGGCATCATGGTTTTTTAACTTTCTAAACCGAAAGTTTTACCTCCCTCTCCTCCATGAAAACCACCGGTATCCGTCTCTTTTCGTCGATCTTCATTTTGGTTGGAGGATCGATTATCTTTTTTGGACTCAAAACCGTGAAAACTGCCAGCGATAGCACCCAATGGCCAACGGTGGCAGGAACGGTGACCTCGTCGTCCGTGATTTCAAAAAGCGGGTCTGAAGGGGGCGTCACCTACAAGGCCGAAGTGCTCTACGAATATCACGCAGGTGGGCAGACACAGCTGTCAAACGAAGTCGCCTATGGCGGCTACGGATCTAGCAATCCCTCGAACGCACAAAATACGGTGAACCGCTATCCAAAAGGCAAAAGGGTGACGGTGCACTATTCCCCCAATGATCCAACCAAAGCGGTGCTAGAACCCGGAATCAGCACCAAAACGTTTTTCCTGCCTGGGTTTGGCTCGGTGTTTTTCTTGGCTGGCTGCGCGATTTTCTATTTCGCACCAAAAATGAACCAACGCCAAACTACCCCCGAGGTGCCCAACGCAACGACCCCTGATCCAAAAATCGGATAGAACTCCGACCAGCGCTTCACACCGCAACGCGGAGAAACCTCACCTGCCCGTCAAGGCATGGAAGGCAGCGGCCGCCATTTCTCTGGCGCCTTCGGTATTCGGATGCACCCGATCCGGCAGAAGCTGCGGCTTACCTTCGAGCGCGGCATGCATGTCGATCACGCTCAGTTTGAGATCCCTCGCCAATGCGTCAATTCTTGGAATCTCCTGCTGAATTGCCGCTTCGTTGATCCCATACTTGCCGGGTTCAGGCACCGGGCATGGCCGACAAACAAACACGCGGGGCTTGCTCTCCAGTGCGAGAAACGATTTCACCAGCTCGGTGTAATCCGCCACAAACTCCGCCTCAAATTTCCAATTCTGCGGCTTGGTATCATTGGTACCTAACATGATGATCACCACCGCAGGCTTAAACTTGAGGGCATTCTGATAGGCCGGTTCGATCCAGTACGGATGATCCCCTTTTTTCAAAAGAGTGCGCCCGCTCACCCCGAAATTCCCAACCTCCCAAGCGCTTCCTAGCATCTCTTGAAGTTGCGACGGATAGGATTTCCCCCTCTCCGCTCCTGACCCTTGAGTGATACTATCACCCACACAGGCGACCCTAACCACCGCTGGCTCGACCACTGCACTTACCTCAGCCGCAAACACGCTGGCCCCACCAAGGCACCAGAATAACAAAACCTGCGCGATGCGACGGAAGCGTATTTTCATCTGCGGATTCAACTCAATCCGCCGATGTGGGTAAATGGGAAAGTTCGCCTAGCTCCTCAAATCTGGAAATCCGGGGTGCCCGAGTCGAGGTGGAGACCACACTCGAATTTCTCACCATTGAAGCGTGTCCCCTCGACATCCCCATCTTCCACCGGCCGCGTGCTATGCCAGTCACCCATGGTCACATAGCCCTTCGATGCCAATGGATGACGCGGCAAATCATGCTGATGAAAATATAGATCCACCTGCGCATCCGCCCAATCCAGAATGGGATACGCCTTGAGCGTCTTTTTCTGCTGCTCGACCAGCGGGCGATCCACTCGCGTTTTCGACTGCGAACGCCGCAGACCACTCAGCCAAACATCGCCGCCAGTCTCACGAAGCGCACGATTCATCGGTTCAATCTTGGTGATCACTCCGTAACGCTCCGCACCCTCTCTGCCATTCTCCCAGAGATTCCCCCAAAGCGCTTGGATCCTCGCTGCAGAAATCGTCGGCTGATAGATCCGAAGATCGAGGTTCAGCTTGGAACAAAGTTGCTCCATGTACTGATAGGTCTCGGGAAATAGGAAACCGGTATCGATGAACACCACGGGAACCTTAGGCGCGTTTTCGTGAATCAAGTGAAGCATCACCGCCGCTTGCAGGCCAAAACTCGTGGATGCCACCAAGCGGTCGCCAAACTGCTCGTAAAGCAAGCGCAGCCGCTCACCCGCACGCAGTGGCGACAGCGCGGCCGAAAGACCGTCCGGACTGGTGTCTAGACCAGATTTCACTGCGGATGCAAGATCGGGGGCAGGCATATTAGAAATCGAATCGATTCGAGTTAAACCTTGGCGAGCGCCTCAGGCTTGATGTTCTTGTGGAAGTCTGGCCCTTGGATGGTCGCGACGACGTAGCCTTGGCGAATGCAAAAATCACCGAACCGCTCACCCTCCTCACGCTCCTTGGCATACCGGGCGAAAATCGGTGCTAGCAGCGCCTTGATCTCATCCGCCTGGACATTTTCCCGGTACAGCTTCGACAAGCGCTGCCCCGCAAATCCGCCACCCAGATAGACGTTGTAAGCAGACGGGCCACGACCGACAAAGCCGATCTCAGCGATGAATGGGCGGGCGCATCCGTTAGGGCAACCCGTCATGCGAATGGTGATCGCATCGTGACGCAGGCCGTTTTCCTCCAGCGATTCCTCCAACTCGGTGATCAAACTTGGCAAGTAGCGCTCAGCCTCCGCCAGCGAAAGGCCGCAGGTCGGCAACGCAACGCAGGCCATCGAGTTGAGCCGAAGCGCACTCTTGTGGTGGCTATCTTTGATTCCATACTCCGCGAGAAGATGCTCAATCGCCGCGCGCTTGGCCGGAGAAACATTGGCAATCACCAAGTTCTGATTGGCCGTAAGCCGGAAGTCACCATCGTGAATCTTGGCAATCTCACGAAGCCCTGTGCGAAGCGGATAGCTGGGCGTGTCGAGCACCCGACCACCGGCAATGTAAACCGTAAGATGAGAATTGCCATTGGCATCCTCCACCCAACCGTAGCGATCGCCATTGTCCTCAAACACAAACTTGCGCACCGGCCCCAATTCGTAACCAAGGTATTCATTCAACTTCGCCAAAATCCAATCTGGCCCGTAATCATCCACCGTGTATTTGAAACGCGAATGCTTGCGGTCGGTCCGGTCACCAAAATCGCGCTGAACGAGCACCACTTTTTCCGCCACATCCACCACCTGCTCGGGCGTGCAGAAGCCGATCACATCGGCAATTCGCGGATAAGTCGCATCGTTGCCGTGGGTCGATCCCATCCCGCCACCGACGGCCACATTGTAACCCACCAACGCTTCATTTTCGACGACCGCAATGAATGAAAGGCAGTTGGCATAAATGTCGACATCATTGGAAGGCGGAACCGCCACGGTGATCTTAAACTTCCGAGGCAAATAGGTTTTGCCATAGATTGGCTCGACCTCTTCTTCGGTGGATTCGATCTTCTCTCCATCTAGCCAAATCTCATGATAGGCCCGTGTCTGCGGGGTAAGATGCGTGGAAATTTCTTGGGCGGCCTTGAGCGCCTGCGCGTGGATTTCCGAAAGGTAGGGATTCGGATTGCACATGACATTGCGGTTCACATCACCGCACGCAGCGATGGTGTCCATGGCGGCTTGATTGATCTCAGCGATGGTGCGCTTGAGGTTGGTCTTGATGATGCCGTGGAACTGGAACGCTTGCCGTGTGGTCAGCTTGATCGTGCCATTCGCGAACTGCGTGGCCATGCGGTCGGTCTCTAGCCACTGGTGGGGTGTCGCCACACCGCCGGGCACCCGGATGCGAATCATGAACGAGTATGCCTTTTCCAGCTTGTGCTTGCGGCGGTTCGCGCGCAGGTCACGGTCGTCCTGCTGGTAGGTCCCGTGGAACTTCAGAAGTTGCTGATCATCCTCGCACATCGAGCCCGTCGAGAGATCGACAAGCCCTTCGGCAATCGTCCCACGAAGGTAGTTGCTATCGATCTTGATGTATTCGTTCGCAGAGAGTTTTTTTTCACTCATGATGATGGAAGTTTAAAGTTAGAAAAAGGTTCAGTAAACGTCGCGTTGATAGCGTTTGGTTTTCTTCAGGTTCTCGACATAAGCCTCGGCGGCTTCGTGAGTAAGGCCAGCTTGAGTCTGTACCACGGTGACTAACGCCTCGTGCACATCGCTCGCCATGCGGTTGGCATCGCCACAGACGTAGAAATGCGCACCAGCCTCAAGCCACTGATAGAGCTCCTCAGCCTGTTGGATCATCCGGTCTTGGACATAGACTTTCTCCGGTTGGTCACGGGAAAAAGCCACGTCCAGTTTGGTAAGGACACCTTCCTTGAGTTGCTCCTGCCATTCGAGCTGATAGAGGAAATCATAGGTGTAATGCTGGTCACCAAAGAACAACCAGTTTTTGCCAGAAGCACCCGACGCGGCACGGTGTTCGACAAAGGCACGGAACGGAGCCACCCCCGTTCCCGGTCCTACCATGATGATAGGAGTGGCCGGATCGGCAGGAAGTCTGAAGTTCTTATTAGGCTGAACGAACAATGAAACCGCATCGCCCGACTTGATCAAATCTGCTAGAAATGTCGAACATACGCCTTTGCGCTTGCGACCATGGGTCTCGTATCGCACGGCAGCCACCGTAAGATGAACTTCGTCTGGGTGCGCCAGCTGACTCGAAGCGATCGAATAAAGCCGTGGCGGCAACTTCCGGAAAATCCCAACAAGCGCAGCGGCCGACAATCCATTTGGCGCAAATTCCAACAGCGCATCGATGATCTCACGACCATGATTGAATTCCTTCAAGCGCTCCTTCGCTTCATCCGCAAGCAACTCTCGCAACGCTGCAGAATCGCAGGCATCCGCGAGCTTGGTGAGCACCGCACGCGAAAGCGCTGTGATGTCGAAATCCTCGCGCAAGGCATCGGCCAAAAGTTTGATTTCCCCGCCCTTCAACTCGACCTCTTCGTTTCCGGTCAATTTGGCTGCCCCTAGGACTGCCTTGATGGTGTCCGGCGCGTTGACTGGCACCACGGCGAGTGCATCGCCCGGCTCGTAGGACAGGCCCGACGACGCGAGAGAAAATTCAAGGTGCAAGGTTTCTTTGGAAGATCCCTCCCCATTCAGCAACACCGACTCAAGCACCTCGGATGGGAACGGATTCTTTTTGCCATACTCGACCGCTGACGAGGAATATCCGGCCACTGCGACCTCCGCGACCGGCGCCGCAGACGCGGGCGCAAGCGCTGTAAGCGATCCCTCTAACCACGTAGTAAACGAGTCTTCGTAGTCCACATCGCAATCCTGACGGGCAAAAACCCGCGACGCGCCCAACCCTTCGAGGCGAGCATCGAAATCTTTGCCCACTTGGCAGAACTTCTCGTACGCGGTGTCGCCCAAGCCACAAACCGAGTAGCTGACCTTGGCCAGCGATACGTCGGCACTCATGAATTCTTTGTAAAATGAAATCGCGGTCTCTGGCGGTTCACCATCGCCCCAAGTCGAGACGATGACCAGCAGGCTAGGCGATTTCGCCAAATCCGCAGGGGAAAACTCGGACATGTTCTTCATGTTCGCCTGGAATCCCCGCTTCTTGGCCGCCTTGACGGCGCGGTCGGCGAGGACCTCAGAATTCCCCGACTCAGTGCCGTACAACACCGTCAATTTCCCAGCAGAAACCGGCGCAGATACCGCAGCGACGCTGCCCGATGCGGCAAGGAAACCGCTCAGCCACCCGCGCTGAACGGGGTTAAGGCCAGCAATGAGAGAATCCAACGCGAGGCGCTGGTCAGTGGTGAATGGGGCGTGCTCTGGAAGCATAATCCTTACTTAATTACCTTGTTTTATAATTTTTCAACAAAAAAATGCACCTGAACGCCGAAATTGGCAACCATTTTCTGCCAGCAATCACGCATTTCCCCAGCCCAAGCGCCCCCCACCCTGCGAGGATCGCCCCCCCGATCTCAGCCCTCAGCCCTGCCAATTCCAATGCATGACCACCTCGATGTCGGGGTGAATGCTATGGTGCACCGGACAGCCCCGCGCGGCGCTCTCGAGCAACTTGCGGTCCGGATGCTCAGCGCCCAAAGGCATGAAAAGATCCAACTCGAGCCGCTTGATGCGCCGAGGCTGGTCGTCCGACATGATTTTGCGGACGGTGATTTTCATTCCCTCCAACTCGATTTCTTTGCGCTTCGCCACGATCCCAATGACGGTGGCCATGCAGGAACCCAGCGCGGTCGCCACGAGATCAGTCGGCGAAAATGCCTCGCCCCGCCCGTTGTTGTCGACAGGGGCGTCGGTCAGAAGGTCGTTTCCCGAAGGAGTGTGGATCGCTCGGCAACGGAGGTCGCCTTCGTAGGAGAGTTGAATTTCAACCATGACGTTTTTTGATGAAAATGAGAAAATCGGGCGGATGCCTATCGATCAACCTTCTGAGGCACTTTGGCAAGCACGACTCGAAATCCATACATCACATCGCGTAACGTCGGCGGCACCGCATTCCGAGCACCTGAGTATAAATTCTCCGCCCGATAGCAGTTCCACCCCCCACCCCGCAGCACCCCCATGGCATTCTTGGCGGTCTTGGAGTAGTCGTCATCCACCCATTCCTGGGCATTTCCAGTCAGGTCATAGAGACCGAGGCTATTCGGCGAAAATGAACCCACCGGCGAGGTGAACCCAAACCCGTCATCGACCCCCTGAATCGTCCGATCCGCCGAAAAAACCGCGTCACGCTTGGCACTCTCGTCGGCGAAGTTGCCCGCTTGCGGGCTCGGCGGCCACTCGGTTCCCCACGGGTAAATCTGCTCCTTGCGCGCATCACTCCACCCGGGACTCACCCCCACCGCCTCCTGCACGCCCACCATCATGCTCCATTCCGAGTCCGTGGGCAGGCGGTACTCGTGAGTCTGCGCGATCCGCTCGTCCTTCCTCTCGCGCTCGGTGAGCCAATTGCAAAACGCCCGTGCATCGTCGCGCGAAACATTGACCACCGGATGATCCACGCCTTGCGGAAAATACGCGGCACGAGCACGCGTGACCGCCGAATCCGTCGCGTAAAGCTCGTAGTCACTCACCCGAGTCTCCCAAATGGAAACCATCAAATCCTGCCCCAACGGCGCGAATTTCATGCCTGCACCATTCTCCCACGGCTTGCCAAAAATCACCCCCAGACTCCGCTCCAGCGTGACCACCCGCGAGAGCCTCTCGCCCTTCCCCACACGGAGGTTGATCGTCTCAGGCCGATACCCCTCACGCACCAAATAGAATTGCCAATCCCCAGGCTTGATCTTGGAAATCACCAAGGAATCCCGCGTGGAACCCACCGAGACCTGATTGCTCGGATCGGACTCCGGATTCATGTAAACCTCAACCCCTGACGGATGAGTGGTCAGATTCAACACCCCGAAATCAATCGGCTGCACCACCACTCGGAGCGGCTTGAAATCATCGCCCTCGCCACCCTGCCCCAGCTTGGCGATCACCTCCGGCGTCTCCCGCAGCGCGATGACTTCCTGGTCCTCCGTTAAAAATCCCGCCTTGGACGCACGCTTCCGAAACCAATCACAAAACGCCCGAGCCGCACCACGCGAACAGAGCACCACGGATTCGGTCTTCCCATTTTCTGACACATCGAGAAACTTGGAATCATCACTCCTCACCCCGGCCGAAGCGATGAACTGCCCCCAGACTTCACGGCTGACCAAGGATGCACCCACATGGGTGTCGTTCACGGGCTGATAGAGATTTCCCAGGTGATCATTCCATGGCTCACCCACCTGCGGCGGCGAGAAATTCTCCAAGCTGGCAAACAACAAGGTGGGCTCGGCACCGACACTCTTCGGCACCTTGCCCTGCAGGGTGAATGGCCGATACCCACTCTTCTTGAGCTTGAAAAAATAATCGTCGCCCACGTTCACTTGGATCAATCCAGTGTTGGTCGTCCCAATCCATTTCCCTTCGGCGTTGATGACTTCGGCGCCTTCCGGAGCACTGATGACTCGTAAAATGCCGACCGGCGCAGGGACCACGGCGGGCGCGGGATCCATCTTCCGCACCACCGCAGGCTTCCGCACCTTGACCCATGCGCCCCAACCGGCGATCCCCGTTAAAATGAGACAGCCGATCCAGAGGGTGGATCGCTTGAGGCGCTGGCGCTGCCCCTTTTGCACCCGACGAAGCGCATCGGCCAACTCCGCCGCAGTCGAGATCCCTCGCTTGGAAACCCGCGGCTCGCAGATGTCACAAATGATGCGATTCAACTCAAGCCATCGCTTGCTCGCCGATCCAGTCGGCATGACATCCGGCAGCTCCGGGAACGACAAGCGATCCTTACCCGTCGCGATCTCGTACAAAACCTTGCCCAGGCTGTACACGTCCGCCTGCGCCGATCCCGGCCCTTCAGGCGGTACAAATCCCTCAGTCCCCACGAAGGTGCGCTGGCCCCTCGCCGCCACCAAACCGATGTCCGCCAGCTTGGCCTTGCCATGCACGAAGATCACATTCGACGGCTTGACGTCACGATGCGCCAGGCCCCGCTCGTGCAAGTGGTCGAGCGCCTCGGCCAAGCGCAATCCCACTTCGATGCACTCGTCGGTGTCCCACTTGACCCACTCGCCCAGCGCATTGTCGGCGCGGAGGGTCCGCGGCTGGTACTCCACAGGATTGATTTCCTGGCCGGTGGTGAGGTCGTCACCCAGCTCCATCACATAGTAGTAAAACGAAACTCCATCGGCGCTCCGCCCCACGTGCAGGATGTTCACCAGCGCCGGATGATTCCGCGAGACCGGCTCAAATTTCAAAATCCCCTCGAACTCCCGCTCAAACCCACGAGTATCTTCGAAATCCTCACGCCACACGACCTTCACCGCACGCAAGGCACCCGTCACCCCACGCGCCAACCACACCTCACCGTAAGATCCGCCACCGATTTTACGCAAAACCTCGTGATCCGGAACAATCGGGTCGGGACGAATCTTAGCTGCCATCGCCGTCGTCTTCGAGTTTGGCGAGCTCACGCTTGAGGATGCTCCCCACGCGGTGCTTGGCCAGATAGACCTGGGCCATGCTCACCTGAAGTTGCTCCTGAACCCGCTTGGAGTCCCACTGCTTGATCACGTAACTGTCAAAAATTTGATACTGCTTCGGCGAGACCTGAGCCTTGACCCGAATCAACGCGGCATCCGCGATGTTCTTTTTCCACTCGACGTCCCACAGCCTAGACAACACCTCGCCATTCGGGTCCTCCACCCGGTCAATCACCGCAGTCTTGCGCCCATCTTCCCAATCCGTAGCAATCATCGCGGTGTCCTTCTTGCGCTTGCGGAACTGATCATTGATCCGCCACCGCGTCATGTTCAGCAACCACGTCTTGAACGAGCCCTGCTCGGGATCGTAGAGGTTCTTCTTACTCTGCTTGGCGATCGATAAAATCGTCTCCTGCACGCAGTCAAATGCCTCGTCCTGCCGCAACCCCGCCTTGAGCGCGACCGCAAAAATCAGCCGCCAATACGTTTGGTAAAATTCGTCCCAAGTCCGCTGATCCTCCCAATTCTCGAGCTTCGCGATCAGGCTCTTGCGGGTCTTGGCATACGCCTGGACCAGCACCGCGTCCTGTTCGCTCATTTTCCCGTTCGCATCCTCAGACATCACAAGAGATCTTGCACATTCGCCCCCCGCTGTCTTCCCCCGATTGCGATTTTTTCCAATCCCATCGGGCATCATGCCAGTTCGGCACGGGCTTGGCCTATTTTCTCCACCATCGCAGCAAATTGCTCCGTCATCGCAGCAAATTGCTCCACCATCGCAGCAAATTGCTCCGTCATCGCGCCAAATTGCTCCGTCATCGCGCCAATTTGCTCCGTCATCGCAGCAAATTGCTCCGTCATCGCGCCAATTTGGCGCATTGGAGCAGCAAAAAGCTCCGTGAACGCGCCAAATTGGCGCATTCGAGCAGCAATTTGCCACGTTATTGCTCCAATTTGCTGCGATCTCCCAGTAAACCGATTGATGATTAGAGGATGATGACTTCGGAGCCGATCCTGGAGCACGAAGGACACCGCCTTCCCCCCATACCGACCAGACACACGTTTTTCAGAAGGTGCTTTGACACCCGCCTCTCCCAAATCCGCCGCCGAGACCCTTGGCATGCCAAATTTGGAGCTCACCACCAATCACGCAGAGGGTGGCAAATCTTTAGACAGACGATCGATATGCAACCTTTCGAGCCCGGTGCAACACGGCCACTCCGCCAATCTGGCGAATCCCTCGCGGGCGGAGTGCTTCAGACGATGTGGCCGAGTGCCTTGAGGGTGGCGAGGATGCCGGTGATTTGATCGGTGCGCTTTTTGTTTTTGCGGCCGAAGCAGGCGGAGTGGCAGCCAATTCAAGTTCCCAGACAAGCTACAGAACGCCTTGCCACAGCAGGGAATTTGCGGCTTGAACAAGGAATTCCTCGCCACCGTCAGTGCGGGCGGCATCCAATCGCCAAGGCAATTCAATTGCAGAAGGAGGTGCCTCTACCAACAAAACACTCACCCACCCCGCAAGTCTGCGCCCCCATCGCGCCCTATCATTTCTGACGAATCCACTCGCAGAAATTTTGACAGAGTCCAAAGAGTCGCTATGATCGCCCCCGCCCGACCAACCCCGGCCAATTTCACTCATGAGCGACACCACCATCGAAAAACACAGTTTCCAAGCCGAGATCCAGCAACTGCTCGACCTCGTCGTCCACTCACTCTACACCGACAAGGAGATTTTCCTCCGTGAGTTGATTTCCAACGCCTCGGACTCGATGGAAAAACTCCGCCACATCGAGGCGACCGAGAAAGACGTGCACGACCCCGGCCTCCCGCTGGAAATCCACATCACAACCGATGCCGAGGCCAAGACCTTGACGATCTCAGACGCAGGCATCGGCATGACCCGCGAGGAGCTGATCAAAAACCTCGGCACCATCGCCCACTCCGGCACCAAGGCGTTCCTCAAGTCGGTCAAGGACAGCGGCAGCACACCAGGCAACATGATCGGGCAGTTCGGTGTCGGCTTTTACTCGGCATTCATGGTGGCCGATGAAGTCAAGGTCCACACCCGCAGCTGGCGCGAGCAAGGCGAGGAGCTCGTCTGGATCAGCGATGGCAAAACCGGCTACGAAATCGAGGAATCCCCCGGCCAATCGCGCGGGGTCAAGATCGTGATGCACCTCAAGGAGGAGCTCAGCGAGTACGCCGAAGAAACCCGCCTCAAGCACCTCATCGAGACCTATAGCAACTTCGTCGGATTTCCGATTTTCCTCAATGGCAAGCGGATCAACGAGGTCGAGGCACTCTGGCTGAAAAATAAGTCGGAGATTTCCGAGGACGACTACAAGGCATTCTATCAGTTTGCCTGCAAGGCGTTTGACGAGCCGGCCTATCGCCTGCATTTCAGTGCCGACGCACCGATCGCGATCAACACCTTGGTCTTCGCACCCAGTGAGAACCCAGAGCGCATGGGCTTCGGCAAGGTCGAGGGAGGCATCGCGCTTTACTCGAAGAAAGTGCTGATCGACGCGGACCCCAAGGGCCTACTCCCCGACTGGATGCGCTTCATGAAAGGCGTGGTCGACAGCGCAGACCTCCCGCTGAACATCTCGCGAGAAACCATGCAAGACAGCGCATTGATCCGCAAACTCGGCGCAGTCATCAGCAAGCGCGTGATCAAAATGTTCGAGAAGGACGCCGAGGCAGATCCAGAGAAATACCGGGGCTTCTATCGGAAGTTTGACCGCTTTTTCAAAGAAGGCATCGCCACCGACTACACGAACCGCGAGGCACTCGCCAAGTTGTTGCGCTTTGAATCATCACTCACCGATGCGGGCACCGTGTGCGGATTCACCGACTATGTGTCGCGGGCCAAGGATGGCCAGGCGTCGATCTACTACCTCGTCGGTGCAAGCCGCGAGCAAGTCGAAAGCAGCCCCTACGTCGAGGCATTCAAGGCGCGCGGACTGGAAGTCATTTTCTTCACCGATGCCGTGGACGAATACGTCGTCGAATCGCTCGGCGAGTTCGATGGCAAGAAGCTCGTTTCCATCCGCCACGGCGGGGTGGATCTGGAAGACCACGCGCCAGAGGGCGATGCGCTCTCCGAGGAACAAACCACCGCGCTCTGCGAGTTTCTTAAGCAGGAGCTTGGCGACAGCGTCACTGCGGTGGCCAGCGGCAAGCGCTTGGTTGACAGCCCGGTGATCGCCCTTGTCCCGTCAGATGGGATGAGTCCTCAAATGCGCCAAATGATGAAGGCGATGGATGAGAACTTCAAAGAAGACATCAAGGTCGAGTTGGAAATCAACCCGCGCCACCCGCTGATGAAAAAACTCGCCGAGGCGAAGGACTCGAATCCCGAGCTGGCAAAGCAGGTGGCACTTCAACTACTAGACAACTCGTTGATTGCCGCCGGTCTTTTAGAAGATGCCCGCGACACGGTTTCCCGCATGAATACGCTGATGGAAAAGGCGATGGGCTGATGACCGTTTCCTGCCCTAAGTGCCAAAGCAGTCTCCGCGTTCCCAAGTCCACACTCGGGACTCGCGTGAGCTGCACGGAATGCCGCCATCCATTCTACTCGAGCGATCGCCACCACCACGGCGAAACCTTCGTCATCTACGATTTGGAAACCACTGGGCTCGATGCTCACGAGGAAGATTTCATCCAGATCGCGGCGATGCGTTTCACCGCCGGCAGCTTACGTGTCGAGGAGACCTTCGCCCGCTTCGCAAGACCGCGACGGCCGATCTCATCTTTCATCGAGAGCTACACTGGCATCAGTAACCGTCACGTTGCAAATGCCGACCGTCCTGAAGAGGTGCTGTGCGAATTTTCAAGATGGTCGGGCGACGCCACCTTGATCGCTCACAATGGATTGAAGTTTGATAGCAAATTTCTAGCAGCCACCTGCCAGCGTCATGGCTTGCCGATGCGGGCGGTGGACAGCATCGACTCGATTCATCTATCCAAAATGTTTTTTGGCAACGCTCGCGGGACAGGTCACTCGCTCGACCACCTCGTAAAGCGGCTGCGAATCCAATCGCAAGGGGTGCGCCGTCACGATGCACGTGGGGATGTCCAGATTTTGGGCGACGCCGTTGCCTCGCTGTGGCAGCGCCTCGAACTCGATGCCGCGTTCAACGGTGTGCGCCGCCACCAAGCGATCTTGCCGCAAGTCCATTGACCATTTCTGCTAGATCGCATGGCCACCGACCAGGCGCTGGCGCGTCGCTTCATCTACCACCTCGCAGAGGCGGTAGCCCTCGCCTTGCCGGGGAATCGTCATCATCAGCGCATCACGCTCGTAAGGTGATGGGAATTCAACACCGATGAGCGCCCTACCAATCCGCTCGCCCGACTGGCGGTAGTTGAAGTAGCAAAGGCTGGCATTGCCTTTGATGCGCTGGTCGAGGAATTCACGGAGTGCTCCGGAGCGTTCGTAAAAATCGAGCCGAAGGAAAATCGCGTTTTTGAGCAAATCTCCGCGAAGTGGAATCGCCCGGAAGGCAACATCAAGCGCACCCGTTAGATCCTCCCACGCGAATCCATGCGCCACGAGCTTCGCTGGCAATGCATCCAGCATTTCAGGAGTGTCCGAATTTAATGTGAAAACTGGCCATGCGTCCTGTTCATCGGTTTTCCCATACTGGAAGTCCGCGATGTCGAGTCCATCAAAACACTGACTGAGCAGCTCTAACATGGTGCCTGAGCGCTCGGGAATGCAGACCCGCAGCGTTCGGCGACTCTTGAACTCAGATCCTAACGACTGAGCAATCACTCCGAGTTGGAGGAAATCGATGTTGGCCCCACAGAGAATCACAAGCACGCGCTTGCCCACGAGCGCCGCACGATTTTTCAACGCAGCAGCCAATCCCATCGCACCCGACGGCTCAGAAATGCAACGCAACCCACCCCACATCGTGCGGATGGCATCACTGACCTCGGCATTGCTGACGGTCTCGATCCGGTTGAGCGTGTGGCGGCAAATTTCAAACGGCAACTCACCCGCTTTCCGAACCGCAGTGCCATCGCAGAACAGGTCCAAATTCTCGAGGGTGACGGGATAGCCCGCGTCCAAGGCGGCCAGCATCGACGCCTGCCCCTCGCCCTCAACCCCGACAATCTCGATGTCCGGCCAGTAGGTCTTGAGCCAAGTCGAAACGCCCGCTGCCATGCCTCCCCCGCCGATTTGCAGGTAGGCGACATCGAACGGCCCCTGACCTGATAGAACCACCTCATCGGCCAAGGTTCCCTGCCCCGCAATCACTCGGAGGTCGTCGTAGGCGTGAATATAAACCGCGCCAGTGGCCGCCTCTTCCGCACGAGCGGCGCAAACTGCCTCGTCGTAACTATCGCCCGCGAGGTGCACCTCGACCCATTCGCGCCCGTGGTGGCGCACCGCGTCTTGCTTCACCTTCGGCGTCGAGCGCGGCATGTAAATTTTCGCACGGATGCCGATTTGCCGCGCAGCCAAGGCCACCCCTTGCGCATGATTTCCGGCGGATGCAGTGACCACACCGCGGGCAGCCTCGGGGCGACTCATGACCGCCATCCGATTGCACGCGCCGCGCCACTTGTAGGCTTTGACTGGCGACAAGTCCTCGCGTTTCACCCAAATTTCAGGGCCTGGACCTGGCAAATCGAGGCGCTCCAACGGCGTCGCTTGGGCAAAGCGATACACCCGCTCACGGGCCAACAAGATTTCTTGCCGCAATTGCCGATCCAGCGCCAAGTCCTCGGTTTCCATCCCAGAGAGTCGCCCAAAACCCGTACGCTCTGCAAGGCAAGTTTCCGGTTCTCACCCTCATTAGAAAAAACGGCAACCCGCGAAGGTTGCCGTTTTGATGAGATCAGAGATCCGTGTGCTGAGAATCAAATCCCCTTTTTCACCACGTCGGTGAGGAGATCGATCACGCGGTTCGAGTAGCCCCACTCGTTGTCATACCAGCTGATCAGCTTGAAGAACGTCGAGTTGAGTTCGATGGAAGAACCGGCATCGAAGATCGACGAGCTCTTGTCGTGGATGAAGTCGCTCGAGACCACCTCGTCTTCCGTGTAGGCGAGGATGCCCTTGAGGTAGGTTTCCGAAGCATTCTTCAGAGCCGCCTTGATCTCGGCGAGCGAAGTTTCCTTGGTGGTCTTCACGGTGAGGTCGACAGCCGAAACCGTAGGAGTTGGCACGCGGAAGGCCATGCCTGTGAGCTTACCAGCCACTTCTGGGCAAACCAGAGCGACCGCTTTTGCAGCACCCGTGGTCGATGGGATGATGTTGATCGCAGCACTACGGCCACCTTTCCAATCCTTCTTGGATGGAGCGTCCACCGTCTTTTGCGTAGCGGTGTAGGAGTGAACCGTGGTCATGAGACCCTCGGCGATGCCGAATCCTTCCTTGAGAAGCACGTGAACCAAAGGCGCAAGGCAGTTGGTGGTGCAGCTTGCATTCGAGATGATGTGGTGGATCGCAGGATCATACTTGTGATCATTCACGCCGACCACGAAGGTTGCGTCTTCACCCTTAGCAGGTGCGGAAATGATGACTTTTTTCGCACCGGCGGTGATGTGGCCCTTGGCCTTTTCCGCTTCGGTGAAGAGGCCTGTCGACTCGATGACAACATCCACACCGAGTTCTTTCCATGGGAGACCTTCCGGCGAGCGAGCGCTCACGACCTTGATTTCGTGGCCGTTGACGACGATGACGTCGTCTTCTTCGAGCTCAGGGGAGGATTTCTTCGAGGAAACCGTGCCAGCGAAGCGGCCCTGAGTGGAGTCGTACTTCAGCAAATAGGCGAGGTTGTCGGCAGGAACAATATCGCCCACGGCGACGACGTTGAAAGTAGTTCCTAGGTGGCCTTGTTCGACGAGGGCACGAAAGACGAGGCGGCCGATGCGGCCGAATCCGTTGATGGCGATGTTGGTCATGTCAGTATTTGAAGGTACCAAAGCG
>JARWZU010000009.1 GCA_029866215.1 Akkermansiaceae bacterium
TCCGAACAGGGATGTTGGTCAAGACTGCGGGTCTCGTAGGATCCGTGGTATCTGAGGCCTGAACGTGGAACGTGAGGGTGAATTGATAAATGTTTTCGCAGAGGAAATTGGGTTTATTTGAAATGGTTGCGGCAGAATAAATTCCAATGAACAAAGGATCTAGGTACTTGCCTGAAACACGCGAATCGGTCGCTCCGAGCAAGGCATCCGAGTAATTCGGCGGTGTACCAAAGGTCTTGTTTGGATCGACTATTTTCCGATTCAAAACATACGTTTTAAATCCCTTCATGGAATTTGAATTCACAGGATCGCGGAATTTCATCAGGTACGCGACACAAGAAACATCACCCCCTTTATCGAGACTCGGATCACCTGCGTTCCCATCGTAGCGATCGGTTGCTCCGGTGAAAAAGATGAGCCTCGATGCATTCGAACTCTTCAGCTCATCTCCAATTCCGGGCGTCGAAAGTTCCGGATCCAAAGTTGCCTGGCACCAATCGTTGTTGTTGCCACTTCGAACCACGAAAGCCTCTAGGTCGCGAGCGATGTAGTCGATTGCCATTTTGCCCATGTGAGAAGCACGCAGTTCAGCGCGACTGCGATTCCATGTCTCAAGCGCCACCGAAGTGACCGAGACGAGGACCGTGACAATGATCGAGGTGATGGCCATGGCGACCATCAACTCCATGAGGGTGAATCCTGCGCGGCGAGCGATGCGTGAAAATCTCATGAGTTAAAATGTGGTTCCGGCTTTGATTGAGGCGATCGAGGAGTCCATCTGATCTGGGCTGCGGAATACCGACACCCAGCCATTTCGCCAAACCACGAAGCCACCAAAGTCACGCTTCCCAGACCCAGCAACTTTGGGTTTAACGGTAGCACCCGCATTTGGCGGACGAACTCCCGCTCCGATCACAAAGGTGGATGGCGCAGACGCTCCTAGGGTATAAATTCCTTCTGCATTGAACTCGTAGTAATAGTAGTCGCCCGCATAGGAGGCTTTCACGCCAGACAGAGTCATGGTGTCGATGGGTCCCGCTTTGTCCTGATCCTTCCTGCTGAACGTCTCGCTGAAAAATGTTTGGTCGGGCAGCGTCACACCGCGGCTTGATAAAATCCAACTTCCTGGCTTCGGCAGCAACGTGACGGAATCAATTTCTTCCGAAACAATCAGAATGCGACGCAGGTTGTCCGCTGGATTGTTGGTTAAGGATTTGGCCACGAGGATCCGCGTTTTCGTCCGCTGACCGATTGCCATTGTGCGCGCTTCTTCAAACATCGACCCTGCAGAGGCCACCCCACTGGTCACGCCTTTGCCGCCCATGCCGCCAATGCCGATGGCTCCAGCCGTCATCAGGATCGACATGATGGCAATCACCACCAGCATTTCCACCAAGGTGAATCCTCGGTCAGATTTTTTGAGACCACCTCTGGATTTTAAGAAATTCATGTTTTGCGAATCGGGTTTAAATTAAAATGATTGGGCTTGATTGATTCCGCAAGAGTAAAAGTGGACCTGGACGAGTCAGAAACCTAGAGTTTGGGCGAATTTCTTCCGCTGGAAAACACCAAGATGGGCTTACATGCGCACGGCGAGATTCCGAGTAAAAACCGGATTCTTGGCGGCAAATTTGGTAGTGAACGCCGGAGACGACAAGTAGTTCATCGTATTTGCTGGGAGCGAATAAAATTCCGCAGCAAAAGGAATAACTGCCTCCGATTGCTTGAAAACGGCTTCGCTGACTTCCGTTCCAGTTTTCGGATTCAGCAACTGCTTCACTCCGTCAGGTCGGGTGTCCATGACGAGCTTGCCACCTTGAAAAAACAGTTGCTTGCACTTCACCAAGAACAACGGCCCTTCGATTGCTTTCAAATCATTCGCTAACTCGGTATCCGCTCGGGCGCGCATCATCGGAACCACCACGTAATCTTTGCCAGCAACTTTGCCAGTGATCGATGGGCATGGTTGAAGCGTCTTGTCGCTGCGGGGCGTTTGCGTGAGATCTCCCCGATACTGGTAAACGAAAAGTGCGTTGGCCACCTCGGAGCTCCCTTTGATGAGCTTGAGTGCATTATCAAATGGAATTTCGCCCGCAGCCATGACCTTACGACCTGCAATTAGTTCGGCTTCAAGCGCGGAAACGAGGCGATCCGCCTGCTGGACATTGAGCGACTTGCGGATCCCATCGGCAGCTGGTGTGAACACCACTAAAAAGCCGGTGAGGAGAACCGCCAACACGCCGATGGCGATCACGGTCTCAAGGAGAGTGAAGCCGGAGCGACGGGCTTGAAAATCGATTCTGGAGTCAACAGATTGCATGCACATAGGGTTTGAACAAAGAAAGGCTGGCCGAGGATACCCTCGGCAGCAAGCGCAAATACCAATACACCTCGCCTACATTGACGATTTGTTTTGCGGATACCTGCCTGCACGCGAACCGCTCATCCACAGCCATGCGGGTCCGACCATGTCACGGACATCCTTGCGGGCCGCCACCCAACCTAGCAGTTCCTTGGCGAGGGATGGATCGGCCACCAGCATGGCCGGATCACCCTCACGGCGCGGACCGTATTTGACGGGGACTTTTTTCCCGGTGACTTCTTCCACAGCGGAGATGATTTCCTTCACCGAGACACCGACACCCGTACCTAAATTGCATCGAACCGAGTCGCCGCCCGCCGCCAAATGATCCAGCGCGCGCGCATGGGCATCCGCCAAATCCTCGACGTGGATGTAATCCCGAATGCAGGTGCCATCCGGCGTGTCGTAGTCGGTACCAAAAACCTCAAGATAGTCGATTTCGCCAGTCACCGCCATCATCACGCGGGGGATGAGGTGGGTTTCTGGATCGTGATCCTCGCCGATCAGGCCGTCTGGTGAGCAACCGCTGGCATTGAAATACCGGAGGCAAGCACTGCGAAGTCCCCAAGCGGTATCGCAATCCGCCAAGATGTGTTCGACCATCAGCTTGCTCATGCCGTAGGGGTTGATGGGCTTCTGCGTGTTGGTCTCGGTGATCGGCAATTTGTCGGGGACTCCATAAGTGGCACACGTGGACGAAAAAACGAAGACCTTGCACGCAAACTCCTGCATCACCTGAAGCAGCTTGATCGGCTCTGCGGTGTTGTTTTGGTAATACTTCAGCGGATTGGTCACCGATTCACCCACATAGGCGTAAGCGGCAAAGTGAATCACCGCGCCAAACTGATGCTTCGCAAACAAGCCGCGGACCAGCGCTTGGTCACCCACATCCCCGACGACCAATTCCACGCCCGGGTCGACGATTGCTTGGTCGTGACCGAACACCAAGTTGTCGAGCACCACGATTTTTCGACCCTGCCCAGCCAAAAGGCGCACGGTGTGAGAGCCAATGTAGCCGGCCCCGCCAGTGATCAAAATCGGTGCGTTGGAAGAAATTGTCATAAGTGTGGTGGACATCAAACCAAAGCCTCCCCTCGCCTGTCAACTCATGACAAGGCCACCGCTTAGCCCATTCAGAAAATAAATTCGCAAATTCTCGAAATCACGACGATTCTCACGGTGTGAAGAAGGTATTGTTTTACTTACCGGGCATTTTTGCGGCGCTTGCATTATCGTCCTGTGCCTACACCCCTTACGACTCCTACTACGAACCGAGTTACAGCGTGGGTTATGGCGAAGGTTACGGCTATGGCGGCCGCTCGTTTTCCACTTCATTATTCATCAGCACGGGCGACTCCCGCTGGGGTTACGACCCAGGCTGCCACAGTTATTACGACTACCATCGCCGCTCCTACTACGACCCCTATTTGCACGGTTACTACCCCGTCGGCTATCGCCCGGTGTTCGTCTATGGCGCACCACACCCCTACGGTTGGAGCCCTGGAAGAAACACCATCCGCCCACCGAGCCGAGTGACCAACATCACCATCAGCAACTACCGCGACCGGAAATCATCATACCGCAGTTCGAGTTACAGTTGGTCCAGACAAGTCGAGCAACGCTCCAACACCTATGACCGCTCTTCTAACAGCGGGCCTTACCGTTCCTATTCTCCAGAGCGCTCTAACAACTACTACCGCGATAACCGTGGCAGTGATCGAAGCGACAGCTTCAACCGCTACCCGAACACGCAACAAGACAAGGCCGCACGCCAGCCAAACGTCACCCGCCAAGTGAACTCATTCACACCACCGGTCCGCTCTCAAAGCCAAACCTACTCGGAGTCGGCGAGCCCTTCCTCCGCCGTTGCGCCGCAGCCAACTCAGCGCTTGCCCTTCGGCGGCAGTCGATACGCCCCATCCTCGGGCACTCGGGAATCTGACCAAGCCGAACCCTCTCGCGGAACCCCCCAAATCCCGTCGAGATCCCCGTTCGGCAGGCGTAAAGATAACGACGGGCCTGGCCCGCAGTGATTCCCCGGAGCGGCTGTTAGAGCCGCACGAACTTAACCAGCACCTCAGCCGATCGCACGCGAGTCTAGCGGGATTTCACCAAACGCTTGGGTATCCGTAACAACCAGCGACCATAGGCCAAACCAGCAACGCCTCCGCCAAAGTGGCAGGCGTGACCCATCTGAAAGCAGCCGCCCCAACCGTGGGCAACGAGGAATTTGCCTAAAACCGAAACGATGGGCAGTCCCAAGGTGGGATCGATCAAAACAAAGACGAACTCTGCTGTTAGAATTCCAATCCCGAGGTTTCGTGCTGAGACAAACAACGGCAACATCCGTGAATCAGGCGAAAGCGTCGTGAGCAACAGCAGCAAGCCGACGCAACCGCCCGAAAGCCCAACGAGCAGCGGCCCGTCCGGTGCCAGCAGAAGATGACCGGTCGCACCGCCAAGGATACCGACGAGGGTGGCCTTTACCATCGTTCGAGACCCCATGATCCGCTCAATCCGTGAGCCGAGCAACAGCACGAAAAGCACGTTCACGGCCGCGTGCCACGCATTGCCATGGAGCAGTGCGTGGCTCAAAAGCTGCCAAAGTTTACCGGCGGCGATGCCTTCGCGGTTGAGGCCCAGCGCCATGAACCACGCCCCAGCGGGTGCTTGATTGGGTCCACCGAAGGCAGCAACCACCGCGTGAATCGCAATCACCAGCATGGCCCACGTCCACGACGCTGGCGCATGCCGCAACTGACGTAGGTTCCACCAAATGTCGGAAAACGGCGCGCCGGTCAGCTTCATGACGGCACAATCGATTCAGGTCACTCGACCACGTGCGCCCGAGGCTCGCGCTTAGCGACGTCCTCCGACCCACCGCTGGTGACAAACGGCCCACCTTCTAACGGAGCCACCCCAGTAAATGCCACATCCGGCATGTCCGTCGGCCGACCCGCGAGCGGGAAGTCCTTGCGAAGTGGGAAATATGGATAGCCCTCCCACATCAAAATCCGCTTCAAGTTCGGGTGCCCTGAAAATGAAATCCCCATCATGTCCCAGACTTCGCGCTCATGCCAATCCGCACCCACCCACAGGTTGGTCACCGACGGCACGGTTTCATCCTCGCCCACCTTCGCCTTCACGCGCAGGTGCTTGGAATTATCCAAAGTGGCGATCTCATAGACCATCTCGAAGCGTGGATCCTCACCGAAGTAGTCGATGCTCGAAATGTCGAGAATCATCTCGTAGCCCAGGTCGTTCCGGCATTTCGCCAACACATCATGCAGGGAGCCAAGCTCCACACGCACGGTTTGCTCACCGCGGAATTCAAGGGTTTCCCAAATGGAGGCCCCGAACGCATCGCGGAGCATGGTGACATCGGCTGCTGCTGACATGGTCGATAAAGGATTGGAAAATCAGGCGATTTCTTCGAGGAACGACCTCTTTTGATCCAAGGTCGAATGCTCGCCCTCGATCTTCGTTTGAAGCTTCATGAGACCTTCGATGAGAGCCTCAGGCCGCGGCGGGCAGCCAGAAATATAAACATCCACTGGGATCAACTTGTCGATCCCTTGCAAGACCGCGTAGCTGCGATACATCCCGCCGCTCGAAGCACAGGCACCCATCGCGATGCACCACTTGGGCTCGGGCATTTGATCCCAAATCCGCTTAACCGCCAACGCCATCTTGTAAGTCACGGTGCCGGAAACGATCAAAACGTCGCTCTGACGCGGCGAAAAACGCATCACCTCCATGCCAAAGCGTGCAATGTCGAAGCGGCTCGAAGCCGTGGCCATCAACTCGATTGCACAACACGCAAGGCCCATGGGCATCGGCCACAGCGAGTTTTTGCGCATCCAATTGATCGCGGCATCCACTCGGGTAATTATCACGTTCCCCTCGATCTTGGAATCGTAGGCGGTGTGGACGGTATTGGAAGAAGGACTGACCATGGTGACGTGCGACTTGTCGGGACTATTGGCTGGATGCCGGTTCGCCTCAAGTGTCGATTGCGAAAATTTTTCCCGCCTTCGGATTCTGCAGTCTGGCAGTGATTGACGCGCCGCCGCCAGCCCATCATGCTCATAGCCCATGTCCCGCCCTGGCCTCATCCTCAAACTCAGCTGCCCAGACCAACCCGGCATCGTTGCCAAGGTCGCCAATTACGTCGCCGGCCACCGCGGCAACCTCATCGAGTTCGCTCAGTTCTCCGACCAACTCGGCGGTAAATTTTTCGCACGCCTGGAAATTGAGACCCAAGAACTCGATGTCGATGCCCAAGATTTCATCACCGGATTCGGCACCCTCGGGCGATCGCTCCAGGCCGATTGGCACTTCCGCCGCCTGCCGTACCGCATGAAAACTGCCGTGCTCGTCACCAAAACCGACCACTGCCTCAACGAAATCCTCTGGCGTGCGGGGCTCGACGAACTCCCGATCGAGATCACCTCGATCATCGGCAACCGCGGCAATTGCCGGTCGATCGCGGAACGGGCCAACCTGCCGTTTCACGAAATCCCGATGGACGGCGACGCCCGCGAACCAGGCTTCGAACAAATCCGCGCCCTCGTCACCGAACAAGACGTCGAGCTCATCGTCCTCGCTCGATTCATGCAGATCCTCCCCAACGACTTCTGCCGTGACTTCGCCGGGCGCATCATCAACATCCACCACAGTTTCCTCCCCGCCTTCATCGGCGCGAACCCCTACCAGCAAGCGTATGCCCGCGGCGTGAAATTGATCGGTGCCACCTGCCACTACGTCACTGCCGACCTCGACGCCGGACCGATCATCGAGCAAGAGGTCGAGCGCGTGCACCACTTCCACACCCCCGCCGATCTCGTCCGCCTCGGCCGCAACTGCGAGCGGGTCGCGATCGCCAAGGGAATCCGCTTCCACGTGCACGACCGCACCATCATCGACGGCCACCGCGCGATTGTTTTCCCGGATTGAGTGCAATGCGAGCTTTACAACCCACCGGGCACTGTTCATTTTTTCGCCCCGCTGCAAAGCAACCTTGGAGAGGTGGTCGAGTGGTCTATGGCACCTGATTCGAAATCAGACGTGGGGTCAAACTCACCGTGGGTTCAAATCCCACCCTCTCCGCCAAATGTGAACAACGAGTTATTAGGGCATCACCCCCCGAGTACCGCAGCACAAAAAACCCGCTCCGACATGGGCCGCCCTAGATCGTCAGGGAGTGCACTGCGAAAAACACATGGCATCGAGTCGCGCCGGAGACAGCCCGAGCATCTTAGCAGGCACAAGCACGGTCTGGCCATTGCGGGCAAGTTTGGCATCGCCCGCCCACGCCAGCGAAACAACGGTGCGCTGCGGCTTGGGTAGCGCGGCAATGGTGGCCTCCACGTTGCCTAGCATGCCCTTCGTCGCCAGCATGGCCTTGGCTCCCCAGTTTACGATCTCACGCAGCAGCGCCTGACTGCGGGAGCATCCAATGTCGATGATGGCCGTGCCCGGTTGCACGAAGCGCCGGCCGACCTCGAAGGTCGCCATGCGCATCGCGTTGTATTGCGGGATGCTCCGCTGGAGCATGTCGTCGAACACCGCAATCACTTCCTAACCGAACTGCCAGGCCCTGCAGAGCTCGACTTCATCACCTTGGGCTTCACTCATGCCCACGTGGCGGATGTCAACGCGGCAGGCGTTTGATAATTCGGGTTTCACACCGGCTTAGTGAAAGCGTTCAGCGTGTGGGAGATAGATTCGTCCCATCACCAATTTGAAGAAATCCATCATCGCAACTTGAGAACAAAAAAGCTCTCCCGGCTGGAGCCGGGAGAGCTTGGGATTCAGGATCTCAGCGAGATCAAGGTTGCTCAGCGTTCAAGCGGTAGAAGCGCTTACCAGCCGGAGCTGGTACTGTGACCTGCTCAGTGACCTCGGTTGTCCACTGGCCGCTTAGGTCACCACTCTCGACCTTGACGCCAAGGACTGCGGTGCCGTTCGTGCCGGGATTGGTCACCGCACCCATCACGCCGTTCATGCGCAGGTCCAGGATCGACTCCAGTGTGTAGAGACCGTAGTCCGCACCCGAGGCTTCCTTCACATATTGGGCGGTGGTGACGATGTTTCCGTTAACCTCGTCGAACTGCTGGTCCCAACCGGCGAAGATCCAGCCAGCTTGTGGGCTGATCGTCGGCGCCGATACTGACTGTCCGGCACGGATCGATTGCTCGAGGGGGCCGCCACCTGTCTTAGTGCCACGTGTGCCAGGGTTGAACACCACCTTGCCACCAAGGGTCGGGAAGTTCACTTTAAACATGAACATCTGGCCGCCGTAGTCGCAGCGGAAGGCGGAGACTGGGCCACCGGATTCTCCAGGGTGTTGAACCACACCGACGAACTTGTGGGCGCTCAGCGGCAGGGTTTGCTGAACTAGGGACTCACCAGTTCCGGCGAGTTCGGCGGTGCTGTAGAAGCTGCCGTTCGCCTTTTTGGCCACCAGACCCGTCACGTTCCAACTACCGGAGAACTCAGAGTTAGCCGCCGATTTGAAGGTGCCGCCGTAAGCCGAGACGCCGTTGATTGCACGCGGGTTTCTGGTACCGCCAGCCATTGCCAAGAACCAACCTTTACCGGGCTGGGCCAGCTCAAGCGATTGCGGGTTCAGCACGAGTGCGTACTTGCGCTCGCCGTAGATGTTACCGGAATCCTCATCGACGATCAGAACGTCTGCATCGGCAGTCTTGATCCATTGCAGACCGTCGGGTGCGACCATCTTGCGCTTGTTGCCTGCACCAACATGGCCTGCTGCGGTTTTGGTTCCGTCCAGGTTGTTGTCGCCGGTGGGGGCGATGCCCTTGCCGCCCATCTCAAGAGTCAGCGATCCGTCCTCCGCACCGATGATGCGGCGCACATCGGCCGACACGTAGTCCGGAAGATTGGAACTCGCTGTGAGTTCGGCGATGAGGTTGGTGAACTCAATTCCCAATAGCGCGCCATTGTTGGTCAGGTTCTGGACGAAGCGGAACTTCGTGATGTCTGGGTCCACCGCAGGGTGCTCCACCTTGTCATCCGCAGGGAAGAAGGTGTAGCCCGTGGGCTGCTCATTGGCATTGAACCACTTGGTCGCCTCGGTATTCGCCACCGAAACAGCATTCGCGGTGCCCCAGCCGTTCCACTTGTAGGTGGTTGGATAGTAGCGCACGCTGAATGTGTTCGGCGCGGTTGTATCCAAGACGTAGTTGTCAAGGAGCTGCTGGTTGGTTTTCCCCGCGTTCAAATCGGTGAGGTTTGGCGTACTGAGGTTCAGCGTCGCGTAGCTTGCATTGGCCAAGGCCATGCCATAGACCTTGCCATAGAGCAGGCCATTGCGTGCGAGGAACTTGCCGAAAATCGGAGAAAGCGTCTCGTTCTAGCAGCTGGGGCGGATCATCTGATGTTCATGGCTCCGTTGGAGCGAAGAAATGTCCCACGGGGACACCGCGTACCAGCGAAGGGTGAAGTCCTGGATTTCCATCCCCGGAGGAGGTGGAGGCATGAGCAGAAGATTCCCTACGTCCCAAAGGGACACCGCATACCAGCCCAGGGCAACGCCCTGGGTATGCCGTGCCTCCGATTCCCGCGTTCTGAAGGAACGCCGCATATCCTCGAATGGCGGACGTGTCACCGATCAACCCCGATGCGGCGTTCCTTCAGAACGCATCCATTGCGGCATCTCCGTTCCCAGGGTTTCACCCTGGGCTGGTATGCATGACTCCGTTGGAGCGAAGAAATGTCCCACGAGCACACCGACGATTGAATCGACGAACGTGATGACTTGAAAAACAGAAACCAAACCGGCGAGTTTCCCGGGGAAGCTGAGGTATCTGAGCGCATTCATGGCGGCTGGGGGTCTAGTGTCAACGAGCGGTTAGATTCTTGTTGAAATCGCAGGTAGCAGCCGCTTAGAAATCACCAATGACAATTTTATGCAAAAACGTCACCACCCTTTTCCACGGCCTCCGGTCCAAACCAATGGCTCTTTCAGGGGCCTCGAACAGAAAACAAATTCCCAGCAGAACGACTTTAAGATTCTAACGATGAGAATTCTGGGCCACTCATTTTTAGTCAGGTTATTTCTAGTGTCCTTCACTCTCTGCACGACACTATCGACCACTGTCTCGGGATCCGCGCTCGCAAGCTTACCCGTGGCCCTTAGAGCAGCCGTTGTTTAGGGTAATTCCTCTGCAATAGTTAGCGCGATATCGACACTGTCATCAGGGAACTCAACGGTTGCCGCAACTCTGGCGGAGAAAACTGCCGCTGCTGGCGAGGAGTTACTGCCTACAAATCCATCATCCTCAGTTAACGTCTCGACGGCAGCTATTAGGGTCGCTCAAACGGTTGCTGTTATCGCATCCAGTCCTAATTCGGTAAATAATATTTGTGTCATTGCCGCTCGGGTAATAAACAGCCCGACTTCGATTGCATCAGCACCTGCGGCCTCCGCGTCTCTGGCGGTAGCAATAGCAAATTTGATTTCCACGCAATCAGTTTTTATAGCCAGTCCATCGGCGGCTTTTTTGGTAATGGCCAATGTTTACAACACAGCTACTACTAGCCCCATTTCGGAGACATACCCTGCCACGGCTCTATCGATTCGTGATTCGCTTCTTCTTGCTGCACAGAGATCCGAGATTATTGCCGCTGCCCCCTCAATATCTGCGCATGTAAACTCGATTCTAAGCATCCTCCCTAACTTAAGCACACTATCGCTCACCTCAGGGGCGACGGAAGGTGGTACTCTAATGAACATTGGAGGCACCAGTTTTGCCGGGGTCACAGCTGTCACCTTCGGCGGCACCGAGGCGATGATCGTCTCGTTCACGGACACCGTCATAACCATGATCACTCCTGCCCATTCTGCCGGTGTGGTTGATGTGGTGGTGACAACGCCGGCAGGTAGATCCGCTGACAGGGCGACCTTCACTTACGTTGCCTCGCTCTCCGCGCTCGAGAGCTGGCGTCAGGCCCAGTTTGGCCCCTCCGCCACCAACACCGGTAACGCTGCCGACGCGGCTGATCCCTACCGCACCGGCGTCCCGAACCTCCTTGTCTATGCATTCTTCGGCCCGGCCCAGGATCTCGCCACGGCTCAGGTCGAACAGTTGCCACAAGCCACTCTCAGCGGCGACTCCCTGGGCTACCAGTTTACTGAGCCGAGCGGAGTAAGCGGGCTCACTTATGGCGCCGAGTGGAGCGCGACGCTGGGCAACGATTAGCAGCCCGTGCCCGACACAGGCGTCGCCCCCATGCACAGATTCAGAGTGCCCCTTGACGGGCCCATGAAGTTCCTGCGCCTGCGCGTCAACCCGACGCCGTAAGCCCCACCATGCCGAACGCGCCTTCTGCAACCCCAAACCAAAGAGTGTCGCGCTTCAACTTATTGAATTCGCCGCCCCCGCATTTTCTTCACCATGCTCACATGCGACATGACGTTCACAGGCAGACCGACGATGGCTTTGGAAACGAAGTCGATGTCGATGTTGATCGGTGAGCGCATGGTTAGCTTGGCGTGTCAATCGGGCCAGTGATCGCGAGGGTGGCGGTTCCGGTTTCAGCTTTATTTCGCGTAGTAATATAAGTCAATTGTGTCACAGCTTCCTGGTTGAGGATGACGTGGACTGACCCTGCCCATTCATCAGTTACCGGATCGCCATCGTCCAGAGTGCCGATCAGGTGGCGCTGGAGGCAGTCAACTCGGCCTCCATCATCCTCAAGCACTACCGGGAGCTGTCCACACCCGAGGTGGCGGAGAAGTGGTTCAGAATCCAGCCCAAGCAAGGTCAGTGGGAAAACACCCTCAGCTACGACCGCAGGAAGCGACGCGTGATCATCAACGGAGTGCAATGCCAGTGATCGCCCGTCCTATCCGCGCGCCAACGACGACTAACCAACGCGGAATAGTCATGAGAGGGCAGGGGACACCGGAACACCTTGCGCGTAAGGCACGTGCTCCTACGCGGACCCAACGTAAAATCTGAGGCTGGGAAAGAAGTCCCTTCATCCGTCAAACCACCGCCACGAAAAAAATCTTGGCAGAGCGGCTTTGGTTAGTACGTTCGCGGCAAATAACAACGACCGTGAATTTCCAAACCCTCATTTCCCCGCCCTGCGGTCCGGCCCAATGGTTCTTTGAACGGCATCCAGCAGAAACCAAATTCCAGGCAGCTGGTCGAGCGGTCATCGCGTGGTTGGCGGTGCTCATGTGGGCTCTATGCGCAAGTCCGGCGGCGGCGGAGGAGACGGCGAGCCAGCCCACGCCGATCTATACGGGCATTTACATCAATCAAATCAGCGGTATTGACTTCAAGGCCAACCAGTTCAACGCCGACTTCTGGATCTGGTTCCGCTGGAAGGGTGAGGGCCCGGCCCCCCTCGATACTTTTGAAATCATCGGCGGTCACGTAACCTCCAAGAGCAGTGTGATCCGCAAGAAATTGGACGACGGGTTTGAGTACGAATCGGCCCGAGTGACAGCGACAATCGCCAAGCCATGGGATTTGCGGATGTTTCCTTTTGATAACCATGATCTGGCGATCTCGATCGAGGACACCGAGCAGGAATCCGACAAGGCCGTGTTCGTCGCCGACCACCAGAACCAAGGCGTCGATCCCGACGTCGTCGTCTCCGGGTGGCATGTCGCCGGGCATGACCACAAGCTCGTGGACCACGTCTACAACTCCAACTACGGCGACACCAGTCTGGCCACCGGCACCAAGTCGCACTACTCGCGCTACTCGTTCATCGTCAAGCTCGCCCGCGGCGGAAGTGGGCGCTTTTTCAAATTTTTCTTTGGCCTGTTTGTCGCCACCCTGGTCGCTTGGTGCGCCGCGTTCATCCGTCCTAAGGATTCCAGTCCGCGCGTCTCCGTGTCGGTGGGTGCTCTGTTTGCCGCGTCCGCCGTCACCGTTTCGATCAACAGCCAGCTACCAGACACTGGGGCCATCACCTTGGCTGACCGCATGATCTTCATCTCTCTGGGGATGATCCTGCTCTCGTTGTTTGGCACGGTGTCTGCGCTGACGCTGCACTACATGGACAAGGAGCAGGCCCACCGGCGGCTGGATCAAACCAGCCTCACGCTCTTTCCTTTGCTCTACGTGGCGCTGCTGTTTCTGGGAATCTACTTATAGGTCAATAAATTCTTCTGCTGGGGTGATTCGGGACTTGTGGTGCGACTGGTGATGTATTTTTTCACATTCATGAGACGACGCGAGTTAATCAGTCTTGCTTGACTTGCGCTGGCAGGCGGAGTGCTCAGGCTGCCTTCGAGTGGACGGGGTTAGTCCTCTTGACTAACCCCTCCGATGACCCCTCCGAGGAGGGGCGAGTTCACGCACCGGTTGGCGGTGTTAACGGGTAGTCCGCGAAACGGCAAAGGGCGGACCCGAAAGCCCGCCCCTGCGTTTCAAAGAATCAAAGGGAA
>JARWZU010000056.1 GCA_029866215.1 Akkermansiaceae bacterium
CTATGGCCCCGGCGCCACCGCCCTCAGCCTGCCAGATCGCGCAACCATCGCGAACATGGCCCCCGAATACGGCGCAACCATGGGCTTCTTCCCAGTCGACGACGAAACGATCCGCTACCTCCGCGGCACCGGCCGATCCGAAGAACTCTGCAAAACAGTCGAAGCGTACTACAAAGCTCAAGGGCTTTTCGGCATCCCCGACAAAGGCGACTGCATCTACACCGACGACCTTGAATTGGACCTCTCCTCCATCGTTCCTGCCGTCGCGGGCCCCAAACGCCCACAAGACCGCATCGACGTCCCAGCACTCGGCGACAAATTCAACGAACTCTTCACTGCACCTGCTTCGGCTGGTGGCTTCGGCCTCGCGGCCGACCAACGCGACCGCCGCGTAAAATTGTCGATGAAGGAAAAAGCAGGGGTCTCGATCGACTCGTTGCTCTCAACCGACTCGCCGCACGAAGCGTTCGAGGGTTCAGCCCAAAACGAAGTCGAAATGGTTTCCAACCGCCCGTCGCCCGACGCCGTTGAGGATTTCTTCCCCGATGGCCCCTGTTCGATGGATCTCACCCACGGCTCGGTCTTGATCGCGGCCATCACTTCTTGCACGAATACCAGCAACCCAAGCGTCATGCTCGCCGCTGGCCTGCTCGCGAAAAAAGCAAACGCACTCGGCCTGACCGTCGCCCCGTACGTGAAAACCTCGCTTGGACCTGGCTCACGCGTGGTGACGAACTACCTCGACGCCACCGGCCTATCAAAGGAACTCGACCAACTCGGATTCCAAACCGTCGGCTACGGCTGCACCACCTGCATCGGAAACTCCGGCCCACTCCACCCAGCCATCGAGGCGGCCATCAAGGAGGGTGACCTCGTCTGCACCTCGGTCCTCTCAGGCAACCGCAACTTCGAGGCCCGCGTCCATGGCTCGATTAAGGCAAATTTCCTCATGAGCCCACCCCTCGTGGTCGCCTACGCCCTCGCCGGCCGCGTCGATCTGGACCTCTCAACGGAACCCATCGGCAATGATAAAAATGGTGAGCCAGTTTTCCTCAAGGACGTCTGGCCAACCCAAGCAGAAATCCGCGAACAACTCGACGCCGCACTGAAACCTGCGGTCTATCAAAAACTCTACGGCAACGTGGACACCGCCAACCCGAAATGGGCAGAAATCCCAGGATCGACCGGTGCCACCTACGATTGGAACCTGAAATCAACCTACGTTCAGTCGCCGCCATTTTTTGAAACGAAACAAGGTGCATCGGAAAACATTCTCGCAGCCCGCCCACTTGGCATCTTCGGAGATTCGGTCACCACCGATCACATCTCCCCCGCCGGCTCGATCAAGGCGACCTCACCCGCCGGCAAATACCTCCTCGAAAATGGCGTGGATGCCGCATCGTTCAATTCCTACGGCGCCCGCCGTGGCAACGACCGTGTCATGACCCGCGGCACCTTTGCCAACGTCCGCATTAAAAACCTGATGTGCCCCGGCGTCGAAGGCGGCTACACCCAGTATTTTGGCACGTCTGCCGTGACCGCACCGGACCGTGAAATTACGCCCATCGCCGGCGCGTCGCCGACCTTCATTTACGATGCCTCCATGGCCTACCAAGCCGAGGGCACCAAGCTCATCGCGATCGGTGGCGAAGATTACGGCATGGGATCGTCCCGTGACTGGGCCGCTAAAGGCACTCGACTTCTCGGCATCAGCGCCGTGATCACCAAATCCTTCGAGCGCATTCACCGCTCGAACCTCATCGGCATGGGCGTTCTGCCTCTCAATTTCATCCACAAAGAAGACTTCGAAAAGGTCAAGGATCTTGCAGACGCGACGTTCGACATCACGGGCATCGCCGGCGAACTCAAGCCAATGCAGACCGCAACCCTCACCGCTCACCAAGCCGACGGAACGACTCTGGAAATCCCACTGAAGGTCCGTCTCGATACCCCAGCAGAAGTCGACTACTTCAACGCAGGCGGAATCCTGCCATACGTGCTCAACCAGATCCTCGCCTAATGCGCGGTGGTCAACCCGCAGCGGCCTCATCATCCTCAGAAAATTAGCCCTGATTCGGTCGATCCCATCTTCTGAATCAGGCTCTCGTCCTTGCATTCACGTCAAGCCTCTCCAAGTTCACGACATGTCGATCGCCCCAAAGCCAAACAGCGCCCTACTCATCGTCGGCCATGGATCAACCGAGAATCCTGACTCGTCGACGCCTTACTTTGACCACGCCGACGAAATCCGCCGGCGCAACCTGTTCGCCGAGGTCCACTGCTGCTTCTGGAAGGAAGAACCGTCGATGCGCGAAGCATTTTATCTCATCGATGCAGAAGAAGTCTACGTGGTCCCCGACTTCATCAGTGAGGGCTATTTCACCCAAGACGTCATCCCACGCGAACTCAATCTCACCGGCCCGACCACCACCGTCCGGGGGAAAACATTCCACTATTGCTTGCCCGTCGGCGTTCATCGCTCGATGACCGACTTGATCCTAAAGCGTGCCAAAGACGTTGCCCCAAGAGTCGATCCCGCCACCACCACTTTGATCATCACCGGCCACGGCACCGGCCTAAATCAAAATTCAACCAAGGCCATCCGCGACCAAGTGGATCTCATCATCGCAGCGGGTGCAGGCTATGCAGCCGTACTCGATGCCTACATGGAGGAGCCGCCATTCATCGCCGAGTGGGACCAAATGTCCCCAACGCCCAACGTGGTGATCGTTCCGTTTTTTATCTCAGACGGCCTTCATTCCTACCAAGACATCCCCGTCCTCCTCGGCATCGAACCCGAGGTGGGCGCCGCAGCCAGCCAGCGGGAAGTCTTCCGCCAAAATCCCCACTCGCTCCGCGGGAAGACGCTCTTCTACAGCTCAGCCATCGGAACCGAACGACTGCTGGCCGATGTCATCCTCGATCAAGTTTCTGATTTCGACAAATTACATCAAAATCCGTGAGCAACCCGATTCAATACAACATCTAATAAATTTCTAGTAACCGATGACCACGGCTCTCAAACTTCGTGAACTCCTCCGAAATGGAATTCATCGTATCGGGGAACTCGAACTTCTCTCCGATGTTTACGGATTTCCCTACGCGATTTGCCACATGGCAGATGCAGAACTCGCGACCGAGCCCGCATTCGGTGGACTCGAGGTGCACGAAGGGCCGAATGATGCCCGCGATTTATCAACCTACGGCGTAGATGGCACTTACCGTTTCACCAAAGGACAGGTGAATCTGAAACGCGGCTGGGTGATGCCTCTCGAAACCGAAGATGACTTGAGAATCGCACTCGACCAATTTTACCCAGCCTGCGTCGGCCTTTTCCTAGCCCAACAAGGTGGCACGCTGGAAATCGAAATGCTGCGCGACAAGCTCAATCGCCAAACCGGGATGTATCGCTTCGCACGATCGATCAGTGACGCTGGCGCACAAAAACTCGTCCAAGAAGTCTGCGGCCCAGCCCACCAATGCGCGAAAAAGATCCTCTGGAAACTCGATCCCACCACGCCCCTCGACGACAGCGAGGCCAGCCGATTCAATGGCATCCCCAGTGACCTAACCGAAGCTGAATCAATCCCGCTGCTCTGCCGCGAGGCGTGCAACCACTTTGTTGCAGAGTGCCGAAAGGCCGCCAAGGCGGAGTTCGAAGCCAAGGCCGCAGCCGAAAAGCAGGCCTAAAAAAAGGCTGCTGGATTTCCCAGCAGCCTTAGTTGTGAAACTCAATTTCGGATCGCTTACTCGCCACCCTGAGGTTGACCGCCGCCCGGTGGCATCGGGAATGGCATGCCGCCTTCAGGTGCTGCTGGAGCATCTTCGATCTTCACCAACTCCAATTCAAAAATCAGCACACTGTTAGGAGCGATCTCTGCGCTGCGGCGCTCTTCGCCATAGGCGAGTTCGCTTGGCATGAAGATCTTCCATTTCGCACCAACAGGCATCGTGGTGATTGCTTCCTTGAAGCCAGGAACCACTTGAAGGGTCATTGGAACGGGCTTGCCTGGAGGCGATGCATCAAACTCTTTGCCATCAATGAGCGAACCCTTGTAGTTCACGAGGAACTGCTTGTTGTCCTCAGCACCCTCCTTGGGGGCCACGTACTTTTCGTCGCCACCTTTGGTGATGACTTCGTACTGGAGACCACTCTTGGTGGTGGTCACTCCTTTGCGCTTGCCGTTTTCTGCGAGGAATTTCTTGCCAGCCTCGAGGTTCACTGCAGCCTTTTCCTTCTCGCGGGTCTGGAGCATCTCGCCGAGTGCTTCCATGGCAGCCTGAAGCTTGGCCTCTTCGAGTTCAGGCTTCCCACCTTTGATAGCACTCATGAATCCCTTCAGGAAATCTTCAGGGCTGAGGTCGTCAGCACCGACACCAAATTTCCCGAACTGCTGGCCGAAAGTGCCACCAGTGCGAAATCCTAGTGCATAGGACGAATCAGATTTTACCACTGCGGGGTCCAACTTAGGCTTGGCAGGCACCTCAACTGCTGGAGTCGTTGCTTCCACTTTCGCGGGTTTTTCGGCAGAAGTCTTGGCAGGAGCCTGAGCAGACGCGGAGGCGATGAGGCCGATAGCCATGGCGCCGGGAATTAGTGTTCGGATCATATGTTTTTGGGTAGAGCGGAAAAACTAATCGGCTTGCCCCGCTCTGTCGAGAACGGTTTTTTACCGAAAAACAACCCCAAACTCATGCTCATTTTCCTCGAAATCCACCCGCCTCGGGCGACATCTTCCCACTTTTGAATGCCTCACTCCCTCACCGAATTCTCATCGAATCTCGACCTTCAGCCGATAGAACGATCGGCTCAAATCCTGCACCGGCAAAAAGGAAACCGTCTGGCCCGACCCCAAAATGCCCGCATAACCACTCAGCGCCGCCCACGACGCAGCGTTCTCAAGGTCAGAAGTCGACTCGATGGTGTAATAACGCCCAACGCCTAGGTAGCCAACCCCACTCACTTGTCGCGCGAGAAACGCGAGTGCAAATTTTCCACCCACCTCCACAGGGTTGAGAATGGCACCACGATCCGCATCGATGGGACTGCTGCCAAAAATATACTCTTGGGCATTGGAGAGACCGTCACCATCGGAGTCTGCACCATCCGCGGCGATCCCTGCATTCGCGCCAGTGTTGAAATAGAATTGCCGCCAACTTTCGACCGCGCTCTCCCGACGAACGGTGACGGTATATGTCTTAGAAATCGAGCCATCTTGCGAAGTGGCTACGATCACCATGGAATTGTCGCCAACAACGAGCGGGATCATGCTGCTAGCAACCCCAGAAAGAATCGCACCCCCATTCACCGAAACGGTCGTATTCGCCTGCCCCGCCACCGCAGTGACCGTAGTGCCAGAAGTTTCATTAGAAACGGCGATCGTGTACGAGAGCACATCGGGAGCGAACACCGGATTCAACAGACCGCCACTGAGCGAAATTGCATCTAAACCTGCCGAAGCGGGAAGATTTGAGATCACCAACGTTCCAGTCGAACTCCCAGCATAATTCGTTTCATTGATTGTCCCCACCACGGTGTAGTTTCCTGGGTCCGATGGAACCATCGATGACCCGTTATAGGTGAAAGTCACGTCCAGCCCAACGGGCGTAGTCACCGCAGTCGCGACTCTCGCGTTCCCCGTGTAGGTCTGGGTAAGGTTTCCGAGAATCACCGAAGCGACACCCTTGGAAATCACCAAGGCCCCTGTCGCATTTCCAGTGTAATTGACGTCGTTGACCGTACCGACCACCGTATAACTTCCTGCACTCGTTGGCGGAATCACAGAGCCGTTGTAGGTCAAACCTACCGTAAGGCCCAGCGGTGTTGTAACGGCTGTCGCTGATTTTGCCGTTCCCGTATAGGCCTGAGTAAGGCTCCCTAGATTCAACGAAGCATCGGCCTTGGAAATCACCAAGGTGCCTGTTGAATTACCGGTGTAATTCAAATCACCAATCATCCCAACAACGGTGTAATTTCCCGCAGAAGTCGGAACAGTCGCTGACCCATTGTAGGTGAAATTCACGGCAAGGCCGGCTGGGTTGGTGACAGCGGTCGCAAAGATCGCACTTCCTGAGTAAGTCTGGGCTAGGCTTCCTAATATGACCGGAGCAGCCGCCTTGGAAATCACCAAGCCACCCGTTGCATTTCCCAAGTAATTCACATCGCTGACCGTACCAACCACCGTATAACTACCTGCATTCGTTGGAGCATTCGCAGTGCCGTTGTATGTCAAACCCACGGTAAGACCCATGGGTGTCGTCACAGCGGTAGCGGCTCTCACACTCCCTGTGTAGGTCTGCGCGAGGCTTCCTAAACTCACCGAAGCAGGCGCCTTAGAAACCACCAAGATACCTGTCGAATTGCCAGTGTAATTCACGTCGCTGACCGTACCAACCACCGTATAATTACCTGCATTCGCTGGAGCATTCGCAGTGCCGTTGTAAGTTAAACCCACAGTAAGACCCATGGGTGTCGTCACCGCCGAGGCTAATTTAGCACTCCCCGTATAGGTCTGCGCAAGATTTCCCAAACCCACCGAAGCAACCGCCTTGGAGACCACCAAGGTACCCGTCGCATTTCCCATGTAATTCACATCATTGATCGTACCAACCACGGTGTAATTACCCGCTGCGATCGGCAGAGTCGCCGAGCCATTGTAGGTGAAATTCACAGTGAGCCCGATCGGACTGGTGACTGCCGTTGCAGAGATCGCACTCCCTGAGTAGGTCTGGGCGAGGCTTCCAAGCGTTACGCTAGCAGCTTGTGGAATGAAATACGTAGAAGCAACTCTTCCCACCTCCGAACGACGCATCGGCCGTCGAGTATCCAATCCAGTGGACTCACGCTCGTAGTTCCCCGCATCACGCGCGGTGGATGGGCGACTCCAACCGCGAATGTCCACCCCTCCGTAAGCCGCCACATTCGATGCAAGACTGTAGGCAGAACCTGTCAGCGAAGTGTCTGATACCACCGGAAGCGCCGCGGCTTTACCAAGTGCTGGACTACTTGCGGTCGGAACCAGCATGATATCGTACTTGTCTGTGACCGCAGGGCTTAAGCTGGAAGTGGAAGTGATGGTGTTACCCGTTGAACCCAGCATGGCTTTCGCATCTCCTAACTGCGAAGCATTGGCTGAATAGATGTAATTCCCTTTAGCCTGACCACCGCGACTTGTTAAAGCAATGACCGTATCTGCAGAAATTCCACTCGCACCGAAATTGCTCCGATAATGAATCAAATTGTTAAAAAACTGCGTACCATAAACCGGATACGTCTCTCCATTGGTACTGTCCAAACTGATATAGGTGCAATCGATGAAGGTATTCCCGATGACATGTGTGTAATTGGCGGTCTCATAACCCGATGCACCATCCCCATTGTTAAAACTTGGCAGCGTTCCGCTATCGGTCGATCCAGAACCCAACATGAGGGCAGAGTGAAGACCACCACCTCCTCGGATATTATAAAAATAATTGTTAGAAATAATATGCCCAAAACCAAAAACTCGCACCCCCCCCATCCGATCATTCAAGGGCTCAGTAAAAACAATATTGCCGCTCAAATCATAAACCCCACCCGCAAGAAAGTAATTTCCCTGCACCACACAATAATCACCCTGCCGCAAACAAAGCTGACCATAATTGTTTAAAATCGTGTTATACCGATAGGTGTTTTTCCGCGACTTGTTTGAGATCGCCTCTGGCTCGCTATTATTGTCATACTGACCACCATCGACCGCGTAAATGGAGTGATAAAACGTGTTATATTCGACGGTCGTGTTGAAATCAACGGTGGTGTAACTGCTGTTCCCCACTCGAATTGTCTCCCACCCATTGGTCATATCAGCCTTAAGACTACCATCGACTGGCGTGTAACAGCGCCCAGTCGGATCGCCATCCGCTGTGAGCGGAGTTTTGCGCTCACCAAAATAGTTGTAGCGCACGGTATGATACCCCCAATCGGTAACATCCGAAGAGGCTTTGTAAATCATGACCGTGGCCTGCCGAATCGAAGTCCTCAGTGCCGGATTCGACTGATTAACGTCGTTGGGGTTAAAATCACGCCCTTGAATTTCACAATACTGAATCGTATGACGAAATCCATTGATACTAATCCACGCCCCGTAGTGGTCATTCGTAGATTCAGTATTGTCCCGACCGCAGTAATCAAACTTGATGTGTGAAAGGGTCATATAACGGGAAAGCCCCTCCATCTGGAAAATGTACGCCGATGAATCATTCCCCCCATAATCGGTAAAGCTGCCTCTTTGGTACATGCCACTTGACGGACCAAACGTCACACCAGAAAAAACGATGCCTCTGCCCGTGAGACTGATCTGTGAGAGCCCCGTGACCGTAACGCCGCCAACGGTAGGGCTGTAGCTTGCATCACAAGCATAGATGACCGCTGGATTCGCTTGCGCCGCAGCATCCGTCATCGAACCGTTGAGCGTCGTGATTAAACCACCCCAGTTGCCGCCCTTCAGATAAACCCGATCACCCGCTCGCAGAGTGGCAAAGCTTGACCCATTTTTGTCCACCTTTGCGTTAAACTGCAATGCACTATCGACATAGAAATTCAAGGCTGAGGCATCAAGAACCGCAAAACATATCATCAAGACGCAAAGAACCCATGAGGAGAACCCGCGATAAAGATTCAGTATGATTTTCTTAAAGCGTTGCGAAATGGTCATAGTAACGACCGGGTTTAAACTTCTAGCCCAACGATGAGCACGATCTACATAAGGCTAACGTGATTAAAATGAAAATACAAACATTTAGTAAGTTAGGACGCGAAAATCGAGCGCATCGTTTACCTTCGTGGATTCGCAAGCGATGGTATACTCAATACCCTGCTTGATTCTCCAGCGATTGCGGATGATGGTCATGCCTATTTTAGCCAAATCAATGGCTGAGTGATCGCAATATTTCTTTGAATCTCTGGATCTGCTGGATCCGGCTGAAGCCTCTTCCAAAGGTCAATATAGGATTGCTCATGAAGCGCAAGTCCAGTAAGGAGCAGACTGGATTGCCGCGTCGGCCAGCCATCCCATGCTTGAACATCTGGCTTGAGAGCCCATTTGGATTTGTCCGCCAAGAATGGGTACAAATAAGCAACCGCCTTGCCGATCGATCTGCCATCCTGCAATTTGAAAGACCACAGATCGTCTTTAGGGCTTGAAAGCACATGGCAAAGGGTGGCCATATTATCAAGCTGAAAGATGGAATATGCATAGGGCTTGGTGCGTGCAAGCTCTAATGGAAAACTTCCGTCAGGAGCCATTTGTACCGCAACAAACACTTCTTTGTAACGTCGGCGGCATTCCGCAAGACGCACCTCGTCGCCCGTGAAACGCGAAAAAACTGCCACCTGTAGCCAAAATGCGACCGAATGATTATTCTTTGCACATGCCTCATCCATCCCGTTTTTGCTCGTGATCATCCAGTCAACATAGTCAGAAAACCACTTCTTAAGACCGCTGACAAGTTCAGGACGAAAGGCCTTGGAACCTGTCAGCGCCTCGATTGCGACCGGAACTTCGATGAGATGAAGCGTATCAATAATCCCAATGCCACGCCCTGACGATACTCCGGGAATTGCCTGTGCATAACTGAGGTGGGGTGCCATCCGCGTTTGGGCGATGAGGAAGAATCTCTCTAGCAAATCCGCCGCTTTCGTGGCGTACTCCTCGTTATGAGTGAGCTGGTAGGCAGCGGCGAGAGCGGCAACTGCATCTCTTAAGTTCCGAACCGCCATCCGATGCTGGAGGAAATTTTCGGGATTCGTCTGACCGTCGCGCTGAATGTACGGCAATCCATTAGTTTTGGAAGGATCTGGCCACCAGTAGTCGCCATTGGAATAAAAGTCGTTGATCCCACCTTCGCTCAGCTGAGCTTTAAACTGAGTGATGCTGATCGGCGCAATCGTCAGTGCAGCATCGGCAGCCTTGAGCACACGACGACGTTCGATCTCTCTTACGCTAGGCTCTGCCGGCTTTTTTTGGGAAGACAACAGCTGAATTCTCGCTCCTGACATGCCCTTGAGGCTTTGGAATAACTGCTGATATCTAGGATCCTGATAGACGATGTAAGCGTGCGCAAGAAGAAGCGCGTACTCTCTGGCTTGCTCTTTTTTGGCCTGCTTATAGGGCCATTTCTTTGTTGATTCCACTGCATAAGGCAGCAAGAAATCGAGCGCCTTTGAGAGACAGCGTCCGTCTGCGGTTTTAAAATGCCACAGATCAACACCCACGCACTCAGCCATCGTCGCCAACTCAAACAAGGCCTCGAGATTGAAGCGTGAGTAACTCAGCGCGGTCTCACGTTCCAATTCAAGCGGCTGGCGTCCATCAGGTTCAATCTGCACGGCGATCCGCTTCAGCTTCGCCTCTTCTGCGATTTTTTTCGCGAACTCATCCCGGCCCAAGATCAGAGCGATACGCATCGCCTGACTGTCATAAAATGTCCCATGGTTGTTTTTGGCCGCACCTTCCTCCTTGCCATTCTTACTAGTCAGGATCCAGTCAAGATAGGATGCCAGCCAAGTTTTTAGCGCATCATTCTCTTTTGTAGTCCATGCCAAGGAACCTGCCAGCAAACCCGCTGCGTCGGCGGCGGTCGCAAGATTGCGACCTTCGATAATTCCAGTTCCGCGACCCGTGTTTTTTCCGGGAATGGCTTGGGCGAACTCTAGGTGTGGTGTCATCCTTGTCGCTGGATTGAGAAACCAAACTCGCAGGAAACTGGCCGCCTGTTTTGCATAGACTTCCTTCCCTGTGAAAAAATACGCCAGGGACAAGGTCTCAACCGACTGCGCCATCGTCCCAATTCGTTTATGGTCATAGACGTCACTTCGCGATTCTGGATTCACCTTGCCATCATGCCGAATGTAAGGGAGCCCATCTGCTTGACTCGGGTCCGGCCAGTAGTACGGCGCCGAGGTCATATAATCGTGCTTGTCACCGCTGGAAGGGGCTTTTGCCTTATCAGTCACCGCTGGCGCCAGCAACGTCAGTGCTTTGTCAGCCTCCTTGACCAGGGCCTTCACTGCCACTTTCATGCGTAGATCACCAGCAGCCAGTGCCGCTTTATTATCTAACAATATAGAAGGATCCACCGCGAAAAACCTTGGCGCAGCACGCTCTCCCATCGCCGTCGTGACGATGGCAATCATGACACATGATAATACAAACAGATGATTCATTTTAGCTTTTTCAGATTCAGGAATGCAGTTTCAATACCATCAATCGAGACACTGGCAACTGCCAAGCTACCCGTTAGATTCACACTAATTTCCGCGTGTCCATTCGTCATTTGAACCATGCGAGAGCCACTTGCCGTGCCAAGATTATCCAACAGCCGCCCGTCGCCGATGAGGCCAAATCGTACGAGATTCGCAGCATCAAGGCAGGGCACACCGGCGGCGTCGACCACTCGTGCTTCGATGGTTACGACACCCGCCGACTGCGAGATTTCTTTGAAGAGCACCTTGGCGGGCTTGCCCCAAACCGCAGTTTGATAACTTAAAGAAATTTGATCAGTGAGCGATTCGCCACCATGGCGCCCTATAGCACGAAGTTCGTTTACCCCCTCTTTAAACAGCACCGCCCAATTCAAACCTGCTGCAGGGTACTGCGACACATCCCGTCTTTTGACCCCAGCGGATACGCCATTGACGAACAATTCGACGGCACTACAGTTCGAGTAGACCTTCACGATCTTTTTTTCTTCAGCCTTGCCCCAACGGGTCTGCCATGAGTGCCCATAGATATGGATCATCGGCTTTTCCGCCCAATAGCTCTGGAATACATAGTAGCTTTCTTTGGGCGTGCCATCGCGCTCGATCACCCCCTTTTGATTGACATAGGGAACTGGATTTTCTGGGCGAAGAGGCGTTGAGAAGTCCTTGAAGATCCATTGGGCCGAACCAGTTAAATTCGGCATGGTTTCCTGCTCCTTGAGATGCCAGTCAAACAAGTTGACCATGTAACTCTCCGACCAGTCACCGTCTTTGGATGGCCGCGCAGGGCCGCCAGTGCCTTTGTATGCCTTGCCCACTTCAGCAGTCCCCTTGCCCGTTGCGACATCTTCTAGAAACTTCTCGGGGTCTTCTGAATGGCGGCCTGCGTGACTGTCGCCGCCGTATTCAGCGTGAAAGAAATGCGGCGTGTCCATGATCGCCTTCTCGGTCGATTTGCGATACTCGCTGTAGCGACCGCTGTACCAGCCCGCCCAGATACTCGGCGAATAGACATCGATGATGTCCTTGCAGAAATCACAGCGGCGGATGCTGGTCTTGCGCGACGGGTCAAGTTTATGGGCAAGCGTGTTGAGTTCCGTCATGAAATCGCGAATTGCTTGCTTGTCAAATTTTTCAAAATCACCGGGCCAGTCGTTTTCGTTGCCGAGTCCCCATAAGATGACGGAAGGATGGTTATAGTGCTGGTTAATTAAGTTAGTCAGCATGTCACGGCACTGCTGCTTGTAGCGATCCCCACCGAGCCCGCCACGGCACCATGGAATTTCCTCCCAAACTAACAACCCTAGTTCATCGCAGAGATCCAATACAAGGGGCGCTTGTTGATGGTGACCGAGACGGACAAAATTCGCACCCATGTCCTTCATCGACCGGAAGGTCGCACGAACCACTTCATCCGGCACAGCGGAGGCAGTTCCCGCGTGGTCTTCGTGGTAGTGAGTGCCACGCAATAGCAGACGCTCGCCGTTGAGCTTGAACGGACCGTTCTTCACCCATTCGACTGAGCGCACTCCGAAGCGATCTGCGAGTTTCTGTTCGCCATGTTTGGATCTGAGGGTAACCGAGCAATGATAAAGGGCAGGCAACTTTGGCGACCAAAGTTGTGGCTTTGCGAGCTCAAGAACTTCGATTTCCTTCATGCCTGACCATGGAGCAATTTTCTTAACCTTCGTCTCAATGATCTTGCCGGAGGGATCACTAAAATCCATTTTCAACTCGAGCTCATCAACTTGCTTTTCAGGATTGTACAGCTGGGCACGCAGTTTGACTGTAGCTTTACCATCACTCGCCAGCTTTGGCTCAATATGAATTTGCTCCAAGGAAATCGCCGGAACATAGTTTAGCGTCACATGGCGATACAATCCACCATAACGATTGAAATCACTTAGATCTGAGGGAATGGTCTCCGCATCCCTTGAGTTATCGCAGCGAATCGCGAGCGGAATGATACCATTCTTTGCGTCTTTCGCAACAGAGTCGGTGATGTCCACGGTCCACTCATCGTAGCCACCGATATGCTCACCAACCAAATTCATACCGACGAATACCTGCGACTTTTGGCCTGCTCCGTTAAAGTGAATCAGCGTTCTTCCACTGGCGAACGGATTTTCCGTCTTGAGCTGTTTACGATACCACCCAGGTCCTTGGTAATAGCGCACTTCTGGATCGACTGCATCGCGAGCATTGAAACAATGCGGCAATGAAACGGCCGTCCAACTAACGTTGTCGGTTGCGGCATCGCCACGCCAGATTTCCCAAGTACTACCGAGTGAGCCCCGGTAATACTCCCAGCCGCCCGACAGGCGCTGACTGGTATCGGGCAATGCCATACCCGTGGATCCACTTAGAAACCAAGCCGCAGAGATTACCAGAATAGCTGAGATGGAAAAATGCTTCATATAAAATTTTGATTCAGTGACCTGCTGTTGGTTTCGCGCCTTGCCATCCCTTCTTCCACTGCTGCATCAGCTGTGCCACCAGTGCGGCATTGGCAGGCTCGTTGGCGATGTTGGTGTTCTCTTGTGGATCAGCATCGTGGTCGTAGAGCTCGGTCGCATCCACCTTGGTGTGATCCGTGCGGTCAACCCACACCGTAAACCGATACATTTCGGTACGCATCGAGTAGCCCATCAATTCATCACGCGGATATTGGCTGAATGCAGCGGACTTCCATGGGCTCTTGGGTTCATCTAGCAAAGGCTTGAAACTGGCTCCTTCCAGATGAGGTGGAAGCGACAAACCGGCCATGTCGGCGAGGGATGGATAGATGTCCACAAACTCGACCAGTGCGTCGGTGGTTATCCCCGGTTTTTTCATGCCCGGTGCCGAAAGAATCAGCGGTGCATTGGTGTCATTCTCGGAGTTACTGTGCTTCGCCCATCCGCTGTGTTCACCGAGTTTCCAGCCGTGGTCGCCCCACAGGATGACGATCGTGTTGTCGCGGATTCCGAGGCGTTCGAGCTCGTCGAGCAACTTACCGACTTGCGCATCAGTATAGCTAATGGAGGCGTAGTAGCCATGCTTGAGTTGGCGGGCGAGATCATCTGGAATCGTTTCGGCTGGGATGCCATCATAGCTCCTCACTTCATTGGCATAGTTCCGGATCGCGTACTTTGGGGCATCTTTCGGATAGAAGTTATTCGGCGCCAACTGGATTGTAGCTGGGTCATAGAGATCCCAGTATTTTTTCGGAGAGACAAACGGGAGATGTGGCTTGATGAATCCCACCGCGAGGAAGAATGGCTGATCTTTCTTGCTCATCTCACTCAGGTTGGCAACGGCAAGCTCGGCAACTTTCCCGTCCTGGAAAGTATGGTCCGGCACGTCCGCTGCCTCGAATGCTGGCCCGCGGGAGTTATACTTGTTTGCGGAGAGTCCTTCGGACGTCACCTCGTCGATCGGCTTCTTTTTCTTTGATTTTGAAGCGGCGTCGCCATTGGACCCGGCTTTTTTTGAACTCTGGTCGAGTTTAACGTTCTCGGGCAGAGCATACTTTGGCGCATCGGGCGTTTTCAACGGCACCGACCATGTTGGATCGTCGCTGAGGCTACCATGATAGATTTTTCCTATCCCCTTGACAAAATAACCATTATTTTTGAAATGCTGGCCAAGCGTCACGACATCCGGCGTGTTCTTGCGGAAATGGGTGACAAGATCCCAAACCTTCGTCGTGTCCGGGCGGGTGCCGGTCATGAGACTGGTGCGCGACGGGGAGCAGATCGCCTGCTGGCAGTAAGCGCGCTTGAAGACAATTCCCGCTCTGGCAATACGGTCGATATTGGGACTCTTAATATAGTCTTTGCCGTAACAGCCAAGCTCCGGGCGCAGGTCGTCCACGGCGATGAAAAGGATATTCGGTTTTTTCGGCGCGGCTTCGGCTACTGCGCAGAATGCGAATGAAATGGCGGAGCGTATGAGTGTGTTCAGCTTCATGGGGTGGGTGTTCGGTGTTATTCTTCGTCTTTAGACGCGTCCTTCTTTTGTTTCTTCTTCTTGATATTGCTGGCATGGCGGCCGGATGGATCACCCGTATCGAGATGCCCGCCTGCCGGATTCAAGCGGTCCAAAGTCGCTTGCAAACGTTGGCGGGCGGCTTGGGCAACTGGACTCTGGGTATTAACTGCGACGAGCGCCTCCTCCCATGGGCCACCGCTCATATCGAACAGCTCGCCCGCCTGATTCAGTTTCCAGCCGCGTTCCAAGGCATACCAATTTCTTGCGAGCTGGATAAAGATCGACTCGCGTGGTTTGCCTTTTTCGCCCCGCAGTTGTGCTGCGAAACTTTGACCATCAATGATGACATTCTCAGGTAGCTTCGCTCCGGCCAAATCGGCGAAGGTTGGGTAAAAATCACTGGAGTCGATTAAATCCTCTGACACCTTGCCAGCAGGAAGCGTGCTAGGCCAGTTGACAACCATCGGCACGCGATTGCCGCCATCTTGCATCGAGCCCTTAGCTCCTAACAATCGGCGACCACCGACCGTGGAGGTTGGTGCCTGTCCGTTGGTTGTTCCATTGTCGCCGAAGTAGATGATCAGCGTGTTTTCACGGAGTTTCTGACGCTCAAGTTCAGCGACGAGCTTACCAACCAATTTGTCCATATAAGTGATGTTATCCCTGTAAAGATCCTTGCTGTTAGGATCGCTGTCTGGGGTAGGTAAGATATCCGTGTGGATGTGCGACATTGAGTAGTATACATAAAACGGCCGATCATGATTTTTACTGATGAAGTCCACAAGGTGGGTGTGCATCAGATCCGGCATGTACTCCTTATCTTGCAACGGAAGGGTCTTGCCATTGACCCAATACTCCTTGCCCTTGGCTTGGGTGTTCCAATAGATGCCGCTGCCTTTATAGGTCAAATAGTCGTCGAAACCAAAATCCTTGGGCGTGAGCGAGAATTGGCTCCACTTGCCGATCGCCGAGCAGGTGTAGCCGGCCGATTTCAGAACCGAAGGAGTCAGGACTTCGTCGGTTGGTTTGATTTTTCCAACTGCGTCCTGATTGGTGGCCCCGGTCCGAAAAAGATAGCGCCCCGTCAGGATCGTCGCACGGGAAGGGCCACAGAGGGATACCGTATAGGCATTGGGAAACCGGGTGCCGCCGCTTGCCAGAGCATCGATGTTCGGCGTCTTGTAGTTGTCAGAGCCGGTGCAACCGATATCACCCATCCCGACATCATCACCGAGAATGAAGATGATATTAGGTTTTTTCGGCACATCCGCGGCGCTGGCACTGATACACGACAGGATCAGCAGGGCAGCGATTCGAAGTTTTGGTATCATGTTTTAGAATAATGAGAGATTCATGATTTTATGGAGCGGCCGTTATCCCTGATCCACGATTTTCATCACATCAGTCTGAAGATTTAACCGCGATTCGGAAGTCAGATGAAACGCCGACGCGATATCGGCAAATCGTCCCCGTACCGAGAACCAGCGCCACGGAGTGATTGCTTTCGAATTACTATTTGGCGGGTGCGGAGGTGAATTCTTCGCGGCTTAGAGCGCCGTCTTTGTTCGTGTCCAATTTATCAAAACGCTTAGCACCCTTTGTGGCGTCGGACTGTTTTGCCAAGTATTGCTCGCGTGTCACCTTGCCTGTCTTGGCTTTATCGAGTTTGTCGAATTTCGCACCAGGATCATCCTCGGCGGTGGTCTCGGCTGCAGGCCCCGATGGCGCAGGAGGAGCCTCTTCCTTCTTACCACTCAGATTCTTCGTTGATTTCTTCGGCTTTTCCTCGTTTTTCCCAGTGCCATCACCATGGCTTATCTTACCGGCGGTTACATTGAGTTGGTTTAGCTTCGCTTGCAGTCGCTTGCGGGCGGCGACGGCTTCAGGGTCGGTTGAGTCAGCAGCGACGGCTTTTTCCACGAATGGCGCGTCGCTCATATCGAACAACTCGTTTGAATGTGTCAGTTTCCAAGAAGACTCACGGGCATACCAATTCCGCCCGAGTTGTACAAAGATGGACTCGCGCGGGTACCCAACCTCGCCCTTCAGGATCGGCGCCAAGCTTCTCCCATCAATCGTCACGCCCTCTGGGAGCTTGCCGCCAGCCAGTTCGGCAAGCGTTGGTAGGAAATCCGAAAAATCGGTCAGGGCCGAGGAGGAGTTTGCAGCGGGAATCGTTCCAGGCCAACTGGCGATACAAGGAACGAGACTCCCACCCTCTAGCATCGTGCCCTTGGCACCAGATAGCCGCCTGCCGTGGATCGTCGAACGGTCGGCTTCCCCGGGATGGACTCCATTGTCACCGACGAAGATGACAAGGGTGTTTTCAGTTAGCTTCAAGCGCTCGAGTGCGGCACTTAGCCTTCCGACCAGCTTGTCCATGTAGTTGATATTGTCCATAAAGTAGTCGTTACTGTCGGGCGCGCTGTCCGGCGTGGGCATGATGTCGGTGTGAACGTGCGACATCGGATAATACAGGAAAAACGGTTGGTCCTTGTGACGAGTGATGAAGTCGATGGCGAAGTCATTCATCTTGTCGGGTAAGTATTCGCCGTCCGCCAGCGGTACACTTTTGCCGTTCAAGGTATAATTCTTGGCCCGCTCTTGGGTATTCCAGTAGTCACCGCTGGCTTTAAAACGCAGGAACTCGTCGAAGCCCCAATCACTCGGTTCAAAAGGTATTTGGCTCCACTTGCCAACCTGTCCCGTGACGTAGCCCGCCGGTTTCAGAACTTTTGGAATCATGATCTCGGTGGCGGCACCCATGAGCTTGGCGCTCTCCTTGTCATTGCCAGTCATGCCGGTGCGAAACCCGTACCGGCCGGTCATCAACACCGCTCGCGAGGGACCGCAGACTGGGGCTGAAAAACAGCGCTCGAAGCGCATGCCGGATTTAGCCAAGGCGTCGATGCTCGGCGTTTTGAAATTGTCTGCCCCGTAGCAACTCACGTTGCCGATGCCAAGGTCATCCGCGAGGATGAGAATCACGTTGGGTTTGCGTGCGGTGCCGGCCTCCGCCGCCTGCAACATGGGCATGGGTGCGAGAATGAGCGCGGCAATTGCGATGATGTGTACTTTCACGAATTTTGTATTATTGAGTGTTGGATTTCTTGCTACCCTGAGTGACGAACTCTTGACGAGTGAGATTGCCGTCCTTGTCAGTGTCCCATTTGTCGAAGCGCGTCGCGGCTTCTGTCGCATCTGACTGGGCATCGATATAGTCGGCCCGTGCGATCCGACCGGCCTGCTGTTTGTCGATCTTGTCGAATTTGGCACCGCGATCCGATGGAGAGGCACCTGAGGTTTTCTCCGACTTTTCCTCAGCTCGCGCGGGCGAGACGAGCTTGTTCTTCTTGTATACAGGTGCGGACCTGTCTGTTGGTGGGATCGCTGCGGGAAGGTTCTTTGCCAAGGCATCGAGAACCATTTTGTTCTCTGGTTTGTTGGCAACGCTAACCAATTCGTTCGGATCGTTTTTCTCGTCGTAGAGCTCGGTGGCAATGATGGTCGTGCCATTGAGCTCGCGCCAGAAAATGGCGCGCCAGCGGTCGTCGCGGATGCTGTATCCCATGAGTTTCTCGCCGCCAGTTTTCCCTGCTTTGCGCGGGTACTGGCTGATCGCGACTTTACTTGCTGGTGCCGCTGGGTTTGCGATGAATGGCTTCAGGCTGGTGCCATCAACATCTGCGGGAGTGGGCAAGCCGCAGACGTCGGTAAGCGTCGGATAGATATCGACGAACTCGACTGGGGCTTCACACTTCTGTCCGGCAGACTTTTGTTGCGGCAAGCTGATGATCAGCGGGGCACGGACGGCAAGCTCGTAGTTGGTGTGCTTGTGCCACAACCCATGTTCGCCGAGCTGCCAACCGTGATCGCCCCACAGTACGATGACGGTGTTGTCAGCGAGGCCTTCCTTGTCGAGTGCGTCAAGCAAACGGCCAATTTGTGCGTCGATGTAGCTGATGGAGGCGTAGTAGCCGTGGCGAAGGGTTTTTGCGAAATCAGCAGGGATTGGATTTCCCTCCGGCACGCCAGGGTAGGCGTGTAACTCGCCGTTGGTGTGACCGGCATATTCAGGGGCGCCCTCGGGCAGATGATTGGCCGGGGGCACGGGGATTTGATTCGGGTCATAGAGATCCCAATATTTCCGAGGCGCGACGAATGGCAAGTGGGGCTTCAGCAATCCGACTGCTAGGAAGAACGGTTCGGATTTCGACTTCAGATCCTGAAGGCGCCTCACGGCTTCGGCGGTGGTGGCTCCATCTGGAAGCTCGTCATCGGTCTTGGGGCTAACTTCGAATGCGGGGCCAACTTTGCCAGACTTGCCGCCTGGCCTGTCTCCCGGCGCTATAGTGGGAATCGTAGAACTTTCCTCAGTGCTGACACTGTGCTTTCCCTTGATCTGCTTGCTCCAATCCTTGGGATCGGTATCGATCGTGGTTCCATTCGGATACCAATGCGGCTCACTCCAAGAGCGCCCATCTTCAAGACCTCGATGATAGATCTTGCCGAGGCCGGCGGCATGGTAGCCGTTCATCTTAAAAAATTGCGATACGGTGACAACGTCGGGCACGGCGATGCGGAAATGGGTATCCAAATCCCAGACGCGAGTGGTATCCGGGCGCTTGCCCGTCATCACCGCAGTGCGCGAAGGACCGCAGACCGCCTGTTGGACATAGGCACGATTGAAGACAAGACCACGAGCTGCGAGTCTATCAAAATTCGGTGTCTTGACGATCTTGTTGCCATAACAACCCAGCTCGGGGCGGAGGTCATCCACGGCAATGAAGAGGACGTTAGGCTTCTTGTCTGCGCCACGCACCGAGGCGATCGAAAGTGCAGCAGCGGTGAGAATGTAAAAGAGTTTCATAGGACGGTGATGTGATTTTAATCGGGTTTAGCGGATGGCGCCACGTTCACTGTGGAAGTGTGGTAGCAGGTTGAATCAAGCCGAGACCTGCTAGAAAAACAGCCATCTGCTCGCAGGTTTTCTGATCGGCTGCCTTCCCGGCTTCGCCATATTTACTGGAATTGTAGGAGTGCCCGAGACCTTCGAAGGTAATCAGTTCACAATGGTTGCCATTGCTCACCATCTTGTCACGAAATGTCACTGAGTTCGCATAAGGAACGGTCGTATCCCCTGTGGCATGAAACACGATTGTCGGCGGCATCTTGGTTTGCATTTGATCAAGAACCGAACAGGCAAGTGCCCTGGATTCATCGCCGTTAAATCGCTTGGGCCCACCATAGCCACTTACCTTGGTATCAGTCACTGGATTGAGTAAAACCAGCGCTATTGGCTGTAGTTGCGGCGCTCGATCATCTTTTCCCGGACCTGCAGTCGTAACGGCCGTCCATGCTGCAACGTGCCCGCCGGCAGAGCCGCCGAGAACGACAACCTGATGGGGATTTATCCCCAATTCCGCAGAGTGCGCTTCCACCCATGCAACCGCAGAGCGGCCATCCGAGACGCAATCCTCAGGGGTACCGTTCATGCGATCGCGTGTTCGGTAATCAGGTGCGATGCCGACCATCCCCTGCTCTGCGGCCCACTTCGCCCATCGGATACTGCGCTCGGGAGTGCCGTTGTTCCAACCGCCGCCAAAGAAGCTGACCAAGCACACCTTACTACCGCCCTTTTTCCAGCCAACTGGCTTGACGACATGTAGACGAAGCTCAACCTCATTCACCTTACGGAAAACAAAAGGCTCACTGCCGGGCAACGAGAAAGGTGTGATCTCAGGAGCTTTTTCTTTTGAAAGATCCGCCCCAAGCGCATTCATTGCAATCACACCCCAAACCGACGCGATCATGAGCGACACATATCCTCTCACATGACTCATGATTTTTTCAATTGTTGGTAGCGGAGCAATGCTTCAAGAAAATAATAATCTGCGTAGTTGAGCGGCACATCGATTTCACTGTTCGCTGGGAAATTCCCAACACTGTGCATGAGAATGAAATTTCCGTTCTCTCCAGGTTTTGCCAAATAGGCTGGAGACGATAGTGAGACCAGTTGTTGCTTGGCCGAATTCAGGTACTTCTTTCCTGCTTCACCGCCAACCATCCCGCTCAGTTCAATCAACGCGGATGACATCACTGCCGCAGCCGACACATCGCGGGGCGCAGTGGGAATCCCTGGCGCATCGAAGTCCCAGTAAGGAATCTTATCGGTAGGGAGACGCGGATGATTGAGGATAAATTCTGCTATCCTAGCCGCTTGGGTCACGTATGCCTGATTCTTCGTCTTCCGATACATCATCGTGTACCCATAAAGCGCCCAGCTCTGCCCACGTGCCCATGCTGAGTCATCCGCCGCACCTTGGTGAGTCTTCTTCGCGATGATCTCTCCATTCGTGGGATTATAGTCCACCACATGAAAGCTACTCGAGTCAGCACGAAATTGGTTGCGCAGGGTCTTCTCCGCATGAGCGATCGCAATCTCGCGATAACGCTCCACATGCCCCTCACTTGAAGCATCCATGAGAAATTCAAGATTCATCATGTTGTCGATGATGACGGGGTAGTTCCAACCCTTGTGATCCCATGAACGGATTGCCCCTACCTGAGGATTGAAACGACTCGCAAGCGACTCAGCCCCTTTCAGTATCACCTCCCGAAATGCAGGATTCTTCGTAAGTCGGTACCCATTACCGTAGCTGCATCCCAGCATGAATCCCACGTCATGGCTGCCACGGTAGTCTTTGATCGAATCCAGTCTCAGCGTGTAGTCCGTCGCCGCGCTCAGCCACCTTTGATCTTTTGAGAACTCGTAAAGGTACCAGAGTGAGCCAGCGACAAATCCACTCGTCCAGTCTTTGGGTGCCACTGTCTTAACCTTACCCCCTTCCAAGGTCCGAGGAATTTTTGGATCCTCTTTGGCTCCGGCAAGCAGACGACCATATTGTGACGCTGCAAACTCAAACGTGGTGGGGATCGACTTGGTCAACGCATCCGACCCTATTGGCTCTGCACGGGCCAAGCCGCTAACTGCCAACACGACAATCGCTAAGCAACCGGACGCAACTTTCAGAGCTTGGGAAATTCGGTAAATGGAAGATGTTTGGATTTGGATCACGAACTGAATCTAATAAAATTAAATGATGGTCTTTTGAAAGTGGCGTAAGCCGCTAACTGTTAGAAAATATTGGTAAATAATTATATCGTGCCATTCCAAAAAACATTGGATTTCCCACCATTGGCATCGAAACGCACAAGGTCCTGCATCCGAATAGTCCCAACGGATCCGTCATAATAAACGACAACAGCCTTGCCCCCGTGCCGGAACGCCATTTTACCATCGGTCGTCTTCCCCTCCACCGCAGCGGCACCCGTCCAGAGCTTACGCCCGTTATATTTGGCGGCGCCATCAGTTGCGCTGACGAATGCCGCCGTGCGCTTCGAATTCTTCACGCCCGTAACCGTAGTGTATTTCTCAGTAACTCCATTGGCGTCGGGCCCGATCGGTGTCATCCAGTCATGACTCATCCCGTAACTTGCTGCAATCTTGTCATACAACCGCTTTTTGGCACGGACCACGGTTGGATCTAGCAGGCTCGGCTGGACCGTCGGCGAGGTCGAAGGGTCGAGGAGTTGCGTTTCATTCGCGGTGAAATACACCAAGAAATTTGCGCTGTCGTACCAGCGAACAATCGTCCCTTTATCGTCTTTCCATTCATAGGAGGCATAACGTCCGGCATGCTCGGAAGCGTAGGATGCATTTGCCGTTTGCAGTTGCCGCAGCGACCCAACCGCTGCAGCGATATCTCCCGCATTGCGCATGCGGGTCATCACCGACATCGATAAAGCTGCTAGAGCCACGATGATGACGATGACCACTAGCAACTCAACGAGAGTGAATCCGTTAGAGGTTCTAGACGTTTGTTTTTTCATGGATAAATACGCGAAAGTCATGGGAGCGACACGTACCAGAGGCACGCAATCTTACGAACAAGAGCATCAACGAAAATCGGAGATTCACCAGTCGGATGAAGAGTGGACAGTCAAAATCTAGCAGCACTTACCATGGCGCGAAGCCACCTCATGCATGATAAGGTTGGGCGTGAAGAACTCTGCCCATTTGATGTCACTTCTATCAAAAATGCCCTCCCCAGCCAAACAGACCAGAGAGGGCATGATTTTGATTCAGATCAGAACGCTTCAGTCGGTTGGCACCACCGCTCTCAAGCGGACGAACTTCTTGGTCGCACTGCTTTTTGGAATCGTGACGACCACGTCGTCATCGGCACTACCATTTTCGGTAACCGTATAAGTAGCGCTATTCGAACCGCTACCGCTCGTGGCACCGATCGTAATATCGTCTGCGGTATTCCATGTGGCCAAATCAGTACTCACTTGGACCTTCACCACTGCAAGTTGGGTTTCCGAAGCATCCGTGCGCTTGAAGCTCAATGTGATCGACGAAGAACCATTGGTGATCTGCGGCGCTTTGGTGGATACATCATTGGTACTTGGATTGCCACCGAGGACAAACTCTAGGGCATTGTTCATGCCATCGTTGTCTGGGTCAGCCGTGGTAAGGGTACTGTTGCCGGTTAGCGAATAAGTCACCGTCGACCATGTACCGTAGGCACTGAGGGTTGGGGTGGCTGTTAGCACCAAGGAGTTGCCAGACTTGGAAATCGAATAACCCGAGACGCTCGACTCCAGCACAGGGGTACCCGTGATGCCACCGCTTGCGGTGACCAAGGTATAACTGCTTGCAGTGGGAGAACCCAAGATTCGGACCTTCGAACCGGAGCTCAAGGTGAGGCTGCCTGAAGTGGTTGCAACTGCATCACCTACCTCGAACTCAGCAACTGCACCATCGGCAATCGTGATCGACGAGGCATGGGTGCTGTTTCCACCGAGCACGAGCGTGCCTGCGTTGATAGCAGTTGCGCCGCTGTAGGTATTGTTTCCAATTTGATCAACTGGCGGATTTGAAGTAGTGGGGACGACACCCAAGATCAATTTGCCAGAACCGGTCTTGGTGATCCCGCCTGTGCCGGTTGCATTACCAAACGTAACCCCAGCGGAACTGGCAACATCCAGCGTTGTGGTGCCGGTTAAATTTGCTGACCTAAAGACCATTTTCACACCCGCATTCGCGGCCGCAGCTTTAGCGATCGTGATCGTTTTACCACCCTCCGCCACAAGAGAGGCGATACTAGAGAAATTGCTTGCCGCTGCGGTCGCCGGGTTGGAATCCAGAGTAATGGTGGCATTGGCAGTCGCGTAAAGAGCTACGGCTAGATCCAGAGCGGAGTAGGTGCCGATGGATCCAATGCCCTTGCCTAGCGAAAGATTGCCGCCGCTCAAGGTGATGTTTCCTGTTCCCGTACAGCCGTTTGCACTTCCATTAATGCTCAGGGTGCCTTCTTGGACATTGAAGCCACCCAAGAGATTGGTTGCACCACCGCCTCTCAGCGAGAACGTTCCTAAGCCCTTTTTGGTGATCAAGCTCGCAGTGCTATTGTTTCCAACGAGGGTGCTCGTGCTGACCGTTTTACCCTCAGCCACATTGAGCGTGACCGGTCCATTGATCGCGGTGTCGCTTCCTGTGAGACGGTAATAGGTCGTTGCTGTTGCATTTCCATCGGGATACCACGAGAGCCGCGAGAGATCCAAATCACCATTCGCGTTCAAGGTGCCACCTGCGAGAATTACTTTGCCAACGCCAAG